>JANXRV010000082.1:0-3575 GCA_025356665.1 Pseudomonadota bacterium
CCAGTGTGCCGATCATCCTTGCCAATTCCCTCGTCCTCATTTCGCCTCTCCTGGTCCAGCGCCTCTGCGCTACACAACCAGTTTCCGCTTACACAGGCTCACTAGATGAGCCACCAACATCATTCGCTATATGAGCCAAAAGAAATGACCCTGTTTCGCGTCGGTCATGCCGGTGCAAAACGCTGGCAGGATGCGGCGCGTGCTTGCGTTCAGTCGCTGTCGCCATTGCCGCCGGCCGCCAATGTCGGTTTTTTCTACTTCACCGATCATTTTGCCGCGGATGCCGAAGCCGCCCTCGCATACCTCAAATCCGTGACCGGGATATCGCACTGGGTCGGATCGGTGGGCGTCGGCGTACTTGCCGCAGGCGTCGAATATTTTGACGAACCGGCGATGGTTGTCATGGCGGCGGCTTTGCCCGAAGACGGATTCCGCGTGTTCTCGGGCAAGTCACGTCCGCCCGCGCCAGGGGAACTGACCGCCGATGGCGGGGTTGCGGCGCATTTTGCCGTGGTGCACGCCGACCCGCAGGGTGACGACGTCGCCGGCCTGATCGAAGACATGGCGAAGAAAGTGGCGAGCGGCTTTCTCGTTGGCGGGCTGTCCAGTTCGCGCGGCCGGCATTGCCAGATCGCCGATGAGGTGATCTCGGGCGGCCTCTCGGGGCTGGTGCTTTCTTCGGAGATCGCGCTGGCCACGCGGCTGACGCAAGGCTGCACCCCGCTGGATGCGCGCCACGTGGTCACATCGTGCGACCGCAATATCCTCATTACCCTGGACAACCGTCCGGCACTGGATGTGTTTATTGAGGACATCGGGCCCGGGTTTGCGCAAAACCTGGAGGAAGCCGCTAGGCTGTTTAATGTGGGCCTGCCGGTCGAGGGTTCAGACAAGGGTGATTATCTGGTGCGTAACCTCGCCGGTCTGGATCGACGCAACAAGCTGGTGGCCATAGGCGACTATCCGCAACAAGGCGCGCGGCTTATGTTCTGCCGCCGCGACGCCGCCAGTGCGCGTGAGGATCTGCTGCGCATGCTAGGGGAGATTCGCCCGGCGACCCCGCCCAGGGGCGGACTCTACTTTGCCTGCGTCGCGCGCGGGGCGAACATGTTCGGTGAGAAATCCGAAGAGATGCGCATCATCCGCGAGCAGTTGGGTGACTTCCCGCTGGCGGGTTTTTTTGCCAACGGCGAAATTTCCCATGACCGGCTGTATGGCTATACTGGCGTCCTTACCTTGTTCCTATAGCGGTTTGGCCCCGGTCTTATATTTTCAGTCCTGAGGGTGCAGGCGGAGACGCTGGGTGCGCGGCCCAAAGCGCACGGTCTGTGACAAGTACCGTTGTTCAATTTTCGTAATAAGTATGGCAATCGACATCGCAGTCAGTATCGCAATCAGCAATTCAATCAGGAGCAAGCATGCCAAAAGCAATCCGATTCGGTAAAACAGGCGGTCCGGAAGTTCTGCAGTGGGAGGACGTTGAAGTCGGCGCGCCCGGTCCGGGCGAGGCGCAGGTCCGGCACAAGGCGGTGGGCGTCAATTTCGTCGATACCTATAATCGCAGCGGCCTGTACAAGCACCCGTTACCTTCCGGATTGGGCGCCGAGGGTGCCGGTGTGGTGGAGGCGGTGGGTACGGGCGTGGCCCATGTCAAAGTGGGTGATCGCGTGGCTTACGGCACCGGGCCGCTGGGCGCTTATGCGGAAGTGCGCAACATGCCGGCTGAGCGCCTGTGCAATCTGCCCGAGGGGATTTCCTTCGAGCAGGGCGCCTCAATGATGCTGCAGGGCATGACGGTGCAGTACCTGATCAAGCGCATCTATCCGGTCAAGGCAGGTGAAACGGTGTTGTGGCACGCCGCTGCAGGCGGAGTTGGCCAGATCGCCTGCCAGTGGCTCAAGGCCCTTGGCGTGACGGTGATCGGCACGGCCGGAAGCGACGAAAAATGCGCGCTGGCCAAGTCGCTGGGGGCCGACCATGTCATCAACTATCGCACCGAGAATTTTGTCGAACGGGTTCACGCCATCACTGGCGGCGCACGCGTACCTGTCGTCTATGACTCGGTGGGCAAGGACACCTGGCTTGGATCGCTCGATTGCCTGCGTCCGCGCGGCTTGATGGTGAGTTTTGGCAACGCCTCGGGCCCGGTGACGGGCGTTGATCTGGGGATTCTGACGGCCAAGGGATCGCTGTATGTCACGCGCCCGACACTGGCCAATTACGCCGGCACCCGCGCCGATCTCGAGACGACCTCCAAGGATTTGTTCGATATTGTTCTCTCGGGCAAGGTAAAAATCGACATCAGCAGCACGTATCCGCTCAAGGATGCGGCAAAGGCGCACTCCGATCTGGAGTCGCGTAAAACAACCGGGTCCTTGATTCTGATCCCGTAATCGCCTTAGTTCCCGTTATTCCCGCAGTATTACTCAGGCAGGGCGGGCTGCAATAAACGGGGGGGCTTTGGCCCCTTTGTTTATTTTTGCGTATTCGCCGATGGCACCCCGGCCGCGCGCAGGCCCAGCCATTCGTTGGCGAGGAGGGCGGTGATCACGATGACACCGCCGGCGAGCGCGAGCTCTTGGGGTTGTTCATTGACGCCTATCCACACCCAGACTGGTGCGAGCACGTTTTCCAGCAGCGAATACAGGCCGATCTCGCCGGAGGAAAGATGGCGTGTCGCCCGTGTCATCAGTACGCAGCCAAGGCCAAGCTGCACGAAGCCGAGCAGCATCAACAGTCCGATGTCGGGCAGGGTGGGGGTGAGGGGCCAGGCGAGCGGGAGCGCAATCGCCGCCGAGAGGATGCCAGCGATCATCACCGCCGGAATCATGTCGACGCGGGCGTGCATGCGGCGCAGCACGTAGACATTGACCGTGAAGGCCAGTGGAACGCCCAAGGCAAGCAGGTTGCCGGCCATTTGTCCGCTGTCCATGCCATCGGCGAACATCAGCACCACGCCCGCTACGGCGCCGAGGATCGCCGCCCAGGTGCGAAGCGGGATGCGCTCGGACAGGAAGAACCAGCCGAATAGGGCAACGCAAAATGGCGCGACCGCCGTCAGCGCCATGGCGTTGGCCACGGTGGTGCGGGAGAGCGACAAAATATAGCAAAAAAACATGGTCGCAAACATCAGCCCCGAGACCAGACCACCGGGGCCGACGGCGCGTACTTCTATCATGGTGGCCTTGCCGTGGCGGACCGCCAGCACGGTTGCGACAAAGATCGTCATGAAAAATGATCGCCAGAAGACGATTTCCCAAGGGTCGGGTACCGAAACCTTGCGCACCAGGACGCCGCCCAGGCTCCAGCAAAAGGCGGCTCCCAACATCAGCAGCACGCCCTGGCGTCGGTTTGTCGTGCTGGGCGAGGAGGCTTGAATGGCGGCGGCCGTTTGATTGACTTTCAGGGGGGGCTATGCAATTCTTGCCCAGCGCCCTAGGGGCTGTTGACATTCAATATTTTATGGGTGGGGGCTGTTAACGTAGCCGGAAATCTGTTTACATCCTGATATTTGCGGGAGGTCAGGATGGTTCGTCGATGGTTGCGTGATGATCAGTGGCGGCGTTTGGAGTCGA
>JANXRV010000108.1:0-71326 GCA_025356665.1 Pseudomonadota bacterium
TTGTTTTTGATCTTGACCTCGGGGCCCCTGCGACGCCGCCGAGGTGCGCAGGGGAAGCGGGAGTTGTCCGGTCCCGTTGTCTGAGCCCCGCAGGGGCGAGTTCAGGGACCGGCCCGCTTTGCCGAGTAGCGCAGGGCACCCCGAAGGGGCGGTATCGGGGGTGTGTTTTCTTTGCTTACTTTCTTTGCACAAGCAAAGAAAGTAAGTCGCCCCCCGCAGGGGGACGAAACAAGACTCTTAATATAAGGAAAGACCCCGCCTCTCCGTAGGGGGACGAAACATGACTCTTAAGAGAAAGGAAAGACCCCGCTCCCCGCAGGGAAGAGAAACCATCGCGCAGTGTTCCCATACAATAATCCGCATGCAAATCTTCTACTCCGACCACTTCGTCCTGCCGTTGCCGACGGGACACCGCTTTCCCATGCCCAAGTACGCCCGCCTGCGCGAGCGGGTGCTGGGCAGCGCTTTGGGGGCCGATTGCCGGGTACCGGATGCGGCAACGGACGCGCAACTTTCGCTGGTCCACGACCCGGTCTATCTCGACAAGGTCAAGTACGGCACATTGAGCGCAGGGGAAATGCGCGCCATCGGCTTTCCTTGGTCGGAGCAGATGGTCGAGCGCTCGCGTCGCTCCTCGGGGGCGACTTTGGCGGCGGCGCGTGCGGCCTTGAACGAGGGTACGGCGGCCAATCTTGCCGGCGGCACCCATCACGCCTTTCGCGATCGCGGCGAGGGCTTTTGCGTCTTCAACGACAGCGCGGTGGCGGCAAGGGTGTTGCAGCAAGAGGGGCTGGTGAAGCGCGTGCTGGTCATCGATTGCGATGTGCACCAGGGCAACGGCACGGCGGCGATATTTCGTGGTGACGAGTCGGTGTTCACCTTCTCCATCCACGGCGCCAATAACTATCCGTTTGCCAAGGAGGCGGGCGACCTCGATATCGAACTGCCCGATGACACCAGCGATCGCGCCTATCTGGATTTGCTCGAACCGGGGCTTAAGCTGGCGATGGAACGGGCTGACGCGGATCTGGTGATTTATCTTGCCGGGGCCGATCCGTATATCGACGATCGCTTGGGGCGGCTGGCGCTGACCAAACAGGGGCTGCTCAACCGCGATCGCATGGTGTTCGAAGCCTGCGAGCGGGCCGGGCTGGCGGTGGCGGTGAGCATGGCCGGTGGCTATGCGCGCGACATCGAAGACACGGTAGACATCAATTACCACACGCTGGAAACGGCGGCGTGGTTTGCATGCGGCTAAAGAAAAAGGCTGGAAACCCGCATCTGGCGAGGGTTTCCAGCCTGTTGTGCCGCGATACTGATGATTTTTGCGTGGTATTCCCTCTCCATTGACGGGGGAGGGGACCTGCTTATTCGCCTACGGATTGTCTCTTACAGCTTTTCCAGAATCGACTCTGCATTCGATACTTCGAATTTGCCCGGGCCTTCGACGGCGATGTGCTTGACCACGCCGTTGTCAACGATCATGGCAAAGCGATTCATGCGCATGCCCATGCCGCGGGCGGTCAGGTCGAGTTCCAGGCCGAGTGCCTTGGCGAAAACGGCGCTGCCGTCGCCCATCATGCGTACCTTGGCGCCGGCTTTTTGCTGGCGGCCCCAGGCGCCCATGACGAAAGCGTCATTCACGGCGACGCACCAGATTTCGCTCACGCCCTTGGCGAGGAGCTTGTCGTAGTTGGCCACATAGCCGGGCACATGCTTGGCTGAGCAGGTCGGGGTGTAGGCGCCGGGCAGGCCGAATATGACGATCTTCTTGCCCTTGGTCGCTTCGCTGACGTCGACTTCCTTGGGGTTGAGGGGGCAACCCGCGACTTCGTCGAATTCGAGGGCTTCGGTCAGCTTGCCTGCGGGCAAGGTTTCTCCGGCTTTGATGGTCATGGTGACTCCAATTTAGTGTTTAAAAAGTGGTAAAAATGTGGGGTTAATACAAGTAAAAGCGGCAGCCGTAAAACGGCAGGGGCAAAGGATGGCGCAGGTGCGGACTAATGTAAAGATGTAAAGATGTAAAGTCTGCCCGTGTGCAATGCGAGCGCAAAGCGTGGCGGCCTTGCTTGCTGCCAGAGGCGAGGGCGGCTATATTCCACACTCATAACAGGGGAATGACTTGAAGCTTGCCGTCGAATCTGTGGACGAACACCGGCTGACTCTCAGCGAGGTCCTCGCCGGATTGGTGGACGACGGCTTTGTCGGGCGCGCCGAGGCCGACAAGCTCATTGCCGAGCGGCGCATGCACCGTGGCGACTATCACCCGCTCAATCTCATTGCCGACATGAAGTGGCAGTCGCCCAAGCCGCCGGGCAAGGTGATGCACCTGGAGTGGCTGACCGAGTGGCTCGCCGGCAGGGTGGGGCAGACTTATTTTCATATCGATCCGCTCAAAATAAATTTTTCCGCCGTCACCACGGTGATGTCCAACGCCTACGCCGCGCGCTTTAAGATCCTGCCGGTCGAGGTGAACACACGCGAGGCGGTGATCGCGACCTGCCAGCCCTACGTCAAGGAGTGGGAGAAGGAGCTCAAGCAGATCCTGCGCCTCGATATCCGCCGCGTCATCGCCAATCCGGACGATATCGCGCGCTATCAGGTGGAGTTTTACAACCTCGCCAAGTCGATCAAGGGCGCGGTGAACAAGGGCGACGGCCGCTCGGGCATAGGCAATTTCGAACAGCTGGTCGAGATGGGCAAGGAAAAGCAGTTCGACGCCAACGACCAGCACATCGTGCATGTGGTCGACTGGTTGTGGCAATACGCCTTTGACCAGCGCGCCAGTGACATCCACATGGAGCCGCGGCGCGATGTCGGTGAGGTGCGCTTTCGTATCGACGGTGTGCTGCATCCGGTCTACCAGATTCCGGCGGCGGTGATGGCCGCCATGACCAGCCGCATCAAGATTCTTGGCCGCATGGACGTGGTGGAAAAACGCCGCCCGCAGGACGGCCGCATCAAGACGCGCACCACCGACGGACAGGAAGTCGAGCTGCGCCTGTCGACCATGCCGACCGCCTTTGGCGAAAAACTGGTGATGCGGGTGTTCGACCCCGAGGTCATCGTCAAGGATTTTGCCGCACTGGGATTCTCCGACGATGACAAGCTGCGCTGGGGCAAGATGACCGCCGCGCCGCACGGCATCATCCTGGTGACGGGGCCCACCGGTTCGGGCAAGACCACCACGCTTTATTCGACGCTGAAGACCCTGGCGGTGCCCGAGGTCAACGTCTGCACCATAGAAGATCCGATCGAAATGGTCGAGCCGGCGTTCAACCAGATGCAGGTGACGCACGGCATCGACCTGGGTTTTGCCGACGGCGTGCGCGCGCTCATGCGCCAGGACCCCGACATCATCATGGTCGGCGAGATCCGCGATCTGGAGACCGCCGAGATGGCGGTGCAGGCGGCGCTGACCGGTCACCTGGTGCTCTCCACGCTGCATACCAACGATGCGGCCGCCGCGATTACGCGTTTGCTCGACCTGGGTGTGCCGCCCTACCTGCTCAACTCGACCATCCTCGGGGTGATGGCGCAACGCCTGGTGCGTACGCTGTGCAAGCACTGCAAGCAGAAGGTGGTCTATGACGATGGCGGACGTGCTGAAGATATTTCATGGGAAGACCTGGTGGCGCCGTGGAAAGCCAAACGTCCGACGCACATCTGCAAACCGGTCGGCTGCCTGGAGTGCCGCAACACCGGCTACCAGGGCCGCGTTGGTATTTACGAGATTCTGTTGCTCTCGCCCGCGGTGAAAAAAATCATCCACAACGGTGCGGATCTGGCGCAGATACGCGAGCAGGCCTACAAAGAGGGCATGAAGCCCTTGCGCATCAGCGGCGCGGCCAAGGTGGCGGCCGGTCTCACCACCTTCGAGGAAATCGTCAAGGTGGCGCCGCCGGTGCAGATGGAATAGTGTCGCGACGCAGATACTCCCTTCCCCTTGACGGGGGAGGGTTGGGGGCGAGACGGGGGTTTCGCCCCGCCAAGGGGGAGGGGACCTGCTAAGGCATGTCCGCTCGCTATTTTGTCAACGAGCGCATGCAGCGCTCAAGGCCGGCGATGGTCGCAGGGAACATGCGCCCGCCCATGATTTCGCGCAGCACCCCAATCGATTGTCGGTAGCCCCAGATCTCCTCGGGCTCGGGATTGATCCATGCCGCTTTTGAATAGACCTTGAGCATGCGCTGCATCCATGCCGCGCCGGCCTCATCGTTGCTGTATTCGACCGAGCCGCCCGGTTGCAGGATTTCGTAGGGGCTCATGGTCGCGTCGCCGACGAAAATCAGTTTGTAGTCATTGCCATACTTGTGCAAGATGTCCCAGGTGCGGATGCGCTCGGTGTGACGGCGGCGGTTTTCCTTCCACACATAGTCGTAGAGGCAGTTGTGGAAGTAAAAATATTCGAGGTGTTTGAACTCGCTCTTGGCGGCGGAGAACATTTCCTCGCATAGCTTGACGTGGTCGTCCATCGATCCGCCGATATCGAGGAACAGCAGCACCTTGACGGCGTTGTGGCGCTCCGGTCGCATGGCGAGGTCCAGCCAGCCGGCGTTGCGTGCGGTGCGGTCTATGGTGGAGTCGAGGTCAAGTTCGTCGGGCGATCCGTCGCGCGCGAACTTGCGCAGCCGACGCAAGGCCACTTTGATGTTGCGCGTTCCGAGTTCCACGCTGTCGTCAAGGTTGCTGTATTCGCGCTGGTACCAGACCTTGACTGCGCTGCGATTGCGCGATTCCTTCTGGCCTATGCGCACGCCCTCGGGGTTGTAGCCGTAGGCACCGAAGGGCGAGGTGCCGGCCGTGCCTATCCATTTGCTGCCGCCTTGATGGCGTTCCTTTTGTTCCTCGAGACGTTTTTTCAAGGTCTCCATCAGTTTTTCCCAACCGCCCATGGCCTCGATCAGGGCTTTTTCCTCGGCCGACAGCGTGAGCTCCGCCTGTTTCAGTAACCACTCGAGCGGGATGTCGGGGGTGTCACCGGTGGCCAGCTCGGCGCCGCAGAAATACTCGCCGAAGGCACGGTCGAACTTGTCGAAATTTGACTCGTCCTTGACCAGCGCCAAACGCGAAAAATAATAAAACTCGTTCAGCGAGGGGCCGATGACGTGCTTTTGCAGGCCTTCCACAAGGGTGAGATATTCCTTGATTGAAACCGGCAGCTTGGCCGATCTTAGCTTGAGGAAAAAATCGATCAACACGAAAGGTGCCCAGTCAATGGGAAAGGGGAAATGGGGAATGGGAAATGGGGAAAGGTGAACGGCGTCGCGAACGGCGATGACTTTTTCCATTTTCCATTTCCCATTTTCTATTCCCTATTCCCCATTCCCCATTCCCCATTCACCGGTTGCGTGTCATGAACAAGAGCTTCTCAAACAGGTGCACGTCCTGTTCGTTCTTGAGCAGCGCGCCATGCAGCGGCGGGATGATGGTCTTGCGCTCCTTGGAGCGCAGCGCCTCGGCCGGCATGTCTTCGGCGAGCAGCAGCTTGAGCCAGTCGAGCAGCTCCGAAGTGGAGGGCTTTTTCTTCAGGCCTGGCACCTCGCGCACTTCGAAAAACACCTCCAGCGCCTCGCGCAGCAGGGTCTTCTTGATGCCCGGGAAGTGTACGTCGACGATTTGCTGCATCGTGTCCTTGTCGGGAAAACGGATGTAATGGAAAAAGCAGCGGCGTAAAAATGCATCCGGGAGCTCTTTTTCGTTGTTGGATGTGATGAATACGATGGGGCGGTGCCTGGCCTTCACCAGCTCGCGCGTTTCGTAGACGAAAAACTCCATGCGGTCGAGTTCGCGCAGCAAGTCGTTGGGGAATTCGATGTCGGCCTTGTCGACCTCGTCGATCAGCAGCACCACTGGTTTGTCGGCGGCGAAGGCCTGCCACAGCGTACCCTTGACGATGTAATTGGCGATGTCCTTGACGCGCGGATCGCCCAGCTGCGAGTCGCGCAGCCGTGACACGGCATCGTATTCGTACAGGCCTTGCTGCGCCTTGGTGGTTGATTTGACGTGCCATTCGAGCAGCGGCATGCCAAGCGAAGCGGCCACTTCCTCGGCCAGTTTGGTCTTGCCTGTCCCCGGTTCGCCCTTGATGAGCAGCGGGCGCCCCAGCGTGATGGCGGCGTTGACCGCGAGCGTGAGATCGTCGGTCGAAACATAGGTGCTTGAGCCGTTGAAGCGCATGACGGATACCGGAAGGAGTGGAGCGGCCATTATAGCGGGGAGGGGAGCGGTGAATGGTGAATGGGAAATGGGAAATGGTGGGGAATGGTGAGCACGGTTCGGGTATGGTTTTACCGATTCACCATTTCCTATTTCCCATTCACCCTAAAATGCCGCATGCACTACCGCATCCTCTTTCTCGCGTTGATCCTTGTTGCCGCGCCGGCCGAAGCACAGACCGTCGCCGTCGATGTCGGACATTTTCACGCACAGCCCGGTGCGACCAGCGCACGAGGGCGCGCTGAATTTGAATTCAACCTCGACCTTGCGCGCGATATCGCTGCGGCGCTGCAAGGCGAGGGGTTCCAGCCAAGCTTGATAGGCGAGGACGGCGGCATGGTAAAACTGAGCGATCGCAGTCGCGCCGCGCGCGGGGTGGCGTTACTGCTGTCGGTGCACCACGATTCGGTGCAGCCGCATTTTTTGCAGACCTGGGATTACGGCGGTGCGCAGAGACTGTTCAGCGACCGCTACGCCGGCTATTCTCTGTTCATATCGGGAAAGAATCCGCGGCAGGTGCAAAGCCTCGCCTGCGCATCGGGCATCGGCGCGGCGCTGCAATCGGGCGGCTTCGCCCATTCACCGCATCATGCCGAGCGTATCGCCGGTGAAATGAAGCCTTATGCCGACCGCCGCAACGGCGTGCATTATTACGACAACCTCGTGGTGCTCAAGACGGCGCAGCAGGCGGCGCTGCTGATCGAGGCGGGGGTGATTGTCAACCGCGACGAGGAGTTGCGGGCGGCCGATCCGGCACGGCGGCGTGCTTTTGCGCGGGCGGTGGCGGCGGGAGTGAGGTCCTGCCTGCCGCGGCCCGCATCGGCGCTGCAGTCCGGTTTTGACCGGGGCGCCGATTAACGGTAAAATCCACATGTTTTCAAGCCCCCGCGCGACCCTGCAGACCCTGGACGGTTTTTAAGACGGCCTTTTGAGCGGGCAGGCTGAACCCGATTCCCCCTTTTTATATATTCCGAGCGACCCAATGAAGAAAATCCTGTTTTTATTCGCGTTGCTGGCCAGCAGTTCCGCCGCCCTTGCCCAGGACGCCCTGAAGGGCAACGCCGAGGCGGCCAAGAACAACAAAATCGCAATGTGCATCGGTTGCCACGGCGTGCCTTACTACAAGACCGCGTTCCCCGACGTCTATCATGTGCCGATGATTTCCGGCCAGTCGGAGAGCTATATTGTCAAGGCGCTGCAGGCCTACAAAACGGGCGACCGCAGCCATCCGAGTATGCGCGGCATCGCGCGCGGACTGTCGGATCAGGATATGGCCGACCTTGCCGCTTACTACGCCTCGCACAAGAACTGACCGGGAACCAATCATGATCAAACAAGCTCTTTTCCTGCTCGGCGCGCTGTCGCTGTGCGCTTCGGTTAATGCCGCGGGCAATGCCACCGAAGGCCAGAAAAAATCCACACCTTGCGCCGCCTGCCATGGCGCGGATGGCAACACGCCTGTTGGCCCCGATTTTCCCAAGCTCGCCGGCCAGCACAAGGATTACCTTTACAAGGTGTTGAGCGACTACAAGAGCGGCACGCGCAAGAACGCCATCATGTCCGGTCAGGTGACGAATCTGTCGCGCCAGGATATGGAAGACCTTGCCGCGTATTTCTCGTCGCAGACGGGTGCGCTGCATATTGTGCCTCTCACGCGCTTTAAGGGCGGCGGGCACTAAGAGTCAGAGTCAGAGTCAGAGTAGGCAGGCCGCCAGAGCGGCCAAACGATAAGCAAGACGATAAAAAGGGCCGGTTTCTCCGGCCCTTTTTTGTGTCCAGTGTTTTAGGCCGCTGGATTTTTCCAGCCGACCGGCGATTTCAGGCCTTGCGCCTGAGGCAATCCAGATAGGCTTCGGCATCCGGTCCGGTGCCTTCGCGCTGGGCTTTCCATACTGTTTCCCCGAGACAGTCGAGCACGGCGTGCTCAGCTTCGTGGCGTTCGCCCATGACCGACTGCAGGCGCTCGAATTCGGCCCTGATCCCCGGCGGCTGGTCTATGGTCAGTTGTTCGGCGACCGCGAGGTGCAGCGAGAAGTGCAGGAAGGGATTGGTCTGGCCGTCCTGTGGTGTCCATTCATGCGTGCCATAGCGGGCGCGATCATCGAGGATGGCGTGGTATTCGGGGTGACGCAGTACGATATCGATTGCGGTGGTCTCCAGTCCTTCCAGCGGCGCTTGCCCGCGGTATTTTGCCCACAGGTCGAAAAAGAAATTACGTACTTCGTCGCGGCTGGGATTGAACATTGTGGATGGATGGGGAAATGGGAAAGGGGAAATGGGAAATGGGAAATGGGAAAGGGGGAATGGGGAACGGGGAACGGGGAATGGGGAATGGTAAGCCGGACCCGTCCCCGATTCTATCGATTCACCATTTACCATTTACCGTTTTCGACTTGAATTCGCATAAATCGGCGATGCCGCATGATGGGCAGTCGGGGGTGCGTGCCTTGCACACATAACGACCGTGCAGGATCAGCCAGTGGTGGGCGTCGAGCTTGAATTCATCGGCCACAAACTTGAGCAAGCGTTTTTCTACTGCGTCGACATTTTTGCCCGGTGCGATGCCGGTACGGTTGGCGACGCGGAATATGTGCGTGTCCACGGCGATGGTCGGGTGCCCGAAGGCGGTGTTGAGGATGACGTTGGCGGTCTTGCGACCGACGCCGGGCAGGTCTTGGAGTTGCTCGCGGGTCTGCGGCACCTCACCGCCGTGGCGCACAACGAGCAGGTGGCAGGTCTCGATGATGTATTTTGCCTTCGAATGAAACAGGCCGATGGTGCGGATGTGGCTCTCGAGCTTGTCTAGTCCGAGTGCGTGGATGGCCTGGGGCGTGCGCGCCACCGCAAAGAGTTTGCGCGTGGCGAGATTCACGCCCTTGTCGGTGGCCTGTGCCGACAGGATTACCGCGATCAGCAGCTCAAAGGGCGTGGTGTATTCAAGCTCGGTGCGTGGCGCCGGGTTGGCGGCCTTCAGTCGGCTGAAAATGGCGTGGCGTTTTTGCGGGTTCATGGTCTTATCGGGCGTATCGCAGCTGTGCCGGCGTGCGGGTATGCCCGGCATTGTGCGAGTGGTTTGAGGTGCGGGCAGGGCGGTATTTTCGGATGGGCAATGGCTCAAAATGCCCGACAGACGGGCATTTCCAGGCATTGCAATTGTTTTTTTCGGTGACTTTCATGGTTTTTCGCCAGCCTGGCGCACGCGCGCTCTCTCCATCGCGGCCTGGATCAGGGCGCGCTTGGGATCATCCAGGCCGTCGCGCTGCGCGCGTGTTTTTTGCGCCAGCATTTCGATGCGGGCTTTTTCTTCGCTCGCGAGGCGGTGATTGCGAAATTCGTAGCGCGCACGCGCGGCGTCGGCCTTGCCCTCATCCCAAGCACCAAGCGCCGCCGGCGCGGGCGGCATGCTGATGCAGTCTACCGGGCAGGGCGGCACGCACAGGTCGCATCCGGTGCAAAGCGCGGCAATGACGGTGTGCATCAACTTGGGTGCGCCGATGATGGCGTCGACCGGACAGGCTTGTATGCAAAGCGTGCAGCCGATGCACAGCGTCTCGTCGATAAGGGCGACGCGGCGCGGACCTTCTGTGCCGCGTGCCGTATCCAAAGCTTTGCTTTCGCGGCCGAGCAGCGCGGCGAGTCTGGCAATGCCCACTGCGCCGCCAGGCGGGCAGCGATTGATATCGGCCTCGCCCGAAGTCATGGCCTCGGCGTAGGGGCGGCAGCCGTTGAAGCCGCACTTGGTGCATTGGGTTTGCGGCAGCAATGCGTCAATGCGCTCTGACAGCGCAGTCATGTGCGACCTCCGGCCACTGCCTTGAAGGGGTGTGACGGGCGCCTTGTGTCCTGGGCCAGCCTCGTGCAGGTGACCTGGCCCCGGTGTAGTTGCAGTCCGCTGCCGAGGCCGGGGTCCGTGGCGATGGCCACGGCGAGGCCTTTGGCAGCCAGCTTCAGCACGTAGGGCAGGACGGCGGCCGACAGCGCCAGCGTGGCGGTGCGGGCGCACGCGGCAGGCATGTTGGGCACGCAGTAATGCACGATGCCCTCCTCGATATAAAAGGGTTGCGAGTGCGAACTGGGGCGGGAGGTTTCGGCGATGCCACCCTGGTCGATGCCGATGTCGACAAACGCCGATCCGGGGCGCATGCGTCGCAGTAGCATTCGGCTTATGAGTTTTGGGGACAGGCTGCCGGGTTTGAGTACGGCGCCGATCACCAGGTCGGCATCGGGGATGAACGCCGCCAGCGATTCCGCCGTTGCCAGAACGGTACGCAGGCGCGGACCGAGGGTGCGGGCCAGCGCATCCAGGCGCGGGCTGCCCGTGGCGAAGACGGTGACGGCGCAGCCCAGGCCCATGGCGACATGTGCGGCGTTAGCGCCGCAATGGCCGGCGCCGATAATGACCACTTGTGCGGGGGGCACGCCGGGCGCGCCGGGCAGCAGTACCCCGCTGCCGCCGTTTTTTTTCTGTAATGCTTCTGCGCCCATCAACGGCGCGAGCCGGCCGGCGATTTGCGACATCGGTGCGAGAAGAGGCAGGCCGTTGTTACCGTCGCTTACGGTTTCAAAGGCGAGGCAGGAAGCACCGGAGGCGACAAGCGCGTCCAGAAGGCGGGGATCCGGGGCGAGGTGTTGATAGCAGAAAAGAATTTGTCCGGATTGCGCGCGGGCGTACTCGGGCGGCTGCAACTCCTTTACCTTGACGAGCAGTTCGGCCTGCCATGCGGCGGACGCATCGGCGATGTGCGCGCCAGCAGCGTGGTAGGCCGCATCGGAGAAACCGCTGCCAAGGCCGGCGCCGCTTTCAACGCTGAGCGAGTGGCCGGCGTGGACAATGGCCGCGACTGCTTCCGGGGTCAGGCCGACGCGGCATTCGCCTTCTTTTATTTCGCGCGGCAGGCCGACGTGCACGGCTTTAGGACGCGCTGGGCGGGGTCGCGAACTCGCGCCGGACTTCGGTGATGAGGCGCGGGCCGCGGTAAATGAGACCGCTGTAGATTTGAACGAGGCTCGCGCCGGCGTCGAGCTTGGCGCGCGCGTCCCTGCCCGAGAGGGTGCCGCCCGAGCCGATGATGGGCACGCGTCCGCCCAGTTCCCCGGCCAGCAGGCGGATTACGCGGTTGGAGCAGGCGAACAGCGGTGAACCCGACAGGCCGCCGCTTTCCTCGCTTTGCGGCAGGCCTTTGACGGCTTGGCGCGAAATGCTGGTGTTGGCGGCGATCACCGCGTCGATGCCGTGTGCTATGACCAGTCTTGCGACAGCGCCCAGTTCCTCATCGTTGAGATCGGGTCCGATCTTTAGCGTCAGCGGCATACGCTTACCGTGTACCCGCGCCAGCCGGTCGCGCGTGCGCACGATGGCGGCGAGCAGGCTCTCCAAGGCGTCGCCGGACTGCAGTTGCCGCAGGTTCTCGGTGTTGGGCGAAGAGACGTTGACGGTGACGTAACTGGCGTAGGCGTACACGCGCTCCAGGCAGATGAGGTAATCGCCCTCGGCGGCGGCGATCGGCGTGTCGAAGTTCTTGCCGATGTTGACGCCAAGGATGCCGCGGTAGCGCATGTTGCGCAGGCTCTCGACCAGGTAGTCGACGCCCAGGCTGTTAAAACCCAGTCGGTTGATGATGGCCTGCGCTTCTGGCATGCGGAAAAGGCGCGGACGCGGATTGCCCGGTTGCGGGCGCGGTGTGACTGTTCCGACCTCGATGAAGCCAAAGCCAAGCGCGGCAAGGGCGTCGATGTGATCGCCGTTTTTGTCCAGCCCCGCAGCGAGGCCGACGCGGTTGGGGAAGTTCAGCCCCATCAGCGTTGCCGGCGTATCGGCGGCGCCACCGACACCGCCGGCGATAAGCCGGCCCAGGCCGAGCTGATAGGCCAGATCGAGGCCCAGCATGGCGGCGCTGTGGGCATCTTCAGGGTCGAGTTTAAACAGGAGGGGACGCAGCAGGCTGTACATGACGGTGATTTTAACAGAGGCGCTGCTGTGTCCCGGCGCAGCCTGTCGGCCGGCTGCTTACCGGTGGGTTGCTTCTTGTTCGCTCAGGTCTCGGCGGAGCCGGTGTTGAGCGGCGCCCAGCTGCCGTTGAGCAGACCCTCTATGGGTTTGAAGCGCGCCTTGTAGGCCATTTTGCGGCTCTCGGCGATCCAGTAACCAAGGTAGAGATAGGGCAGGCCGAGGCTGCGGCATTGCTCGATCTGCCACAGGATGTTGTAGGTGCCCAGGCTCGCGCCGCTGATTTCCGGGTCAAAGAAGGTATAGACCGAGGAGATGCCGTCGGGGAGAAAGTCGACGATGCTCACCATGACCAGCCGGCCTTCGTCGCGGAACTCGATGAGGCGGGTGTTGACGCGGCTTTGCAGCAGGAAGTGCGAATATTGGTCGCGGCTGTCCTGGTCCATGCCGCCGCCGGCGTGGCGCTGCGCCTGGTAGCGCAGGTAAAGGTTGTAGTGCTCGATGCGAAAGCGCAGCCCCTGGCTGCTTGCCTCAAGATGCCGGTGCTTTGCCATGGCGCGTTTCTGGTGGCGCGCCATGTTGAATTCGGCGACGGGCAGGCGCACCGGCACGCAGGCGCGGCAGGCGTCGCAATAAGGGCGGTAGGTGAAGATGCCGCTGCGGCGAAAGCCGAGTCGCACCAGATCGCCGTAAAGCTCGGAGCTGATCAGGTGGCTAGGGGTGGCGACCTGCGAGCGGGCCATTTTTCCCTGCAGGTAGCTGCAGGGGTAGGGCGCGGTGACGTAGAACTGCAGTACGGCGTCGGGGAGGTCGTTAAGCTGCGACATCGATGCGTTTGCTTGCGGTCCAGTTGCCGTTAGGGAGCGCGTAGTTTATCAACTCCGCCAGCCGTTGTGAAAATTCTGTCCGGGGAATTTCGCGGCCGCCGAGTGAGGCGAGGTGGCCGGTGCGCATCTGGCAGTCGATCATGCCAAAGCCGCGCGTTGCAAGCTGGCGCACTAGTTGCACCAGCGCTATTTTGGAGGCATCGCGACGGCGCATGAACATGGATTCACCGTAAAACATGCCGCCGATGGCGATCCCATACAGTCCGCCGGCGAGTTCGCCCTCCACCCAGGTTTCCACCGAATGGGCGTAGCCGAGGGAATGCAGCCTGGTGTAGGCGTTGACCATGTCATCGGTAATCCAGGTGCCGTTTTGGCCGGGACGCGGCGCCGCGCAGGCGCGCATGACGTCTTGGAAGGCCGTGTCAAAGCGAATCTCATAAGCGCTGTTGCGCAGTACCTTGGCAAGCGAGCGCGACACCTTCAGTTCGGCAGGGAACAAGACCATGCGCGGATCGGGAGACCACCAGAGCACCGGTTGGCCTGCGGAAAACCAGGGGAAAATGCCGCGGCGGTAGGCGCCCAGCAGGCGTTCTGCGCTGAGATCGTCGCCCGCCGCCAGCAGACCGTTCGGATCGGCAAGGGCGGTCTCGACATCGGGGAAGGGGGCGTCGCCTTGCAGCCAGGGGATCATGGTCTTTGGTCAGGAGGGTAGGCGTTCGGCATTGGCCATCTTGCCGGGCTCTTGGCAACATTGCACGCCTGACGCAAGCTGCGACAGCCGAAGGCCTGGCAAGGCCTGCTCAAACGCTCGCGTGCTGTTGGTCTTTGCGCTTAAATCCCGTTGGCGAAGCTCAGCGCCGGCCTGTCAGGGATGTTGCGGCGCGATCGATCCGGAGTGCAGCGCGAAGCGGCCTGTTTTTCGGTCATCAAAGTAGTGCTGCAATGTGGTCGAGATGGTGCGAAAGGCGAGTTCCGACCAGGGGATGTCCGCTTCGCTGAACAATGCCACTTCCAGGCTTTCCTCACCGGGACCAAAGTTAAGGTCAAGCAACGTGGCGCGGTAAAAAATATGCACCTGATGGACGTGAGGCACTGACAACATGGAAAACAACGCGCCCAGTTCAACATTGGCATTGGCTTCTTCGCGTGTTTCGCGCAGCGCCGCTTCTGCGGTCGATTCGCCGTTTTCCATGAAGCCCGCTGGCAGCGTCCATTTGCCGTAGCGCGGCTCTATGGCGCGTTTGCACAATATGATCTTGTCGCCGTATTCGGGAATGGTGCCCAGGATCATGCGCGGATTCTGGTAATGGATGGTGTTGCAGGCGTCGCAGACATGGCGTGGCAGGTTGTCGCCGGGCGGAATTTTCAGCGCAACAGTGGCGCCGCAGTTGGAGCAAAAGTTCACGATTACGGTCTGATGAATGAGCAGGGCGTGATGATACCTGCAAACCCCGGTTGCTCAGGTGAGCAGGGCGAGCAGGGCGGGCAATTCGGCAAGGCTGTGAATGATGTGGTCAGGCACGACATCGATTGCGTCCAGGGGCGCGCGCGACCGGTTTATCCAGAAGACGCGAAAGCCAAAGGCTTTGGCGCCGCAGGCATCCCAGCAGTTCGATGACACAAAGCCGATGCTTTCCTTGGGCAGGCCCAGCGTATCGACCGCGAGCCGGTACACCGCCGGTGCAGGTTTGTACGTGCGCAAGGCATCGACGCTGAGCACGGCGGCAAACGTTTTTTCCATTCCGGCGTTGCGCACCAGTGGCGCCAGCATGGCCGGCGAACCGTTGGAGAGGATCGCCAGCGGGCGCCCCGACAAGGCCGGCAGGGTCTGCGTGGCATCGGCATAGGGCGCGAGATGGAGATAGGCGTCCATCAGGCCTTCTTTGTCGCCGCCGGACAGTTCCAGCCCGAGGCTGGCGCAGGCATGACCGAGCGCGTCTTCGGTCACGCAGGCGAAGTCGGTGTAGCGCCCCATCATGCTGCGCAGCCACGTGTATTCGAGCTGCTTGGCGCGCCAGGCGCGGCTGAGCGCCTCGCCCTTGCCGGGCCAGAGCCGCTCGCATGCGTCGATGACCGAGTGAACGTCGAAGAGGGTGCCGTAGGCGTCGAAGACGAGGGCTTGCAGTGGCATGGCGTGGGGCCGGTGAAAATGGTCGAAGTCGGAGCACGATACAGCACAGCCTGTATACTTGGCGCGATTCCGCTTAAGCAGAGGCAAGCTTATCATTTCGTTGAACATCAGATCGTTTGCCGCGCGCGGCACGCTTGCCGCCCATGCGGCGCTGTTTTTTCTCGCGCTGATGTTCTCGCAGCCCTTCCTGCTCTCGCACCACGCCTATCCGCTGCCGACCTTTTACCAGGAAGGGCTGGCCATCGCCCTTGGCCTGCTGGCCGTGGGGGCGATATTGCTTGCCCATCCGCGCGCGGGCCTGGTCATCCCGCATTCGGCGCTGTGGCTGCTGGCGTTCGCCGCCGTGCTCGGCCTGCAGGTCGAGCTCGAACTGGTGGCCTACTACGAGCAGGCGGTGATGGGGGGCTTGTACGTGTTGTGGGCGGCAATGCTGCTATGGCTGGGCAGCGAATTGCGACGCAGCCTCAGCCTGGAGCGCATTTGCGAGGTGCTGGCTTTTGCGTTGCTGCTGGCCGGCATGCTCAACGCCGTGTTCGGGCTGTTGCAGTATTTCATCGATGCGCGCGACCTGCCCAAGGCAATCTCGGCGATGCAGGGCCAGCACGCCTTCGGCAACATCAATCAAGCCAACCTGTTTGCGAACCTGCTTTGCCTGGCGCTCGCTTCCCTCGCCTACCTGGTGCAGCGCGGGCGCTTGTCCGCCGGTTTTGCCGTTTTCGCCGGTACGCTGCTCTTGCTCGGTGTATCGCTGTCCAGTTCGCGCTCGGCCTGGCTTTACCTCGTCTGGTTCGTGCTGCTGTCGGCTGTCTGGGCCGCATTGTCGCGTACGCCTGCGGCAAGGAAAATGCTGTTTTGGCTTGTCGGCGCGATGGTGCTGTCGGTGTGCATGGAAGTCTTTGTCCACCAGAGCGGTTGGTTTGTCGGTGTGGCCGGGCCGCCGGACACGATCAGCTCGCGCCTGGCTTCGCAAAGCATTTATGCGGAAAACGCCAAGCCTTCGATACGCCTGTTGTTTTGGCGGCAGGCGTGGCTGATGTTTGCCGATGCGCCGCTGCTAGGGGCGGGTTTTGGCGAGTACGCCTGGAATTATTTTTTGCACATCGAATTGTTCGCCGATAGCGTGTTCCCCGGGCAGTCGCGTCATGCGCACAGTATTGTTCTCCAACTGCTGGCCGAAACAGGCTTGCTTGGCACAGCCTGTGTTGCGATCGCCGCCGGCACCTGGGCGTGGCGGTCGCGGCGCGTCGAATTCAAGTTGGCGGAGTGGTGGTTGTTTGCGCTCGTCGGTGTCGAGGCCATACACAGCATGGTCGAATTTCCCCTTTGGTACGCCCATTTTCTCGGTCCGACCGCCGTGCTGATGGGGCTCACGGAAAAGGACGGTTTTCAGTCTGCGCTCGGCGCCAAGTTGCGGGCGGTGGTCGCCCTCATGCTGCTGATGGGGGCGCTGATCCTGGGGGCGACCTGGCAGAACTACAACCGTTTTGAGGACTGGTTCCAGAGTTACCTGCGCATCCGGCGCGACGATCTGGCGAGTTTTCTCGGCTACCAGGATATTTTGTTCAAAATGGATCGTGCCCTGCTGCTGCGTCCGGCGATTGACCTGGCGATGACAGGTGCGATTTTGCCCGATCGCAACAACCTGGCCGACAAGCTGGAATTCAACGGCACGGCGCTGCGCTATGCGCCGATCTGGCCGGTTGCTTATAAACACGTGTTACTGCTTGCCCTGGATGGGCAGAATGAACGGGCGGTGGCTTACTTGCGCCGCGCGCTGTTGATGTACCCGGGCCAGTCCGAGCTGTTTTTGACGGCATTGCGGGCGGTATCGCATGACATCCCCGACGCCTTTCCGGCGCTGGAGGGCATGGTCGCACGCGCCATAAAGGGTGAAAAGCCTTGATGGTGAGCGCAAGTGACGTTGCGGTTCGATTGCAAAGCAGGGTATTTTCGAGGTATTGATGGTGCTGATGCCACGCGTTGGCGGTGGCTAAGCACTACGCTCAGGGGAGTAAGGTCGGCAAATGGCGAAACCAGAAAAAATCCGCATCGGTGACCTTCTTGTGCAGGACAAGGCTATTTCGCAGGAGCAGCTACGCGAAGCGCTGGAGTTGCAAAAGCGCAGCGGGCGCCGGCTCGGTCGGGTGCTGGTCGAGTCTTCGTTTGTCAGCGAAGACCAGATCAGCGAGGCCTTGTCGCGCCAACTCAATATTCCCTTTATCAACCTCAAGCAATTCACCTTCAACGTCGCCCTGGCACGCCGGCTGCCCGAAGTGCAGGCGAGGCGTTTTCGCGCGCTGGTGCTGGAGGAGCGTCAGCAGAGTTATCTTGTCGCGCTGGCAGACCCGAGCGACCTGTTTGCTTATGACGAATTGACCCGGATTCTAAAGCGCGATATCGAACTGGCGGTCGTTAGTGAAAGTCTCCTGCTCGAATCCTTTGACCGTGTTTACCGCCGTACCGAGGAAATCACCAGTCTGGCGCGCGAGTTGGGGGACGACCTTGGTGAGGTGGTTGACTTTGGCGCGCTTAGCGCCGGCGCCGAGGATGCGCCCGTCGTCAAGTTGTTGCAGTCGGTATTTGAAGACGCGATCCAGGTGAAGGCCTCGGACATACACATCGAGCCAATGGAGGGGGCGCTGCGGATCCGTTTTCGCATCGACGGCAATTTGCAGCTCCAGACAGAGGCGGACAAGAAGATTTCCTCTGCCCTGGTGCAGCGGGTCAAGCTGACGGCGGGCTTGGATATTTCCGAAAAACGACTGCCGCAGGATGGCCGCTTCGATGTCAAGGCGCGCGGCGAGCAGGTTGATGTACGGATCTCGACCATGCCAACCCAGCACGGCGAGTCGATTGTCATGCGTCTGTTGAGCCGCGCCGCCGGTGTCCAGAGGCTAGACGGCATCGGCATGCCGGCGAGCCTGCTCAAGCGTTTCAGGGAGATTATCCAGCGTTCGTCGGGCATGGTCCTGGTGACCGGCCCGACCGGCAGCGGCAAGACCACCACGCTTTACGCCGCGCTCGATGAAATGAATACCGTGGAGAAAAAAATCATCACGGTTGAAGATCCGATCGAATACAGGCTTGCCGGCTTGAATCAGGTGCAGGTCAACGACAAGATCGACCTGAGTTTCGCCAGGGTACTGCGCTCGGCTTTGCGCCAGGACCCGGACATTATTCTGGTGGGCGAAATGCGCGATGCGGAAACCGCACAAATCGGCCTGCGTGCCGCCATAACCGGCCACATGGTGTTATCGACAGTACATACACGCGATGCGGCGAGCACGCCGGTACGCCTGGTCGACATGGGGGCGCCGCCCTACATGGTCGCCTCGTCCCTGCACGCCGTGATCGCGCAGCGTCTGGTCAGGCTGGTATGCGAGAGTTGCGCGCAGTCTTATAAGCCGACAGACCAGGAGTTGCACTGGTTGACCGTATCGGCGGGTGCCCACGCTGAGCCCTTGCAGCTGCGCCAGGGTCGCGGCTGCCAGCGCTGCAGCGGCACGGGGTTCCGCGGTCGAACCGGCGTGTACGAGATGCTGGAAATGGACCTGACCCTCATGGAGATGATCAGCCGCAACGACCCGGCCGGTTTCATGCGGGCGGCGGGGGAGCAGATGGCCGGCCACACCCTGCGCCATCATGCCGCGGCGCTGGTGGCCGCCGGCAAGGCGAGCGTCGCCGAGGCCATGCGCTTTGGCGATGAGGCTGACGACTGACACGATGCCTTATTTCGCCTACAAGGGCCGCAATTCGCGCGGGGAACTCGTCCAGGGGGTCATCGAGAGCAGCGATTCGGGCGCGGTCGCCGACCAGTTGCTTAATACCGGTGTGGCCCCCATCGACATCAAACTCACCGGCACGCCGGCGGTTGCCGGGGCGCAAAGCCTGTTCCAGCGGTTTTTTGCCAAGTCGGTGAACATCGAGGATCGGATGCTGTTCAGCCGGCAAATGTACACCTTGCTCAAGTCCGGGGTGCCGATCTTGCGTGCACTTTCGGGCTTGCGTGAGTCGAGTTCCAACCCGACCATGATCAGGGTGCTTGGCGATATTCGCGAAAGCCTGGATGCCGGACGTGAACTTTCCGCGGCGATCCGCAAGCACCCAAGCGTGTTCGATTCTTTTTACGTCAGCATGGTACGTGTGGGCGAAATGACCGGCCGGCTGGACGAAATTTTCCTGCGCCTGTTCGAGCATATCGAATTTGAAAAGGATATCAAGGCGCGCATCAAGCAGGCGATCCGTTATCCGATCATCGTCATTGCGGCGATGGTCATCGCCATCGTGCTGGTGAACCTGTTTGTCATTCCGGCATTCGCAAAACTGTTCGCCGGCTTCAAGACGGAGTTGCCCATTTTCACCCGGATACTAATGGCCTCGTCAGATTTCACGCTCAAGTACTGGGCGCTGATCGCCATCGTCGCCGCGGTCGGCTACATCGGCGCGCGAGCCTACGTTGGCACTGAAAAAGGTCGCTATAACTGGGACAGACTCAAATTGAGGCTGCCGGTGGCGGGGCCGATTGTCGAAAAGGCCATGCTTGCCCGCTTCTCGCGGAGTCTCGCCATGGCGCTGCGCAGCGGCGTGCCGGTGGTGCAGGCGATGTCGGTGGTTGCGCTGGTCGCCGATAACGCGTTTATCGCGCAGCGCATCGAGCAAATGCGCGACGGCGTCGAGAGGGGCGAGAGCGTGCTGCGCACCGCCGTGACCACCGGCGTGTTCACGCCGGTGGTATTGCAGATGATCGCCGTGGGTGAGGAGGCCGGCGCGCTTGACCGCTTGCTGCAGGATGTGGCCGAGATGTACGAGCGCGAAATCGACTATGACCTGAAAAACCTGTCGAGCCAGATCGAACCCATCCTGATCGTGTTCCTCGGTATCCTGGTTCTCATGCTGGCCTTGGGCGTGTTCCTGCCGATTTGGGATCTTGGCCAGGCGGCAATGTCCAATCGATGAAGGTGCGGGGCCGCACCGCGCAATGCGGCTTGACCCTGATCGAATTGATCGTCGTGATAGTTGTCATCAGCCTGGTATCGGCGGTGCTGCTCAACCGGCTCGCGTATTACCAGGAATTTGCCGAAAAAGTCGCCATGGAGCAGACCGTCGGGGCCATGCGCAGCGGGCTGCAAATGAAAATTGCATCACTATTGTTGCGCGGCGAGCATGGGGAAATTCCCCGTTTGTCGAACCGCAACCCGGTCGAGTTCCTGGAACAAGCGCCGCAGCTCTACGCCGGTGAACTGGCCGACTCTGAGGGACAAAAGAACCTGCGCAGGGGCGGCTGGTTTTTCGATTCCAGACGCCGGGAAATTGTCTATATCGTTGATAAAGAAAATTATTTTTACCCCGGCCCGGATGGCGCCAACTGGGCGCGATTCCGTGTGGTGGTCGAGTTTTCCAGTTTGGGTGGGGCGCTTGGTGGAGGCTTGGGGGCGGTGAGCATCGAGGCGACGAACGGGTTTATCTGGGATATGCGCTAAGCCGCTTACAGGTGCCTGTTTTACGCAGGCGAGGGTGGCTGGTGTTGCGTTTTCCATGTTCTATTTGCCGTACCCCATCGTGCAGAGGACCGGTTGCTAATCGATGCCAAACGGGTCCATCTGCGGGATATGCCGGTTATGTGATTTCGATCACAGACAGCGTTGCAAGGATCGAATACCGTCTCGCCCTAGCACTTGACTTGCAAATATAAAAATATACCTTTACTATTCCAACAGTTATAGACATTATCTTTACTAATTAATTAATTGTATGGGGGGCTTATGCGTCAACAACAACGTGGTTTTACCCTGATTGAACTCATCGTGGTGATCCTGATTCTGGGCATCCTCGCTGCTACTGCCGCCCCCAAGTTCTTCAATCTCCAGTCCAGCGCCCGTATTTCTGCGCTGAATGGCGCACGGGCTGCGGTGCAATCGGCCGCGTCGCTGGCCAACGCCCTTTCGCTCGCCCAGGGTAATAGCGCGACTTCCTCGGTCACCGTGGAAGGAAATACCATCGCCATGGTGAATTATTATCCCACCGCCAGCGGCATCATTGCTGCGGTTACTCTGGATTCGGGTACGTACACGTCGAGCAATAACGGGGCCTCGGTGGCCACCGTTGTGATGGCCGGTGCAACCACTCCGGCGTCCTGTGCTTTCAGCTATACAGCGGCCTCATCGACCAGTACCCCCCCCACGGTTCCCGTGCCGGTCACGTCGGGCTGCTGACGAGGGGTGAGAGGAGTCCGGCCGCCGGTCCATGTGGTCGTGGCGGTCGGGCGATACAGGGCGGGCCGGGCTTTGTGCCCGCTTTGTATCAATGCCGTGGCCGTCGCCTTACCGTGTTATGGTCGCAAGTTGCGATAAGCGGGTGTGCGAGTTGGTTTGCTTGCTGTGCGACTTCCTGATGCCAAATACGCGTTCCAAGATTTCCTTTGGGTGGGGACAACAACGTGAAGCAATTGAAGGCAGGGGAATAACGTGAAAAAACCGAAGACGGGATTTACCTTGATCGAGTTGATTGTCGTGATTCTCATTTTGGGCATTCTGGCCGCTGTTGCAGCCCCCAAATTCTTTAATCTCCAGTCATACGCGCGCATCTCGGCGCTGAATGGCGCGCGGGCCGCGGTGCAATCGGCCGCATCACTGGCAAACGGCACCTCCCTCGCCCAGAGCTTTAGCGCGGGATCCTCGGTGTCCGTGCAAGGCGTTTCCGTGGCGATGGTGAATTTTTATCCGGATGGTTCCAATCTCACCAGCGGCATTATCGGCGCGGTTAATTTGGATTCGTCGACCTATACGAGCAGCGTGAGCGGTACATCGAGCACTTTTTCGATAGCCGGTGCACCCACCTCGGCGTCCTGCGCTTTCAGCTATACATCGGCGACAACGAGCACGGTTCCGCCTGTGGTTACCGCTGCGACCACGTCGGGCTGCTGACGGTAGGAGGCGTGAGAACTAGCCCGACCGGATCATGCGGTCGGTCGCAAAGGGTGGGAGGTAGATTTTTATGTCCGTTTTGGGTGTCGGGGCTGAAGCG
This sequence comes from Pseudomonadota bacterium, assembly GCA_025356665.1. Lineage (GTDB taxonomy): Bacteria > Pseudomonadota > Gammaproteobacteria > Burkholderiales > SG8-39 > CAITSH01. The sequence goes on from JANXRV010000108.1 coordinate 22,148, forward strand.
ATACCATTCTGGCACGGCAGGTCAAGGTAAGCGGATGCGCGGGCTGCATTTTTTGGATTGATTGTTGTTTGAGTTGTTTGAGTTTTTGAGGCTAGATATGGGTTATGGAAATTTCGATTTTGGCGTTTAAAACAAACGCAAAGCAATCTGAGGCAGGATTTACGTTGATCGAATTGATTGTCGTGATTCTGATTTTAGGCATTCTGGCAGCCGTTGCAGCGCCAAAATTCTTTAATCTTCAGTCGAGCGCCCGCATCTCGGCGCTGAACGGCGCGCGGGCTGCGGTGCAATCGTCCGCATCGTTGGCCAACGCCCTTGCGCTCGCCCAGGGCAATAGCGCAGCTTCCTCGGTATCGGTACAAGGTACGACCATTACGATGGTGAATTTTTATCCGAATGCCAGCGGCATCATTGCCGCGGTGACCTTGGATTCGGGTACGTACTCGGCTAGTAATAACGGGGCTTCGGTGGCCACCGTCACGATGGCCGGTGCGGTCACGCCGGCGTCCTGCGCTTTCAGCTATACAGCGGCGTCATCGGCCACCGTCCCGCCCGTGCTTACCACGCCGGTCACATCGGGCTGCTGACGAGGCGTGAGACGATTTCGGCCACCGGTGCATGCGGTGGGCCGATACAGGGCGGGCGAGCAGCTTTTATGCCCGGCTTTTGCGTGTCGTGGTTGGAGTGTTATCCTGTTACGGTGGTAATTGGCCACCCTGATGCCAAGTCCTCGTTCCGGAACTTCTCTTTTGGAGCGCAAAATAAGATGAAGCAATCGCAGGCAGGATTTACGTTAATCGAGTTGATTGTCGTGATTCTCATTTTAGGGATCCTGGCAGCCGTCGCAGCCCCCAAATTCTTTAATCTCCAGTCATACGCGCGCATCTCGGCGTTGAATGGCGCACGGGCTGCGGTGCAATCGGCCGCATCGCTGGCAAACGGCATGTCGCTTGCCTCGAGTTTTAGCGCCGGGTCCGCAGTGTCCGTGCAAGGGGTTTCCGTGGCGATGGTGAATTTTTATCCGGATGGTTCCGATTCCACCAGCGGCATTATCGGCGCGGTTAACTTGGATTCGAGCACGTACACGAGCAGTGTGAGCGGTTCGGTGAGCACCTTCTCGATCGCCGGTGCACCCACCCCGGCGTCCTGCGCTTTCAGCTATGCATCGGCGACAACGACCACCCTCCCGCCGGTGGTTAGCGTTGCGACCACGACGGGCTGCTGACGGTAAGAGGCATGAGGACTAGTCCGGCCGGGGCATGTGGTCGGTTGACACTGGGCGGGCCGGCGCGTTTTCGGTGCCGCCCTTTTTATTTTTAGAGGATACGCTTGGCGCAGCTTCATCCAGAGCAGGAACTTGTTCGTGACCCGCGGCGTTCGCAGGGGTTTACCCTGGTCGAAGTGGTCGTGGTGATGATCATCGTGGCGGTGCTCGCTGCCATTGCCCTGCCGCGCAGCGACACCGACACGGTGAGGCTCTCCGCCGAGGCCGAGCGTCTGGCCGTGGAAATACGCTACGCCCAATCGCTCGCCATGACGCGCGGCCAGCCGGCCTGGATACGCTTTAGCGGCAACAGCGGCTACGGTTTTTTCCTGAGCGGCGCCGTCGCGGTGCCGCATCCGGGCGGCGAGCCCAATCCGGCGTTGCAGGCCGGAACGAGCTTTTCGCTCGCCAGCCTGCCCAACAGTCTGGTCGCCTTCAACGGGCTGGGCACGCCTTATGTTGACTCGACGCCGGTATCGACCGTGCTGGGCAGCAATGCCGACATTACCGTGAGCCGCAATGCCGCCAGCCGCACGGTGCGCATTTATTCTGGGACCGGGTTGGTGCGCGTTTGCGCCGTGCCCTCCAGTCCGACCGTATGCTGAGCGCCAGGGTGCCGCGCGAGCTGGCTGGGGTGACCCTGGTCGAGCTCGTTGCCTTCCTGGTGGTGATCTCCATTGGTGCGGTGGCGCTGCTTGGCTCTTATCGCAACATCCTGCCACGCGCCCCCACGCCGGCACAGATTACGCAGGCGGCGCTGCTGGCGCAGGAGCGCATGGAACTGATTGCCGGGAATAGGGGGATTCTGGGTTCCTCCATCAGCGCGGCGTTCGCCACCACTGCACTCGATCCCTGTCCGTCGGCGACTGCCTTTTGTCCCCTGTCTTCGCCCGGCTTCGGGATGCAAGTGCTCGGCGGTGGCACCACGGCAGTGGCCTGGCTGGCCAATCCGACCACGACCCACCGGCAGGTGACGGTGATCGTGTCGAGCACGTCGGGCACGCAATTGGCGCAGCAAATCACCGTGTTCACCAATTACTGAACCATGCGCCGCCAGCCTAACTGGACAGCAAAGGGCGTGACCCTGGTCGAACTGGTGGTCGTCATGGTGATTGTTGGCGTGCTAGCCGCGGCGGTGCTGCCCATCCTCACCGGCGGTTTTCGCAATTATTTTGCCGGACGGGACATCATGAGCACCGACACGCAGGTGCGTCCGGCGATTGAACGCATCGCGCGCGAACTGCGCCAGATAAGGTCGGCCACTGCGACGGACTTGAATATCGCAACAGCATCGCAAATCACCTTCAATGATTTCAACAGCGCCACCGTGGTCTACTCGTTCTCGGCGGCCAGCGGAACGATTAATCGAAACGGCCAACCACTGACCGATCGTGTCGGCAGCCTGAGTTTTTTATACTGGCAGAGCGACGCGCTCACCCAGACGGCCGTGCCGGCCAACGTTTTTTACATTACCGTCCAGGCCATGGCTGCCGTCGCAAGTGTCAGCGCGGTGTATCGCACCACGGTCAAGCCGGTCAACTTTTGATGCAAGGCCGGCAGACAGGATCCTTGCTTCTTGCCGCGATCGCGCTGATCGTTGTCATCGCCGGCTTGGTGGTGAGCCTGAATTTCCTTGCCGTTTCCGACAATGCGTCCGGTGGCGCGCAGGCCGCATCCGGCCAGGCGCTGGCGGCGGCAAAGGCCGGCATCGAGCAGGCGACGCGCACCCTGCGCTCGAGTTCGCAGGCCACATTCGCGCTGGCCTGCACCGTCAGCGTCCCGGCGGCGTCCGCTGCGGTCGGCAGCGGCGCCTTCACGCAGAGCGCGACGCGCTACAACCCGTCCACGACATTAGCCGTTGCCGTGGCTAACGCGACTGTTACCGCCATACAACTTACCTCCTCCGCTGGGTTTGCGCCGCGCGGGACGGCCATTATCGACTCTGAGCGCATCAACTACACGGGGATTTCAGGCAACACCCTGACCGGCGTGACGCGCGGCATGGCCGGCACGCTTGCAGCAACGCACTCCACCGGCGGGGCAGGCACGGTGTTCCAGGATCAATGCCAGATCGTATCTAAGGGGACCAGCGGCAACGCCCTGCGCCAGATTGAGGCGACGGTAATCAACGGCCAGTGGTCTGCTTACCTTGACGGGGCATCGACCGCGGTGGGCAATGGTGTGGCGGCGACCTTGGCGACCTTGAGCACGACGATGCCGGCCGGCGACAATATTGTTATTGCCGTGGTCACCCTTAACAACGTGACGGCCACAGCGACAACGCTGACCGGTGCGGCGACCGGCAACCTGGTGCTGGTGCGCAACGCTGCCACGGTCGATTCCAACCGTCTTACACTGCGCGTTGGCGGCGGCGCGGGCAGTGCCACTGTTCGGCGGGAAAAGACGTTTTTTTTCGTGGCCAAGGATTCCGGTGCGCCAGCCAACCCGGTATACACGGTGACCGGCCTGGGCAACAACGCCAATGCCAATGCCGAGGTCAAGATCTTTGTCATCAACACGCCGCCCGCCTCGTTTAGCGGCACCAGCGGCGCGGCCGCGGTGGCCATCAGCAACGCCGCGCAGACCACCATTGCCAGCACCACGGCAACCGGACGGGCCGAGGACGAGTACCTGGTTGTCGCCGCGGTGCAAATTCAGAACGGCAATGCCGGTGCGCGAACCATCGCCGCCGGCAACTTGCGCCTTCGGCGCACCGCGCCGGCTGCCCTGACGCTGACGAGCAACCAGTACGTGATCAGTCTTGGCACCAATGGCAACGTCACGTCCGAGTACAGCTTGCTGCTGCTGGCGCTCGATACCGCGCCGGGCCTCAACCCGACCTACGATGTGTCGGCGCAGGCGAGCAACACCACCGTAACGGGCGCCGGCGCAATTGTCGCCATAAGGGGTATCGGCACAGTGTTCTCTGACGGCGGATCGGTTGCTCTTGCAACAAGCCCGACCCTGACTGTGCTGGCAACGCAGGCGACCACGGCAGGCGTGGCGAACAGCGCCTTCTCCAGCCTTGTTACCGGGACGAGTAACCTTGTGATTGCCTCTATCCAGTACATTCAGACGACCAATGCTGCGCGGACAACGGCCGTTGGCGAGGAGAAAATTCTCTACAGCGGGACCAGCCAGACGTCCAACACGTTCCTCAGCAACCTGTGTGCCACGGGGACCTCGGTGAACTGCGGGCACTTCGAATCGGCCCTGCTCTGGAGCCAGACCATAGCGCCCGCGACGCCGAGCTTTACCGTTCAAACCGCATCGAGCGGTGCTGGCACTACCGCCGAAACGAAGGTGGGTGTGGTGACGCTAGATCCCTTAGGCCCGGTGCTGGAAGTGTATCCCTGAAGAGGGTGCCGGCTGCGAGCGGGTGCCGGCTGCGCCTGGCATGGATTGGCGACGACCAACGCCAATGGGCCGGGCGATGCTAGTTGTACTGTACAGGCGATCGTGCGCATCGATCGCAAATTGGCAAACCTGGAGTGCAAATGGAGGCTAGATAAACCGCCGCAAACCCAATACTGGCGCGGGTTTGCGGGTGGTTTTTCGGCTACCAGGCAGCCCGCAAACGCTATGCACTCGGCATAACGCCGAGTGCGGCCGGCAAGGATTGCTGGAACGCACGTGTCTATGTTAAAATATTCATTGACAACAATGGTTTATTTTAATATTTTCAAGTGATGTAGTCACAGTGGTTTGTTTATGGCATGGTTTTTCTCAAAACCGCAGGCAATACCGGGTTGGATGGTGGTCAGCGTTGAGCCTGACGCGACCAAGTTCGCGCATGTCGCCGTCAAGGGCGAGGGCAGGCCGATGGTCAGCGCGTGGTCAGTCGTCACGCAGGTGGAGGGGGAGACCCTGACGCAAATCAGCAAAAAAATGAATCTTGCCGGCTATCACTGCGCAACGCTGCTCAAGCCTGGCGACTATCAACTGCTGCTGGTGGAGGCGCCCAATGTCACGCCTGACGAGTTAAAGGGCGCGATTCGCTGGAAAATAAAAGACCTTATCGAATACCACATCGATGATGCCACTATCGACGTGCTGGATATTCCCTCGCCCGTAGGCAAGCAGCACTCGATGTATGCCATCTCGGCGCGTAACGATTTGCTGCAGCGGCAGATCAAGGACTTCGAGGGCGCGCATATTCCGCTCGAGGTCATCGACATCCCCGAGACCGCGCAGCGCAACATGGCGCACTTGTTCGGCGACGCGGAGCGGGCGGTGGCGATGCTGTCCTTCGATCATTCGGGCGGGTTGTTGACCATTTCGTTTGCCGGCGAGCTTTATCTTGCGCGCCGCATCGAGGTGGCCTGGACTAACCTGGCCGCGGAGATCGACTCCCAGCGCCAGCATTACCTGGACCGGGTGACCACCGAGTTGCAGCGTTCGCTGGACCATTTCGAGCGCCAGTTCACCCATCTTTCGGTGACGCAACTGCTGCTGGCACCCCTGCCCAAGGATTTAGGGATCGCCGAGTATTTGTCCTCCAACCTTACCATCCGGGTGCGCACCGTGGATGTGGCCGAGGTCATGGACCTGCCCGAATCGGCGCCGATGGCGGCCGAGGACCAGTGGCGCTTGTTCCATGTGCTGGGCGCGGGCCTGCGGCTTGAGGCGAAGACGCTATGAGCCAGCAGATCAACCTGTTCAACCCGGTTTTTTTACGCAAGGAAAAATATTTTTCCGCCCTGGCAGGCATGCAGGCGATAGGTCTGTTGGTGCTGGGGATGCTCGGTTTTTACGTCTACGCGGTGTTCGAAATGGACGGCCTGACGCGGCAGGCTGCTTTGCTCGATCGCCAGCAACTGGCGGCACAGGGACGCCTGGCCAAAGTGACCGCGGAGTTTGGCGTCAAGCCGGCCGATGCGGCGCTGGCCGCCCAGGCCAAGGACATGCAGGCTGGCATTGTCGCGCGCCAGGGCCTGCTCAGTGCGCTTGACTCCGGAAGCTTTGGTGCCGAGCGCGGGCTGGCCGAATACATGCGTGCGCTGGCGCGCCAGGCCGTTCAAGGTTTGTGGCTGACCGCTTTTAGTGTTGACGAGGGCGGGGTGAACTTCAGCATCAGCGGCATGGCATTGAGCCCGGAGCTCGTACCGGTGTTTGTGCGCGGCCTTGGCGCCGAGAAAAGCATGCGCGGGCGCAGCCTGGACAACCTGGCGATGTCCCGGCAGGCCTTTGCCGTCACGCCGCCACGTGCGACGCAAGCCTTACAGGTGCCAGTGGTGGCCTTCGTGCTGAGCTCGGGTATGGGCGAGGCTGGCGCAACCGAGAGCGAGCCGGCCCCAGTCCCAGCCCCGGCGGCGCCGGCTCGACCGGCTGCAACCGCCGCAGCAGGTGATGCCAAGGCGGGCAACTGAGTATGGACAAGCTCAAACTCCTGCTCCAAGGCTACGCTGATCGCATCGACGCGCTCAGCTTGCGCGAACGCGCCCTGGTCTTTCTTGCGGCGGCGGTGGTGCTGTTTTTTACGTATGACACTTTTTTGCTCGAACCCCTGCTAAAGAGGCAGAAGTCCTTGTTCGAGGCGACGCAGCTGCGACAAGCCGCCGTTAACGGCATCGAGCAACAAATCCAGGCCGTGCTGCAGCGCCGTAGCGATGATCCGGATGCGGCGAATCGCACCGTCCAAAAACAATTGAAAGACGAGCTTGCGCTACTCGATGCCAAATTGGCGCAGCGGCAAAGCCGGCTCGTCCCGGCCGACCGGATGGTCAGACTGCTCGAGGCGATGTTGCGCGACAAGCGCCAACTGCAGGTGCTGTCGCTGCGCAGCGCGCCGCCGGTGGAACTGGGTGTCAAGGTCGGCACGCCCGCCGCCGCACCCGCCGCCGCAACCGAGCCTGGCGCCGCTGCAATGGCCGGGCGCGGTCTTTATCGTCATGGCATTGAGCTGGCCTTGCGCGGCACTTATCCGGATCTTCTCGACTATGTCGCCGCGCTCGAGGCTTACCGCGACAAGTTTTATCTTGGCGCCAGTTCGCTGAGTGCGAACGGCGTGGATGCGACGCTGACCTTGAGTCTTTACACCATCAGCCTGAGCAGCACCTGGGTGACGTTCTGATGCACACGATCCCATCCGTCGTCCTGGGCCTCGCGCTGCTGTTTCAAGGGGCGGGCCCGGCCCTGGCGCAGGTGCTTGCCGATCCGACTCGGCCGCCGGCCGCATTGCTCTCGGGTGCCTTCATCCCGGGGGCAGCCCCTGCGAATGCACTGCAGTCTATAATTTTGTCCGGTGGACGCAAGATTGCCGTTATTAATGGGCAATCCGTACCGCTAGGCGGAAAATATGGCGATGCGCGGCTGATTGGCATAGCGGCCGCTGAGGTCCGCTTGCAAAGTGACAAAGGAATCGAGGTGATGAAACTGTATCCCGGTTTGGAAAAACGCAGTACATCGGTCCGGCCGGTTCAGCCGATAAAGGGAGCAGGATCATGACGCATTGGATTTTTGTCGCGGGGTTGAGCCTGCTGCTGGCCGCCTGTGCCAATGAGCCCGCGCGCCCGGGGAAAGTCGATGCCGGCATCCTCGCAGAGGTCAACAAAGCCAGGATGCCGCCGCAGGCAGCGCCGCAACCCGAAGAAGTCAATCTTGCGCTGATGCCGCCCTTGCGCGCGGCCTTGCCGGCGAACCCGCGCCAAGCGCTGGAAGCCAAATTCGACCTGGTCGTCAACAACGGCTCGGCACGCGAGATTTTCATGTCGCTGGTTTCAGGTACGCGCTACAGCATGATTGTTCATCCGGAGGTCGCCGGATCGCTTTCGGTCAATCTGAAGGATGTGACCCTGCGCGAGGCGCTGGAGGCCATACGGGAAGTCTATGGCTACGAATTCAAGATCGACGGTACGCGTGTCTATATCCAGCCGGCTGGTTTGCAGACGCGGGTATTCCAGGTTAACTACCTTACCGGTGCGCGCCAGGGCCGCAGCGACATGCGTGTCACCTCGACGTCGTTGGCCAATGCCGGAGGTACAGGAACGACCACCACCACAGGTGCAACTGCAGGCGTTGCAGTTGGCGGTATTGCCGGGGCGGCGGGCCCCCCCTCATTGACGCCGGGTGCCGGAGGAGCACTGAGTGGCAGCAACGCCGCCAGCGAAGCGATTCGCTTGTCCACCGTAACCCTGACCGATTTGTGGCAGGAGATTGCTTTTTCGCTGCGCGCCATTGTGGGTATCACGACGGTAACCGGAAGTGCCGATGGACGCAGCGTGATCATCAGCCCGCAATCGGGGGTCGTGGTAGTGCGCGCCCTGCCGCAGGAATTGCGTAACGTTGAAAATTACCTCAAGGCGATGCGTGTGTCGGTTGAGCGGCAAGTGATCATAGAGGCGAAAATTGTTGACGTGACCCTGAGCCAGTCTTATCAGTCCGGGGTGAACTGGGCGGCATTTCCGACTGGTGGTATTACGGGTGGATTTACCAATACGCCGACTACAAGTCCTATTGGCCGTACCGGGGCGCTGTCTGACAGCAGTTTTAGTGGCAATTCGACGGCACGCCAGATCGCCGCGGTTGGCGCGGGACTGGCCGCCGGCGTGAACCCGGCAGGCGCGTTTGGGCTTGCCTTCCAGACCAATAACTTTGCCGCAATTTTAAGCTTTCTTGAATCGCAGGGATCGGTGCAGGTGCTGTCTAGTCCGCGTATCGCAGCAACGAATAACCAGAAGGCCGTGCTTAAAATTGGTTCCGACGAGAGCGTCATTATCAGCGTCACCCCAAGAATCGTCACGCCGGCCACGGCCACCAGTCCGCAGACAATTACGCCTGGAGCCCCTACGTTGGGGACGCTTTTTTCCGGTATATCGCTCGATATCACGCCGCAGATCGACGATGCGGGCAATATAACGCTGCATATCCACCCGCTGATCAGCAATATTACGCAAAAGCTCCTGCAATTTGATGATGGCGGGGGGCCGCGCAACATCCAGGTTGCGAGTGCCGCAATCAATGAATCTGACACCATTGTCCGCGCCCGCGACGGCAACATCGTCGTGCTGGGCGGGCTGATGAAAGTGGAGTTGCAGGATAATCGTGGTGGCGTGCCCGGCCTGTCTGATACGCCGGGTATTGGCAGTTTGTTCCGAAATACGGGTACGTCCACGGTCAAAAAAGAGTTGATCATCCTGATCAAATCGACGGTGATCAAAAGCGACGCCGACTGGCAGCAGGATATCCAGCAGGCAAGTGAGCGCCTGCAAGGCTACGGTGCGAACCCGGCGCCGCAGGCCACCGACCAGGCAAAGTGATTTACCTTTCCCATTTTGGCCTGCGCGAGCCGCCATTCGGCATAACGCCTGACACAAGTTTTTATTACGCTTGTGCGAGCCTCCAGCAGGCCTTGAACACACTGGTCGTGGCGGTGGCGAACGGCGAGGGTTTTATAAAAATCACCGGCGAGGTGGGCACCGGCAAGACGCTGCTGTGCCGCAAGTTCCTCGCTTCGCTGGATGACAACTGGGCGTCCGCGTATATACCCAATCCGGATCTCGAACCCAATACGCTGCTGCTCGCGCTGGCCGAAGAACTCGGACTGAAAATCGAGGGTGCGCTCGACCAGCACCACCTGCTCAAGGCGCTCAACCTGGGCTTGCTCGATTTCGCCAGGCGCAAAAAACGCGTCGTGGTCTGCCTGGACGAGGCACAGGCCATGCCGCTCGAGTCGCTCGAGACCCTGCGTTTGCTGACCAATCTTGAAACTGAAAAAAGAAAGTTGGTGCAGGTGATCCTGTTCGGGCAGCCGGAACTTGACGAACGCTTGGCGGAGAATTCCGTGCGCCAGTTGCGCCAGCGCATAACTTTTCAGCATCACATGGGCACGCTGACGCGCCGCGAAACCGACCACTACATGGCCTACCGTTTGTCGGTCGCCGGGTATAGCGGCGATGCGGTATTTTCGCGCGCCGCGGTGGGGGTGATCCACCGGGCGAGCCGGGGCGTGCCGCGTTTGGTGAATATCCTCGCCAACAAGGCGCTGATGGTTGCGTACGGGGAGGGCAGGCGCCGCGTCGGCTGGCAGCAGGCGCGCGCCGCGGTTGCCGATACGCCGGCCTCATACGGCTTGCGCCGCGCCTGGGCTTGGTTCGCCCTGGCCTGCATTGCCGGCAGTGGATTGGGCTGGATGCTGCTGCGATGAGCCTGATCAATAAAATGCTGCAAGAGCTGGACAAGCGCCATGCCGTTGACGAGGCGGGTAAGCCCGGGGCGCCGGCCAACGTGAAGGCGCTCGTGCAACAATTGCGGCCGGTCAAGGCGAAGCGTGATTTTGGCGAGGCATTCTGGCGTGCGATGGCCGCATTGATGATAGGAGCGCTTGGCTGGATTGCCTGGTTGTTATGGCAGATCGCACCCACCTCCGTGGTGACCGATCTTGCTTTTCAGGTCAAGGGCGCCGTAGCTGTACCGCCATCGGTAACGATGGTAAATACGACGGTGGCATCCGCGGAAGCGCCTCCCGCGCCCTCTGAGGCCGCCATTGCAAGCGCCCCTTCGGGGCTTGCACCTGCGCTTGCGGAAAAGCCGGCAGAGTTGCCGTCCGCGCCGGCTGTCGTGCCGACCGAAAAAGCAGTGGAGCCGGTGAAGATCGACATGCTCAGGCTGGCGACGGAAATCACCACGCCAATACCTGCTCTAACCCGGCGTGCTAGCCCCCCTGCTTCAAAGGTGGAGCAAAAAAGCAGAGACACTTCTTCGCCTGACGCGAAGAACGTGGCGGGAGCGGCCGCTGCTGCCACGCCGCACACGGCATCGCCGATGCTGGTCAAGCCGGAGGTGAGTCCCGCTCCGACCAAGGCGCCGGCAGGCGACGGAAAAATTGAAAAACGTAGCAACGCCAGCAACCGGGAGCGCGCCGACGCCGAATTCCGGCGCGCCACCGCGTTCATCAATCAGGGGCGGATCGCCGAGGCGATGGAGTCGCTCAATTCAAGCCTGTCGCTTGATCCGGCCTACGAGGTTGCACGCCAGACGGCGGTGGGTTTGCAACTTGAAAACCGGCGTGTTGATGATGCGCAACACCTGTTGCAGGACGGACTTGCGATCAACCCTTCGCAGACCGGCTTTGCCATGTTGTTGGCACGCATCCAGGTCGAGCGCGGGGATCTGAACGGAGGACTGGCCACGCTGCAAAAACATGGCGCGACAGCTGATAATAACGCCGACTACCTGGCGTTTTCCGCGGCGATTCTGCAACGGCTTGCGCGTCACAAGGAGGCCGCCGACATTTATCAAGGGGTATTGCGGTTGCAACCGGCTAGCGGTGTGTGGTGGATGGGGCTTGGTATCTCGCTGCAAGCACTCAAACAGCCGGTGGAGGCAGCAGAGGCATTCCGCCGCGCCCGCAGCGCAGGGACTTTGTCGCCGGAGTTGTTGGCGTTTGTAGAGCAGCGAATCAAGCAACTGCAGTAAAGGGTCGACCAGGCCTTCGCCTGCTGCGTTGCCAGATGCCCCTGTCGGAACCTGCATTAGCAGACCAAGCGGCTTAGTAACGAACTGGTGGCGCCGGGCCGGGGGTCGATCATGCTGCCGCAACGGCCCGAAACGTATTGGCGTACCTTGCATGCCATCAGGTCGTCATCCGTGCGAGATTCAGTTCATAGGGGTATTGCCGATGACGACCAACGGCAAGGCGCAACGGCGGGTACTCAGATTGCGTGAACTGGTGTGCAAAAAGTTTGACTGATCACATAAAGGATAGCGGATGAACCTTGATTCTGTCGTCGGTTTGCTGGCCGGACTGTTCACGACAATCGCCTTCGTGCCGCAGGTATTGCAGGTTTGGAAATCGCGTTCTGCGCGAGATATTTCCCTGCCGATGTACCTGATTTTTACCGCCGGTGTGGCGCTGTGGCTCGGCTATGGTCTTTTGACCGGAACGATGCCTGTGATCGTGGCCAATGCGGTGACCTTGGTGCTGGCGGGTGCCGTGCTGGCGATGAAACTCCGCTTTGGATGATTGAAATCTTTTGGTTTTTTTCGGTGCGTGTTTTCTTTCATGCCTGCCCTGTATTTTGCGGCGCCGTTTGTAATGTAGCGAGTCGTCGCCTCTACGCCATTTCGAATAAGCTGATAGCTCCCGATGAATAACTTCCAGCTCACTGCAGTTGCCGGCGGCCTCGTCAATGCCCTGCTAATGCTGCTTTTTCCACCCTACGATCGTATTACGGTCGGACGCATTGAGCCCGCGTTTGATGCCTATTATTTTGTGTTGCAATCGCCGCCGGGGCAGAGTGTCAACGTGGGTCTGCTTGTTGTGCAATTGCTGGCAGTTTTTGTCGGGCTTGTTCTTGCACTGATATTTTTGCGCGGAAGTGGCGGTGACCCGGTGCGTCCGCCGCGTAACCCGCAGCAGGTGTTGCTGTCACTGGCAGCGGCGGCGTTCATCATCATCATGCTGTTTCCGCCATTTGAAACCATGCCGGCGTCGCGCATGGGAGCGGCCAGTTTTCATGGTTTTGATATTGCTTTTGGCGGCGGCGGTGAGCGCGGCATCTTTGCGCCGATGTTGTTTCTTGAGTTACTCTTGTTAGCGGCAAATGTAGCGGTGTGCTGGTTGATTTTTGGCATTCTGGATGGGCGGACTGCTGCGGCAGGCGTTGTGGCAGGTGCGTTGACAGGCGACAAGGCGGTGCAAAACGTCGTGCCGCGCCCGCGCAGTGCCGAAAACGCCTATGGCCGAAGCGGGGTCGAACGCCGGGGTGGCCGGGATCCGGCCTACCAGGGGCCGGATCGGCGCCGGGGCGGGGATCGCCGCTTGAAATGAGCGTGTGTTTTTCGCTGCGCTTAAAGCCCCGAAAATGATCGCGTGGGCAAGGCTGTCTCGCCCCGTGGTTTCGTTATATGCTCTGCTGCAAAATCATTCGGGCATGCCATGAAACTCTATACATTCTTTCGTTCCTCCGCCTCGTTCCGGGTGAGGATCGCTCTTAACCACAAGGGTATCGCTTACGACCCCGCGCTGGTCAGTCTGCCCAAGGCGGAGCATCTTGGCGGCGCGTTCAAGGCGGTCAGCGCGCAGGGCCTTGTTCCGGTACTCGATGACGGCAAGCATGTTTTGACGCAATCCCTGGCCATCATGGAGTACCTCGATGAGGTGTATCCGGGGCCCAAGTTGTTGCCGCCCGATCCGTTTGAGCGTGCCTACGTTCGCGCCATGTCGCAGATCATCGCCTGCGAAATCCATCCCCTCAATAATCTGCGCGTGCTAAAGCACGTGCGCAAGACCTATGGCCTGGATGAAGAGGGTGTGAACACCTGGTATCGGCACTGGATCGCCGAAGGTTTTGGCATGATGGAGGCCCATGTCGTTGCCAACGGACTGTCCGGGCGTTATTGTCTGCGTGATGAGCTGACGATGGCCGATTGCTGCGTCGTTCCCCAGGTTTTCAACGCGCAGCGCTTTGAATGCGATCTAAGCGCGTATCCGAGAGTAATGGCGATTCATGAGGCTTGCATGAGCCTGCCAGCGGTTCTGGCGGCGCTGCCCTCTGCGCAGCCGGACGCCACCCCCTGAGCAAGGGTTATTGTTGGGCGCAGCCCGTTTGCGATGCGAGGGAGTTGGAAGCCCACTTGAGGTAAGCCCTGTATTCGATAATGTTCTTTGGCGATGCGCTTAACTCCCGGCGCAGGCCGGGACGCCTTTGCATGTGCTAAAGGAGTTGGGCGGCTGGGAGTGCGTGGAGATGGTGCGAGAGTACGCGCACCTATCAACCGAGCATCTGGCCGCGTATGTAGCCCGGTTGCCAGGCTGGAATTCGGTAGTGGAAAGGCCTGTTGCAGAAATTGCTACGATGTAGCAGAAACGTGCAAATGCAGTGTCCAATTGGACATAACTAAAAATAACCACTAGTATAACCGCTGTCCTATGTCCTATGAAGTCCTGATCAAGCGGCAGGCGCAGAAAAAGCTGAAAAGTCTGCCCAAAGACGAGCGGCTCAGGCTGGCCGAGAAAATTGTCCAACTCGGGAATAATCCGGACGATCCGGCGCTTGATGCCAAACCGCTCGCTGGTGTGCCGTTGCATCGTTTGCGCGTAGGCGACTGGCGAATTATTTATGACCGTCAGGACGATGTTCAGATTATTGCGATTGAAAAGATCAAACCCCGTGGAGATGCCTACAAATGAACGCACCCTTGAGCCTTCAAATCATTAAATCCCTATCCGGCAAACCGGAGTTCGTATTGATTCCGGTGGCGGTCTATAACGCATTGCGCGAACAGATCGAGGACGAACTGGCGGGGCGTGAAGCTGCGGCAGATAAAAGCGCAGACTATGTGCCGTTCGCGTTGGAGGATTACGTCGACAGCCCCATTGCGCTGGCGCGCATCAAAGCCAAGGTAACGCAAAAAGAACTGGCCAAGCGTCTGAGTGTTACGCAAGCCTACATCAGCAAGGTCGAGCATCAGGCCAAAGTGACGCCCAAGCTATTGGCGAAAGTGAAAGCGGCGCTCAAGTAGCCGTGTCGGCCGCGCTTTAGCGAACCATCTGAATCCGAGTTGTGTACGGCCATAGGCTGGAAACCCACGCCAGTCGGGGCTTTTCAGTCATCGGCAGATCGGAGCGGGAATGAAAAAATGGTTGGCGCCCCCGACACGAATCGAACGTGTGACCCCCTTCTTAGGAGGAAGGTGCTCTATCCACTGAGCTACGGGGGCCCTGAGGCGAAAATCCGCCCTGGGTGTGGGGCCGGAACGACAACGTGCCTCGGGCGAGGCAGGATTATACGCTGGCAGCACGCTGCTGCATGGTGGCTGCCGCTTGAAGGGCCAGTGGAGGCCGTGAGCGTTGCCTGCGATTTCTCGCGTGTGCTTGTTATTCGGTATCGACCAGCTTGCCGCGTAGTGTTTATTGGATGATGCCTTACCGCACGCACGCGAAGACTTGGAGTAAACTGCTGGGATGAATTCCGTTTCTGCTCTTAATGCTTCGGAAGTTCCCGACAGGGATATGTCGCGGGGCTTCAAACGCTTCCTGTGGGTATGTGGGGGGGCGCTGCTCGTGACTGCATTGGTGGTCGGATTTCTGGCTTACCTCAGCCCTGCGCTGCTGATCGAGTTCGCCAGTCTTCGTCTTTGCGCTTGACCCGGTTTTTTTCACGGTGGGGCGACTGATGGAGCAGGGCGCGCAAATGCCATCGGAATGGGTTTTGCGCTGGGCACATCTTATTTTGCCCGGGACACGGGTGCTTGACCTCGCCTGCGGGCAGGGGCGGCATGCGCGGCTGCTGGCCAGCCGTGGTGCTCTGGTGACGGCGCTGGATCGCGACGAAGCGGCGCTCAAAACTTTGGGAGAGGTTTTGGGCGTAAGTGTGCTCCTTGCAGACGTCGAGGCGGGACCATGGCCATTTGGTCCGGAGAGTTTTGACGCCATCATTGTTACCAACTATCTGCATCGTGCCTTGTTTCCCTTTTTGGCTGCGGCGCTGAGGCCGGGTGGAACTCTGATCTACGAAACCTTCATGTTGGGGAACGAACGCCACGGCAGACCGTCTAATAAGGAGTTTTTGCTGCGACCGGCCGAGTTATTGGGTGCTTGGGGCGATACGCTTCAAGTGCTTGCTTTCGAAGAAGGTTTTATTACCAAGCCGAAAGCTGCGGTAGTGCAGCGCGCATGCCTTGCCAAACTGATGGTGGGTGAGGTCGTTCCCTTGCCGCAACGGTAACAGGGTGTAAGGGCTATCCCGGGCGGCGGTGGATTCGGATAAAATGGAGCGTTCAAAATCAACAGTCTGCGACACACACATCTATGTTGACCGGTAGCCTGGTAGCAATCGTCACCCCCATGCACGCGGATGGTCATCTCGACATCGCGCATTTCAAGTCACTTATTGATTTTCATATCGCTGAAGGTACCGACGGCATTGTTGTTGTCGGCACTTCGGGGGAATCACCCACTGTCAATGTTGATGAGCATAAGCAGTTGATCCGTTTGGCCGTGGAGCACGCCGCGGGCCGTATTCCGGTGGTAGCCGGTACTGGCGCTAATTCCACCGCCGAGGCGATTGAGCTGTCCCATTCGGCCAAAGCGGCGGGTGCGGCGTTGAGTCTTTCGGTCGTACCCTATTACAACAAACCGACGCAAGAAGGGCTTTACCGGCACTTTCGTGCGGTTGCCGAGGCGGTTGACCTGCCGCAGATTGTTTACAACGTCCCCGGTCGTACCGTCGCCGATATCAGTAATGAAACGCTGTTGCGCCTGGCGCAGGTGCCGAATATCGTCGGCGTAAAAGACGCGACGGCAAACATCGAGCGCGGCAGCGACCTGTTGCGCTTGCGGCCGAAGAATTTTGCAGTCTATTCGGGCGACGATGCAACCTGCCTTGCGCTGACATTGTTGGGCGGGCAGGGTGTTATTTCGGTTACGGCCAACGTCGCGCCGCGATTGATGCACGAGATGATCAAGGCCGGTCTGGCCGGTGACCTGGAAAAAGCGCGCGAGTACAACAATTTGTTGTTGCCGCTGCATCAGAAGCTGTTTGTTGAGGCCAATCCTATCCCGGTCAAATGGGCTGTGGCGCAGATGGGCCTTATTGAGGAGGGCATTCGCCTTCCGCTTACGGAGCTGTCGCCGCAGTTTCACGATGTGGTGCGTGAGGCGATGCGTTCGGCGCAGATAGCGGCCACCGGCAGTATGCGATTGGTCGAGGGTAAAAGAGCATGAGGTTTGCCGCCCTGTTCTTGGTGCTGCTGCTCGGTGCATGCAGCGGAATTCTTCCTGAAAGCAAAAAGATTGACTACAAATCGGCGAGCAAGCAGACGCTTCCGGCGTTGCAAATTCCGCCTGATCTGACTGCGCCGGGCCGTGACAACCGTTATAGCGTGCCCGATGTTTCAGCATCGCCGGGGCAGGCGACGTTCTCGACTTACCAAGCCGAGCGAAGCGGCGCACCGCGCGGCAGCGCCAGTGCGGATGTGTTGCCGGCTGTGGACAAGATCCGCATGGAACGCAATGGCGACCAGCGCTGGTTGGTGTTGTCCGATGCCCCGGACAAGGTCTGGCCGCTGGTGAAGGAGTTCTGGCAAGAGAATGGTTTCCTTGTCAACGTCGAGCAGCCGGCTGTTGGCGTCATGGAGACTGACTGGGCTGAAGACCGCGCCAAAATCCCCCTGGACGGATTGCGTAACCTGTTGGGCAAGGTCATCGACTCCATCTACGATTCGGGTTTCCGCGACAAATTCCGCACACGGCTTGAGCGCTCGGCCAAAGGTGGGACCGAAATCTACATCAGCCACCGTGGCATGGAAGAGAAATACGTTTCGTCAGACCGTACCCAGACGTCGTGGCAATCGCGCCCACCGGATCCAAATCTGGAGGCGGAGTTTCTGCGTCGCATGATGCTGCGCTTTGGCGTGGATGAGGACGCGACGAAGGCACAACTGGCCGCCGCCGCACCGCGTCCGATTGAGCGCGCCAAGCTGACGCGGGCCGCCGATGGAACCGGCGCGCTTGAGTTGGACGAACCCTTTGACAGGGCATGGCGTCGCGTTGGTCTGGCACTTGATCGCGTCGGCTTTACTGTCGAGGATCGCGACCGTTCGAAGGGCTATTACTTTGTCCGTTATGTCGATCCTGAGTCGGACGTGAAGACGAAGAAGGACGAGGGTGGTTTGTTGTCCAAGTTGACCTTCTGGCGCTCGAGTGATGCGAAGAAAACCAGCTCCGAGCAGTTTCGCGTGGTGGTGAAGGACGCTTCTGCCGATATGAGCGAGGTTCAGGTGCTCAATAAGGATGGTGGCAAGGATACCAGCGATACATCGCGCAAAATCCTGACCCTTCTGCAAGCCCAGCTCAAGTAATTGCGCCGCCCTGATTTCGCCCGCCGGAGCCGGGGCAATCCCTGTCCGTCACAGGGCAAAGGCCCGGCGTCTCGCCGCGATGTGAACGGTTTTTAATGCGCTTCACCTCGCTCGGCAGCGGCAGTTCCGGCAATGCCCTGGTGGTCGAGGCCGCAGGAACCCGGCTGATGCTCGATTGCGGGTTCACCGTGCGCGAGACGCTACGCCGCTTGTCGCGGGCCGGCCTTACTCCCGAGATGTTGTCCGGTATCCTTGTGACCCATGAGCATGGCGATCATGTCAACGGGGTTTTCAGTTTCGCGGGTCGTTTTGGCCTTCCCGTTTGGCTGACCCACGGCAGCTGGCGTGCCGCTGGAAAGGGATACGCTGGCGAGGTCTTTTTTTTGGAGGACCATGCTTCATTCGCCGTTGATGGTCTTGAAGTGTCGCCGTTTCCGGTGCCCCATGACGCCCGCGAGCCGGTGCAGTTTGTATTCTCCGACGGGGCGAAACGGCTCGGGGTTTTGACCGACACAGGAAGCTCCACGCCGCATATCGAGTCCATGCTGTCGCGTTGCGATGCGCTTGTCCTCGAGTGCAACCATGATGCGCAAATGCTGGCTCAAGGCGGCTATCCTCCGTCGCTCAAGGCGCGGGTAGCCGGTCCTTACGGACACCTTGATAACACCACCTCAGCCGCGTTATTGGGCGCGCTCGATAATTCGCGCCTCAAACACATCGTCGCGGCGCATTTGTCGGTGAAGAACAACACCCCGGAGCTGGCTGTTAGCGCGCTTTCACAGGCGCTTGCTTGCGCGCCTTCATGGATCGGCGTTGCGACGCAGGAGGACGGTTTCGACTGGAGGGAAATTTGACGAACAGCTAAGGCGTATTTATGAGAACGCCGTGGTTCTCGAACAGCAGACGAAAAAAAACCGGCCCGTGGGCCGGTTTTTTATTGCTGTCAAATTACTTCTTGGCGGCGTCTTTTGCAGCATCGGCGGCCGGTGCGGCTGCCGGGGCAGCAGCGGCAGGCGCGGCAGCAGGAGCAGCGGCGTCAGCTTTCGGCGCGTCTTTTGCAGCATCGGCGGCCGGTGCGGCTGCGGGAGCAGCGGCAGGAGCAGCAACCGGAGCCGGGGCAGGCGCGGGCTTCGGTTCTTCTTTGCTGCAAGCAGCCAGTGCGAGGGCAGCGAGTGCGGCCATGAGTATTTTGCGGTTCATTTTGTCAATCCTTACGTTGATTGGAGGAAAGCCTATTTCGTTCTATTCGTTGCGAGCAGGTCACACGAATTTTTATATGTTAGCACAATACTGCAACGCACAATGCCGGTGCGTCAGCTGAGGCAGCGAGGGGGGAGGTAGCAGCGCTCACAGGCCGGAGGTTGTCGCGGAAACCGCAGGAAGCGAACTTTGCCATATTTCTTCAAAGCGGTCGTGCATCTTGTGCGCCTCCTTCTCGTCGTTCAGCACCAGAACCCCGCGCGCTTGCGCCCATACCCTCCGGCGCACGAAATGATGGCGGTCAGCCAGCACGAAACAGTCTTGCGCGCGGGCGGCATCACCCTCAGTCTGGTTGATCGAAATATTCTCGCTGAAAAGTCCAAGAAGGCTCATCAGTCGGGGCATCCGGCGTGTGACCAGATCCGGATTGTGCAGCGCCATGTAAATGCGGTTATCACGGCGTCTGGAAAGAAAATCACGCAAAGTATTCAGTGTCTCTGCTGATCCGAGCGGCAGTTGCGTTAGATCCGGGTCAAAAATTCGAAGCTCTTGACGCGCAAGACCAAGCACCTGGTTAAATCCGGCGGTGTACTCCGCGCGGCTGGTGAGTAGATGGCGGTGCGGTTCAAACTCTGTTGAATTGAGGTCGCTCATGGTCGCAGTGGCGATGTGATTCAGGCCTTTGTTTTAGAAATTGCGGGCAGCAGGTAACCGTGACAATACCAGGTGTAAAGCAAGCCGGCGAGCCCGGCCGCTATGTGTACGCCAGGGGTCAGAATGCGTGTATTGGCTAGCGTAGCCAGAGTGGGTTGCGCCGAAGGCGTGACCCGGACTGCCTCGCCGTTGATGTAAAAAATATCGCCGCGATAAAGCATCACTGTGCGCCGGTCCAGTTGAATGCCGGCGCGGGTCATCAGGCTGGCGAAGCGCGCCGGCGGGATCAATTTTTCCGGTTGCTCAAATATGACCGTCGGTTTGGGGTTTGAGAGGAACTCGCCAAGGAAGCGTTCCACTTCACGTCTGCCCCAGCGAATTTTTTCCAGACGGCGCAGTGAATCGCTGACCATGGATGAGGGAATCTGCGCCGGATGGAGCGTAGGGGTAATGCCCGGATCGGCATAACGACCATCAAGGGTGATGCCATCGTGCAAAAAATCAAGAAAACCGGCGGCCAGTTCCATCGCATCTGGTGCGCGGAATCCGATCGAGTAGGTTGTGCAGGTATCGAGCGCCACACCCTCGTGTGCGACGCCAGGAGGAAGATAGAGCATATCGCCGGGCTCAAGGATCCACTCTTGCTCGGCCCGAAACGACTTCAGGACTTTAAGCGGGGCGCGCGGATCCAGGGCCAGATCGTGCTGCCGGCTGATGCGCCAGCGCCGCCGACCCTCACCTTGCAGCAGAAACACATCGTAGGAGTCAACGTGCGGCCCGACGCCCCCGCCCGGCGCCGCGTAGCTGAGCATCACATCGTCAAGACGCGCATAGGGCATGAAGGCGAAGCGTCGCAGCAAAGTGTCCGCCGCCGGCAGCAACAGGTTCAGGCCTTGAACCAGCAGCGTCCAGCGTTGATCGGGCAGGGCGGTAAAATCAGAGCGATCAAAGGGGCCGTGATCGAGAAGCCACTTGCCTTGTTGCCGGCGCACCATTCGTGATTCCGCATCGTCGCGCCCGGCAAGCCTGAATAAATCCCGTCTGGTGATGAGCCCGCGGAAACCGGGAACTGCGGAGCGGATAAGCAGGGGGGTTTTCTGCCAGTGACGACGCAGAAATTGTCGGGGACTTAGTCCGCCCAGCAGTCGGGTGTCACAGGGCATGCTCATTCGCCCAATTATACTGACCGGCGGGGAGGCGAATTCGCGGCTTGTTGGATTTAATTTTCCTGTAACGTCATGCCTGCTGGGAATCGTTTAGAATTCTTCCGCCGTGTTGATGAGCGCATAGAACGCATATGCTTCAAGCAGGACAGTCCGCGCCGCGATTTACTTTGCCTGATGCCGATATGGCATCGGTCGATCTGGCGCGGTTTCGTGGCAAGAGGAACGTCGTCTTGTATTTTTATCCGCGCGACGGTACGCCTGGTTGCACCCTACAGGCGGCGGAGTTTTCCGATCATGAGGAAGAGTTCACACGCCATGATTGCGTCGTTATCGGTGTGTCGCCGGATGATTGTATTCGCCATGCGGAGTTTCGCGATGAGAATGGATTATCGGTGATGTTGTTATCCGATCCGGATTGGGCGACATGCCGGAAGTACGGGGTGTTGGTTGAAAAAAACGACAGCGGCCAGACCAGAACCTGCATACAGCGGGCAACGTTCATCATAGATAAAACAGGTACTCTGCGCCATGCCATTTATGGCGTCAATCCGCGAGGCCATTGCGCCGAAGTGCTGGACCTCGTGAAAGGCATGTCCGCTGGCCGTGCGATCTGAGCCCGCGCAATACCTTCGCGGCGGCGCGAGAGGGCTGCCGCCGCCAGTTGAAGTAACCCATCCATTGTTATCTCACCGGATCGTTGAAAGCGTATGCAAATAGCCAAAAATACCGTCGTATCTATGGACATTGAATTGTCTGACATCAACGGCGCTCTTGTCGAACGTTCCGAAGAGCCTCTCGTGTATTTGCACGGAGGCTACAACAATATCTTCCCGGTGGTGGAGCAGACCCTTGAAGGGCATAAAATTGGCGATGCCCTGAAGGTGCGCCTCGAGCCCGAGGAGGCGTTTGGCGAGTATGACGAGAAATTGGTTCGCCTCGAGTCGCGCGAGCGCTTCCCGGAGGTGCTCGATGCGGGTATGCAGTTTGAAGGCATACCCGGAGATGAGGCCGCAGAGGATGGCGAGGCCACGATCTATACTGTCACGGATATCGCCGAGGACAAGGTTGTCCTGGATGGAAATCATCCACTTGCCGGCATGGCGCTTGATTTTTCTTGCACGGTAACAGGGGTGCGTGCGGCGTCCGAGGAGGAGATCGATCACGGCCATGTGCACGACCCGGACGGAGAAGGCTTGCATGTTCCACACTGATGCAGCGGTTTGGGACGAATAAGAAGCAGTAGATGCCGTGCACCGCCCTTTCAGGGCGGGCGGTCGTTCAAAGGGGAGAAGTGACATGTCATCTGGCGTGCTGAGTGTGCTCGGCTACGGGCTGGGAACCATCATTGGTTTTATCATTGTCGCGACGCTGGTGGTCTGGTTCATACAGGACATCACGCAGAAAAAACACACTGTGCTGCGCAATTACCCGGTGATTGGTCGCCTGCGTTACAAGTTGGAAGAGCTCGGGGAGTACTTCCGCCAGTATTTTTTCATGGGCGACCGTGATGAGTTGCCGTTCAACCGCGCCACGCGCGGCTGGGTGTACCGTCTGGCCAAGGCCGAAGGCGGCATTATCGGATTCGGTTCGACCAGCGATATGAGTGAGCCCGGCTCGGTGCTGTTTGTCAATGCGCCCTATCCGGTGCTCGATGAAGACCGTCTGCCCACGCCGCCGCTGGTGATTGGCGCCGGCTATTGTGAAAACCCCTTTCTTGCCCATTCGATCGTGAATATCAGCGGCATGAGTTATGGCGCTATTTCGGCTCCGGCAGTGCGCGCGCTGTCGTATGGCGCGGCCGAGGCGGGGTGCTGGATGGACACGGGGGAGGGCGGACTGTCGCCGCATCACCTCGAGGGCAAGTGCGATGTGATGATGCAGATTGGCACCGCGCGCTACGGCATTCGCGACGTAGACGGCAGTTTTTCGCCGTCAAAGGCAAAAGAGATTGCACGTCATGTCAAAGCTTTCGAGATCAAGTTGTCGCAGGGCGCCAAACCGGGCAAGGGCGGGGTGCTGCCCGCCAGCAAAGTCACAGAGGAAATCGCCCGCATCCGTGGCATCCCGGTAGGCCAGGATTCGATCAGTCCCAATCGCCATACTGACATCGCCAACGTCGATCAGTTGCTGGACAAGATAGCCTATGTGCGTGAATTGACGGGACGTCCTGTCGGTGTCAAGACCGCCATCGGCGGTTGGCAGTTCATGAACGAACTTTGCGACGCCGTCAACCGCCGCGGTCTCGAGTACGCGCCCGATTTTCTAGCCATAGACGGGGGCGAAGGCGGCTCGGGGGCGGCGCCACAGGCCTTGATGGACCACATGGCCTTGTCAATCAACGAAGCGCTGCCGCGTGTTGTTGATGCGCTGATCGAGTCGGGGTTGAGGGATCGCGTGCGCGTGATCGCCGCCGGAAAATTGGTGACCTCTGCCCGTGCCGCATGGGCCTTGTGTGTAGGCGCCGATTTCGTCAATACCGCGCGCGGTTTCATGTTCTCGCTGGGCTGTATCCAAGCCATGCGCTGCCATCAGAATACCTGTCCGACAGGCGTGGCCACGCACAACCACCGCCTTCAGCGCGGTCTGGTGGTCGAGGAAAAATACAAGCGTGTCGCCAATTACGCCGTCAGCATGAACAAGGAAATTGACATGATCGCCCACTCCTGCGGAGGCCGGCATGCGCGCGAGTTGCGACGTGAACATGTGCGTATCGTGCAAACGGCGGGTCGGAGCATTGCAATGAATATGCTGCATCCGTATCCACAGGTCGGCGCGCATCGTACGCCCGCCTGAGTGCTATTACCTCGGCGATGGCTGGAAATGCCCGTCCAGCGCGGTTTTCCAGCTTTTTCTTCCGCTGCTTAGGCTGAAACGAGGGTGGCGCCGCGCGGTCCGGCCAGCATGTTGATCTGGCGCTCATGGAAGGCGCGCACACCGGGCCGGTGGGCGATGCTGATGATCGCCGATTGCGGCAGTCGTTCCCGCAATAGCGCGTACATCGCGTTTTCAAGATGCTCATCGAGCGATGCGGTCGCCTCGTCAAGGAACAGCCAGTCGGGACGCTGGAGCAGGGCGCGCGCGATGGCGAGGCGTTGTTGTTCCCCCGGACTCAATTGCATGGCCCAGCCCTGGCGTTCGTCAAGGCGCGTTGCCAGGGCTTCCAGCGCGCAAGCGTGCAATGCCGCGGCGATGTCGGTGTCGGTGAATTGCCCGGCCGTCGCCGGGTAGGACACGGCGTCACGAAGACTGCCCATCGGGATGTAAGGCCGCTGCGGCAGGAACAGCAAGCGCGCGTCCTTGGGCACGCCGATACGCCCGCTGCCATAGGGCCAGATGCCGGCGAGGGCGCGAAACAGGGTGCTTTTGCCGCTTCCCGAGGGGCCGCTCAGCAGCACCCGCTCGCCCGGAAGGAACTGGAATGCCGCCCCGTTGAGGATGCACCGGCCTTGGCTTCCGTTTTTGCCCGGCACAGAAAGGGTCAGCGCCAGGGCATGAATGCCTGGCGCGGCATCGGCTACCACCTCGAGGCCGCTCGTTTGTGTGGCCTCGGTCGTCGCTGAATTTAGCGCGATATGGAAGCTTAAAAGCCGGTCGACACTGGCGCGCCAGTTGGCGAGCGTGCCGTAGCTTGAGACGAACCACGACAAGGCCCCCTGCACCTGACCGAAGGCCGAGGCGATTTGCATCAACCCACCCAGGGGCATGCTGCCCGAAAGATAGCGCGGCGCGGCGACGATGAACGGGAATATGACCGCGATCTGGCTGTAGGTGGCGGTAAAGCCGGTGAGGTGCTTGGTGTAGCGCATCAGTTCCCACCAGTTGGTGCGTATGCGCTCGAAGCGGCGCAGCAGACCGTCCTTTTCCGCCGCCTCGCCGCGATACATGGCGACGCCCTCGGCATTCTCTCGCAGGCGCACCAGGTTAAAGCGAAAGTCCGCCTCGAATCGTTCTTGCTGGAAGTTGAGTCCGATCAGCGGACGACCGACATAGTGCGTGATAACGCTGCCGGCGAGCGCATAGAGAACCGCCGCCCACACCATATAGCCTGGAACGGTGATTTCGCTTGATCCGAGCATGAATGAAATCGGCCCTGAAATCGACCAGAGGATGGAGACAAAGGTGA
Organism: Pseudomonadota bacterium; assembly: GCA_025356665.1. Taxonomy (GTDB): domain Bacteria; phylum Pseudomonadota; class Gammaproteobacteria; order Burkholderiales; family SG8-39; genus CAITSH01. The sequence continues at coordinate 47,358 of JANXRV010000108.1, forward strand.
CCAGCGTCACAACCGATGAGAGCAAGCCGAAGACGAGCGCCAGGGTGCCGCTGGTAAAGAGTTTGAGATCCTCGGCGATGCGCTGGTCCGGGTTGTCGGTGCCCCTGGTATCGAGTTCGATGCGATAGAAAACCTGGTTGCTCATCCAACTTGAGGTGTACTCGCGCGTTAGCCAGGTGCGCCAGCGCATTTCGAGCATTTGGGTCAGGTAAAGCTTATAGATGGCGCCAGCAATGAATAGCACGGCGAGAAAGGCGAAGTACAGGATCAGGTCGCGAAAGTCCGCGGCATTCTTTTGCTCCAGGGCGTTATAGAACTCGCGGTTCCAGTCGTTGAAAAGCACGTCAAGGAAAACCAGGCCCAGCGTCATCGCGACGATGGCGATGAGCAGCGTCCAGGCGCTGCCGCGCTCCTCTGAGCGCCAGTAGGGGCTGGCGAGTTGCCAGACCCGTGCCGGCAGGTGTCTGGCCGAAATATGCAGATGCTGGGTCATGCCGGTGGCCTCTCGTTGGTTCGCGAGTCTGGCGCCGGGCGCCGGACTTTGGCAGGGGACGTGTTGCGGTATTGGTTCTTTTGAGCGGGCTAGCGTTCGCCGTTACGGCCTTTGGCCGGTGTGTTGAGCAGTTTGCGTACCTCCTCAATCACCTCGCTGGCGGTGAGGCCGATAGGGCCGGTGCCTTTGCTGGCTAGGGCATCGGCGGCGGCACCGTGCACGTGCACGGCCAGTAGCAGGGCGGACTCGGCGCTGTAGCCTTGTGCGAGCAAGCTGCCGGCCAGCCCGGCGAGCACATCGCCCATTCCTGCGCTGGCCATACCGGGATTGCCCGAAGTATTGATCCACCACTTTCCAGCGGGTGTGGCGATGACGCTGCCGTTACCCTTGAGCAGCACATGGGCGTGCGTGCGCTCGGCCAGGCGTAGCGCCGCTCCAACGCGGTCTGCCTGGATGTCGGCGGTGTCAGTTTGCAGCAGGCGGGCGGCCTCGGCCGGATGCGGCGTCAGCAGGCTTGGAAACTTCCGCTTGGCCAGGGCCATTTGCAGTGGCCTCTCCGCGGCGATGAGGTTGAGCGCGTCTGCGTCCAGCGTCAAGGGAATCTCCAGCGCGAGAGCGCGCTTGAGCGCTTTGCTAGCGGCGTCGCGTTTTCCGAGGCCGGGACCGGCGACGAGCGCGGACAGCCCGCTGTCTTCGAGCAAGGCCGTTGGAGTGCGCAACATCAGCTCCGGTTGGGCGTAGTCGACGCTGGGTGCCTGGTCAGTCAGCAGGCCCAGCAGCACTTTTCCCGCGCCCGCTTTGAGCGCGGCGCGTCCTGCGAGCAGCGCGGCCCCGACCATGCCGCTGCAGCCCCCCAGTATTCCCAGGCTGCCGGCCCTGCCTTTGTGAAAGTTACGCGGCCGTGTTTGCAGAAGGCCAAGCACACGCCCATCGAGCAGGTGCCCCTGCGCGGATAAAATCGTCGCGGCATCCAATCCCAGGCTGGCAACGCGCAGGTTGCCGCACAGGTCGGGGCCGTCTAGGGTCAGCAGTCCGGGTTTTAGTGCGAGAAAGGTGATGGTGTGCGTCGCCCTGATCACGCTCCCGAGTGCACGGCCGGTATCGGCGTCAAGCCCGCTCGGGCAGTCGAGTGCGAGTATGCGGCTGCCCCGATGGCCAAGCGTATTGGCGGTATTGACTAGGTCGGCGTGAATGCCAGAGAGCGGACGCGTCAGGCCGATACCAAAAAGTCCGTCTATGACCAGGCAAAATTGTGTTTCGGACGGAATAGTGTCGCTCAGCCCGCCCCCTGCGTCCTGCCACTTTGCTAATGCCGCACGGGCATCTGGCGGCAGTTTGTCGCGCTCACCGGCAAACACCACGCAGACGCGGTAGAACCAGCTTTTGAGGTGGACGGCGGCCTCGAAGGCGTCGCCCCCGTTGTTGCCGGGCCCGGCCAGTACCAGCACATCCTTGCCTGTTGCCAATTCGCGCGCGAGTTCGGCAGCGGCGAGTCCGGCCCGTGCCATCAGCGGCGTTGCCGATGGGGCGGCCTGCTCCAGGGCGCGGATACCGGTCGATTGATAAAGAGGCAGTAGAATGGGATTGATCATGCAGGGTCAGAATCGCTTCGAAACCGCTCAATGATAACGCGGGGACGGGCCTTTCGCTCCTTGCCATCGCGCGCTGTTATTTTTGGCAACATGGGCTACAAAATCGCCCGCCTTTGCCACGGGGGCATCGGCGACCGGCCTGGTCGGTTTGGACGGAGCAAACGCTGTGGGCTGATGGCGGTGAGGTTCTTTGATTGATGAACGAGCAGACCGGCGACGCAACGCACGGTCGGCCAAATGAGGAGAAGAAAATCATGAGTGTGTTATCAAAATGGTTTGGTTTGTTGCTCCCTGCCCTGTTTGCCGTCGCGTCCGCCTCGCTGGCTCTGGCGCAGGACTATCCGAACAAGCCGATCAAACTCATCGTCGGCTTCGCCGCAGGTGGTCCGACCGATGTGATTGCGCGCGTGATGGCGCAGGATATGAGTTTGTCGCTGGGGCAGTCGGTGATTGTCGAGAACAGACCCGGTGCCAATGCCATTATTGCAACCGAGGCGGTTGCACGTGCGGCGCCCGATGGCTACACCATATTGTTTTCGTCCCTTTCGCTGCTGGTCAATCCGCTGCTCGTCGACAGCAAAGCCAAGTATGACCCGTTCCGCGACTTTGCCCCTATCGGCAACGCCGCGCTGCTGCCGATGATCGTGGTGACGGCCGCAGGGTCACCGTACAACTCAATGCGGGAGTTGGTCGCCCTCGCCAAGTCCAAATCGGGCGAGGTGAGTTACGGCACATCAGGAATTGGCGGTTCTTCCCATCTTGCCGGTGCCATGTTGGAGAACATGACCGGCACAAAAATGATCAATGTGCCGTTTAAGGGTAATGGTCCTGCGCTGGGCGAAGTGATGGCGGGCAGGGTTAATTTCATGTTTTACCCCGTCGTCGGTATCGCCGATCAGATCGCCGGCAAAAAGCTCAAGGCGTTGGCGCTGGGTATGGTCAAACCGAGCGCCGATTTTCCCGGGGTTCCGACCATGGCGGATGCCGGCTTTGCCGGGCTGGAAGCCACCGCCCCCTGGGTGGGCATGCTCGCGCCGGCCGGTACGCCCGCGACAATCATCAACAGGCTCTCGGGCGAAATGCGCAAATCCTTGTCGCGTCCTGAAACCGTGGAGCGGATGAGGGGGCTGGGTGCGCTTGTCGTCACTGATACGCCGGCTGAATTTGCCGCATTCCTGAGAAAGGATAATGAGCGCTGGGAGCGCGTCATCAAGGCATCAGGCGTAAAGGCGGAATGACTCGCCACAAGAGGGCGAGGCTTCTTACTTGCTGGCGCCCATGACGTAATCCGGGAACCAGGTCACGGTCGCCGGGAATACCGTGATCACGCCGATGCAAATCACCAGACAGACAAAAAATGGTATCGAGCACTTGGCGATGTAATTGCTGTCCTTGCCGGTCATGTTTTGCAGCACAAAGAGGTTGAATCCCACAGGCGGGGTTACCTCGGCAATTTCCACCAGCAGCACGATGAATATGCCAAACCACACCAGGTCGAACCCCGCCTTCTGGATCATCGGCAGCACAACCGTGGCGGTGAGCACGATCATCGAGATGCCGTCCAGCGCCGTCCCGAGCAGGATGTACAGAATGCACAGCACGCCGATCAGCGAATAGGGGCTCAGGCCCATCGAGCCGACCCACTCTGCCAGTGCACGCGGGATGCCGGTAAAGGCCATGGTCATGCTGAGGAAGGACGCGCCGGCGAGGATGAACATGATCATGCACGACACGCGCGTGGCGCCCATCAGGCTGTCGAGGAAGTTCTGCCACGTCAGCGATTTGCTCCACCAGGCGATGGCGAGCGAGCCGAGGACGCCGAAGGCGGCGCACTCGGTAGCGGTGGCCCATCCGGCGATCAGCACCCAGACGATGAACACGATCAGCAGGGTGCATGGGATCAGGTTGCCGGACTTGCGCAGCTTTTCCATGAAACTCATGTCCGCATCCGGCGGCGGCGTTTTTTCCGGATTGCGTATGGCCCACCAGACGATGTAGCCGGAAAACAGCGCCATCAGGATGAAGCCCGGAATGAAGCCGGCGAGAAAAATGCGGATGATGGACGCATCGGCCGCAACGGCATAGACGACCATGGTGATGGAAGGCGGGATCAGTATGCCCAGGGTTCCAGCGGTGGCGAGTGATCCGAGCGCGATTTTTTCATCGTAACCGCGCTTCATCAGTTCGGGCAGGGCGACCTTGGCGATGGTGGCGCAGGTCGCGGCCGAGGAGCCGGACACCGAGCCGAAAATGCCGCAGCCCAGGATGGTGGTGTGCATCAACCGGCCCGGCACCTTGTTCAGCCAGGGCGACAGGCCTTCGAACATTTCTTCCGAGAGCTTGGTACGAAACAGGATTTCGCCCATCCAGATGAACATGGGCAGCGCGGCAAGCGTCCAGGATGCGTTGGAGCCCCAGAACGCCGTGAACAGATTTTTACCCGGTGGCGTGTTGGTAAAAAACGCCATGCCTATCCAGCCGCAAATGGCGAGGGTCATGGCGATCCACACGCCGCCCGACAGCAGCAGGAACATCAGGAACAGCAATAAGCCGCCTATCTGGACGAGTTCCATATCTGGCTAGACGTCCTCGGTAAAGTCGCCGCGCGCATGCCGTTCCTCGACCGCGAGGACATAGCCGGGGCGGTTGCCGCGCAATACGGTCACCAACTCATCGAGCACGGCGACCAGCAGCAAAATGGCGCCGACGACAAAACTCATTTGCGGCACCCACAACGATACGACGATGAGGCCGTTGGACATGTCGTGGAACAGCCAGCTCTCGTAGGTGAATTTGCACGCCCAGAAAGCGAGGTAGCCGACGAAGGTGGTGGCGATGGAAAGCGAGATGATTTCAAAAACGTGCCGTGGGCGCGGGCCAAGATTTTCAAGGAGCAGGCCGACGCGCACAAAATCGCCGCGCTTGAAAGTATGCGCCATGCCCAGAAAGGCCGATGCGGCGCAAAACCAGGCGACGAGGTCATCCGAGCCACCGGTGCGTAATCCAAATTCGCGCATGGCGCTGGCACCCACCATCACGACGAAAATCGCGAATACAAAAAACGCCGCGAGATAGCCCGCGGCGTCGTAGAGAAAGTCCAGGGTACGGCGCATGTTGTTGTTATGGCGTCGCCGTACGCCGGATCACATCTTGCGGAAGGCGTCGACCGCGGCCTGGCCGTCGGGGCCGGCTTTTTTCAGCCAGTCCTGCAGCATGGTGTCGCCGACTTTTTTCAGGTCCGAGCTGAGCTGGGCACTGGGCTTGTGGATGGTCATGCCATTTTTGGCAAGCTGCTCGAAATACCAGCCGTTTTTTTCCTGGGAGATCTTCCAGCCGCGCGCCTCGGATTCAGCCGCAACCTTGAGCAGCGCGTCCTGCGTTGCTTTGTCGAGGGCGTCGAAAGCCTTCTGGTTGACGATGATGGCGTTCTTGGGCAGCCAGGCCTGGGTGTCGTAGAAATTTTTGATGTATTCGAAGGTCTTGGTGTCAAAGCCGGTCGAGCCCGAGGACATGTAGGAGTCACATACGCCGGTGGCGAGGGCCTGGGTGAGTTCGGCGGCCTGCACCGTCACCGGTTGTGCACCGACCAGCTCTGCGATTTTCGCGGTCGCCGGGCTGTAGGCGCGCCATTTCAGGCCTTTCATGTCGGCGGCGCTGGCGAGCGGCTTCTTGGAGTAGATGCCCTGCGGCGGCCATGGCACCGTGAACAGCAGCTTCACGCCCTGCGCGGCGAGGAGTTTTTCCAGCACCGGCTTGGAGGCCTTGTACAGCTTTTGTGAGTCGGTGTAGCTTGTGGCAAGGAAGGGCACGCCATCGAGGCCGAACAGCGCATTTTCATTTTCAAAGTTCACCATCAGGATTTCGCCGGCCTGGGCCTGGCCGCCTTGCACCGCGCGTTTGATTTCCGGCGCCTTGAAGAGGGACGCGTTGGCGTGGACCTGGATCTTCAGCTTGCCGCCGGTGGCCTTTTCCACGTCATTGGCGAACTGCTGCACGTTTTCGGTGTGGAAGTTGCCGGTGGCGTAGGCCGTGGGCAGGTCCCACTTGGTTTGTGCGGTGGCAAGGCCGCTGGCAAAGCCCAAGGCGGTGATGATTGCAAATTTCCTGAACAGCATGATCGTCTCCCTTGATTTTGGGCCCGGGCTTGATGCGCCGAGTCCGGCACAGTGTGTCAGACGGTCCGTATGCGCGTCAATCCGGACAACTGTTTGTACGCGCTGCGGGATGTTTGCGGGTGTCGAGCGTGTTGCGAAAGTGGAAGGACGATATCGGCACCGTGGCAAAAGGTCAACAATTGCGTGGACGCGGGGCATTTTTGGCGGGCTTGCCCGCATAAGCTGCGTTGTTCAGTCGGCGAGCAAGCCGGCGACCAGATCGGCGAGCGCCAGCGAGGCCGTCAGCCCGGGTGATTCGATGCCGAAGAGGTTGACGAGGCCGGGTACGCCATGGTCGCGCGGACCTTCGATCATGAAGTCGCGGGCCGGCTCCGAGGGCGCCTGGATTTTCGGCCGGATGCCGCTGTAGCCCGGCGACAAGGCGCCGTCCTTGAGGTCCGGCCAGTAGGTGCGGATAGCGGCATAGAATTTTTCCGCCCGCTGCGGATCGACGGTGTATTCGATCTTGTCTATCCATTCCACATCGGGACCGAAGCGCGCCTGGCCGGCGAGGTCCAGCGTCACATGCACACCGAGGCCGGCCGCCTCGGGTATGGGATAGATCAGGCGCGAAAAGGGCGCGCGGCCGGCGAGGGCATAGTAATTGCCCTTGCAGTAATAGCTTGGTGGCACGTGGGCCGCTGGGAAGTCCTCCAGGCTTGCCGCAACTTTTGGGGCGTGTAGTCCTGCGCTGTTGACGACGCGGCGCGCCAGCAATTGCATCGGTTGCTCGCCACCGACCTCGAGGAGGATACCGTCGTCTTGCACGCGGCCGCCACTGACCGGTCCGGTAAAGGCCAGCATGGCGCCGTGCGCTTCGGCATCCCCTTGGTAGGCGAGCATCAGGCCGTGGCTGTCGATAATGCCGGTCGAGGGCGAGTGGAGCGCTGCCACGCAGTGCACCGCCGGTTCCATGTCGCGCACGCTCGCAAGGTCCACGGGTGCGAGATCAGTCACGCCATTGGCTCGCCCTTGTGCCAGGATTTTTTCCAGTTGAGGAATTTGCGCCACCGAGGTGGCGACGATCAGCTTGCCGCAGCGCTGGTGGCTGACGCCATGATCGGCGCAATAGGCGTAGAGCTGTTGCCTGCCCGCCACGCACAGCCGCGCCTTGAGCGAGCCCTTGGGATAGTAGATGCCGGCGTGAATGACTTCCGAATTACGCGAACTGGTGTGCGTGCCTATGGCGTTTTCGGCCTCAAGCACAATGACTTCGCGCCCGGCCATGGCAAGGGCACGGGCCACGGCAAGACCCACCACCCCGGCGCCTATGACAACGGTGTCAACCTGCTCCATCGATGGGTTTTAGCTGGGGTCAGGCGACGAGGGCAAGATCCTGTACGGCGTAGCCGAGCGCGATGCTGCGCCCGAGCACTGGGTCGTGCAGCTCCATCTCGAAGCGCGGCGCCGGACGCACGCCGCCGATTGCGGCGAGCGTGCCGCAAAACAGGACGGTGCCGTCTGCCAGTTTTGCGCCGCCGGTGTACTTGTTAATTATATCCAGATGCGGGCGCATCGCCGCGAGCGTGCCATCCTGGTAGGGCGTGCGTTTGCCATTTTCAATAATATGCGAGCGCAACACCAGCTTGTCCCAGTGGGGCAGCACGTCGCTCACGCGCCACAGCGTGCGGCCGAGCATTTTTGCGCACACCTGCTTTGAAATCGCCACGGAATAGGCCTCGGTCTTGCGGTCGGTGTGGTCTGAGCCGGCGGTCACCCATAGTTCGCCATCCATGGCGACGAGCACGAACTCGGCTTCTCCGGATGTATTGGGGCCGACCACCTGCATGGTGTCGCCTTGCAGCGCCTGGTTGACGGCGCCCATGTAGTACAGGGGCGTCTTGGAGGGCGCCGGCACGCCCAGCGCTTTTAGTTCCTCGATGTGGTGGTGTACGGCCGCCTCGTCGCGCGCCGTCCAGCCGCCTATGACCAGGCTTTTGACGACGAAGCTGCGTGAATCGGTTCCGGTCGGGGTGATGCAGTCAAACTGAAGGACGGTGGTTTGCATGGTCTGGGGTCTGTGAAAAAGTTGCGATGGGTTGAGGGGCTCAGAGTACGGCAAGCTCGGCGTTGCGCAGGTCGGTCACCAGCATGCAGCCGGGTTTGTGGGTGATGCTGATGGGCGGTTTTGCCGTGCGGATGGCTGATTGCGGGGTCACGCCACAGGCCCAGAAAACAGGAATCTCGCCGCCCCGGATATCCACCGCATCGCCATAATCGGGCCGAGCGATGTCTTTGATGCCGATCGCGGCGGGGTTGCCAAAATGCACCGGGGCACCGTGCACATTGGGGAAGCGCGTGGTTGTCTGGATGGCGCGGATCGCATCGGCGGCGACAAACGGTCGCATCGACACGACCATGGGCCCGCTAAAACGTCCCGCCGCCGTGGTGGCGATATTGGTGCGGTACATCGGCACATTGCGACCCTGTTCGATATGGCGCACCTTGAGCCCCGCCTCGATCAACGCCTGCTCGAAAGAGAATGAGCAGCCGAGTACGAAGGTGACAAAGTCGTCGCGCCATAAGGCCATCAGGTCGTCGGCTTCGCCCGCAGCTTCGCCGTCGCGGAATACGCAGTAGCGCGAGATATCGGTACGGATGTCAAGGTCCGCACCCAGGCGCGGCAGGCGCGGATCGCCCGGTTCGCTCATTGCCAAGATGGGGCAGGGTTTTGGATTGGCCAGGCAAAAGCGCAAAAATTCCTCGGCATAGTCCTTAGTCAGGATGGCGATGTTGCCTTGCGCATATCCCGGTGTCTGCCCTGAAGTCTGGCTGCTGAACGTGCCTGTGCGAATGAGTCGGCGAAGCTCGGCGGGTTGGCTGACGATCCTTGGCGCGGTACTGGTGTTAGGCATGTCGAGTCTTTGGCGGGAGGATGCTAGCTTGTATTGTAGTGGTGGCTTGCCGCTATGTCTTGTCGTCGTGGGAGGTGATGACGGCGTACTGCCTTGATGGCGGGGCCGGATGATCGCATGGATGGGCACGTTAATTTTTAGGGATTGACTGAACAAGGGGGGAAAGCCCCCTTGTATATTCCCCCGCGTCAGAGGCAAGCCGCTCAAGGGCTTCTCTCAATGGACTCTCCCATTGGACTCTCATTGGCAGGACTTGATCAGCGCTGCCCCAGCTTAATCTAGTAAAACGATGACAAATTATCGATAAATAGCTATATTGCGCCGTTCGTCGCAACGAGCCCATACCACGGCACCTATGTCACCCATGGTGCCGATAGCACTCGCTAGACGGCCGGAGGGTTCTTCTCGCAGCGGGCGTTTTGTTGGGCGAGTTGGCGTGTTTCTTGCCGCTTCTGTCTGGTCTGTATGACCAGGCGGGCCGTGCCGCCACCTCGCTTTAACGCGGTGCCGCATGGCTGTGAATATGTCAAACGCCGGGGCGTATCATGGGTTTGCCTGAGCAAGTGATGGAAAATGGTCCCGCGCCTTCCTTTGCATGGGATCTCGCCAATGAGTATCCCGCCACTTCAATCGCTGGCGAGGGGGATCTTGAATTCGCCCGGCGCCTTGGGCGTGTTACCGCGGGACGTGTGCGCATTTGCGTCAAGACCGATGGAGCCGCCGGACTGAACACACGCGAGCAGTTTGAAGCGGTTAGCGCAGGATGCATCATGCTGGCCGATTCTTTCGCCGGCGCGCTCGTTGCGCTTCATCCCTTGTTCCAACTGCCGTCCTTGCCATTCCTCACCCTTGGCACCGACGATGCCCGCCTGCTGTTTAATCTGGCGCGCCCGCAATACGAGCGCGTACTGACCGGACTGGGGCAGAAATTGCTTTACGCCTCGCCCTGGCCGCCGACCGGACTTTGGACGCGTTCTCCCATTGCCGACGTCCAGGCCTTGAAGGGCTTGCGTGTGCGCACCTATGACGCGGGCAGTGCCCAGGTGTTCGGGCGAACGGGGGCGAAGGCGTTTTACACACCGTTCACGCAGGCGCTTGGCCTGCTCGGGGCAGGCGAACTCGATGGCGTGATGTCCTCGGGGGATGGCGGCGCCGGTGCCAGGCTGTGGCCGGTCCTGCCGTGTTTTACGCCGCTGCATTATGCTGTGCCACTCAGTCTGACAACCATGAACCTGGCGAGTTGGAACGAGCTTGATGTGGGGTTGCAGGCAGATATAGAGGCTTGTGCCGCGGCCACAATGCGGTCGTTGTGGCAGCGCATGGGCGCGCGTGTCGAGGAAAATTATGGCCGTTTGCGGCAGGCTGGCGGTGTTGTCGCGCCTGCGCTTTCGCCGGTGTTGCGCGCCGCTTTTGCCGCGGCGGCCGAAATTGTTATGAACGACTGGCTCGCGCAAGCGGGCGACGAAGGAAAAATGCTGCTTTCGGCCTTTCGTGCCGCAAAGTCTGAACAAACCACCGGACTCATACCATGAACACACAACCCACATCACTTCGCTGGCAATTCTGGATAGACCGCGGCGGCACCTTCACAGATATCGTCGCGCGCCGCCCAGATGGCTCCATCAGCACACACAAGCTGCTGTCGGAAAACCCCGGTCATTATCGTGATGCGGCGGTGGCGGGCATACGTCACTTGATGGGTGTGGCCGCCGGGGCGGCTATTCCAGGCGAGCAAATCGAAGCGGTCAAGATGGGCACCACGGTTGCGACCAACGCCTTGCTCGAGCGCAAGGGCGAAAAAACCCTGCTCCTGATCACCCGCGGTTTTCGCGACGCGCTGCGCATCGCCTACCAGAACCGCCCGCGGCTGTTCGACCGCAATATCATCCTGCCCGAGCTGCTTTATTCCAGGGTGGTCGAAATCGACGAACGCATCGGCGCGCGCGGCGAGGTGCTGGCGTCGCTGGATATCGCGGCGGCGAGACGGGAACTGGATGCCGCCTACGCCGAGGGCTACCGCTCGGTGGCGATCGTTTTCATGCACGGCTACCGATTTACCGACAATGAAAAGCGCACGGCCGAAGCGGCACGCGAGGCCGGCTTTAGCCAGGTATCGGTCTCGCACCAGGTCAGCCCCTTGATGAAACTGGTGTCGCGCGGTGACACCACGGTGGTTGACGCGTATTTGTCGCCCATCCTGCGCCGCTATGTGGATCAGGTCGCCTCCGAATTGTCCGGTGTGCGTCTGATGTTCATGCAATCGAACGGCGGCCTTACCGATGCGCGACGCTTCCAGGGCAAGGACTCCATTCTGTCCGGGCCGGCTGGTGGCATCGTCGGCGCGGTGCGCACCTCGCTCATGGCGGGCTTTGAAAAAATCATCGGTTTCGACATGGGCGGCACCTCCACTGACGTGTCGCATTTCGCCGGCACGCAGTTGTCCGACCTTGAGCGCGTGTTCGAGACCCAGGTCGCCGGCGTGCGCATGCGCGCGCCGATGATGAGCATCCACACCGTGGCCGCAGGCGGCGGCTCGATCCTGCATTTTGACGGGGCGCGCTATCGCGTCGGGCCTGATTCGGCCGGCGCCAACCCCGGGCCGGCGTCGTATCGCAAGGACGGACCGCTTGCCGTGACCGACTGCAATGTCATGCTGGGCAAGATCCAGCCGAAATTTTTTCCGCCTGTGTTCGGGCGTTCCGGCACCGAGCGTCTGGATGCCGATGTCGCGCGTCAAAAATTTACCGCTCTTGCCGCAGACATCCGCAAGGCCACGGGTAATGCGCGCACACCCGAGGCCGTGGCCGAGGGATTCATCGACATCGCCGTTGGCAACATGGCCAACGCCATCAAGCAAATTTCGGTGCAGCGCGGCCACGATGTCACCGAATACACGCTGTGCTGCTTTGGCGGCGCCGGCGGCCAGCACGCCTGCCTTGTTGCTGATGCGCTGGGTATGACGCGGGTGTTCATTCATCCGCTGGCCGGCGTTCTTTCAGCCTATGGCATGGGCCTTGCCGACCAGACGGCGATGCGTGAGCAGGCCGTTGAGGTAAAGCTCGAGCCCAAGCATGTTGGCGAGCTCGAGTCGGTGCTGGACCGACTCGCCGTTTCGGCGCGCGAGGAATTACTCGGGCAGGGCCTGCCGCCCGAGCGCGTGCGTGTCCTCAAGCGCGTGCACCTGCGCTATGACGGTACCGATTCGGCCTTGATCGTAAAACTCGCCGCTATTCCCGGAATGGTCGCCGAGTTCGAGGCGGCCTATCGCATGCGCTATTCCTTCCTGATGCCCAATCGCGGGCTGATCGCCGAGGCGGTGTCGGTCGAGGCCATAGGCGCCTCGGAGGCGCCGCCCGAGGCGATGCCGGCGCCCGGTACGCGCATCGGCACGCCGCAGGCGGCCCAAACGGTGCAGATGTTCACCGGCGGCAGGCATCATGCGACGCCTGTGTTCGTTCGCGATGCGCTGCAAGCGGGTGACAAGCTCAAGGGGCCTGCCATCATTGCCGAGGCCAATGCCACCACCGTGGTGGAGCCCGGCTGGCAGGCCGAACTCACGGCGCGCGATCACATCGTCCTCGAGCGCATTGAGGCGAGGCCGGAGCGCCACGCCATGGGCACCAAGGTCGATCCGGTGATGCTGGAGATTTTCAACAACCTCTACATGTCCATCGCCGAGCAAATGGGCCTGCGTCTGGCCAACACCGCCTACTCGGTGAATATCAAGGAGCGCCTGGATTTTTCCTGCGCGGTGTTCAACCAGGCGGGCGAACTCATCGCCAATGCGCCGCACATGCCGGTGCACTTGGGATCTATGGGCGAATCGATACGCACGGTGATTCGCGAGAACACCGGCAAGATGAAAGCCGGCAACGTCTACGTGCTCAACGCGCCCTACAACGGCGGCACCCACCTGCCCGACATTACCGTCATTACGCCAGTGTTCGACGATGCTGGCGAGCACATCCTGTTCTACGTTGGTTCACGCGGCCATCATGCCGACATCGGCGGCATCACGCCCGGATCCATGCCGCCCTACAGCAAGCACATTGAAGAGGAAGGTGTGCTTATCGACAACTTCCTGCTGGTCGAGGAAGGGCGTCTGCGCGAGGCCGAAACCGTGGCGCTGCTGCAATCGGCCAAGTACCCGACACGCAACGTCGAGCAGAACATGGCCGACCTGCGCGCCATGATTGCCGCCAATGAAAAAGGCGTTCAGGAACTGCGCCGCATGGTTGCCCACTTCGGTCTGGAAGTGGTGCACGCCTATATGCGCCATGTGCAGGACAACGCCGAGGAGGCGGTGCGCCGCGTCATCGACGTGCTAAAGGACGGCGCTTTTGAATACGAGATGGACAACGGCGGTCTGATCAAGGTCAGGATCACCATCAATAAAAAGAGTCGCAGCGCGGTTATTGATTTCACCGGCACCTCGGCGCAACTGCCCAACAACTTCAACGCGCCCTCGGCGGTTTGCATGGCGGCGGTGCTCTATGTGTTCCGCAGCCTCGTCGACGACGATATTCCACTCAACGCCGGCTGCCTCAAACCTTTGGAGGTGATCATCCCTGAAGGGTCAATGCTCAACCCGCGCTTCCCTGCGGCGGTGGTGGCCGGTAACGTCGAAACCTCACAATGCCTGACCGACACGCTGTACGGCGCTTTGGGCGTCATGGGCGCTTCGCAGGGCACCATGAACAACTTTACTTTCGGCAACAAGACCTACCAGTATTACGAAACCATTTCCGGCGGCTCGGGCGCGGGCGAGGGTTTCAACGGCACCGACGTCGTGCAGACGCATATGACCAATTCACGTCTGACCGACCCCGAGGTGCTTGAATGGCGTTTCCCGGTGCTGTTGGAGAGTTTTGAAATCAAACAGGGCTCGGGCGGAGGCGGGCGCTGGCATGGCGGCAACGGCGCGGTGCGTCGCGTGCGCTTTCTTGAGGCCATGACGGCGGCCATCCTGTCGGGTCACAGGCGCATTCCGCCTTACGGCATGGCCGGTGGCCTGCCGGCCCAGGTCGGGCGCAACCGCGTCGAACGCATCGACGGCAGCATCGAAGAACTCGGCGGGGCGGACCAGGCGGAAATGAATCCCGGTGATGTGTTCGTGATTGAAACGCCGGGCGGCGGGGGATTCGGAAAGGCCTAGCGGGGTCTGCACACCAGCTGGGAACCCGCGCCAATAGGCCGTTTCCAGCCGATGCTGGCCTTACTTCAAGTCGCGGATCATCTCCCGCGCCGCGTTGTATCCAGGTGCGCCGGTTACGCCGCCGCCCGGATGGGCACCCGAGCCGCAGTGATAAAGGCCTTGTATCGGGCCGCGGTAGTCGGCGTGTCCTAGCAGGGGCCTTGCGCTGAATAACTGGTCCGGGGTCAGCGCGCCATGGAAAATGTCGCCGCCGATGAGCCCAAATGTGCGCTCAAGGTCCAGCGGCGTGTGGATGCTGCGGGCGATGATACTGGCGCTGAAGTTGGGCGCAACGCGATTGACCACCGCGATGGCGGCATCGGCGGCTGTATCGCGCGCCGTGTCCCAGCACTGCCCTCCGGGCAATTCCGGATTGAAGTATTGGCAAAACAGGCTGGCGACATGCTGTCCCTTGGGCGCGAGTGAATCATCGAGCGTGCTCGGGATCAGCACTTCGACAATGGGTTCGCGCGACCAACCGAGGGTGCGCGCGTCAAAGAAGCCGCGTTCCATGTAGGCAAGCGAGGGGGCGATGATAATGCCGGCACCGTGATGCGGCTGCTGATTCTCGCCCGGGGCGCTGCTGAAGTCGGGTAGTTCCGATAGCGCCACGTTCATGCGCAGCACGCCCGAGGCACATTTCCAACGCGCCATGCGCGTGCGGAAGGCATCGGGCAGGGCGCTCGCGGCGATGAGCTTGCCGTAGAGCAGTTTTGGATTGACGCCGGAGGCCACCGCTTTCGCCTCAAAGCTGCGGCCGTCCTCCAGTATCACACCGCTTGCGCGATTGCCGCGCACCGTCACTTCCGCCACTGCGGCGTCGGTGGCTATGTCCACGCCGCGGCGGCGCGCCTCGGCAGCCAGTGCGTTACTGATTGCACCCATGCCGCCTATCGCATGACCCCAGCTGCCGCGCTTGCCGTTAATCTCGCCGAAGGCATGGTGCAGTAGGACGTAGGCGGAGCCGGGCGAATACGGGCCGGCGAAATTGCCGACGATGGAGTCAAAACCGAAGGCCGCTTTTGCCTGATCGCTTTCGAACCAGTCATCGAGGAGGTCGCCGGCGCTGCGCGTGAGGAACTCCCACAAGTCGCGCTGGCCTTCGAGGCCAATGCGCGACAGCTTGCGGCCCAGACCCAACGCGGACCACGCCGCGCGCCAGCCGCCGCCCAGATTGGGGGGCGTTTCGAGGATGAGTCCGCGCAGCGTATCGGCCATGCGCGCCACCAGCGCGAGATAGTCGCCGACGCGGGCGGCATCGCGTTTGGAGTAGCGCGCGATTTCGGTGCGAAGTGACGGCAAATCCGCGTGCATGCGAAGGCAGCGCCCGTCAGGGAAGGGCAGGAAATTAGGCAGGGGTCGCTCGACCACGCGCAAGCCATGCCCGGCCAGACCGAGGTCGGCTATGACCCTGGCTTGCAGCAGGCTGACGGTGTAGCTCAGCGTTGAGTTGCGAAAGCCCGGATGAAACACTTCCGTGACGGCGGCACCGCCGACGATTGCGCGCTTTTCCAGCACGCGGACCTTTAGTCCTGCTCCGGCTAGGTAGCAGGCGCAGACCAGGCCGTTGTGACCGCCGCCAACTATAATGGCGTCATAGGTGTCGTGTTTGAGCATTGTTTTGGATGAAGATTCTATGTGAACAGGTGTGCGGCAGCGTGAAGCAGTTCCTTCACCGCCTCAGTCAGAATCCCTATAATGACTGTAAATTCATAGGAAATCAGTCTTTTCCAACAGCCGCAAGATTGTGAGGGTGTGCCTGTGGAGCGCGCACGCGGGGGCTGTGTTTGCCACCCTGAACGCGAAGCCAGAGACCTGTCCCCCGACAGCCTAGACCTGAACCTGAAAGACGAGCATGGACCGCAGGACGGTATTAACCAAGACGGCCAAGGGTTTGATGGAGACCAGCGGCAAGACCAGCCTGCTCTCCCGCGACCTGCGCGACGTTCTCAAGGAGGTGGATGGCAGGGGCACGGTCGGCGAGTTGCAAAAGCGGCTTGACCGGCCTGAGCCCAAGCTCCTGGAGGCGCTCAAGCAGTTGGTGAGGGAAGGGTTCATCCGCGAGTTTGTCACCGCGCCCAAGACCGAGTCACCGCCGACGCAAAGTCCGGTGGCTGATGAAGACGATCTGGATTTCACGGCGGCCCCGTCCAAGGCGGCGGCGCCCAAAGCTGCGCCCGCTGCGGTGGCGCAGGTCAGGAATCTGGAGGCGGAGCGGCAAAAGCGCGAGGCGGAAGAGATTGCCCGCACTGCTGCAGCCACGCGCGCGAAGGAACTCGCCGCGGCAAAACAAAAGCTTGCCGCCGAGGCGGCGCAGCGTGCGCAGTCCGAGTCAGAGGCCCAGGCCCAGGTCAAGGCAAAAGCCGTGGCGCTTGCGCAATCCCAAGCTCAAGCCCAAGCTCAAGCCCAAGCCCAAGCCCAAGCCAAGGCCAGGGTGGATGAGATCGCACGCGCCGATGGTGATGTGAAACGCAAGGCAGAGGGCGCACCCAACGCTGACGCTGAAGCGTTGCAGCGCAAGCTGGCTGAAGCGCGCGCCAAGCGGGAAATCGAAGATCAGTCGCGCAAAGCGGCGGAGGTGCTTGCGCGCAGCGCGGCGGAAGAAAAAATGCGTCGTGAGCTTGCGGAAAAAGAGCGGCGTGAAACCGAAGAACGCCTGCGACTGGAGGCCGAAGCCAGAGCAAAGCAGGAGGCGGAGGAGCGCGCGCGCAAGGATGCCGCAGAAAAGGCCAGGCGCGATGAAGAGAATCGGCATCGCGATGAGGAGCAGCAGCGTCTCAAGCGTGAAACCGAGGAACTGAAGCTCAGCCTGGCAGCTGAACGCGCTGCGCGCGCCCAGGCCGAACTCAAGGCGAGGGAAGACGCCGTGCGCCGCGCCCAGGAAGATGCTGAGCATAAGGTGCGTGACCAGGCTGACCGGATTGCGCGTGAGCGGGCGGATCGCGAGGCGCGCGAGGAAGCGGAACTTCGCCTCAGGGCGGACGCCGCACGCCAGGTGCACGAAGTTGAGGACAAGGCGCGCAACGCGGCGGCGGAAAGCGCGCGCGTCGAAGCAGCGTTGTCGGCCCGTCTGGAGCTTGAGCGCAAGGCGCGTGAGGCAGCCGAGCTCCGGTCCAGGCAGGAGGCCGAGGCCAAGGCGGCGGCCGAGCGCCTGGCGAAGGAAGAATCCGAACGTAAGCAAAAAGAGCATGCCGAACGACAGGTACGAGAGGCGGCCGAACTCCGGTCCAGGCAGGAGGCCGAGGCCAAGGCGGCGGCCGAGCGCTTGGCGCAGGAAGAATCCGAACGTAAGCAAAAAGAGCATGCCGAACGCCAGGCACGAGAGGCGGCCGAACTAATGGCAAGGCAAGACGCTGAACGCAGGGAGGAGACCGAAGCGCTGGCGCGAGCCGAGGCTGAAAACCAGGCGCGCCTGGAGCGTGAGAGCGCGGAAAAGGCGGCGCGTGAGGCTGAGCAGACGTCCAGGCGCGAGACCGAGCTTCGCGAGGCAGAAAAACAGCAAGCGGAAAAACAGCAGGCTGCGGAACGCGCGCGCCAGTTGGCGGACGCCGGTGCAAAGGCTGCGCTTGCCAAGGTGGCCGAGGTGGCCGCGGTTGGCCCTTCTGACAAGAAGGGCGATGCTTTCCAACTCGACAGTCTTGAGTCTGACCTGAATGAAAGACTGGAAGCGGAGCAAAAAGAGCGTGAGGAAGCCGCGCGTCATGAACGCGAGCAAACCGAGCAAAAGGCGCGTCTGAGGCAGGAAAAAGCCAGGCAGGAGGCCGCAGCGGCGCTGGCAGAAAAAGAGGCGGAGGAGCGCGCCGGGCGCGAACGGGAAGAAGTCGAACGCCAGGCCGCCGCTGAAGAGCAGGCGCGCGAACAGGATAAAAAGGCCAGCGCAAAGGCCGAGGCCGAAGCCGCCGCCAAGGCGCGCAAGGAAGCGCGGTTGCGCGAAAAAGCCGACGCCGATGCGCGCAAGCAGTCGGATGCGGAGATGTACGACCGTAAGCAAGACCAGGCGAGCATGGGTGCCGAGCGGACTTCCAAGGCGCGCACATCGATGTCACGTCCATCGCGGCAATGGGGTAAGCCGATCGCCATTACGATGTTCGGGCTATTGCTTGCTGTCGTCGGCCTGATGCACGTGATGCCGCTGAACACTTACATCCCGGTCTATGAAAAACTGGCGAGTGCGCGTTTCGGCCAGCCGGTGACCATCGGTTCGGTGCGACTGTCGTTGTTTCCTGCGCCGCAATTGCGCTTTGAGAAAGTCGCCATCGGCACCGAGCCGCAAGCGCGCTTCTCGGAGGTGCGCGCTTCGCCCGAATTGGGCTCGCTTCTGGGCGAGGTTAAGATTTTTAAGTCTGTTGAACTTGACGGTGCGGTGGTGCCCACGGCGATGCTCGCCGCCGCGCTATGGGGTAATCAGGGCAATGCGGCCAAGCCGTTCGATGCGCAGGCACTGCGCATCGAACGTTTTGTCCTGCCTGCCCTGAAGCTTGAATTGAAAGGCCTGGCGCTGCCGCCGTTGAACCTCGAGGGCAACGTGGGAGGTGATGGCCGCCTGACGCGACTGGGGATTGCGACTGCGGACAAGTCGCAGAACGCGCAGCTGATGTTCGAGTCCGACGGCGTGAAAGTTGAAATTGCCGCCAAAACATTCCCGCCGGTGTTTGGCGCTGCTTTCAGCCTGGATGATTTTGCCGCGAAGGGCGTGCTCACGCGCGACGAGCTGATGCTTTCAGAGTTCGAGGCGAAGGCCTTTGAGGGCCGTCTGAATGGCAACGCAAGACTGAAATGGGTGTCCGAGTGGACCTTGGACGGCGAAGTTGCGGTGCGCCTGCTCGATCCGGCTAAGCTTGTTCCCCAAGTTTTTTCCAGCGGCAAGCTGGAGGGCAGGGGCGCTTACTCTATGCGCTCGGTCAATCCGGCCATGCTGTTCCCGTCAGTTCGTTTTGAAGGCAGCGTGAAGGTGGAAAAGGGCACGCTTAACAAAATCGACTTTACACGGCTGCTGCAGCAATCCGGAACGCAGGCCGGTGGCTCGACCCTGTTCTCGGAGCTCAATAGCGGCTTGGTCGTCGATACCGGACGGGTGCAATTGCGCAACCTGCGTATTGCCGGCGGGCTGATGTCGGCGAACGGTGCGGCCGAGGTTGGCGTGACCGGCGAAACCACCGGCCGGATTCAGCTCGAACTGCGCTCCGGCCCGACGCAGTCGCGCGCCAGTCTGGCGCTGTCCGGAAACGTCAAGGACGGTTTGCAGCTGAAGCGCTGATGGGCGGGGATGGAGACCCCACGCCGCCCCGCCGGTTCATCACTGGATAGTGCAATCACCGTTATAATTGCGCTTTAAAAGCAGCGCAAATGCCGGACATCCTTACTCTGCGCGGCGGAGCAGCCCTCTCCGCCTTTCGACTCGACAAGCTCAACGCACGCCTCGCCGGTCTGGCGACGGCCGGACTCTCTGTCCGCAGCACCTGTTTCTGGCATTTTGTCGAAGTCACACGACCGCTTTCCGTATCTGAGCAGGACAAGCTCGGGCGCATTCTGGCTTATGGTGACGCGGCGGCGGAAGCTTCTCCGTCTATGATCGTGGTCACCCCGCGCATTGGCACCATCTCACCATGGTCCTCCAAGGCGACCGATATCGCCCGCCAATGCGGCCTTGAGGCGGTGACGCGCATCGAGCGCGGCTGCTCTTGGTATTTTTCCGATGCCGCGGCTCTGGCGAAACATCGTGCCGAGGTGCTGCCGCTGGTGCACGACCGCATGGTCGAGGCGGTGTTGGAGCGGCTCGAAGACGCGCAGGCCTTGTTCCGTCACGTCGCGCCACGGCCGCTCGAGGTGGTCGACCTTTCCGATGGCGGCAAGGCCGCGCTGGAGCGCGCCAATCGCGACATGGGGCTGGCATTGTCGCCCGACGAAATCGATTATTTGTTCGACCATTTCAGCAGCGCGGGCCGCAATCCGACCGACGCCGAACTGACCATGTTTGCACAGGCCAATTCGGAGCACTGCCGTCACAAGATATTCAACGCCTCCTGGGTGATAGACGGCAAGCCGCGCGCCGAAAGTCTGTTTGGCATGATCCGTGAAACGCACAAGGCCCATCCGCAGGGCACGGTGGTCGCCTACTCGGACAATTCGGCGGTCATGGAAGGCGGGCAGTTTCGACGCTTTTACCCGGATGGCAAAGGTGCCTATGCTTATCATGACGCGCTGACGCACACGCTGATGAAGGTCGAAACACATAACCACCCGACTGCCATCTCGCCCTTCCCGGGGGCGGCAACAGGCTCTGGCGGCGAGATCCGCGACGAGGGCGCCACCGGAAGGGGCGGCAAACCCAAGGCCGGACTGGTCGGTTTCACGGTGTCGAACCTGCGCATTCCCGGGGCAGAGCAGCCTTGGGAAAAAGATTTTGGCAAGCCCTCGCGCATCGCCTCGGCCCTGCAAATAATGCTCGACGGTCCGATTGGCGCGGCATCATTCAATAATGAGTTCGGACGCCCCAATCTCGCCGGTTACTTCCGCAGCTTTGAAGCCGAGGTGGATGGCGTGGTGCGCGGCTATCACAAGCCCATCATGATCGCCGGCGGCATAGGCAATATTGCCGCCGAGCATGTGCAAAAGCTCGGGCTGCCGGCTGGAACCCTGCTGGTGCAACTGGGCGGTCCGGGCATGCTGATCGGCATGGGCGGTGGCGCCGCCTCGAGTATGGACACCGGCGCCAACGCCGAAGACCTGGATTTTGACTCGGTGCAGCGCGGTAACGCCGAAATTGAGCGTCGCGCTCAGGAGGTCATAGACCGCTGCTGGCAGCTTGGTGCGGACAACCCGATCCTGTCTATCCACGATGTCGGCGCCGGCGGCCTGTCTAACGCGCTCCCCGAACTCGCCCACTCCTCTGGTCGCGGCGCCCGCGTCAACCTGCGCGCAGCGCCCTCGGAGGAATCGGGCATGTCGCCGCGTGAGATCTGGTGCAACGAGTCGCAGGAGCGCTACATGCTCGCCGTTGCACCTGACAGGCTTGCGTCTTTTCGCTTGCTTTGCGAGCGTGAGCGCTGCCCGTTTGCGGTGCTGGGTGAAACAACCGAAGAGGACCGCTTGCTGGTGTCCGATCCGGAGCAGGGTGATCGTCCCCTCGCACCTGTGGATATTTCGCTGGAGGTGGTGTTGGGCAAGCCACCGCGCATGACGCGCGACGTGGTGCACTTTGTGCGACGCCTGCCGCCGCTGGATTTCAGCGCCATCACGCTCGATGAGGCCTGCCGCCGCGTGCTGCGTCATCCGGCCGTCGCCGACAAGACCTTCCTCGTTTCGATTGGTGACCGCACGGTCGGTGGCCTGTGTTCTCGAGACCCTTTTGTCGGTCCGTGGCAGGTTCCGGTGGCCGACTGCGCCGCGACGCTGTTAGGCTTTGAGGGGCATGCCGGAGAGGCCATGGCCATGGGCGAGCGCACGCCGCTGGCGCTGATCGACGCGCCCGCGTCCGGGCGCATGGCCGTGGGCGAGGCCATCAGCAATATCGCCGCCGCGGCGATCGATTCTCTGGCCGGCGTCAAGCTATCCGCCAACTGGATGTCCCCGGCCGGATACGCCGGCGAGGACGCCGGGCTGTTCGATACCGTGCGCGCTGTCGCCGACCTGTGCATCAGCATCGGCGTCAGCATCCCGGTTGGAAAAGACTCGCTGTCCATGCGCACCGCCTGGAGCGACGATGGTGGCAAGGCGCGCGAGGTGGTCTCGCCGGTGTCTCTTATCATCTCGGCTTTTGCCGCCTGCTCCGACGTCAGGCGCACACTGACGCCGCAACTCAAGCTCGATCAAGGCGAAACCGAATTGCTGTTGATTGATGTCGCTGCGGGCCGCAACCGGCTGGGCGGTTCAATACTCGCGCAGGTTTTCGGGCAAATGGGCAACGCCGCACCCGACGTCGATGAGCCCGCGGCGTTGCAGCGCTTTTTCGCCGCAATTCAGGCGCTCAATGCCGATGGGAAATTGCTCGCCTATCACGATCGTTCCGATGGCGGTCTTTACGCCACGGTGTGTGAGATGGCCTTCGCCGGCCATTGCGGCGTTACCCTCAATCTGGATCTGTTGTCATACGATGCGCAGGCCCTCGATGTCGATGGCAGCGAGCGCACGCCGGGAGTTTTGCAGGGGCGCAGCGACGAGCGCATGCTGGCCGCCTTGTTTGCAGAAGAGTTGGGTGCGGTGCTGCAGGTGCGCGCCGCCGAGCGCAACGCCGTGCTCGCGGCGCTGCGCGAACACGGTCTTGTCGCCCACCTGATCGGCAACCCGAATAAAACCGGGCAGATCCGGCTGGTGCGCAACGCCAAGCCGGTGTTCTCGGTGCCGCGTGTCGAATTGCAGCGCATTTGGTCAGAAACCACCTGGCGCATGCAAAGCTTGCGCGACAATCCGCAGTGCGCCCAGGAAGAATACGACAGCGTGCTCGATGTGCTCGATCCGGGGCTGCACGCGCAACTTTCCTACGACCCGGCTGATGACATCGCTGCGCCTTTTATTGGCACGGGAGCGCGACCGAAGCTTGCGATTTTGCGCGAGCAGGGCGTCAACGGCCAGGTTGAAATGGCGGCGGCCTTTGATCGTGCCGGCTTTGATGCCGTCGATGTGCACATGAGCGACATCATCAGCGGCCGCCGTTCGCTGGCCGCCTTCAAGGGCTTTGCCGCCTGCGGCGGTTTTTCTTATGGCGACGTGCTTGGCGGTGGCGAGGGTTGGGCGAAATCGATCCTGTTCAACCAGCGTGCGCGCGACGACTTCAGCGTGTTTTTTACTCGCACCGACAGTTTTGCGCTGGGCATTTGCAACGGCTGCCAGATGATGGCCAATCTGACCGAACTGATTCCCGGCGCCGATTACTGGCCGAAGTTTGTGAAAAACCGCTCGGAGCAATTCGAGGCGCGGCTGGTGATGGTTGAAGTGCCGGAAAATCCTTCGCTGTTTTTTAGCGGCATGGCCGGTAGCCGTATGCCGGTGGTGATCGCGCACGGTGAAGGCCGCGCGGTATTCCGCGAGGAGGGGCACCAGGCGAAGGTCATCTCCACCCTGCGTTTTGTCGACAGCTATGGCAAGCCGGCAGAGCGCTACCCGCAAAATCCCAACGGCGCACCCGGTGGACTCACCGGAGTGACGACGGCCGACGGCCGTTTCACCGCGCTGATGCCGCACCCGGAGCGGGTGTTCCGTTCGGCGCAGATGTCCTGGAGTCCGGCCGACTGGTTGGAGCACAGTGCCTGGATTCGCCTGTTCCGCAATGCGCGCAAATGGATTGCTTAAGGGCGGGTTGAGCGCGCTCGTATGACGGGCGCTTGATTCGCTTCGTGCCACGGCTTTTCGCCTTGAGCGCGGCGCACGGTTACCAATTCTCACAAATTGGCCCCTGCCGGAAACACCCGGCTTACATCCGCCTGTTCAAATGGTTTGTGTGGCAAGGCTCAGTCGCGGCCTGCGCGCATTCCGGAATCAAGACTCCCTCCCTGTCTTGCGGAATGACGCAGGTCCGGCTTGGCCGGGCTGCACCTTAAAAACAAGGCTCATTTAGCGAATGCTGTTGGTGGCTCATCTGGTGAGCCTGTGGGGGCGGAAACTGGCCGTATGGCGCAGAGGCGCTGGACCAGGAGACGCGAAATGAGGACGAGGGAATTGGCAAGGTTGATAAGCACTCTGGGC
>JANXRV010000125.1:0-19435 GCA_025356665.1 Pseudomonadota bacterium
CAATTCCCTCGTCCTCATTTCGCCTCTCCTGGTCCAGCGCCTCTGCGCTACACAACCAGTTTCCGCTTACACAGGCTCACTAGATGAGCCACCAACATCATTCGCTATATGAGCCTTTTTGTTTCAACTTTAAACAAGTTCCTAGGAGCAAGAGTATGACCATCCGCATCGCCATCAACGGTTACGGCCGCATCGGCCGTAACATCCTGCGCGCACATTATGAAAGCGGCAAAAAACACGACATCCAGATTGTTGCGATCAACGACCTTGGCGATGCCAAGACCAATGCCCACCTGACGCGTTTCGATACTGCGCACGGCAAGTTTCCCGGGACGGTCACGGTGGAGGGTGACACCATGATCGTCAACGGCGATCGCATCCAGGTTTGCGCCAAGCGCAACCCGGCAGAATTGCCTTGGAAGGAACTCAAGGTTGATGTGGTGCTCGAGTGCACCGGTTTTTTTACCACCAAGGAAAAGGCCTCGGCGCATATCGCCGCAGGTGCGAAAAAAGTCATCATCTCGGCCCCCGGCGGCAAGGATGTTGACGCCACCGTGGTGTTCGGCGTCAACCACAAGGTGCTGAAGGCTTCTGACACGGTGATCTCCAACGCATCGTGCACCACCAACTGCCTCGCGCCGCTGGTCAAGCCGCTGCACGAAAAAATCGGCGTGGTGAGCGGGCTGATGACCACCGTGCATGCCTACACCAACGACCAGGTGCTGACCGATGTTTACCACGAGGACCTGCGCCGGGCACGTTCGGCCAGCATGAACATGATCCCGACCAAGACCGGCGCCGCCGCCGCGGTTGGACTGGTGCTGCCGGAACTGAACGGCAAGCTCGACGGCTACGCCATGCGTGTGCCCACCATCAACGTGTCCATCGTCGACCTGACCTTCACCGCCAAACGCGCCACCAGTGTTGATGAAGTCAACGCCATCATGAAAGCCGCGTCCGAGGGCGAGTTGAAGGGCATTCTCAACTACAACACCGAGCCGCTGGTGTCGAGCGACTTCAATCATGACCCGGCCTCGTCCACCTTTGATGCCTCGCTCACCAAGGTGGCCGAGGGCACGCTGGTAAAGGTCTGCTCCTGGTACGACAACGAGTGGGGCTTTTCCAACCGCATGCTCGACACTACGCTGGCGCTGGTCAACGCAAAGTAAGGGGCGGGTCGTCATGCATGTGTTGAAAATGGCCGACTTGGTCCGCGAGCTTGCCGGAAAGCGCGTGTTCATACGCGCCGACCTCAACGTTCCGCAGGACGAGGCCGGCCGCATCACCGATGACACGCGCATTCGCGCGTCGTTGCCGGCGATGCGCATGGCACTGAATGCCAATGCCGCCGTGATGGTGACATCCCACCTGGGCCGTCCCACCGAGGGCGAACTCAAGCCCGAAGATTCGCTTGCCCCGGTGGCCAAACGGCTGTCCGAGTTGCTCGGCCGGCCCGTGCCTTTGCTGCATGACTGGCTGGACGGTGTGGCGGTCAAGCCGGGCGAACTGGTGCTGCTGGAAAATTGCCGTTGTAACAAGGGCGAAAAAAAGAACGACGAGACGCTGGCTAAAAAAATGGCTGCGTTGTGCGATGTTTTCGTCAACGATGCTTTCGGCACCGCGCATCGGGCCGAGGCCACCACCCACGGCATCGCCAAGTTCGCCGCCCTCGCCTGTGCCGGCCCGCTGATGGGCGCCGAGATCGACGCGCTAAGCAAGGCTTTGCTCAGCCCCAAGCGTCCCCTGGTGGCCATCGTCGCCGGCTCCAAGGTCTCATCCAAGCTGACCATACTCGCGGCGCTGGCCGAAAAGGTCGATCAGCTTATCGTCGGTGGCGGCATCGCCAACACATTCATCCTGGCCGCTGGCGGCAAGATCGGCAAGTCGCTGGCCGAGCCCGACCTGGTCGAAGAGGCGGAAAAAATCAGGCGTATCCTCGAAGCAAAGGGCGGCGCAGTGCCGGTTCCGGTTGATGTTGTTTGCGCCAAGGCATTTTCGGCTGGAGCCAAGGCGACCACCAAGCCCACCACCGCAGTTGAGGCCGATGACCTGATTCTCGACATCGGCCCCGAATCGGCGAAACAGCTGGCGCAGTTGATTGCGAAGGCGGGCACCGTGGTCTGGAACGGCCCGGTGGGCGTGTTTGAATTCGAGGCTTTTGGCGGCGGCACCAAGGCCATCGCTGAAGCTATCGCAGGCTCAAGCGCTTTTTCCATAGCCGGTGGCGGTGACACGCTCGCCGCAATCGCCAAGTACGGTGTTGCCGACAAGATCTCCTATATCTCCACCGGCGGCGGCGCTTTCCTGGAGTTTCTCGAAGGTAAGACGCTGCCGGCGATTAAGATACTTGAAGAGCGGGCTGCAGCGCCGCGTTGAAGCGGTTTTCTGGCGAGAATGGCTGGAAAGCCTTTCCTGGTACGGGTTTCCAGGCATTGAGGTTTAAAAAACAGGACGCCAACCATGCAACGCAGCACCAAAATAGTCGCAACGCTGGGGCCTTCATCCAGCGACCCTGAGGTTCTCGAGCGCATGTTCCTCGCCGGGGTCGACGTCGTAAGGTTGAACTTCTCGCATGGCACCGCCGAGGACCATCTCAAGCGCGCCGCAATGGTGCGCGAAGTCAGTCGCAAGGTCGGACGCACCGTCGGCATCATGGCCGATCTGCAAGGGCCGAAAATCCGCGTCGGCAAGTTCAAGGACGGCAAGATCACGCTTAATCCGGGCGATGCGTTCATTCTGGACGCCGATTGCGAAATGGGCGACCAGGGTCGTGTCGGTCTGGATTACAAGGAACTGCCGCGCGATGTGAAAGCCGGCGACATGCTGTTGCTCGACGACGGGCGCATCGTGTTTCTTGTCACTGCGGTGAAGGGCAACCAGGTGCATTGCAAGGTGCGCCATGGCGGCGTGCTTTCCAACAACAAGGGCATCAACCGCCAGGGCGGCGGCCTCACGGCGCCGGCGCTCACCGCCAAGGACATGGAGGACGTGCGTACTGCGGCGCAACTCAAAGCCGATTACCTCGCCGTGTCGTTCCCGAAAACCAGCGCCGACATGTACATGGCGCGCCAGTTGCTGCTCGCAGCTGGCGGCCATGCCATGCTCATCGCCAAGATCGAACGCGCCGAGGCGGTGACCGAGAAGGCGCTTGCCGACATCATGTCAGCCTCCGACGGCATCATGGTGGCGCGCGGCGACCTCGCCGTAGAAGTGGGCGATGCGTCGGTGCCGGCGCTGCAAAAACGCATGATCCGCATGGCGCGCGAGATGAACAAGCTGACCATCACCGCCACGCAGATGATGGAGTCGATGATTGACAGTCCGATCCCGACGCGAGCGGAGGTGTCGGACGTGGCCAACGCGGTGCTCGATGGCACTGACGCGGTGATGACCTCGGCGGAGACGGCGAGCGGGAAATACCCGGTGGAGACGATCGAGGCGATGAACCGCATTTGCATCGAGGCGGAAAAATCGCAGCCGGTGAGCCTCGACCAGGACTTCCTCAACCGCGTGTTCCAGCGCGTCGACCAGTCGATTGCCATGGCGGCGTTATTTACCGCTTTCCACCTTAAGGTCAAGGCCATCGCATCGCTGACCGAATCGGGTTCGACCGCGCTTTGGATGTCGCGGCTGAATTGCGGTGTGCCGATTTACGCGCTTACCGCGCAAACCACGACGCGCTATCGCTGCAGCCTGTTCCGCGACACCTATCCCTTGGTGGTCAAATACGTGGGCGAAGACCGCGAGGAATTGCTGGCCGAGGCCGAGCGCGTGCTGGTCGAAAACGGCGTGGTGCAGGAGGGGGACCTGATCGTGTTGACCATAGGCGAGCCGATAGGCAAATCTGGCGGTACCAACACCATGAAAATCGTCCGTGTGGGCGATCACGCCAAAGCGTGATCTGCGCCACGGTCCCGGCCACTTTATGGCCACCGGCGCCGGAAGCGGGTGCAGTTGTCGTACCTCTGCGCCCGTCTTGCATATTATTAACAGGATAGTTAATAATGCGGCAAGCCCTCCGTCGAGAGGGACACCAAACCTGGAGGAGACACTGTGAAATTCGTACGCAATGGCGTTGTCGCGGCCCTGGCTGGTATCGCGGGCCTGAGTTTTTCTTCCGGCGCAGCCGCGCAGTGGAAGCCGACCAAACCTATCAACGTCATCGTGCCCTGGGCCGCCGGCGGCGCCACCGACCAGATGATCCGTGTCACTGCGGCTGAGCTGGAAAAGGCGCTGGGCCAGAAAATCATCGTCCTCAATCAGCCTGGCGCATCGGGTTCTATTGGGACCAAGAACGCTCTGGAAGCCCCCAAGGACGGTTACACCTGGACTTCGGGTGCGCCCAAAGACCTCGGGTCTTACAAGATCCTCGGCATGGTCGACACCACGGTGCAGGACTGGCACCTGTACCTGAACCTCGCCCTGCCCACCATCGTCAGCGTGTCGGCCAATTCGCCGCACAAGGATATGGCTTCGCTGCTGGCCGCATTCAAGGCGCGCCCCGGCCAGGTGTCGGTGGCGACTGCGGGTGTTAACTCCAGCGGCCATACCGCGATGGAGCAGATCGTTGCCGCCACCGGCGTGAAATACAAGCACGTCACCTATGACGGCGGCAATCCGGCGGTTATCGCCACGGTCGCCGGCGAGACGGAGGTGACGACACAGCTCTCTTCGGAGCAGTCCGAGATGATCCGCGGCAAGCGCCTGCGTCCTCTCGCCGTTGTCGGTGACAAGCCAATCGAGATAGAGGGCTACGGCTCCATACCGCCTCTGTCCAATTTCGTCCCCGGTTTCAAAATCCCGGTCAGCTACTTTGGCATTTTCGTGCCCAAGGGGGTGCCTGCAGAGGTCACGGCGACGCTGAACAAAATATGGACCGAGCAGGTCACCAAGTCGGAGGCCATCAGGAAATACGCTACCGCGCGCGGCGCGATGATGGTTGTCACGTCCGGAGAAGAAGCGCAAAAAATTTCCTTCCCGGCAGTGCAGGACGCCGCTTGGCAAAAATTCAACGCCGGTCAGGCCAAGGTGTCGCCCGACACCGTCGGTATTCCCAAGCCCTGATTTTCAAGCGAAAGCTTTTCCGGCGAGACTGTCCCAGATGATGGGCGTCTCGCCGCTCTCCCGACTCTTAGTTTGGCATCTCTTGACGCATGATTGCAGACGAAGGTATTGAAGACAAGGTATCGCCACGAGCCGACTTCATTTCGGCCCTGGTCTGGATGGCGTTTGGCTTGTCGGTGGTGATCGCATGCTGGCGCATGGACCGTCTGGAGGGGCAGGGTGCGACCCTCTACACCGTTCCCGGTCTGGTGCCGGGTATTCTCGGCGCTGTCATGTTCCTGCTCGGGATGCTTCTCGCATTACGTGCCGGTCGCGCCGGCGGGCACAGGCTTGGCGCAACGCCCTGGGTCATGACATCGGGCGGGCGTGCTGCGGCAATTCGCGTTGGCTGGGTGCTCGTGATGAGTCTTGTCTATGCCGCGGGCATGGTCGGTCACGGCGGCATTCCGTTCTGGCTGGCGACCTTTTTGTTTGTGTCCGTGTTCATTCTGTTGTTCGATTGGACGGAGCGCAGTGCAAAGGGCGAAACCGCTAAAGGCGCGGCGCTCGCGCTGGTGTATGGCGCGGGTACGGCCTTCCTGGTGACCTACGTCTTCCAGGAGGTTTTTCTGGTGCGTTTGCCCTAGCCTTAGCCCTAGACCTAGACCACGATTTAAGGAGACGCGACCCGTATGTTCAGCGGACTGATTGCCTTCGGCCACTCGATCTGGAGTTTTGTCACGCCAGAGTCGCTGTTCTATGTTTTTTCGTCCACGTTGGTCGGTTTGATCATCGGTGCGCTGCCGGGGCTTACTGCCACCATGGGGCTCGCATTAATGACCACGCTGACGCTCAAGATGGAATCGAGCCAGGCGCTGCTGGTACTCATCTGCACCTATGTCGGCGCCATTTACGGCGGCTCGCGTTCGGCTATCCTGCTCAATATTCCGGGCACGCCCGCATCTGCCGCGTCCTGCCTCGATGGTTATGCGCTCGCGCGCCAAGGCCATGCCGGACGCGCGATGGGCATTGCTACTTCCGGCTCGGTGCTGGGCACGCTAATAGGCATGTTTTTTCTCGCCTTGTTTACGCCGCTGCTTGGAGAGCTCGCGCTCAAGTTCGGCGCGTATGAATTTTTCTGGCTGACCGTGTTTGGTGTCGTCATCTCCGGCACGCTGACCGGCGATGATCCTCTCAAGGGCTGGATGGCGGGTTTCCTTGGCTTGT
Organism: Pseudomonadota bacterium; assembly: GCA_025356665.1. GTDB lineage: Bacteria > Pseudomonadota > Gammaproteobacteria > Burkholderiales > SG8-39 > CAITSH01. The sequence goes on from JANXRV010000125.1 coordinate 6,271, forward strand.
TTGTTGCCGGCATAGGCCAAGAATCTATTTATGCCTACGAGCGTTTCACCTTCGGCTATCGCGATCTCGCCGGTGGCATTCAGCTGGTGCCGGCGCTGGTTGGCGCGTTCGGTTTTGCCGAGCTGCTTTCGGTGATGAAAGAGCGCCAGCTGCCGGTCAAGATCAATCCCTTCGATACCGTCATACCCAAGCTGGTCGATATCACGCGGTACTGGAAGACCATTCTGCGCTCGGGTTGTATCGGTACCTTTATCGGCATTGTTCCAGGCGTGGGCGAGGATGTCGCCGCCTGGTCCTCGTATGCTGCCGCGAAGCGTGCGAGTAAGGAGCCGGAACTGTTTGGCAAGGGCTCAATCGACGGCCTGATGGCGGCCGAGACGGGCGATAACGCCTGCGTGCCTGGCGCCGTTATTCCAGTGCTGACACTGGCCATTCCCGGGTCGGCGCCCGCCGCGGTTTTGATGGCGGCGATGCTGATCCACGGTGTGCAACCGGGTCCGATGATCATGGTGCAGTCGCCGCAGTTTGTTTATGACGTGGTGGCAATGATGATGTTCGCCACCATCGGCATCTTGTTCTACGGGCTGACTCTGACCAAGCTGATGATCCGTGTGCTGCAGGTGCCGCAGACAGTCATGGTGCCCATCATCCTGGTGCTGTGCGCCGTCGGCTCCTTCGCCATTGCCGGACGGCTGTTCGACATCTGGGTCATGCTCGGATTCGGCATCCTGGGTTTTATACTCAGGCAGCTGAACTACCCGATGGCGCCGCTGGTGCTTGGCATCGTTCTGGGCGACCTGCTGGAAAAAAGCCTTCGCCGCGGGCTGGTCCTCTCCGATGGGAATCTTGAGCCCTTTTTGATGCGGCCCATTGCGATGGTAATGTGGCTGTCCATCGTCATCATCATCGCCATGCGCTTTGAGTTTGTTCGCGCGCTGCCGGGCAAGTTCCGCGCGCTGGTGTTCTCAAAGCCATAGCGCAGGCCTTGCTGATGTGCGACTTCAGCGTCGATGAATGCCTGTTTGTTCCGGGCCGGCCTTGAGCGCACCGCGGACGCACATAGGCCTCATCGGCCTCGGATTGGTCGGCACCGCAGTGGCGCGCCGTCTCCTCGCGGCCGGTTTTGCCGTGACCGGGTATGACGCCGATCCATCGCGTGTCTCGCTGCTGGCGCCAATCGGCGTTGTGGCCGCCGATTCGCCGCTCGGGGTGGCGGCGTGCTGCGAGCGCGTGCTGCTCGCCGTTTACGACACGGCGGCGGTGGAGCAGGTGACTGAGGGTGAAGGCGGTCTTTTGGCGGCCGCTGTGCCGCCGCGGCTAATCATCGATACCAGCACCGGCGATCCGGATCGCCTGGAGGCGCTTGGCCGAAGGCTCGCTGTGCGCGGCATCGGGTTTGTCGAGGCGCCGCTGGCCGGGTCTAGCGTCCAGATTGCCGCGGGCGAGGCGACGATGATTCTCGGCGGCGATGTTGCGGCCTTGCATGATGCCGATGATCTGCTGCGCGCCATCGCGGCCAAGCGCCATGTCGCCGGCGGCCCCGGCATGGGGGCGCGCGCCAAACTGGCGCTCAACCTTGTGCTCGGAATAAATCGCGCCGCCCTCGCCGAGGGCCTGGTGTTTGCCGAAGGGCTGGGCTTGGATGGCGCGGCGTTTCTTTCTTTGCTGCGTGACTCGCCGGCTTATTCGGCTGCCATGGACGCGAAAGGTGAAATTATGCTCGAGGAGCGATTTTTCCCGCCGCAGGCGCGTCTGACGCAGCATCGCAAGGACCTCGCATTGATGCTGGCCGAGGCGCAGCGTCTCGGCCAGCCGATTCCGTTGGCTAGCGCCCACGCCGCGCTTCTTGATGCCGCGATCGCCGCGGGGGATGGCGATCTTGATAATGCGGCCGTGCTGCGCCAATTGCGGCGCATGCGCCGGGCATGAAGCACCTTCGGGCATCGCGGCTGCGACTTGGCGGTCTTGACTTTGACCCTGCCCCGCCCTAAGATATTTTTAACTGTTTGGTTAATTAAAAAACTCAATAACAACAAGCGCAACGCCATCTTTGCCGGCACGCCAAGAAGCAAGACGCCAAACGCTAAACGTTAAAAGCCAAACGATGCCGGTATCGCATCGACAATCTATTTTCCCGGAAAAAATATGAAACTCGATATCTTTACCCATATCTTCCCGCCCGCTTATTTCGACAAGCTCAACGAGGTGGTCAAGGACAAGGGGGCGCTGAAGCGCTGGTTCTCGATTTCCACGCTGCACGATATAGAGCAGCGGCTGGCCATGGTCGCCCGTCATGCCGATTACCGGCAGGTGCTCACCCTTTCCATGCCGCCGATCGAGTCGCTTGCCGCGCCGGATGCGACGCCGCAAATCGCCCGTATCGCCAACGACGGGTTGGCGCGGCTCGTCGCGCAGTATCCTGACAGTTTTCCGGCCTGGGTTGCCGCCCTGCCCATGAACAACGTCGAGGCCGCCTTGGTGGAAATCGAGCGTGCCTTCGACATGGGCGCCTCGGGCGTGCAATTGTTTACCAACGTCAATGGCCGCGCGCTGGATGAGCCGCAATTTGCACCGATCTTTGATGCCATTGTTGCGAAACACGACAAACCGATCTGGCTGCATCCGGCGCGTCCGCCGAAATTTGTCGATTACGCGGGCGAGGAAAAGTCAAAGTACGAAATCTGGTGGACCTTTGGCTGGCCTTACGAGACGAGCGCTGCCATGGCGCGAATCGTGTTCTCGGGTATGTTCGACCGCCTGCCCAATCTGCGGGTGATCACACACCACTGCGGCGCGATGGTGCCGTTTTTCGAGGGGCGCGTCGCCTACGGCTGGGACGAACTTGGCAGCCGCACGGCGGATGAAGACTACGGCGCGCTGCTCGCCGGCATGGCCAAGCGCCCGGTTGAATACTTTCGCCAGTTTTATGCCGACACGGCGGTGCTCGGTTCGCGCGCGGCAATCCAGTGCGGCCTGTCATTTTTTGGCGCGGGCCGCGTGCTGTTCGGCACCGATTGTCCGTTCGACAAGGAGCAGGGTGAACTGGTGATTCGCGAGACCATCGCAGCCATCGATTCGCTCGACATCAGCGAAGCGGACCGTGCACGGCTCTATTACCAGAACGCTGCGGGCCTGCTCAAGCTGCCGGCATTGCCGTCCGTTGCGGTGCCGCGCTGATGAAACGCGTGCTGCGGACATTTTTTGTCATCGCGTCGCTTGCCGCGTGTCTGGCGCAGGCCCAGGACTATCCGGTAAAGCCGGTGAAAATCGTCGTGCCCTTTCCCGCGGGCGGCCCGGTGGACAGCTTTGCGCGACAGTTGGCGCAAAGACTCACCGAGTCAATGCGACAGCCTGTCCTGATCGAAAATCGTGCCGGGGGTAACACGATTATCGGCACCGATTCGGTGGCGAAGGCGGCGCCAGACGGCTATTTGCTGCTGTTGACCGCATCGAGCTTTATCACGACGCCGATGCTCAACAAGGCGCCTTATGACGCGATGCGGGATTTTTCGCATATCGCCTTTCTTGCCCGGACGCCACTCGCGCTTGTGGTCAACCCGCAGTTTCCGGTTGCCAACGTCAAGGAGTTGATCGAGTACGGCAAAAAAAATCCGCAGAACATGATGTTTGGTGTCGGCAGCATCGGCGCACCGGCGCATCTTGCGCAGGAGATGTTCCGGATGAAAGCGAATGTTCCGGTGACCGTGGTTCCCTACAAAGGGTCCACGCCGATATTTCAGGATCTGATGGCCGGCCAGATCACCGGTGCGTTTGAGCCGGTGCTCGGCGTGATAGGACTTATCCAGGGTGGCCGCTTGAAGGCGCTGGCGATTACTTCGCAAAAACGCATTGCCGCACTCCCCGGTGTGCCCACGGTGCAGGAGTCGGGCCTGCCCGGCTATGAGGCCTATACATGGTATGGCTTTTGGGGGCCTGCGGGCATGCCGGCGGGGTTGGTGAAAAAGCTCAACGAGGAGGTCAACAAGGCGCTGGCCGGTACGGAACTGCGTGAGCGTCTGGATAAGCTGGGGTTCGAAATTCAGCCCGGATCGCCGGAGCGGTTTATGAAATTCTTGCAAGAGGATGCCTTGCAGGCGGGCGCCATCATCCGCGAAGCGAACATCAAGGGCCAGGATTGAATGCTGCCAACCATGAAACGCATGACCCGGATGCGTTCATGAACGACCAACCGGGTACTGCGGAGACGATACGGCTACCAGTGGCCGGGCGCGCGCTTGAAACCTTTGCCTTGAGCGTGCCGCGCAGTTTTCCGGCCAAGCCGGCGTGTGCTTTCAATCGCATCGCCTATTCAGCTGCGCATGTGGTGGCCGATCCGCTCGCCGCGAAAGATCCCTGGCTCGATGCCCCCATCGACTGGGAGGCCACTATCGCCTACCGACGCCACTTGTGGTCCCTGGGCCTCGGGGTGGCCGAGGCCATGGACACGGCGCAGCGCGGCATGGGGCTTGACTGGCCGACTTCGCTGGAACTCATCCGCCGCTCCGTCGATGCCTCGCACGATGTGCCCGGAGCCCTTCTTGCCAACGGCGCGGGCACAGACCAGTTGGAGGCGGGTGCCGCGTGCTCCCTCGATGATGTGTTGCGCGCCTACGAGGAGCAGGTTGGGGCGATAGAAAAACTTGGGGGAAAAATCATTCTGATGGCCAGCCGCGCCCTCGCGCGCGTGGCGAAGTCACCCGCCGATTATGAAAAAATCTACGACCGCATCCTGTCGCAGGTCAGGCAGCCGGTCATTATCCACTGGCTGGGCGAGATGTTCGATCCGGCGCTGGCCGGATATTGGGGCTCCGCCGATCATGGCAAGGCGATGGATGTCGCGCTCGGTGTCATCAATGCGCATGCGTCCAAAGTCGAGGGCGTGAAGGTGTCGCTGCTAGCCAAGGACAAGGAAATCGCCATGCGCCGGCGCCTCGCCAGCGGGGTGCGCATGTACACCGGTGATGATTTCAATTACCCCGAGCTGATTGCAGGCGATCAGACCGGTGACGGTGTCGGCCACAGCGACGCGCTGCTCGGCATATTCGATGCCATTGCGCCTGCGGCCTCGGCGGCGCTCGGCGCACTTGCGGCCGGCAATGCTGCCGCCTTTCACGAAATACTTGCGCCCACCGTGCCGCTGTCGCGCCATATATTCGGCGCACCGACGCGCTTTTATAAAACCGGCGTGGTGTTCCTCGCTTGGCTCAACGGACACCAGGATCACTTCGTCATGGTTGGCGGCCAGCAGTCGGCGCGCTCCATCCTGCACCTTGCCGAAACCTTCCGCCTTGCCGACCGGGCGGGACTGTTGACCGACCCGTCGCGCGCCGCCGCGCGCATGCGCGCCTTGCTGGCTGTTCACGGCATGCAAGGCTAAGCTTCACCACGCTCTTAACCATTAAGGAGAACGCAACATGACACAACTCACCCCCGACCTGCAGGAACAGCAGGCCAGGCTCGCGCCGCTGTCCTCGCGCTACGTCGATGTCGCCTCGATCCCCTGGCAGCCGACGCGCTGGCCCGGCATTGAGATCAAGATACTGATGGAGGACAAGGAAACCGGGCTGCAGACGGTGCTCACGCGCCTGGCGCCCGGCGCGGTGCTGACCGATCACATGCACGTGCAGATCGAGCAAAGCTGGGTGATCGAGGGCAGTCTGGTTGATAACGAAGGCGCCTGCACCGCCGGCAATTTTGTCTTTCGCCCCGCCGGCAGCCGCCATGTGGCGAGTGCGCCCAATGGCGCGCTGGTTCTCGGATTTTTCCTCAAACCCAATATTTTTTACTAGCCGGGACGGTATTTGGACGTCATGGTTTCAGCGCCCGTGCGCAAGCGCCGCAGCGCCAGGGCGGGCGCCGGCGTGACCGTACCCGCGGTGCGTGATGCCGAGGCGACGCGCCAGCGCATTCTCGATGCGGCCGAGTCGGAGTTCTCGGCCAAGGGGCTGGCCGGCGCGCGCGTGGACCTGATTGCGGCGGGGGCCGGCGCCAACAAGCGCATGATTTATTATTATTTCGGCAACAAGGAAAACCTCTACGTTGCGGTGCTCGAGAGCGCCTACAGCCACATGCGCCGCGAGGAGGGCGGCCTGTCGCTGGACAGCGTTGATCCGCTGGCGGCCATCCGTGCCCTGGTGCTGTTCAAATTTGACTATTACGAACGTCATCCGGTGCTGATCAGCCTGCTCAACGCCGAGAACGTCCACGGTGCGCGCTACCTGCGCCGTTCGCGTAATGTCACCAAGCTGTATATGCCGGTGGTCGATACGCTGTCGCGCATCCTCAAGAACGGCGTGAAAAAGGCCGTCATTCGCAGAGGTATTGACCCGGTGGAGTTGTACGTGTCGATCGCCGCGCTGTCGTATTTTTATTTCTCCAACAAGGCGACGCTGTCCAATGCCTTTGGCCGCGCCTTTGACAGTCCTGCCGGCCGCCGCTCGCGCCGCGACCACGTCGTCGAGGTCATTCTCGGTTACCTGCGGCCGTGAATTTGCGGTTGACGCAGGGCTGGTGATTGGCAATAATTAACCAAACGTTTAATTAGATCGTCGGCCTTGCCGGCGGCGGTGCATGCAAAGGGGACGGCGCGTGAAATTCGGTGACTTTGCAAAAATAAAATCGCTGCAGACTACGGCGGGTTTCCGCGAAAACCTCCAGCGTCTTGGCCTGGCCATGCCCTGCGACGATGTGGTCGACTCGGGGCCGTCCTCGGCGCTGGGCGCGACGCTGAAAGTCGGTCCCTTTACTTTGGGCAACCGCTTTGCCATCCAGCCGATGGAAGGCTGGGACGGGCACGAGGACGGCAAGCCTTCGGATAACACCGTGCGGCGCTGGCGCAACTTCGGCCTGTCCGGCGCCAAGCTGATCTGGGGTGGCGAAGCGGTGGCGGTGCGCCATGACGGGCGTGCCAATCCGAAGCAACTGACCATGACGGCCGCCAATCAGGCGAGCATTGCTGAGTTGCGCGACACCCTGGTCGCCGCGCACCGCGAGGCGATGGGCGACGATAAAGACCTGGTCATCGGCCTGCAGCTCACGCACTCGGGGCGGTTTTGCAAGCCCAACGACAACGCGCGCATGGAGCCGCACATTCTTTATCGCCACCCCATACTGGACCGCAAGTTTCATGTCGCGCCAGATCATCCGCTGTTCAGTGATGGCGATATTCGCGCGCTGATCGACGATTATGTGATCGCGGCAAAGCGCGCCTATTACTGTGGTTACCAGTTTGTTGACCTCAAGCATTGCCACGGCTATCTCGGTCATGAATTCCTGTCCGCCAAAACGCGTGCCGGCGAGTTCGGCGGTTCGATGGAAAACCGGACGCGGTTTTTGCGCGAGCTTGTCGCTGGTATCCGCGCCGAAGTGCCCGGCCTCGAGCTGGCGGTGCGGCTGTCGGCGCTCGACCTGGTGCCCTTCAAGCCCGATCCGGCGCAGTCGGGCCCCGACTGCGCAACTTTAGGCCCGGGCGTACCCGACGATTTTTCGCAGCATTTGCCTTACCGCTACGGCTTTGGCACCGACGAGGCTGATCCGGTGCGCGCCGACTTGTCCGAAACGCGCGCCTTTCTTGACGTGGCGCAAAGCTTGGGCATACGCCTGATCAACATCACGCTGGGCAGCCCGTATTACAACCCGCACCTGACGCGGCCGGCACTGTACCCGCCCTCGGACGGTTACCAGCCGCCCGAGGACCCGCTGATTGGCGTGATGCGCCACCTTGAGACGGTGCGTGATCTCAAGCAGGCCTTTCCTGCTCTGGCCTTCATGGGCAGCGGTTACACTTATTTGCAGGAATTTTTGCCCAATGTGGCGCAGGCGGTGGTGCGCCAGGGCTGGGTCGATTTTGTCGGGTTGGGCCGTATGGTGCTGTCCTACCCGGAGTTGCCCGCCGACGTGCTGGCCGGGCGGCCGATGCAGAGAAAACGCCTGTGCCGCACCTTTAGCGACTGCACCACGGCACCGCGCAACGGCATGGTTTCGGGCTGTTATCCGCTCGACACCCATTATAAAAAATCACCGGAAATGATCCGTCTGACCCAGGTCAAGAAGGCCGCCAACCTCGCCTGACCGGGAGGGCGTTGGTGCCTGCCCCCTGCAGCGGGCGGGTCACGCGCAAATTCCATGTCTCGCGGCCCCATCAGGTTTCCGTGGCCCGCCTCTCTCCGGTAAAATGGCGGATTACCGATTGCCCGGCGTTTGCGCGGGTTGTCGGTGTTTTCCAGACCATTCTTCGGAGTCCGTCATGCCACTCGTATCGATGCGCCAGCTTCTCGACCATGCAGCTGAAAACGGCTACGGCCTGCCCGCTTTCAACGTCAACAACCTCGAGCAGGTCCAGGCCATCATGGAGGCGGCCAGCGAGACCAATAGTCCGGTGATCATGCAGGCCTCGGCCGGTGCGCGTAAGTACGCCGGCGAGACTTTCCTCAAATACCTCATTCAGGCGGCGGTCGACTCCTTTCCGAACATTCCGGTCGTCATGCACCAGGACCACGGCCAGTCGCCCTCGGTGTGTGAGTCGGCGATGAAGCTGGGTTTCTCCAGTGTCATGATGGACGGTTCGCTGATGGCCGATGGCAAGAGTATCGCCGAATACGACTACAACATCGATGTCACGCGCCAGGTGGTTGCCGCCGCGCACAAGATCGGCGTCACCGTCGAGGGCGAACTGGGCTGCCTTGGTTCGCTCGAGACCATGATGGGTGACAAGGAAGATGGCCACGGCGCCGAGGGCACGATGACGCGCGAAATGCTGCTCACCGATCCGGATCAGGCCGCCGACTTCGTCAAGAAAACCGAGGTCGATGCGCTGGCCATTGCCATCGGCACCTCGCACGGCGCCTATAAATTCTCGCGCAAGCCCACCGGCGACATCCTTGCCATCGAGCGCATCAAGGCCATCAACAAGCGCATCCCCAACACCCACCTGGTGATGCACGGCTCCTCCTCGGTGCCGCAAGACCTGCTGGCCATCATTCGCGCCAACGGCGGCGAGATGAAGGAAACCTACGGCGTGCCCGTAGAGGAAATCCAGGAGGGCATCAAGCACGGCGTGCGCAAGATCAACATCGACACCGACATCCGCCTTGCCATGACCGCGGCCATCCGTAAATTTCTCAACGAGAACAAGTCCGAGTTCGATCCGCGCGGCTACCTCAAGCCGGCGCGCGAAGCGGCCAAACAAATCTGCAAGCAGCGTTACGAGCAGTTCGGCTGTTCGGGTATGGCTTCCAAGATCACGCCCGTGCCAATAGAGAAAATGGCGCAGCGCTACGCCAAGGGCGAACTTTTGCAGGTCGTGAACTAAAAGCTAGTACACCAATACATCAGCACCCCGGAGAGAACGATGAGTACCGTAGGCATAGTCATGGGTAGCACCTCTGACTGGGAGGTCATGAAGGAAGCCGCCCAGCAATTGAAGAATTTTGGCGTCAGCTACGAGGCGCGCGCCTTGTCGGCGCACCGCACACCGGCCGAACTGGAGGCCTGGATCAAGGACATGGAGGCGCGCGGTTGCAAGGCCTTCATCGCCGGCGCCGGTGGTGCCGCACACCTTGCAGGCGTGGTGGCGGCGACCAGCATGCTGCCGGTGCTGGGCGTGCCCATTCCCTCCAAATACCTCAAGGGTCTCGACTCGCTGCTTTCCATCGTGCAAATGCCCAAGGGCATTCCGGTCGCCACCTTCGCCATCGGCGAAGCGGGCGCGGGCAATGCCGGCCTCTTTGCCATCGCCATGCTGGCCCTCAACGACAAGCCGCTCGCCGACCAGCTCAAGGCCTTTCGTGCCAAACAGGCCGAAACGGTCAAGAACGCAAAACTTCCCGACCTTTAAGTCCCAGTCTTTCATTCATTCATTTATAACGAAGCCATGCCTACTTTACTTAAAACCAGTATCAAGAGCCTGCCCTTCCTGCACAGCGGCAAGGTGCGCGACATCTACGCGGTGGGCGAGGACAAGCTTCTTGTCATCCAGACCGACCGCCTGTCCGCCTTCGACGTCATTCTTGACGACCCGATTGAGGGCAAGGGCGAGATGCTCACCGCGCTGTCCGACTTCTGGTTCAAGAAGCTCGGCCACCTGATGCCCAACCATCTCACCGGTATCGAGCCGGAGTCGGTGGTGCAGGGTGAGGAGGAGCGTGCGCAGGTGCGCGGTCGCGCGATGGTGGTAAAAAAACTCCAGCCGCTGTCTATCGAGGCCATTGTGCGCGGCTACATCATCGGCTCGGGTTGGAAGGACTACCAGAGGACCGGCGCGGTTTGCGGCATCGCCCTGCCGGCGGGATTAAAGGAAGCGCAAAAATTGCCGCAGACCCTGTTCACGCCCTCGACCAAGGCGCCGATGGGCCAGCACGACGAAAATATCTCCTACGAAGAAGCCGAAAAGCGCATTGGCAAGGAGGTCGCGCGGCAGGTGCGCGACGCCGCCATCACGCTCTACACCCAGGCAGCCGAGTATGCCGCCACGCGCGGCATCATCATCGCCGACACCAAGTTTGAATTCGGCACCGATGCCGCCGGCAAGATCTATCTCATCGATGAGATCCTCACCGCCGACTCGTCGCGCTTCTGGCCCGCCGCGCAATACCAGGTCGGCATGAGCCCGCCCTCGTTCGACAAGCAATTCGTGCGCGACTGGCTGGAAACGCAGAAATGGGACAAGAAGCCGCCCGCGCCGCGCCTGCCCGCAGACATTCTTGCCAAAACGGCGGAAAAATACCGTGAGGCGCTGCGGCTGCTGACTGCATGAGCGAGCAAAACGAGCAGGGGACAACAGCGGCCGGGGGCGATGCCCTTGCCGAGCAAGATCACGCTGCCAAGGCAGCCGAGGCAACACCACCTGCCACACCTGCTGCAACCGGAGTTGTCCCGGTAGCGGTAGAAAAATATCGCTCTGCCGTCGTCGCGGATGCCGACGGTATCGCCCAGGCGGCGCAGCTGTTGATGCAAGGCGGCGTCGTCGCCTTCCCGACAGAGACCGTCTATGGCCTGGGTGCCGATGCCGCTAATACCGAGGCTGTGGCACGTATTTTCAAGATCAAGAAGCGGCCGCAGACCCATCCGCTCATCGTTCATATTCCTGATGCCAGCCATCTGGAGCGCTGGGCGGTCGACATTCCCGATATGGCACGCCGCCTCGTCGGACGCTACTGGCCCGGCCCGCTGACCCTGGTGTTGCGCCGCGCCGAAGGCGTGTCCGATTTACTCACCGGCGGACAAGACACCATCGCCCTGCGCGTTGCGGCCCACCCGGTGCCCGAAGCACTGCTCAAGGCGATGAGTGAGGGGGATGACGGCCAGCGCCGCATCGGCATCGCCGCGCCCTCGGCCAATCGCTTCGGTCGCATCAGCCCGACCACGGCGGCGCACGTCATCGCCGACCTTGGCAATGACGCCGACCTCGTGCTCGACGGCGGAGCCTGTGAAGTGGGCATCGAATCCACGATTGTCGATTTTTCCCGTGGCGAACCGGTGATTCTGCGGCCCGGGCGCATCAGCGCCCAGGACATCGCCGCGCTGATCGGCGTCGAACCCGGTGTGCCCGATGCTGCAGATGTGACGGCGCCGCGCGTTTCCGGCTCGCTGGCGGCGCACTACGCGCCGCGCGCCAAGCTGCGCATGATGAAACGCACCGCCATGATCGACGCCTTGTCAGCGCACAAAGGACAGCGTATCGCGGCGTTGGCGCTTGAGGTGAATTTGCCGCGGCTTGCGCCCGGCTTGGTGGTGGTGGTGCCCGCAGTGGCGTCCCGCTATGCGCATACCCTTTATGCCAACCTGCGTGCGCTCGACGCCGCGGGCGCCGATATCATTTTGGTCGAGACCCCGCCCGGGTCGCCGGCTTGGGCGGGCGTGCACGACCGCCTTAGCCGCGCTGCTGCGGCGACACCGGACAAGCCGCCTAAAGTTGAAAAGGCGGAAAAGGTGGAAAAGGTAGAACAAGTCGAGCAGGTAGAAAAAGTGGACGAGGTGGCAAATCCCTGATGCATAGGCTGGAAAGCCCCACCAGGCGCGGTTCTCCAGTCGATTGATCAGCCGGCGGCAGCCGCCGGGCCCTTGCGGTTCATCAGGCGACCGAAATTTTCCAGCGAAATGAGATGGGCATAGAGGCGGCCCATGATGCCCTTCTTGATCAGATTCTTGTGCTGGGCGGCATTGAGGAACGCAAGCTTTTTCTCGGCGATGCGATGCATGCCCGACAGGTTCAGCGCGGCGCCGCCGTTGACCTGGGCCTGCATCGTGAACGGTTCGAGCAGGCCGTAATCGGCCAGAATGCCGCACATCTCGCGCGTGCGTTCAATATCGGCCTCGTATTCGCGCAGTAATTGCTCAATCGGCTTCCATGTTTCCAGCGCCACACCGCTGGCGCCGAATAGCATCTCACCGTCATCGCTCACAAAGGCCTGTTCGACACAAATGAGGCGCTGATCCTGCTCCTTGCCGTCCTTGGTGACCCGCGACATGCAAAACGGATAGCGCCGCACGTAAGCGGGCAGATACACCAGCGGATCCCAGCGACCGTCTTTGACAAACAGGTTCTCGCCATTGCTGAGACCGATCACCGCAACCGGCGAGTAGCTCTTACCCTGGTCCGAGCTCGCAAACACCAGCGGATAGTCGCGGCAGGCGACTGAGAATTCGACATAACTCACTGGAATGGCGTTGGTCGTTCCGGCAAACCCGGGCAGTTCGCCGGCGGCCGGCAGTCTGACCCTTTTTGTACGGTCGAACGGAATGATTTCCTTGTAACCGTAGGGAGGGCTGATTTGCATGGCTATTTCCTTGAAGGTCAGCGTTAATCATAGCATCGCGTTGTCGGTGCGATTGCCGCAAGCGCCTGTTTCGTCTAAACTAAGGTGGCGTTAAGTTGGAAGCAATAGCAATATAAATGGGGGGGTAGCTCAGCTGGGAGAGCGCCGCGTTCGCAATGCGGAGGTCGTGAGTTCGATCCTCATCCTCTCCACCATTTTTAATAGGTCAGACCTTTCTCTGGCCTATTTTTTTATGCGCGCCGCGCCAGCACAGGCGCGCCTTTCGCGATACCTGCGAAGGACGGCATGAGTCCGCACACCCAAAACTGGGCGGGTTTCTCGCCCTTTGTGCTCTCCGTTCTCTGTTTGTGCGACGGACGGCGGTCGCACCGCCCCTAGCATCCACGCGG
>JANXRV010000116.1:0-78739 GCA_025356665.1 Pseudomonadota bacterium
GGAGGCGTTGGCTACAACCCCCAGGTCTCGGAACTGCGCCGCGGTGTCGACAACATTGTCTCCACGCCCGGCCGCCTGCTCGATCACGTGCAGCAGCGCACCGTGGACCTGCGCAGCGTCGAAATCCTCGTGCTCGACGAAGCCGACCGTATGCTGGACATGGGCTTCCTGCCCGATATCCGCCGCATCATGTCGCTCTTGCCGATGCAGCGCCAGAACCTGCTGTTCTCGGCCACCTTCTCGGACGAGATCCGCAAGCTGTCCAACACCTTCATGAAAAACCCGGCGACTGTTGAAGTCGCGCGCCGCAATGCGCCGATCGAGCTGGTGACGCAGGTCGTGCACCCGGTGGACAAAGACCGCAAACGCGAGCTCCTCGCCCACCTCGTCAAGACGCATAACTGGTTCCAGGTGCTGGTGTTCACCAAGACCAAGCACGGCGCCAACCGCCTTGCCGAGCAGCTGAACAAGGATGGCATCGAATCCGACGCCATCCACGGCAACAAGAGCCAGCCGCAGCGCATGCGCGCCTTGAAGCGCTTCAAGGACAATGAAGTGCAAGTGCTGGTGGCCACCGACATCGCGGCGCGTGGCATCGACATCGACGCCCTGCCGCATGTGGTGAACTACGACCTGCCTAACGTGCCCGAAGATTACGTGCACCGCATCGGCCGTACCGGCCGTGCCGGCAGCACCGGCGATGCCGTGTCGCTGGTCTGCCGCGAAGACCGTTCGCTGCTGACGGCGATCGAGCGCATGATGAAAAAACAGGTGCCGGTCAAGATCGTGCCGGGCTTTGAAGCCGGCAGCCCGTCACTGCGCCCGGCCGAACCGCGCGATGCCGAAGCGCGTCCGGAACGTCAGGAGCAACAACGCCGTCCGCAGCAACAACCGCGCGGCGGCCAGCGCGATGGCCAACGCCCGGCTCCGCGTGACGGCCAGCGTCCGCGTCCGCCGCAACGCGACGGCCAGGCACGTGACGGCCAGCGCCGCGACAACGGTGCGCCGCGTCGTGCCGGCGGTGCGCCTGCTCAAGGTCAGCGTCCGCAGCACTCAGCCAACCGCAACACCGGCAACGCCGGTCCCGCACGCAACACGCAACGCCGCGACTTTGACGACAACATCGGCAACCGCGCCCCGGCGCCGGCCCAGGACCCGTCGAAGATTTACGACGAGCGCCAGCCCGACAGCTTCGAATCACGGCTGCAAGACCGCGCGACCGGACCGGCGCAAACCCGCCAAGGGCCGAAACCCGGTTACGCCCAGCGCACCGCCAACAAGCAAAATCCGGCTCTTTTCGGACCGCGCAAGACGGCTTGATAGCAGTAGCGAGCAGCAAATAAAAAAGGCGGCCTTGGCCGCCTTTTTTATTTTAGGTATTCATCGTCATTGCGAGGAGGCGAAGCCGACGCGGCAATCTTGTGGTGTTGCAGTGCACGTCACCGCTGTACGTCACCGCTGTACGTCACCGCTTTACGTCACCGCTGTACGTCACCGCTGTACGTCACAAGAGCAACGAGATTGCGTCACTGTGTTCGCAATGACGGCTTTTCAAGCCATCAAATGACGATTTCCTGCGCCGCGCCACGCACGTCCATTTCGTAGTCAAGACCCTCGACCGGCGGGCGGCAAAAATGCCACGACAGCCCGCCAGGCGCAATCCCGCGCCTGACAAACTCGTCGGCCATCAGCGGGCCGATGTCGTACACGGTATAGGCTTGTGTGGTGATGGCATCCTTCCAGTCAAAGCCCAGCGCCCTCAGGCGCCCGTGCATTTCGGCGATAACAAAACGCACCTTTTCGCGCATGGCGTCGGTGGAATGCTCGCCGTAGCGCGTGATGCGTTCGGGGTAGGTACCCGGGCCGCCGCGCGCCTCACCGCCACCTGCGAGAATGAAGCTGCCGCGCTTTGACGAAGAGGGAACGGTGTAGGTAAACGCGTAGAGCGAAGCGCAATCCGGCTTGTCGAATTCCGGGCAAACATTGGTGCGCGCCACCGGATTGATTTCGTTCTTGTAGATACCCCATCGCTCCAGCGTCTGCACGTAGTGACGGTTGAAGTCGATGAAACCCTGCTCACTGAAGGGTGCCGGCGAGCGCAGTTCACAGGCTGCGAAGGCCGTAGTCGGTCTGCCTATGGCCTTGAAATGCGCCTCGACCGCGGCAAACCCGTCGGCAATCGGCAGCGGCTTGACCAGCCGTGCCCGTACCAGCTCAAACCCCGCCTCGGCGGCGACACCACTCGAGTACTGGAATACCGCGCTGATATAGCGATAACCACCAGGGGCAAACACAATTACGTCGGACACGGCGCATCTCCTGAAAACTAAGGGCGCGAATCACGCACCAGATTGAATGGGAACAAACAGAACGGCTGCGCTTAGGCTTTACCACCGGAGAAAATTCGCCTGAGCCAGGCCGCAGTCATGCCGATGAAAAATAACCCGATCGGCAGGGACACGCACAAAGCCCCAACCAGCAGCGGATGGCCGGCCGAGGCAACCAGTTCACCTATGGCCTCGACCCCCAGCGATGCCGTCATGGCTATCCAGTAAAGAACCCAGAGCACGGAAACCGCGATCCATCCAAATGCCAAAGCTTTGTTGTCCATGCTGCGATCCCTTCGGTAAAGGTACGGGTAAGGTTATGGGTAGGATTATGACGGCCGAATATTCGTTTGCAATTGCTACAATGGGCGATGGGCGGGGATTGCAAACATCCCGGCCACCTTGAGGCTTAAGGCTTAAGGCTTAAGGCTTGAGGCTTGAGGTTTGAATCTAGAGGCTAGAAGGCGCAAGCTTATCGTTTTCACCCACTCGGAAGCAATTGAATCATGCTCCTGCCAAATTTCACCTTTCTGCTGCTCATCATTATCGACGGCTGCGCCGGCCCCATGGTCAACGGTCAGGGCTGCGCCGCACAAAACCTGAGCGTACGCATTCCGTACGAAAAGCTCGAACAGTGCGATGCGGCGCGGCGCTCGATGATCACGCCCCAGGGGATTGAAAAATTCATCCGCGCCATGTGCATCGCCGTGCCAAAAGAACAGAAATAGAGCCGGTGCAATACCGGACACGCATCATCCATCACCCGCGCAAAAACACACACCCCGGGAACCCATCATGGCCAAACTGCGCCACATCGCCCTTGCTGTTGACGACCCCGAAAAGGCCGCCGAGTTTTATATCAAAGCGTTCGGCCTCACCCGCGTGGGAGGCACCGACTGGATCAATGCCAAGGGTGTCTACCTGAGCGATGGGGTGATGAATCTCGCGCTGCTCAAATACAAGACCGCGGAGGCGGCGGGCGAGCGCGGCACCGGCTTTGTCGGGCTGCACCACTTGGGCTTCTGGGTCGATGATGTCCCTGAAACTAAAAAGGCCATCGAAGAAGCAGGTGGCTCCTACTGGATGGGCGAGGTTTCCAAAACCGGCGGTTTTTATGAGGTGAAGTACCACGATCCGAACGGCATGGTAGTTGACATCACCGAGGATGGCTGGGTCGGCGCGTGCAAGGATGTGGTCGCCTCAGGCAGCAAACCCTAGGCCGAAAATACCACCGCCGGCATGGCGTACAGACGCCGTCGGCCCGCAACCAAAAGAGGAGTTTGCCATGCTGCAAAAGTATCTGCGTTTCGCCCTTGCGTTGCTGGTCTCCGGCCTGTGCGCCGGCGCCGGCGCACAGGATTTCCCCAACAGGCCGGTGCGCATCGTCGTACCGTTCGAAGCCGGTGCACCAGATGCCATCGCGCGCATCGTCGCGCAACAACTGACTGCGCAGACCGGGCAGACCTTTGTCGTTGAAAACCGTCCGGGTGCCAACGGCATGATAGGCGCCGATGCCGTGGCCAAGGCGAAGCCGGACGGTTATACGGTGCTGGTCACCTCAACCTCGATCACAGTCAACCCGAGCATTTACCGCAAGCTACCCTACGACCTGGCAAAAGACCTGGTCCCGGTCACCAACCTGGGTGCGGTGGAGGCTTTGCTGGTCGTGGTAAATCCATCCGTACCGGCGCAGAACCTGCAGGAATTCCTGGCTTTCGCAAAAAAGAAGGACAGCCGCGTTTCCTACGGCTCGCCCGGAACCGGCAACCAATTGCATGTGGCGAGCGAGCTGTTTAACGTGCGCGCCGGCCTTGGCATGGTGCACGTTCCTTACAAAGGCGCGGGCCCTGCTGCCACAGCGCTGCTCAGCGGGCAGATCCAGTTGCTGGTCACCACACCACCACTGGTACTGGCGCACATTCGTGCCGGCAAGCTGCGCGCCCTCGCTTACACACACAACAAGCGCGCATCCTACCTGCCCGATGTACCGACAATGAATGAAGCGGGCTTTCCCGGCTTTGAGGTGGATGGCGGGTGGTTCGGCATGTTCGCGCCGGCGGGAACACCGCGCGAAATCGTCGCCAGACTGCAGGCTGAGGTGAAAACAGCCTTCAACAATCCGCAGGTGCGCGAGCGCATCGTCGCACTGGGCATGGAGCCGGTGGGCGACTCACCGGCCGACTTCAAAGCCTATGTCGATGCCGAAGTCAGGAAGTACGCGGAGCGGGTGCGCCTGACCGGTATCCAGCCCGAGTAAGCAGCGGCACAACTCAGGCCGAATCACCGCCGTCGCCGCCGGAATAGCCATCATCAAAACCGGCTTCGGCGGCTGCCGAGTCCAGCATGTCGCCGCCCGCGACCGGGTCGGCCGCGGCAAACTGTGTCGGCGGCAGGCTGGGTGAAGGAATGCCGGCATCGCTAGAGCCCATCGCGTTGTGATTGCCATCACCGCGATTCGCATCGCCGTGATGCATCAGCCCCTGAATCCCCTGAAACAGGAAGGAGCCGGCAACCACACCGGCGGCGGTCGTCGCGACGGTTCCGAGCATGCCGCCCCACGCGCTGCCCTGAGCTGGGGCTGGGGCTGGCGCCGGTGCGGCCGCAGCGGCCTGCGGCCTGGCCACGGATGCGGACGAGAACGCGGGGGTGAATGCGGCCTGTGCCGGAGCGCCGGCAACGGGCGCCTCTGACGCTACTGGCGCGATCTTGCCCGAACGCCCCCAACTGCCGCCCTGGTCCATAAACGCAGCGTTGCTGTTGCCGCCGGCGGCACGCGCCTGCTCCAACTCAGCCTGGACTTTGACCAAATCCACCTTCGCCGCCTGCAGCGCGTAATCAAGGCCGACGGCGCGCTGCACCAGCAGGTAGGCGGCGTCGGGCTGGCTGGCCACTGCGGCCGCAATCAAGGCTTCGGCCTCAGGGTCTTTTTGTCCCGCGCGGGTCTGCTTCATTTGCTCGAGAAAGGTAGTGATGAGTTCGCGTTCCTGCGGGGTCATGTGAGCGCCTTCTTATGTTTGCCGTTGTGCCGGTATGCCGGGTTCGGATATGCGGAAAAATGTCGCGGGACTGAGGATACCCCCTCGGGCGACTGAGGATACCCCCCTTAGACCGCCAAACAAGCAGATAGTTTTCACCTGAACGGATATATCTGCGCCTGAGCGCAACTTACGCCGATTCGCCACGCCGGCGCCGAATCCGGCTGCGGCTGCGGCATCGCCGACAGGCAATCAATCCAGCTCAAATGTGTTTTTATAGTCCAGCTTGAGCGCCGGATCCTGCGCCGGCTTGCGCAAATAACAATTGCCAATGGCCAGCACATCGATCTCGCTGCCCATGAAGCAGCGAAACGCGTCCTCGGGCGTGCCGACAATGGGCTCGCCGCGCACGTTAAAACTGGTGTTCACCAGCACCGGGCACCCGGTCAGGCCGCCAAAGGCGGCGATCAGCCGGTGATAGCGCGGATTGGTTTCCGCGTGCACCGTCTGGATGCGCGCCGAGTAATCGATATGCGTCACCGCCGGAATTTCCGAACGCGCAACATTGAGCTTTTCGATGCCGAACAACTTGTTCTGTTCCGTGCTCATGGCGATGCGGCGCGACGCCTTGACGCCGTCCACCAGCAGCATGTAAGGGCTGTCGCCATCGAGCTCGAACCAATCGGCAACGCTTTCGCGCAGCACCGAGGGCGCAAACGGCCGGAAGGACTCGCGGTATTTGACCTTGAGGTTGAGCACCGACTGCATGGCCGGCGAGCGCGCATCACCGAGGATGGAGCGCCCGCCAAGCGCGCGCGGGCCGAACTCCATTCGCCCCTGAAACCAGCCCAGCGCGCAGCCCTCCGCAAGATCACTGGCACAAGCGGCAAACAAAGCCTCGTCAGCGAGCGTATCAAACACCGCGCCTGCGGCCTTGAGCCTCGACTCGATATCGGCCTGCGAAAACTCCGGCCCAAGATAGCTCCCGCGCATGCGGTCGCGCCCGTCCGAAGGGGCGCGCGGCCGGTCAAGAAAACCATGATAAGCCGCAAGCGCCGCACCCAGGGCGCCGCCCGCATCGCCGGCCGCCGGCTGGATCCAGATGTTCTCGAAACTCTTGTCACGCAGCAGCTTGCCGTTTGCGACACAGTTGAGCGCCACCCCGCCGGCGAGACAGAGATTCTTCAGGCCGGTCTGTTTGGCCGTCGCACGCGCAAGCTTGAGCATCACCTCCTCGGTCACCTCCTGCACCGAAGCGGCGAGATCCATATGCTTTTGCGTCAGTAACTCTTCGGGTTTTCGCGCCGGTCCGCCGAACAAGTCGGCAAAGCGCGCATTCGTCATAGTGAGACCGGTGCAGTAATTAAAGTAGTCCAGATCAAGGCGGAACGAGCCGTCGTCCTTGATGTCGATAAGGTGATCGCGTATCCGTTGCGCGTACTTCGGCTCGCCATAGGGCGCCAGCCCCATCAGCTTGTATTCGCCCGAGTTGACCTTGAAGCCGGTGTAGTAGGTGAATGCCGAGTAAAGCAGGCCGAGCGAATGCGGAAAGTGGATTTCCTTGTGGATTTCGAGTTTGCTGCCCGACCCTATGGCAAGCGAAGAGGTCGCCCATTCGCCCACACCGTCTAGCGTCAGCACCGCCGCCTCATCAAAGGGCGAGGGATAGAACGCGCTGGCGGCATGGCTCAGGTGGTGCTCGCCAAACAGCAGTTTTTCGTCCCAGGCGATGTCGGGCGAAAGCGCCTTGAGCCGTTTGGAAAGCAGGTCCTTGAGAAACAATTTTTCGCGCAACCACACCGGCAGCGCCATGCGAAACGATGCAAAACCCCTGGGCGCGAACGCCAGATAGGTTTCCATCAGGCGTTCGAACTTGAGGAAAGGCTTGTCGTAAAACGCCACGTGATCGATCTGGGCGGCGGTCACGCCGGCCTGCTCAAGGCAATAACGCAAGGCCTTGAGCGGAAAATCCGCATCGTGTTTTTTGCGCGTAAAGCGCTCTTCCTGCGCCGCGGCGACGATCTCGCCGTCGCGCACCAGCGCGGCGGCGCTGTCGTGATAGAACGCAGATATGCCGACGACGATCACGCCTTCAAGCCCGGAACGGTCGCGATCAGAACAGCGTGTAAATGAACGGGGCGATGGCCGACCCCTGTGCCAGCACGATGAGCGCGCCAAGCAGGGCCATCATCAGCAGCAAGGGGGCGAGCCAGAATTTCTTGCGCACGCGGAGGAACTTCCACAAATCCTTGATAAAAGACATCGGCGCTTTCGGGACGGTCAGAACTGGTCGTTCATCGTTTGTGGATCGGGGCCGGGCGGCTTGCGGGCAATCCAATAACTTGCGGCCTCCGGGTCGTACTTGAGTTGCAAGGGCAGCTTGCCGAACACGCGCATCAGCAGCGCGGTGGGCACCAGCGCCAGGTAATAAACGATGCCAATCGCCAAGGGGCTGACGATGCGGTTGAGCAACAAGCCGAGTTGCATCCAGCCGCGATTGAGCGCGGACAGCGCGCGCGGCAGCGCCAGCGCAAACAGCAGAAACACCGCGCCAACCACCAGCGCCCAAGGTCGCACACCGCCGGCGTGCCACAGCGGCCACAGGCCGACGCCGCCGAATATCGCCGCAAAGAGCAGGCCGAACACGCGGTCGGAGGAGCCTTCGAGCGCTTGATCGTGCTTTGAGAGTTCCATCATGATGGCGCGATTTTACCATCACAGCCCGTCCCTCTGGCTATTCCAAGGGCATAGCGCCGGAACGGCGTGAACGGGCATGCGGGAAGGGCTATCATGAGCGCCTTCGTCTCATCAAAGCCTCTATTTCGCGTATGCGCCGCTTTGCAATTCCGCTTGTCCTGATAGCTTGTTCCCTGCTGTTTTTCATCCTGGCAATGGAACTGGCGCTGCGCGCCATCGATTATCCGCGTCGCGAGGCGCGCATCCTCTGTCTCGACGCCATCATGGGCAACGTCTACTGCCCGAACCTGTCCGAACGCCTGGACAACATGTACGACAGCACCCTTCTGGTCACGACCAACAGTGAAGGCATGGCAGACCGCGAATACGCCGCGGCCAAACCGGCCGGCACCATCCGCATCGCCCTGCTCGGCGACTCTGTCACCGCCTCGCTCTACACGCCACAGGCGGAGAAATTCAAATCCCTATGGGAGAAGGCGCTGTCGCAAAGTCTGGGCAAACCCGTCGAGATCATGAACTTCGGCATCGACGGAACCGGCACCTGGGAACAGCTGCAAATGTTCCAGTTGCGCGCACGTCACTACAAGCCCGACTACGTCGTGTTATCGTTTTTTTGGGGCAACGATGTCTGGAACAACTCACGGTCGCGCGACAAGGGCCGACCCAATCCGCTCAAAGACGAATACGGCGAGCAATCGTGGGTGCGGAATTTACAGGTCAAGCACCGCAAGTCCATCCGCTGGCTGTGGAACAACTCCGCGGCATTCCAGTTCGTCGACACACTCAAGGACCGCGCCGAAACCAACATGGACTACAAGCGCGCACTGCAGTCCACCCAGACTGCCCCGGCAGCGGCGCCGGCGGCAGCGCCGGCAAACGCACCGCAACCGCAATACGACCCGTCATTCTTTTGGGATTCCGACTCCTGGAAATTGACGCGGGAACTGATCATCAAACTCCGTGACACCGCCAGCCGAAACGACGTCCGCCTGCTGGTCTTGGGCATCCCGATGTATGACCAGTTGATCATGCCCAAACCCCTGCCTTATGCGGAGTTTCGCGCCTTTTTGCGCCAGAACGACATCGCCGGCGCCGATGCCTTCGACAAGCTCTCGCCGCTCTCCACAGAGCAAAAACGCGACCTTTATATCGGTGATGCGGTACATCTCACCGCACAAGGACACCGCTTTTTTGCCGAAGCGAGCCTGCCCGCTTTGAAGGCCTTCCTGCAGCCAATCGCCTCGGGCGGCAAGCAACCCTGAGGCATGGCAGTGGGACCGCGGCACGCGCCCCCCATCGGGTAGACTGGCGACCTGTCAAAGTTCAGGTATTCGATCATGCGCGAACCCATGCCCCAAACCATTTACCTCAAGGACTACACCCCGCCCCCATTTATCATCTCGACCGTCGACCTTGATGTCGATATTCGTGATGACCACACACTGGTCAAGGCCACAATGGCCGTGTCACGCAATGCCGCGTCCGCCGGAAAGGGCGCGCCATTGTCACTCAATGGCGACGAACTGGAGCTCGTGTCAGTGACGATCGACGGGCGCTTGCTCGATGCAGCGGAATACACCTGTGATGCCGAACACCTGCGCATCCATAAAACGGGCAAGCATTTCACGCTAGAGACGGTGGTGCGCATACGGCCGCAACAAAACACCAAGCTCGAGGGCCTTTATGGCACCAAGAGCGGTTTTTTCACGCAGTGCGAGGCCGAGGGCTTTCGCCGCATCACCTATTTTCTCGACCGCCCCGACGTGATGGCGCGCTACACCAACACCATCCACGCCGAGCGCGACACGTATCCGGTGCTGCTGTCGAATGGCAACCTGGTTGCCTCGGGCATTGAAGAATCCCCCTCCCAAGCCTCGCCCGCCTCGGCGGCGGGAGACAAAGTACGTCACTGGGTCAAGTTCGAGGACCCCTTCCCCAAACCCTGCTACCTCTTTGCCATGGTGGCGGCGAAACTCGAGATGCTCGAGGACTGGTTCGTCACCCGATCAGGCCGCAAAGCGCGCCTGGCCATCTACGTCGAACCGGGCAAACTCGACCAATGCGGCTTCGCCATGCAGTGCCTGAAAAGCGCGATGAAATGGGACGAAGAGGTATTCGGTCTGGAACTGGACCTTGACCAGTACATGATTGCCGCGGTTGGTGACTTCAACTCCGGCGCCATGGAGAACAAAGGCCTCAATATTTTCAACACCAAATACGTGCTGGCGCGCCCTGACACCGCCACCGACGTCGACTACCAGAACATCGACCGCGTCATTGCGCACGAATATTTCCACAACTGGACCGGCGACCGCGTCACCTGCCGCGACTGGTTCCAGCTCTCGCTCAAGGAAGGACTCACGGTGTTCCGCGACCAGGAGTACGGCGCCGACATGTACTCGCGCCCGGTACAGCGCATCCAGGAGGTGCGCAGCCTGCGCGCGATGCAATTTCCGGAGGACGCCGGCCCTATGGCCCATCCCATCCGCCCCGCCGCCTATATGGAAATCCGCAACTTCTACACCATGACGGTGTATGAAAAAGGCGCCGAGGTCGTGCGTATGCAGCACACCCTGCTCGAAGCGGAAAATTTCCGCAAGGGCATGGACTTGTATTTCGAGCGCCACGACGGCCAGGCCGTCACCACCGACGACTTCGTCCAGGCGATGCAAGACGCCTCGGGCATCGACCTCGCGCAATTTCGCCGCTGGTACGAACAGGCCGGCACGCCGGTGCTCGATGTGGGCACGACCTACGACGAAAAAGCACAAACCTATACCGTCAAGGTGAAGCAATCCTGCCCCGCCACGCCTGGACAGGACACCAAGCTGCCCTTCCACATCCCGTTTGCCATCGGCCTTGTCGACCAGCAAGGCCGCGACATTCCGCTGCAACTGCAAGGCGAGGACACGGCGGGCGCCAACACCCGCGTGTTGTCGCTCATGCAAATCACGGAAAGTTTTGTCTTTGCCAACATAACAGCAAAACCGGTGCCATCGATTCTGCGCGGCTTTTCAGCGCCGGTCATCGTCAAGTACCCCTACACCGAGACCGAACTCGCGCACCTGATGGCGCACGACTCGGACGCATTCAACCGCTGGGAAGCGGGCCAGCGCCTCGCCACCAACCTGATCCTTGGCGGCGTCGTGGCGGCGCGCAAGAACAAGGTCTTTGACATACCGGCAAGCTTTTTTACCGCAATTGGCCGCGTCCTAAATGGCGCCACGGCCGACCCGGCCTTCGCCACGGAAGCCCTTAACCTGCCATCAGAAACCACTCTGGCCGAGGAAATGGACACGGTCGACCCGGACGCACTTCACGCGGTACGCAACAGCCTGCGCCGCGCCATCGCGACCACCCTGAAAAAAGAACTGCTCGCCTGCCACAAGGCGATGGGCAATATCGGCGCCTATTCGCCCGACGCGGCATCGGCCGGCAGGCGCTCCTTACGCAACCTGTGTCTGTCGTATCTGATGGAACTGGACGACGGCGCGATTCGCGCAATGTGCTTCGCCCAATTCAAAGCCGCAGACAACATGACCGATGCGATGGCGGCGCTCACCATGCTGGCCAATACCGACTGCCCCGAGCGGCAAAAGGCGCTGGATGCCTTCTATGATAAATGGCAGGCCGAACCGCTGGTCGTGGACAAGTGGCTTTCGGTGCAGTCGACCTCCAGGCTGCCCGGGACCGTTGACAACATCCGCAATCTGCTCGCGCACAAGGCCTTCGACCTGAAGAACCCGAATAAAATTTACGCGCTGATCCGCGCCTTCGGCGGCAATCACGTGCGCTTTCATGCCGCGGACGGCAGCGGTTACGCCTTCATCGCCGAGCGCATCATCGAGATCAACGCGCTCAATCCGCAAGTGGCTTCGCGTGTGGCACGCTGTTTTGACCGCTGGAAAAAATTCGACGCCGGCCACCAGGCCCACGCCCAAGCCGCGCTGGAACGCATACGCGACACACCAGGCCTGTCGCGCGATGTGGCGGAAATCATCACCAAGGCCCTGGCGTAAAAATACAAGGGACTGTTACCCCATGCAGGCTGCGCGTTTGCGGGCGATAGCTTACGCATAGCTTACGACTGCGCATAAAACACCGTCATTCATGCTTACGCCACCATGACACCCTGCTTCAACGCAGCAGCACCCATGCCGCTCGCGCTCACTGCCGATCGCCGATCAGCAGCCCGATGCCAAGCGCCGCGGCGAGATTGAGCCAGTCGGTATCCACCGTTGCGGCTTACTCCCCCGCCTTGATGTTGTTGTCTTTCACCACCTTGGCCCAACGTTCGACCTCGCCACCGATGAATCTGGCGAATTCAGTTGACGATGAAGCGACGATATCCATGCCCTGCGCCGACAAGCGCTCGCGCGCCTCTTTGTTGTTGAGCACCTTGAGCACTTCAGCGTGCATGCGCTCCACGATGGGTTTAGGTGTGCCCGCAGGCGCAAGCAGGCCCCACCACGCATAGGCGGCAAAACCGGGAAAACCCTGCTCGGCTACCGTGGCCACATTGGGCATGCTGGCCAGGCGTTTGGCCGAGGTCACGGCCAGGGGGCGCAATGCCCCGGATTTGACGTCTGGCGCGGTGACGAAATTGCTCGCAATCGAAACCGGCACATGGCCGGCGATCGAGTCCTGCTTGAGCGGTCCGCCACCCTTGTAGGGCACGTGGGTCATCTTGAAATTGCCCTGCATCTGCAACTGCGTCATCGCCAGATGGGCCAGGCTGCCCGTGCCTATGGTGCCAAAACCGATGCTCTCGGGTTTCGCCTTGGCCGCCTTGATTAGGTCGGAAAAATTCTGGTAGGGCTGTGACGGATGGGCGGTAACGACCATCGCCGAAGTGCCGATCAGCATGACAGGCGCAAAGTCTTTGAGCGTATCGAAAGCCATGTTCGGTATCAGACTGGGGTTGACCGCATGCGTGTCAAACACCACTACAAAGGTGTAACCGTCCGGCGCGGCCTTGGCCGCCAGCGCCGTGCCGATGGACCCCGCGGCACCGCCCTTGTTATCGACGATCACCTGTTGCGCCAGCGCAGGCGCAAGATAGTTGGCAAGCACGCGCGACACCTGGTCTACCGACCCTCCGGGCGGGAAGGGCGCGATGATACGCACCGGCTTGTTCGGCCACTCCTGGGCATGGGCCGCACCGGCGACGAGCGCAGCAGCAAGCATAGCCACACCCGTCGCGCTGACAATTCCGGAAAACAGTGCTTTGAACATCGAAACGCCTCCTTTGTTTTTACCACCAGCAAGCGACGCGCCGCCGACAGCTCCTTTGTACCTGTAACGATAACAGGTCGCTCCGACCCCGTGTCAGCCCGGCGCCTATCGGTCGCAACAACAGCAGCGTCCCATCATGCCTATTCGAATGCCGGCGGCATCCGCCCTAAAGCAATGGATAAATTGCGATATCAATCATGGTGTCGAACTTATACCGGACGTCAGGGGGCCGCCATTGCGCCAAGGCAAAGCGTGCGGATTCCAAACTGTTGAAAGAGCACATCTGTGCCCGAACACCGACCCGGGGCGGTCTCAATAAACCACCTGAAAACCCGCTCCTGGAGCGGGTTTTCAGCATGCACTGCTAAAATCGGGCGATGAAACCTGACATTGACACGGTGCTTTTTGATCTCGGCAAGGTTTTGCTCGACTGGGACCCGCGCTATTTTTACCGCGCCCGCTTTGGCGGCGACGAAGCGGCCATGGAACGCTTTCTCGCCGAGGCGGTGCCATCCTCGTGGGTGCTCGAAACGGACGCCGGCAAACCCATTGCCCAGGCCGTCGCCGAGCGTTCGTGCCTCTATCCCGAGCACGCCGGCAACCTGGCGCTGTGGGATGCGGGATGGAACAGCATGCTGCGCGGGGAAATCGGGGGCACCGCCGCAATCCTGTCATCGCTCAAGACACGTGGATGCCGTTTATTCGCGCTGACTAATTTTTCCACTGAAACATGGCCGCGCGCGCTGCAACGCTGTCCATCGCTGGCGCTTTTCGAAGATGCGATTGTGTCTGGCGAGCACCGCCTGGTGAAACCCGATCCGCGTATTTACGAACTCGCCATCGCACGCTGCCGGCTAGACCCCGCGCGCACGGTGTTTGTCGACGACCTGCAGGTCAACGTCGCGGCCGCCCGCGAAAGCGGACTGCACGCGCTGCATTTCACCGGGCCGGATCAATTGCGTCTGGACCTGGCGGGGCTTTCGCTCCTCTAAGGATTCACTGAACCAGGGGGGCAAGCCCCTTGCATATCCCCCAGTTCAGGGCGCAACTGGCCAAGCTGCTCTCATTTGCAGGACTTGATCAGCACTTCCCTAGGTTTTTGTCCCGCCGGCCTTGGCCTGCACCCGCGCATCAAATCGTGCAACGTTGACGACCACACGCTCATGCGTACCATCGCCGATCAGCTCGGCTTCATCGTGCGCCTCTAGCCGAAAACCCAGATTACGGCCATCGACCTTGACGACCTCTGCGGTCGCTGTGACGCGCATGCCGACCGGCGTTGCCGCGATATGCCGGACATTGAGGGACGTGCCCAGGCTCTGATAGCCCTCGGGCAGGTATTTTTCCGCGGCGGCAAGCGCGGCCGCCTCGAACAGGTTGATCATCACCGGCGTGGCGAGCACGTGGATCTGCCCGCTGCCGACGCGCGGCGCGGTGTGTTCGTCGGCGACGACCAGCGTC
This sequence comes from Pseudomonadota bacterium, assembly GCA_025356665.1. Lineage (GTDB taxonomy): Bacteria > Pseudomonadota > Gammaproteobacteria > Burkholderiales > SG8-39 > CAITSH01. The sequence continues at coordinate 14,696 of JANXRV010000116.1, forward strand.
GCCTCGCCCTTGAGTCCCACCTTCAATCCAGAGGCATCCGCATCCATATGTTGCTCCATTAATCGACACTGCCTGCCCGATGCAAACCTGCCACTGCATAGTAAGGCACTTCGCCCCAAACCGAATCGGGCCGGCATTCAAGCCGATGCCGCTGGGTGCGACGCACAAATTTCCAGCCGAATCCACAACACAAACGCGGTGCTAGACTAGGCGCGCGGCACCATGACCATTCATATCCGGAGGCAATTTAAATGAGCGTTCATTCCCGTAACACCCCCGAAAATCTTGTACCCGCCGAATCGGTGATGTTCCCCTCACCGATCCCGACGCAGTCGGTTTCCAGCGACGAGTTCCTCCCCGCCCCGCAGACGCCGCGCCAAAAATTGTTTGAAGCGCGCATCAAGGAAGCGGGCACGCGCATGGCAAAAAAGCTGGGCATGAGCCGCCGGCGGTTTTTCCAGTCAGCATCCGGCATGGCTGCAGCCTTCCTCGCCATGAACGACACCTACGGTCCCTTGTTCGGCGTCTCGCGTGCCGAAGCGGCCGACCCGGCCGCCGCCAACGAGCGTGCAAAAAAACTCTCGGGCCAGTTCATCATGGACATGCACACGCACTTCCTGCGGCCGGGCACCAAGATCATGTCCTTCGTCGCGCAGCGCTCGGCGGTGGGCAAGGCGGGCTGGAACGCCGCGCTTGGCGAAAAAGAACAAACTATCGAGGACCTGATGTTCCAGAACTACATCAAGGAAATCTACCTTGATTCGGACACCAAGGTCGCCTGCATCAGCGGCGCGCCTTCCGAGGTGCCAGAGGACTGGTTCCTCACCAACAAAATGAAATACGACGCTCGCGCCAACGTCAACGCCATCGCCGGATCGCGCCGCATGATGTCGCACGCCATTTTCACCCCGGGCTACGACGGCTGGCTCGATGCCATCGACCGCGATATCGCCACGCTCAAACCCGATTCGATGAAGGGCTACACCATCGGCGACAATACCAACAAACATCTCTCCAAGCACCCATGGTTGCTGGACGACGAGGCGCTGATCTACCCGGCCTACGAAAAATTCCTCAAGGCCGGCCTGAAGAACGTGTGCATACACAAGGGCCTGTTTAACCCGACCCTGGCAACGCAGTTCCCGCACTTGTTGCGCCATGCCATGGTGGGCGATGTGGCCAAGGCGGCCAAGGACTGGCCGCAACTCAACTTCATCATCTACCACGGTGCCTACCGCCTCGGCCCGGTATCCGATGCCTGGGATAGTTTCCAGAAAACCGGCCGCGTCGAATGGGTTTCTGATCTAGCCGACATCCCGGCCAAATACGGGGTCAAGAACATTTACGCCGATGTCGGACAGTTGTTCGCACAGACCACCATCGCAGAACCGCGCCTGACCGCGGCGATGATGGGCATCCTGGTCAAGGGCCTTGGCGCGGACCATGTCTGCTGGGGCACCGACGCTATCTGGACCGGCGCGCCGCAATGGCAGATCGAGGCGCTGCGCCGGCTGGAAATTCCCGAGGACATGCAAAAAAAATACGGCTTCAAGCCGCTCGGGCCCGCCGACGGGCCGGTCAAGAACGCCATATTCGGCGGCAACAACGCACGACTGTACAACTACAAGCCGCAGATGCGCGCCGAACTGGAGAACGACAAGCTCGCGCAGTACAAGGAACTCTATGCGAAGCACGGCGCGGGGCGCACCAACCTCGCCTATGGCTTTGTCAGCAAGCAGGCGTGAGCGGTTTTTGAAACCACAGGGCGGAATATGCCGCCCTGTTTCTTACTGGACGACACATGGATAACATGAATAACGATGGCGGATCGCGCCGTGAATTTTTCGGCATAACCGGGGCGGCCGCGGCAACGCTGGCTGTCGCGGCACTACCCACCGCCAACGCGCAGGCACAGGCAGCCCAATCCCGCGCGGGCACAGTGGCGGGTTTCGAGCACTGGACAAGCAAGCGCGCCGGCAACGACAATGTGCGGCTGTTCATGTGGCGCAAGCAGTTGCGCAACAGCACCGACAGCCGTGGCACCATCCTGTTCGTGCACGGCTCGTCGGTATCCTCGACGCCGGTGTTCGACCTGCAGATACCCGGGCGGCCCGAGTCCTCGACCATGGACTGGTTCGCACGCCTCGGTTACGACACCTGGTGTTTCGACTGCGAGGGCTACGGCCGCTCGGACAAAACACGGCCGGTCAACGCCGATATCGCCTGCGGCGCCGATGACCTGGCGGCGGTGAGCGAATACATCATGAAGCAGAACGGCGGGCGGAAAATGCTGACCTACGGCTCATCCTCAGGCGCACTGCGTGCCGCCTTGTTCGCGCAGCGCCATCCTGAGCGCGTGCAACGCCTTGCGCTTGACGCCATGGTCTGGACCGGCGAGGGCAGCCCGACGCTGGCCGAGCGCAAGAAGCGCCTCGACGCCTACCGCGCCAACAACCGGCGCCCCATCGACCGCAACATGATCCGCAGCATTTTCACGCGCGATCACCCCGGCACCAGCGACCTCTCCATCGTCGAGGCCTTTGCCGACGCGGTGCTGGCGCTGGACACCTCGGTGCCCACCGGCACCTACCTCGACATGTCGGCCAACCTGCCGGTGTGCGACCCGGAAAAAATTGCCGTGCCCACACTGATCATGCGCGGCCAATACGACGGCATCGCCAGCTTTCGCGACCTGGCGAATTTTTTCGAAAAACTACCCAATCCGGATAAGCAATTCAGCGTCATGCCCGGTATCGCGCACACCAGCACGCGCTCGAAAAATTTCGCACTGGTCTACGACCTGCTCGAAGGCTGGTTCGGGCGGCCGGCACCGGTTTACACCGGAGTCTGACTTCCCTGACAGGATAGCGGCGCGAGTCATGTCCGCAGCCTGGCGCTACCGGGCGGGGAAAACTCGGGGAGGCATGCCCGGCGTTACGACTGACGGGCGCGCACCCTTCGCAGGTAGACATTGTTGGCGATCAACGCGCCTATCACCATCGCCCCGCCGGCAAACTCGGCGGCGGCGAAGCGGTGCCCCTGTATGTGGCGAATAATAAAGGTCACAACCGGGATAAGGTTGAGCATCAGCATGGCGTTGAGCGAACCGATGCGTTGCGTGCCGGCGTTCCACCAGATCATGCCCAGAAACACGCCGGCGAAACTGAGAAACAGCAGCTGCCAGCCGATAGACGCGACCTCGCCGGCGCTAGGTACCTGCGCCCTGCCCAACGCGACCGCAATGGCCGTGACCGCCAGAATGCCCAGCGTGCCCGGAATCAGCGTCAGCGTCGTAAGCCGCAGCGCCGACCAGCCGCGAAAGCGCTCGCTCGCCATGGTGTAGGCCACCCAGCACATGGCGCCGGTGAACACCAGCAGGTTGCCGGTCATCGCGTCCTTGTCGATCAAATGGCCGATATCACCACGCGTGACCGCGAGGGCGACGCCGGCAAAAGCTGTCACCACGCAGGCCAGGGTGAAATTGGCCGGACGGCGCCCGCGCACCAGCCAGTCTGCGAGCGCGGTCATGGATGGTTGCAAGGCCAGAATCACCGTCGCATGTTCGGGTGCCGACATGGCAAGGCCAAGGAACACCAGCACCGGCGAGCCGCACATGCCAACCACGCCGATGAGGGTCGCCGGCCAGAACTGGCCGTAATAATCAAAGGCGGTGCGGCCTTCACGCATGGCGTAAAGGGGAATCATCAGCAACAGGGCGAAGGCGTAGCGCATCGACGTCACGTGCAGCGCATCGACCACCTCAAAGGCGCTTTTTGCGACCGGAAACTGCGTGCCCCAAAGCAATACGGCGCCCAAGGCGAGCAAAAATCCGCCGGCTAGCCCGCCATCCACAACGCCGGAGGGGCCCCTCATCGCCGTGGTCTCCAAACCACGAACATGCTTGCGTAGTGCAACAACGCCTGGGCGAAAAAGGATGGGGGATGACAGGATGCGTTCATTAGCCCGGTCTTTTTACCACGCGGGCCCCGGCGGCGTCGGGAGACCTTGAAATTAGCCGATGCGCCCCCATCTACATGATGTTTCGCAATAGCCCCGAGGTGGCGCTTGCGCGGTAAAGCCTTCAAGGTAGAATCGCGCAAACTGCGGGGTCCCAAGCTTATCCGGCAAGCTCGGTAAGACTGCAACCTGGTTGGCCCTTGCATTTGCTCACTCAAAGGAATCCCTTATGAAACGCATCATCCTGTTTCTGGTGACCAACCTGGCAGTCATGCTGGTGCTGTCGGTGACCCTGCGCCTGCTCGGCGTGGATCGCTTCATGACGTCTCAAGGCCTGAACCTTGGCATGCTGCTCGCCTTCTCGCTGGTGGTGGGTTTTGGCGGCGCGTTCATTTCGCTGCTGATGTCCAAGCCCCTGGCCAAATGGTCCACCGGCGCGCAAATCCTCAACGGCACTGAAAACACCGATGCCGCCTGGCTGGTGGCCACCGTGCACAAACTGGCCGATCGGGCCGGCATCAACATGCCCGAAGTGGCCATCTACGAGGGCGAACCGAATGCCTTCGCCACCGGCGCGTTCAAAAATTCCGCGCTGGTCGCCGTGTCCAGCGGCCTGCTGCAATCGATGACGCGCGAGGAAGTCGAGGCGGTGCTCGCCCATGAGGTGGCGCACATCGCCAACGGCGACATGGTCACGCTCACACTGATCCAGGGCGTGGTCAACACCTTCGTTGTGTTCCTTGCCCGCGTGGTCGGTTATTTTGTCGACAAGGTCATACTGAAAAATGACCGCGAAGGCACCGGCATTGGCTACTTCGTCACCGTTATCGCCTGCGAAATCGTGTTCGGTATCGCCGCCTCTATCATCGTCGCCTGGTTCTCGCGCCAGCGCGAATTCCGCGCCGATGCCGGCTCGGCGCAGTACGTGGGCAACGCCACACCGATGATCCACGCCTTGTCACGCCTCGGCGGCCTCACCCCGGGCGAGTTGCCCAAGTCGATGGCGATGGCCGGAATCAACGACAAGCCCGGCTTCATGGCTTTGTTCTCCAGCCATCCGCCGATAGAGCAGCGCATCGCCGCACTGCAGGCGCGAGGACGATAGGCGGCGCAAAGTTCCGAAAATGCCAATCTCAAAAGGACAAGGTGCCGGCTAACAAAGCACCCCACCTGATGCACGACTAACGCCAAGGGGCGGGACGCAAGTTCCGCCCCTTCGTTCATAATAGGGTCACAAGCTTTGGAGGAGGTCTTGTGGTTAATCCGGTTCATCCCGTCGTTCCATTCGTTCACGTCATCATCGGCGCAGGCCGCCGTTTGAGTTCACGCCAGCGCAAGCTGGCCGGACGGGGTCGCCGTGTCCGCTAGCACCAGCATCGGCCCGTTTGATTACGTCATCGTCGGCGCCGGGTCGGCGGGCTGCGTGCTGGCCAATCGCCTGTCCGCAGATCCCGATGTCGCCGTGCTGCTGCTGGAAGCCGGCGGCCAGGACGACTGGTTCTGGATCGATGTGCCGGTGGGCTACCTCTACACCATCGCCAATCCGCGCACCGATTGGTGCTACAAGACGACGCCCGACGCCGGACTGAACGGGCGCTCCATCCATTACGCGCGCGGCCGTGTGCTGGGCGGCTGCTCCTCCATCAACGCCATGGTCTACATGCGCGGCCAGCGCGAGGACTACGACTACTGGGCGTCGCTAGGCAACCGCGGCTGGTCCTGGGACGAGGTGCTGCCCTATTTCATCAAGGTCGAAGACTACGAACACGGCGCGAGCGCGCTGCACGGCGCCGGCGGCGAGTTGCGCGTCGAGGAGCGGCGCGTGTCCTGGGAGATCCTCGACGCCTGGCGCGCGGCGGCGGCCGAGTGCGGCATCCCGAGCATCGCCGAGTTCAACCGGGGCGACAACACCGGCTGCGCCTACTTCCAGATGAACCAGCGCCGCGGCGTGCGCTGGAGTGCGACCAAGGCCTTTTTACGGCCGGCACTTTCACGCAAGAACCTCACCGTCATGACCGAGGCGACGGTGACGCGTGTACGCACCGAAAAGCGCGACGGCGTGCTGCGCGCGAGCGGCATCGAGTTCACGCATCCACGTCACGGTGCCTGCTTCGCCGGGGCAAAGTGCGAAACCATCCTCGCCGCCGGCTCCATCAGCTCGCCGCAACTGCTGCAGCTCTCCGGCATAGGGCCGGCAACGCTGCTGTCGCAATTTGGCATCTCCCCGCAGCTGGACCTGCCCGGCGTGGGCGAAAACCTGCACGACCACCTGCAAATCCGCCTGCAATACAAGGTCAGCAACACCACCACGCTCAACGAGCGTGCCAACAGTCTCATCGGCAAGGCGGCGATGGGGCTCGAGTACCTGCTATTCAAGACCGGGCCAATGACCATGCCGCCCTCGCAACTGGGCGCCTTTGCCAAAAGCGACCCGGCGCAACCCACGCCCAACATCGAATGGCATGTGCAACCGCTGTCGCTGGATAAATTCGGCGATCCGCTGCATGCGTTTCCGGCGATCACACCCAGCGTGGCCAACCTGCGTCCGAGTTCGCGCGGCTGGGTGCGCATCGTCTCGCCCGATCCGGCCGTCTACCCCGAGATCAAGCTCAATTACCTGTCCACCCCGGAGGACCGCAGGGTCGCGAACGATTCGGTGCGCTTCACACGACGCATCATGAAAGCCAAGGCTCTGGAGAAATTCGCCCCCGAGGAATTCAAGCCCGGCGCCCAGGTCGAAAGCGAAGAGGACCTGATCAAAGCCTGCGGCGACCTCGGCACGACGATTTTTCATCCGGTCGGCACCTGCAAGATGGGCAGCGACCCGATGGCCGTGGTCGATGACCGCCTGCGCGTGCGCGGTGTCGCCGCCTTGCGCGTGGTGGACGCCTCCATCATGCCGCGCATCACCTCGGGTAATACCAACGCACCCACCTACCTCATTGCCGAGCGCGCCAGCGAATTCATTCGCGCCGACAGAAAAAAAACATAGTCAAAAAACAACGCAATACTTCAACGGAGGAATCACCATGCTGCGCACACTGCCAGCCACGTTTGCAATCTGCCTTGCCACGACCCTGGGCATGGGCGCGGCACAAAGCCAAGCGCAGGCCCAGGCCCAAACCTGGCCGGCGAAGCCGGCGCGCATCATGGTCGGCGCTTCCGCGGGCGGCGGCACCGATATCATCGCGCGCATGCTGGCCGAGAAATACCAGACGGTGTTCGGCCAGCCCTTCATCGTCGAGAACCGCCCGGGCGCGGCCAACACCATCGCCGCAGAGCTCACCGCCAAGGCGGCGCCCGACGGCCATACGCTGCTACTTGCCACCAACACCGCGCAGGCCATCGCACCGCACCTGATGAAACTCAGCTTCGACCCGATCAAGGACCTGACCCCGGTGGCGCTGATCGTGGTGGTGCCCAACGTGGTGGTGGCGGGCCCGCAGGTCGCCGCATCCAACATCAAGGATCTGGTCGGCTTGATCAAGGCCAAGCCGGGCACGTTTTCCTGCGGGTCCTCTGGCACCGGCAGCACGCAGCACCTCGCCTGCCAGGCCTTCGCGCTGGCGACCGGCGCGCCCATCATGCACATCCCCTACAAGGGCTCGGCGCAGGCCCTCACCGACCTGGTGGGCGGACAAATCCAGTTGTCCTTCGATACCACCTCCTCGGCCATGAGTTTCATCAAGAGCGGCAAGGTCAAGGTGCTGGCCACCATGACCGCCAAGCGCGTGGGCGAAATCCCCGATGTGCCGACGCTGGCCGAGTCCGGCGTGCCGGGCGTGGAAATGAGCACCTGGTACGGCCTGTTCGTCACCGCCGGCACGCCCAGGGAAGTCGTGGCAAAACTCTACGCCGAGACGATGAAGGTGTTGCAACTGCCGGACGTGCAAAAACGCCTCGCCGGACTGGGCGGCGAACCCGGAGCGCTCACCTCCGAACAATTCGCCGCAATGAACAAGGCCGACTTCGAGCGCTCGGGCAAGCTGATCAAAGACGCCAATATCAAGATTGAGTAGTGCGATAGAACTAAAAACACAGGTGTCATTGCGCAGTCCCCTCCGGGGATAAACTTCGCGAAGCAATGTCGTCGTATTTGCGAATGACACCGTACTTCCACAAGATTGCTTCGTCGCTTCGCTCCTCGCAATGACGAAGCAGTAACCCTTATCGGACCCACCATGACCAAACCCACCATTGCCCTGTTTGCCGGCGACCCGGCCGGCGTCGGCCCCGAACTCATCGCCAAGCTGCTTGCCGATGGCAGCGCCGCCAAGCAGGCCAACATCCTGCTCATCACCAGTCGCAGCGTGCTGCAAGAAGCGGTGCAACTCAGTGCAAAGCCCTTTGCGTTTGTCGGCGGCGATGCGCCGGCGGCGGGCGCGCGGCGTGACCTGGACATGCCCCTGCTGCTCAACTGGCCCGGCCTCGATGCCGCGGACTTCGAGCGCGGCAAGGTCACGCCCAAGAACGGCAAGTTCATGCTCGATGGTCTCGCCCTGGGTGTGGCTCTGTGTCGGAGCGGCGCCGCCGATGCGCTGTGCTTTGCTCCGCTAAACAAGGGCGCATTGCGCGCCGGCGGCATGAACCACCCGGACGAAATGCACTGGTTCGCCGATGTGCTCCAGTTCACCGGCACCTGCGTCGAACTGAATGTGCTCGAGGGCCTGTGGACCTCGCGCGTCACCTCGCATGTGCCGCTGAAGGATGTCAGCGCCATGCTGAGCCGCGAAAAAGTCGCCGAGGCGGTGCAATTGATCACACAAAGCCTGCAGGCGGCCGGCCTCACGCAGCCGCGCATCGCGGTGTGCGGCTTCAACCCGCACAACGGCGACAACGGCTCTTACGGCCGCGAGGAGATAGACATCATAGAGCCGGGCGTGGAACTGGCGCGCAAACAGGGCTTTCCGGCCGACGGCCCCTTCCCCGCCGACACGGTATTTGTCCGCGCCATCAAAAAGGACGGCGGCTACGACGGCGTGGTGACGATGTACCACGACCAGGGGCAGATCGCCATGAAGTTGATGGGCTTTGAACGCGGCGTCACCGTGCAAGGCGGCCTGCCCATCACCATCACCACGCCCGCCCACGGCACCGCCTACGACATCGCCGGCAAGGGTGTCGCCAACATCGGCGCGATGCAAAACGCTTTTGCGCTGGCCTGTAAGATGGGCATGACGCAGCGACGTGCGCGCTAGCCCGCCAGGGAATACCCCGGAAACCGGCCACAGAAGCCCGTTTCCAGCCATTAGCCCTTGCGCTCCGAGCGGGAAGCGGCATCCGCAGGGGCAGTCCCGTCAGGCACGGTATCGGGCACAAAACAGCTAGCCGCAGCGGCGCTGCAGTAAAATACGCCCTCGCTATTCTGGCAACAGCCCCTGCGTTCATCCAGGGCACGCGCTGCCGCCCGCCCCGCCCACCCTTCCGACTGACAGGAACTTTGCGCCATGCCAAACCCGAACAAGCCGCTCATCATCGCCCTCGAAGAACACTACTTTGACGCCGAGATCGCCTCGCATTTTGTCGGCCGCGATGTGCCACCGCCCATTCGCAAGCGTCTTGATGACCTGGGTGAGCTGCGCATCAAGGAGATGGACGAGGCCGGCATCACCATGCAGGTGCTGTCGCAAGGTGCGCCGGCGCTGCAGCGCGTGGATGCCGCAACCGCCGTGCCGCTGGCGGTGCGCGCCAACGACCGGCTGAAGGCCACCATTGATGCGCACCCCGACCGTTTTGCCGGGTTCGCCGTGCTGCCCACCGCCGACCCGCAGGCCGCCGCCAATGAACTGGAGCGTTGCGTCACCAAACTCGGCTTCAAGGGCGCGATGATCCACGGCCTCACCAACGGTGTGTTTTTCGACGACAAGCGTTTCTGGCCGATTTGCGAACGCGCGCAGGCGCTGGATGTGCCCCTATACCTGCATCCGGCGATGCCGCACCCGGCGGTGATCGAGGCCTACTACAAGGACTATGCCAAAGATTTTCCGACCATCCTTAACGCCGGCTGGGGCTTTACCGTCGAGACCGCGACGCAGGGCCTGCGCATGGTGCTCTCCGGTGTGTTCGATGCCTACCCACGCCTGAAAATAATTCTCGGCCACCTCGGCGAGGGCCTGCCCTTTTCGCTCTGGCGCATCGATGACTCACTGTCCCGCCCGGGCAACAAACAGGTGCATTTTCGCGAAACCTTCCGCGAGCACTTCTGGGTCACCACCAGCGGCAATTTTTCCACGCCGGCACTGCTGTGCACGATGATGGAAATGGGCGCCGACCGCATCATGTTCTCGGTCGACTGGCCCTTCGCCGAAAACACGCCCGGCACGAAGTGGCTGAACGAGTTGCAGATCAGCACCGAAGACAAGGTCAAGATGCAAAGCGGCAACGCGAAGCGGCTGCTGAAGATGTAGCAGGAGGGCTCCCCGAAATACGCGCTGCCCAAACCATGCAGCGCAACGCAAGGAACGAATAATGCCGCGGGACCCCCTCCCCCTTGACGGGGGAGGGCGGGGGAGAGGGTGAAAGTTCGCAAGTACGACCAACCCCCTCTGCCTGTCCCTCCCCCGCCGACGGGGAGGGAAGCTGCTAAGAATTTTTTCGCGAAACATGTAAAAAAAACAGGCATCACCCCTTTATGACCATCCCCGAATCCATAGGCTCTACCCACGACATCGTCGGCAAGCCCCTGCCACGCACCGAGGACTTGCGTCTGCTCACCGGCGCCGGCCGCTTCAGCGACGACTTCAACGCGCCGGGGCAGGCCTATGCCGCGATGGTGCGCTCGCCCTTGCCACATGCGCGCATCCTCGCCATAGACACCGGCGCCGCCCTCGCCATGCCCGGTGTGCTGGCCGTCTATACCGGGCGCGACTGCCGCGCCGATGGTCTGGGACCCATTCCGCACAGCCCGCTGCCCTCCACGCGCCACGACATCAAACTGGGCGCCCCCGGTGGCGGCACGGTGTTCGAAGGGCCGCATTGGCTGCTGCCCCTGGACAAGGCGCGCCATGTCGGCGAAGCGGTGGCGATGGTGGTGGCGCGCAGCAAGGGCGAGGCCGCCGATGCCGCCGAAGCGGTGCAGGTCGACTACGAGGAATTACCTTGGGTGACCCATTCGGAGCAGGCGCTGCAGGCGGGCGCAAAGGCCGGCGTGCCCGCGGTATGGGACGAAGTGCCCGACAACGTGTTGATCGAATCGTGGTTCGGTGACCGCGCGGCCACCGACCGCGCCTTTGCCGCCGCCGACCACGTGGTCAAGATGGACTTCCATGTCGGCCGCGTCACTGCCGTCACGATGGAGCCGCGCGCGGCGCTGGCGCAATACGACGCGACCAGCGGCCACTACACCCTGCACGCGGGCAGCGGCGGCGCGGTGCGGCAGCGCCGCGAACTGGCCACGGTGCTGGGCCTGGATCCGGAAAAATTACGCGTGCTTTCGCTCGATGTCGGCGGCAACTTCGGCGCACGCAACCGCGTCTATGTCGAATTCGGCCTGGTGCTGTGGGCCGCAGGCAAGCTCGGCTGCCCGGTCAAGTACACCGCGACGCGATCCGAAGCTTTTCTGTCCGACTATCAGGGCCGCGACCTGGTGATGCACACCGAACTGGCGCTCAGCAAGGACGGCCACTTCCTCGCACTGCGCTCATCCAACCTGTCCAACGTCGGTGCCCGTTGCGCCTCGCTGTCGCCGCTATCAAAGGGTTCGGGCCTTATCACCGGCTCTTACGACATTCCGTTCGCATCGCTGCAAAGCCGCGCGGTCTTCACCAACACCGCCCCGACCACGCCCTACCGCAGCTCGGGCCGGCCCGAGGTAAATTTCGCCATCGAGCGCCTGATCGACACGGCGGCAAGGCAATTGGGTATCGACCGCATCGAATTGCGTCGCAGGAATCTTGTGCGCCCCGAAGCCATGCCTTATCGCAACGCCATCGGCATGGTCTATGACAGCGGCGAGTACGAGGCCAACATGGACCTCGCCATGCGCATCGCGCAGTGGGACGACTTTGCCGCGCGCCGCCGGGAGGCCGCAGCGCGCGGCCGGCTGCTCGGTTTGGGGCTCGCGCACTACGTCGAGTCCTCGATTGGCGCGCCACAAGAGCGCGCCGAGATCAGCATTGCCGCCAACGGGCGCGTGCGCGTGGTCATCGGCACCCAGCCAAGCGGCCAGGGCCATGAGACCAGTTTCGCGCAGGTTGTCGCCACGCTGCTGGCGGTGCCCCTCGCCGCCATAGACGTCGTCATGGGCGACACCGCCCAGGTCAGTATCGGCGGCGGCTCGCACTCGGGCCGCTCCATGCGCCACGCCGCGACGGTGTTCAATATCGCCTCGAAACAACTGATCGAGAACGGCAAAAAGCTCGCCGCGTTCCTGCTCGAAACCGCAGCCGAGAAAGTGCGCTTCCAGGACGGTCGCTTCAGCGCGCCCGGCTGCGCACAGTCGTTTGATTTTCTTGAACTCGCGCAGCGCGCCGAAGACGCCTTCGTGCCCAAAGAGGCCAAGGCCGGGCTGGCCGTCGTGAGCGACAACGAAATGCACGACCCGGTGTTTCCCAACGGCTGCGCCATTTGTGAATGCGAAATCGATCCGGATACCGGCGTGGTCACCATCACGCGCTATGCTGCGGTCGATGATGTCGGCCGTTGCATCAACCCGCTGATTGTGCACGGCCAGACCCACGGCGGCATCGCCCAGGGCGTGGGACAGGTGTTGTCGGAACTTTGCACCATAGACCCCGAGTCCGGGCAAACCCTGACCGGCTCGTTGATGGACTACGGCCTGCCGCGCGCCGACACGCTACCCTCGTTTCGCACCGAGATCGTCGAAGTGCTGTCACCGACCAATCCCTTCGGCATCAAGGCCGGTGGCGAGGGTGGAACCACGCCGGCGCCGGCGGCGGTCATCAACGCCATCGTCGACGCATTGCGCGACTACGATGTGCACGAACTTCCCACCCCGGCCACGCCGCAGCTGATATGGCGCATCATCCACGGCAAGAGGGCAAAATAAACCGCGCGCTACGAAGTCACGACGCAACACCTCAACATCGAAACACCGCAACACCGGAACACCGAAATACAAGGAGCAGAAACATGCGCGCAGTTCACATGACCCGCAGGAATATCGCACACGGTGTCATCGCCACATTGCTGCTCACCGCGCTACCCGTGGGCGCGCAAAACGCCGCGAGCGGCTATCCCAAGGGGCCGGTGCGGGTGATCCTGCCCTTTCCCGCCGGTGGCGGTGTTGATGCGGCCGGCCGCATCCTGGCGCAAAAGCTGTCCGAGAGCCTGGGCAAGTCTTTTGTCATTGAAAACCGTGGCGGTGCCAACGGCAACATCGGCACGGAACTGGCGGCCAAGGCCGGCAACGACGGCCTGACCCTGCTCTTTACCGGTGCCGGCTTTGTCACCAACCCCAGTCTCTACAAGACCGTGCCCTATGATCCGGTCAAGGACTTTGAGCCGGTCAGCCTGATGGCGCTGGGCCCCAACGTGCTGGTGGTGCACCCGTCGCTGCCGGCGCATTCGGTGGCCGAGTTGAGCGCACTGGCCAAGGCGCAGCCGGGCCGGATCGGCTTTGCCGGCGCCGGCAATGCCAGCACGCCGCACCTTGCCGGCGAATTATTCAACACCATGGCCGGTGTGCAGATGATCCATATCCCCTACCGCGGTTCGGGCCCGGCGATGATAGGCCTGCTCGCAGGCGATGTGCCGGTGATGTTCCTGCCGGCCATCAACGCCTTCCAACACATCAGCTCCGGGCGACTGCGGGTGCTCGCCGTCACCAGCCGCGAGCGCCTGGCGGCGCTCCCGGACGTACCGACCCTCTCCGCGGCCGGACTGGCCGGCTATGAATCAAGCCAGTGGTACGGCCTGCTCGCGCCCGCCGGCACCAAAACCGAAATCCTTGCGCTGCTCAACAGCCACGTGGCGAAAATCATGCAAGGCGATGAAATGAAACTGCGTATGAAAAACGACGGCCTTGTCCCCATCGGCGGCAGCCGTGAACAATTCGCCGCCCATATCAGGACGGAAATCGACAAGTGGGCCAAGGTCATCCGCGCCTCGGGCGCCACCGTGGACTAAACGGTGGACTAAACGTCGGACCAAGCGGCGGACTAAAACATGACAAGCGCGCTGATCGCGGCACGCAAAAAACCCGACACCCTGATCATAGACCGCACCAATGCGCCGCGCCTGCTGGCGATAGAAGGCAAGACCACCGCCAGATGAAACACCAATGAAGGTGACAATTTCATCACCTTAATCGGCTGAAAACGCCCTTCTGAATACGGTTTCGCGAAAGTAATTCAGCACTTTTAAACACTCCGGCCAGCGCGGCACGGGCACGGTCATTGCACCGGGGCGGCTGCAGTAGAATGTCGCCTCCTCCGACTACGTACCCACCCCCGATGGCCGACCCGAACCAGCGCTTTAGCCGCGAGCGCCTCGAATCTTTTATCGCCGCCGCGTTGACCGGCGTCGGCCTGCCCAAGGGAGATGCCGCGACCTGCGCCGAACTAATGACGCGGGCCGACCTTAACGGCGCCGACGGCCACGGTATTTTCCGCCTGCCGCAATACGTGCGCCGCATCAAGGCCGGCGCGGTGAACGTCGCACCCAGGGTACGCATCGAACGTCAAATGGCCGGCATGGCGCTAGTCGACGGTGACAACGGCATGGGCCATGTGGTGATGAAGTTCGCGGCAGAAACGGCCATCGCCAAAGCCAAAACAGCGGGCATCGCCTGGGTAGGCGTACACCACAGCAACCACGCCGGGCCGGCCTCGCTGTACGCGGCCATGCCGCTCGTGCACGACATGATCGGCCTGTATCTGGCGGTAGGCAATGCCAACCACATGGCGCCCTGGGGCGGCATCGACATGCTGCTCTCAACCAATCCCATCGCGGTTGCGGTGCCCGGACTCGAGGAAGGCCCGATCGTGCTCGACATGGCCACCACCGTCGCCGCCTACGGCAAGGTCAAGACTAAGGCGCAACGCGGCGAAATGATGCCCGAGGGCTGGATGATAGACCGTCAGGGCAAGCCGCTGACCGATCCGAAAAAAGCTGAGGATGGCATGCTCCTGCCCCTGGGCGGACATGAGGGCGGCTACAAGGGCTACGGCCTGTCGCTGGTGTTCGGCCTGCTGGCCGGCACGCTCAATGGCGCCGCACTGGGCAGCCGCACTGTGGACTTCAACAACGACGATACCTCGGTTACCGACACCGGCCACACCATCGTGGCAATCTCACTCGAGGCCTTTGGCGAGATCAGCGCGATCAAACGCGACGTCGACCGCGTCGTGCGCGAACTGCGCGCCTCGCGCCGGCTGCCCGGCGTAGACCGCGTCTGGCTGCCGGGCGAACAAAGCCAGGCCAAGCTGGCCGAGCGCAAACGCGACGGTGTGCCCTTGCCCGCGGCCCTGCTGTCGGCATTGAACAAACTTGCCGCGGAACTGGACATCCAGGCCCTCGCCTGAGCGCGCTCATCGCAACCTTGGCGGCAAGCCGCGCAGACTGCGTCGTCATGTAGGCTCATTCGGGCTCATTTGGGCACAATAACAACCGACAAACAACCGACAACGGCTGACAGCGGTGCCACCAGTGTCACAAGGAGGAAAAAACATGAGCACAAAAAACCTGATGCGCGCGCTGGCCGGCTGTCTTGCCGCCGCGCTGATGTCTTTGGCACACGCACAGCCGGCCTGGCCGAGCAAGCCGATCCGGCTGGTCGTCGGTTACGCCCCGGGCGGCGTGGCCGATATCACCGCACGCATGATTGCGCAAAAGCTCTCGGTTTCGCTGGGCCAGCAGGTGATCATCGAAAACAAACCCAGCGCCGGGCTGATCGTCGCATCCGAGATGGTGGCCAAGGCCGACCCCGATGGCTACACGCTGCTGCACCTCAATTACGGCAACGCCGTCAGCGCCGCCCTGTACCGCACACTGCCCTTTGACACGGTGCGCGATTTCGCGCCGATTTCGGCGATGGGATTTTTTGACGTCGTGGTGCTCGCCAACAAGGGTTCGGGTATTGCAAGCATCAAGGACATCATCGCCATGGCCAAGGCGAGCCCGGACAAACTCAACATCGGCACCGTCAGCATAGGCAGCGGCCAGTACATGGCGGCCTCGCTGTTCAAGGCCATGACCGGCCTCAATCTGACCATCGTACCCTTCAAGAGCACGCCGGCGTTGGTCACCGCGCTAAAGAGCAACGACATCCAGGTGGCGTTCGAAATCGGCGCGCCGGTGCTGTCGCTGGTGCGCAACGGCGACCTCAAGGCCATCGCCATCAGTTCGGCCAAACGCTTCCCCGCCCTGCCCGATGTGCCGACCATCGCCGAGAGCGGCGTCACCGGCTACCAGGTCACCGCCTGGAACGGCATTGCCGCCCCGGCGAAAACCCCGCGTGCCATCGTCGAGCGCCTGAACCGTGAAGTCAACGCGGCACTGGCGCAAGCGGACATCCGCCAGCGTTTCCAGGAATTTGGCATAGACGCGCGCGGCGGCTCGCCCGAGGAATTGCGCGACCTGCTGGCGGGTGAAATTGTAAAATGGAAAGATCTCGTCGAAGCAACGAAAATGGAGAAGCAATAATGTCGAAGAAGTTATCCGTAGCCATCGTCGGCGCCGGCATGGGCGGCCTTGCCGCCGCGGCCACACTTGGGCGCGTCGGTATCGACGTGCAGGTCTACGAACAGGCGAGTAAATTCGGCCGCATCGGCGCCGGCATCCAGATGATGCCCAACTCGATGAAGGTGTTGCGCGGCATCGGCGTCGAGGACAGGCTGCGCAAGATCGCCTTCGCACCCTACTCGCACCTCAACCGCGACGGCGTCACCGGCGAGGTCACCGGTGAACTGCCCATGCCCGAGGATTTATACGGCGCGCCCTACCTGTGCATGCACCGCGCCGACCTGCACGATTCGCTCGCCTCGGTGGTTCCAGCCGAACGCATGCACCTGAACAAAAAACTCACCGGCCTCAATCAGTCCGGCGCCGGCGTGACGCTGTCCTTCGCCGATGGCAGCCAGGCGCAAGCCGATGCGGTGATCGGCGCCGATGGCGTGCATTCACTGGTGCGCGACATCCTGCTCGGACCGGAGAAACCCTTCAACAAGGGCCGCGTCGCCTACCGCGCCATTTTCAAGGCCTCGCTGATGAACGGCGGCGTGATCCGCCCCTCGCGCACCAAATGGTGGGGCAGCGACCGGCACATCGTCATCTACTACACCACTGCGGCGCGCGACGAGCTCTACTTTGTCACCAGCCTGCCCGAGCCCATCGAATGGGCGACGCGCGAGTCCTGGTCGGCCAAGGGCGACGTGCTCGAGCTGCGCAAGGCCTATGCGGGCTTTCATGAGGAAGTGCGCATGGTGCTGGACGCCTGCCCGGACTGCCACAAGTGGGCCATCCTCGAGCGCGAACCACTGCCCGCCTGGAGCAAGGGCCGCGTCGCGCTGCTTGGCGACGCCTGTCACCCGATGACGCCCTATATGGCGCAGGGCGCAGCGACCTCGATTGAGGACGCCGCGGTGTTGGCGCGTTGCCTCGCCATGGACGGCGCCAATGTCGAACTGGCGTTTGCGCGCTACGAGGCGCACCGCAAGCCGCGCACTTCGCGCATCCAGGCCATTTCCAGCGCCAACACCTGGATGAAGCAAGGCGGCAGCAAGGAGGACACCAGCTGGCTGTATGGCTACGACGCCTGGAACACCCCGCTTCCTGATCCGACCGACCCCGTAAAGGCGGCGGCATGAGCGATCAGCACAATCAGCAATCCGGCGTTTTCAAAACGGCAGATGGCTGCGATATCGGCTACAGCGTGCACGCGGCAAACAAGCCGGGCGCACCGCGCCTCG
This sequence comes from Pseudomonadota bacterium, assembly GCA_025356665.1. GTDB lineage: Bacteria > Pseudomonadota > Gammaproteobacteria > Burkholderiales > SG8-39 > CAITSH01. Next base: position 32,521 of record JANXRV010000116.1, read on the forward strand.
CGCTGATTCATTCGCTGGCGATGGACCGCAGCTTCTGGGATGGCGTCATTGCCGAACTCGCCGGACGCGCCGAAGTGCTGAGCTTCGACTGCCGCGGGCACGGTCGCTCCGGCCGTGCCGCCTGGCCCTACACCCCCGAACAATTCGCCCACGATCTTGCCGCGCTACTCGATCACATGGGCTGGTCCACGACCGCTGTCGCCGGCTGTTCCATGGGCGGCTGCATCGCCCAGGCCTTTGCCGGCCTCTATCCGCAGCGCACCACCGCGCTCACCCTCATCGACACCACCGCCTGGTACGGCGCCGATGCACCCAAGGTCTGGCGCGAACGCGGCGCCACCGGCATTGAAAAAGGCCTCGCCTCACTCACCGCATTCCAGGTCACGCGCTGGTTCGGCGATGCGTTCCGCGCCGCGCAACCGGCCAAGGTCGAGGCCGCAGTGGCGGTGTTCCTCGCCAACGCGCCGGCCTGCTACGCCGCCACCTGCGAGATGCTCGGCGACGCTGATGTCAGGAAGTTCCTGCCCGCGCTGCGCATGCCGGTGCAAATCATCGTCGGCGAGGAGGATTACGCCACGCCGGTGGCCATGGCCGAAGCCATGCACCAAGCCGTACCACAGTCTTCGCTCACAGTGCTGGCCGGGGCGCGCCACCTGACGCCAATAGAGCGTCCGGGCGACATCGCCGCGAAGATCGCTTCCCAAATCGGCGCCTAATCGGCACGCCGTCCACGACCCGAACAAGGACACACCCCATGAGCCCACCCATTCGCAGCGTCCTCATCTACGGCTACGGTGTCATGGGTCAGGGCGTGGCGCGCACCTTCGCCGACGCCGGCTTCACCACCCTCGTCAAGTCGGGGCGCGCCGCCGAACTCACGCTGCCGGACAACATCCGCGCCGTGAGCGCGCTGCCGGCCGAGGCGCCGGACCTGGCGATCGAGTTCGTGTCAGAGAATGTCGCCACCAAACAGGCGGTGATCGCCGAAATGGAAAAGGCCTGGCCCGATGGCGGGACACTGATCGCCACCGGCACCTCCGGCCTCGACCTGGTCGAACTCGCGCACGGCATGAAACACCCCGAGAATTTCATCGGTCTGCATTACTTCATGCCGGCCGACACCACGCCGGTGGTCGAGGTGATGGCCGGCCTCGACGCCCCGCGCGAGGCGGTGGACCGCGCCGCCGAGGCCTTGCGCAAAACCGGCAAGGAACCGGTGCTGCTGTACAAGCCCATCGTCGGCTTTTTGATCAACCGCCTGCAGCACGCCATACTGCACGAGGCCTACTACCTGATCGAGGCGGGCGTTGCCTCGGCCGCCGACATCGACCACGCGGCGCGCCGCCTGCTGGCGCCGCGCATGTGCCTCACCGGCCTCATACAGCAAAAAGACATCAGCGGCCTGAAAATCCACGCCGACGCGCAGCGCTCCATCGTACCCAAGCTGTTTCATAACAACGAACCCAACCCGATGTTGCAAAACATGGTGAAACACGGCGAGACCGGGCTCGCCTCGGCCTCAGGCAAGGGTTTTTACGACTGGGAAGGCTGCGATGCGACGGCCATCAAGAAACAGGCGTCGCAGCAACTCTCCAAACTGCTCACATACCTTGACAAGGAACTGGCCGCGCCAGAGGGCAAGCAGCCGGGCGTGCGCGAGTAATACAGGCCAGAGACGAATGGCGCTTACTTAGCACGTTCCCTCTCCCCTTGCGGGAGAGACAGGGAGAGGGGGAATGCCGGCAGATTCGATCTTGCACGCATTCACCCTCTCCCCCGCCCTCCCCCGTCAAGGGGGAGGGCGTACCTTGGTCGCGGTTTTGCAAGATGTCATGATTTATGAAAAGCGCTTCAGCATTCCGCTAAGTAAGTGTCATTCAGGCCAGAGACCGCTCCAGGCCATTCAGACAAGTCAGACAAGCCCGGCAACGCCGATCGTTTTCAGTCAAGCTTCGCGCCCACTTCCTTCACCAGCCTGCCGTAGCGGCCGAACTCGGCGCGAATCTCCGCGGCGAACTCCTCCGGTGTGGTGATCCAGGCTTCCACACCCCCGGCGTTACGCAGACGGTCCTTCACCTCGGACAGCGCCAGCGCCTTGTTGACCTCGGTGCGCAGGCGCGTGATCACCGCCTCGGGCGTGCCCGCGGGCGCAAACAGCCCATACCACTGCACCATGGTGAAGTCCGCATAAAGCTCGGCCACGGTCGGCACATCGGGCATCACCGGCGAGCGTTGCGGTCCGGTGAAGGCGAGCGCACGCAAGCGCCCGGCCTTGATCTGCGGCGCACTGGAAGTGCCCGACATGGTCGCCGAGACTTCTCCGGCCACCGTCGCGGTGGCGGCCGGCGAGCCGCCCTTGTAGGGGATATGGACCATGTTGATACCGGCGCGCGCCTTCAGCCGCTCCATGGTCAGGTGATGCTGGCTGCCATTGCCGCCTGAGGCGTATTGCAGGGGCGGATTGGTGCGGCGCGCGAATTCGATAAACTCGGCGAGCGTGTGCGCCGGCACGGTCGGGTTGACGGCGAGAAAAAAACCATTCGACACCAGACTCGCCACCGGAACAAGGTCCTTCATCGTATCAAAGGGCATTTTCGCGTACAGGTGTGGATTGATGGTCATCAGGCTGTCCATCCCGAGCAGCAGGGTGTAACCGTCCGGCGCCGACTTGGCGACCACATCGCCGGCGATGTTGCCGTTGGAGCCGACGCGGTTCTCCACCACCACCGACTGCCCCAGCGCCTCGGCAAGCCGCGGGGCGATCAGGCGCGCCACGATGTCCGGTCCGCCGCCTGGCGGGATGGGCACAAGCAGCCTTATTGATTTGGCCGGGTATTGCGCCCATGCCGGCTGCAGCAGCAGGGGCAGCAACAACAGCGCGGAGGCGACGCCAAGGCCTAGGCAGCCCAGGCGCTGCATCAATGCGCTAACACGCAATGCGATGTTCATGTCCCGACGTTTTCCCATGAAACCCACCCCTGTTGTTGTGCCTTAATCCCGCAAACGCGCTCCAGGCGCGGTTTTCCAGCCAGCGCCCGACTTAAATCCGGCAATACCGAACGCCATGAATGCAGCCTGCGCCGGTTCAGGCAAAAACCTGACCATAGGCTCGGCGATCACCGACAGGCTCACCGCCGTATAAGCGACCATCAGCACCGTCAGCGGCACGCAGGCGAGCGCCGCCCGGCGTGGCTCCCGAAGATCGCGCAGCGCGACGCGGTGCGCCAACCACACCGCGCTGACGTGACCGGCGACAATGGCGGCCACGGCGACATACCAGGTTGTGCGCGCATCAACGATGCCGATATCCGGATAGCGTTGCGCCGTGCCAAACAGATCCCAGCGCCAGCCGAACGGGTCAGACAGCAGCGGTATCACGTTCTGGCCCTGCACCAGCAGGCCGGAGAAATTATGCGCGAGGTTATAGCCCACACCGATCGGCACCAGCGTCCAGACGTAGCGCCGCGCGATAGCGCCGGCACCCCCCGCCGCACCGCCAAGCAGACCCGCCGCCGCAACACAGGCCGCCCAATATGCGGCGAGAAAAACCAGCCACAAACCGACCAGTCCCGCGGTGCCGGCGACATAAGCGTTGGTGTCGGCGAGCGCGGGCAGCGACCGGGCAAACGCGGCCTCGACCGGCCCCCATGCCTGGCCGCCGCGCAAACCATCGAATAACACGCTCGAGAGCATGGCAATGACAAAGCCGATGTCCGCCGCACCGCTGTCGCGCATCACAGTAAGTCCCGCCCCTGGTGCGCGCACGACAAGACCGCGCCCCTCCGGATGCGGCGCCAGCGGCGCAAAGCGTCCGAGCACATCAAAATAAAGCGCAAACACATCGGCGTTGCGCTGCCACGCCGCGCGCCCGAAGCACACCATGCCGGCCAGTGTCAGCGCAGACCAGGCCAGTGCCGCCAAGGCCACGCGCTCCGGTGCCGAGGCCAGCGGGAACACCAACTCCAGCCAGGACCACAACAGCAACAAGGCAACCGCCGGCCAGGCGCCCAGAGCGCGCGGAAAGGCAAGCCCGAGTGCGATGCCGTCGCGCCGGCCCATGCGTCGCGCCAGCGCATTAACGGCGTCGAACAGCGTAAGCCACGGATCAAGCACAGGCCAGACATTGCCGACGCAGGCAACGAGGAGCGACAGGCCCACCCACCAGACAATCCAGATCAGCGTCGGCGCGAGGTTCATCAGCGGGTCGCCGCTGCCAAACAAGGCCGAGGCAATGGCAAGAAAGAACAAGCCCAGCGACAGCGCCCGGACAAGCACAACGCCCCCGCGCAGAAAAAAAGGCAGCGGCCCGAATGCAATCACAATTCCGTGCTCTGGTCGCTGCTCTGGCGCACCAGCCTTGCGTCGCGAGAACACCACCGCGATGACAAAACTCAGCGCCACCACCACCGCCGCGCCGGCGACAAAATACGGCAGGGGCGCGGGCAGGTCGTAACGTTCGTCGAAGGAATGCGCCAGCGCCGCGCCGGGAATGGCGGCAAGCATGGACAGCACGGCAAGCCATGAGGTCTGACGCAGCGGCGAGCGCTGTCCTGGCTGCGCATGCGCCCTCGGCAGTGCGCATCGGTTTCGTAAGACTTGCATAAGACTCATCGGGGGCGGACCTCAAGCGCGGCCAGCGGCGGACCGTGATGACCGCGCGGCTTGCTCAGCGCCGTTGCCGCAGGGTCTGCAGCGTGCCATTCAAGCCGGTAGCGGCCGCTGGCAAAGGCCTTGAAACGGATCTCCGCCGGCGCAGCCTTTGACACGTTCAAGCGGATACGATAAGCGTGTATATGCAATTCACCAGGCGCATCACTGCTCACGCGCAGGCGCACGGTATCGTCTTGTTCAACGCGCAAAGTGCGCTGCGCCGCCGGCAATGCACCCTGTGTCAGGGTCAAGTCGAAAAATTTTTCAGCGCTTTTCCCCGCCCCACCTGTGGCAGAAGCGGCAGATGCGGCGGATACGGCACCAGGCCCGCACAGACCGGCGAACATGCAGAGGGCCAGGCTCGCCAGCCTGGCCATGTTAATGCCAGCCGCGCCGCGCCCACCCCTGCCGCCATGCCGGCGTGCGCCACACGCGCTCACGCTGACACGGATGCCGGCACGCGCACCCAAACGCACCAGCGCGCTCGCCAACACAACCGCAATCACACCCGCAATCACACTAAAGCTCAAACCTGTGCGTGCGTTTAATTTCAGCGTGAGCCGAGTTTGTCGCCGCCGGCGCCGATGCCGTTGAGATAAATTTCCCATACCTGCAGGTTACGTTCGCAGGCGATGACGACGTTGTCTTCCATGTGCAGCTTTTTGGCAAAACGCTCCACCGCCTGCCAGCCCATGTCAGAGTGCGCAATGTCGGCCTCTTCGTGCAATTCGAAAAAATCGAGTTCTGCGCCCGAGAGCTTGAACAGTTTTCCCCAGCGGTGACGCTCCAATCCGAACCAGCCGTGTTTTTTCATCATGCCGCTGCCGTAACCGGGCACATTGATGCGCTCGGCGCAGGTGTTGGCGACGATGCCCTCGAGCCAGTGCCGGTTGGCCATCAGGCCCTCCCACGCCGCCCAGGCCACGGACGTGGACGCCAGTGGTGTCGCCGAACGCAGCCCCTTGCGCGTCAGGCCGATGCGCATGCCCAGTTCCTCGAGAATCTCCCAGTGAGCCTTGCCCCCGCCGTGCTCGTGGTCGGCGATGACCTCCTGGCTGCAGGCCTTGATGATATTGATGCGCGTATCCCAATCGGGGCAGTTGGTCGCCACCTTGAGCTTGAGCACCGAGTTGCGCTGGCGCGTGTTAAGGCGGTGCTGCATGGCGAACATGCGCGCACGACCCTTGGTCATGTCTTCTTGAAAATACCGCGTGCGGTTGCAAAAATCACTGACCACCGCATCAAGACGGGCGAGCACACTTTTCTTGGCCATCGTTATTCCTTCAGTTGAGGTTCAGAAACGTTCGGAAACTATCAGGGAAAATTGGCGATTCTGCGCGCTTCACCGGTCACCTCGAGGATATGCAGCCCGGTGTTGGCGCGGTCGACCGCGTAGATATAGCCGCGATCATCGACCTCAAGGTTGTTGGTCTGGATCGCCACCTTGCAGCGGTCGGCGCCGTTGACCTTGATGCAGCGCTTGTCGGTCTTGTCGGTGACAGCCGGAATGTAATGGCCGACCTCTTTGGGGTGGTAGGGGTCGCGGATGTCCACGGCGCGCACGCCGGCGTTGAAACTGGCGATGAACACCATGCGCCGGTAGTAGATCGGCGTCATGTTCTCATTGGACGAATGCGTGCCAAAGCGCCCTCCGCGATTACAAAAATTGCCGCTCGCCTCGGACGGCGTCCAGCTCGCAACGCCCATCGGCTTGGTCTCGGTGGTGATGTCGGCCACCCACATCATCTGGCGCGCCTCCTGGCACTCGTTGACCAGCGACTCATTAACGATCAGTGCAAAGTCGCGCTTGCCGCCGTCGCGGTCCCGGGCGAATTCGGCCACCGGCATGCCCAGCAAGGGGAACACCGTGTGAGCCCCGACGTTGGGCGCGAGCTCCATGCGGCCGATCTGCGGATACAGCAGATTTTCGTTGGTCGGCTCTTTCGGCCCCTTGATGAGTTTTTCGCGATCGACGATCTGGACCACACCGCCCTTGTTGGTGCCGTAGCCAAAATAGACGCGGTTGCCCTTGGGACCGGTTGAAATCGGGCCGTGCAATTCGGTCGGCTCCGGTCCGCTCGCGCCCGGCTGCTGCCCGGGCAAGCCGAAGTTGCGGATGAACACCGGTTTGGCCGGGTCGGACAAGTCGTAGACCTGCGTCATGCGGCGCGTGCGCCAACCGGGCACGCCACCGATCAGGTAGCCGATGCCGGTGTCGCACTCCCACCAGTTCTTGTGCGTGTTGAGCAGGCCCTTGACGACGGTCGTCAGCAGCACGGGCCTGGCCGGATCGGTGACATCCCAGATTTCCTGCGCGACATTGCCGTAGGGGCGCAGCAGGTAGACCTTGCTCTTGTCCGCCTTGGGTAATTCGGAGCCGTTGCATACACGCACCATTTGCGCACCGCCGGTCTCTCCGGAGCCAGGTTCACCGGGAATGTGAAACAGCAGTTTCGGCTGCTTCGGATTGGTGACGTCGAGTATCGACGTGCCGTTGTCCTCATCCTTGCCGGTCAGCGCGTTGAGCGAGCGCCCACCGTGGTGGCCGACGTAGGCGATCCAACGCTCGCCCTGCTTGTGCACCACCGGCTGGTAGGCGCTGCGCGCCTGCAGGTCACTTGAGCCGACCAGTTCCATGTTGCTCTTTTCTGCCTGCCCCGGCTGCTGCGCCAGCGCCGGCGACAGCGCAAAGCCGCATAAAAACCCGGACGAAAACCCCAGCGCGATACAACAACGCGCCACCCGCTTTGTCTTTGTCATTGGCTTCATGTCCACTCCTTGTATTGCTTGCCATAATTTGGATGGGGCGCTGTGTAGGCTTGCGCGCCGCTGTTGCTCATTCAATGTTGCTCATCTTCTTTTGCTCATCCCCTGTTGCTCATCATAGCCTGCCTGCCACGCCGCCGGCACCCGCCCGGGTACAGGCAAAAAACCCCGCAGCAAACCCGCCCAAGCCGAAACCTTTAAACTGCGGAGTCGCACGAAGGGCGAAAGATGAAGTACACGCCCAGGAGAAGCGCCGGAGGAACAAGCCCCCCCGGCATCAATCCAATGCGTGACGCCGACCCGCCCGCTCATACGCCCGCTGACCCGCCCACTTGGCCCATCCAATGGACACACTCACCCACATCCTTTCAGGCGCGCTGCTGGCGCGTGCGACGGCCCCGCGCGAAAAACGCAGCGGCGAGCCCACCACCGCGCAACGCATCCTGGTGGGCGCCCTCGCCTGCGGCTTTCCCGATATCGATTTCGTCGCGAACCTGGTCTCACCGCTCGCCTACCTGGTCAATCATCGCGGCATCACCCACTCGCTGGTAGCGCTGCCCGTTTGGGCGTTTTTCATCGCCTGGGTTTGCGCGCGACTGCTGCGGCCGCAACGCGGCTGGCGCGCGTTCATCGGCACGGCAGCGATGGGCGTTGGCCTGCACATCGCCGCCGACCTGATCACGACCTTCGGCACCATCCTGTTCTCGCCCCTGACACAAACGCGCTTCGCCTGGGGAACCACCTTCATCATCGACCTGTGGTTCAGCGGCATCATCATCGCCGGACTGGTCGCTTCGGCCTTGCGCCGCGACTCGCGCACACCGGCTGTCGCCGCATGCACGGTGCTCACCGCCTATGTGCTGTTTCAGGCGCTGATGAAGAACGAGGCCGCCTCGCTCGGGCATGACTACGCCAAAATGCAGGGCCTGAAAAACGCCGAGGTAAGCGCACTGCCGCGTGCGGTTTCGCCCTTCAACTGGACCGTTGTCGTCTCGACACCCGATGCCCAGCATCACGCCAACATCAACCTCGCGCAGCGCCGCATGCCGCCAGAGCCGCGGCCCGATGACGGCTTTTTCGCCCGCATGCGCGCCAATTTCTATCCCCCGTCAATGGCTCGCTGGCAATTGTCACCGCGCTTTGGCTTCACCGCAGCCGAATCCGTGCTCGCGCGCGAAGCCTGGGAGCAGCCCGATTTCGCCTACTACCGCTGGTTTGCCTCTTATCCGGCCCTGCTGTTCATCGACCGCCAGGGCGCCGCGACCTGCGTGTGGTTCCAGGACCTGCGCTTTGCCAATATCGGCGTCAACTACACACCGTTTCGCCACGGCATGTGCCGTGAACAGGGCAAACCATGGCAGCGCCATGAATTGCTCGAAGAAGGGCGGCACAGCCGTTTTGATTGATGCGATGCGCCGCGCATGCGATGGCGACAACCGGATTGCCCGTGCCTAGGGCCGCCAGCTTTGATGCCCCTCACCCCCCGTACATAAAATGACTCTCGCCGATATCGTCCGCCTCGTCGCCCTCGCCGCCATCTGGGGCGGCTCCTACATGCTGGTGCGCTACGCCGCGCCGTTCATCGACGCGGTCTGGCTTTCGGAGTTGCGCATCAGCCTGGCCGCAATAGCCATGCTCGCCTACGCGCGCTTCGCCGGCGTGGAGCTGCGCGTGCAGGCGCGTTGGCGCATCTATGCCGTGATGGGCGTGATCCACACCGCGCTACCCTGGTCGATGTACGCCTGGGCGGGGCATCACATCAGCGCGTCCTACATGGCCATCCTCAACGCCACCACACCCTGGTTCAGCGTGGCCTGCGGCGCAATCTGGCTGGGCGAGGCATTCACGCTGCGCAAGAGCGCGGGTCTGGCCCTCGGCGTCGTCGGCGTGGTGCTACTGGTCGGGCTGGGCCCCATCGCACTCTCCGGTGATGTGATGCTCGCCATCGCCTTTGCCATCCTGGCGTCACTTTGTTACGCGCTGTCCGGTGTCTATGCAAAAAAGAACGTGATCGACGTGCCGCCCCTCGCGCTGACTGCGGGCAACCTCACTGCCGCGAGCTTCATCGTCCTGCCCTTTGTTCCCGGCCTGCCGCCGGCGGCGCTGTTTGACTCCTGGCAGCTCCCTGCGGTGGTGCTGGCGCTGGCGCTGGTTTGCAGCGCCGCCGCCTTCCTCATTTATTACCGCCTGCTCGCCGATATCGGCCCGACGCGCGCGCTCACCGTGAACTTCCTCATTCCGGTGTTCGGCGTGCTATGGGGGGCGGTGTTCCTGGGCGAAGCGGTCACGCTCTCAACGCTCTCTGGCGGCGCGCTGATCATCGCCGCCACGGCACTGGTGGCGGGCGGCGGACCGACCGGACCAACCGGATCAACCGGATCAACAAATGGCGGGCAGGCAAAGCGGTGAATGCCGGGGCATTGCAGGGCCGCTGGCTCGACACCTTTCTCGCCTGGTACTTTGTCACCGTATGGGGCTCGGGCTTTGTCGCCACGCGCATCGGCCTCGAGCACGCCGCGCCCTTCACCTTTCTTGCCGTACGTTTCGCCATCGGTCTCGCCTTTGTCGTTCCGTACGCGCTGATCGTAAGACCAAGGTGGCCGGCCAGCCGCGCCGAATTCGGGCACGTGCTCGTCGCCGGCGCGCTGATGCACCTCATTCATCTGTCGGGCAGCCATTACGCCCAATATCTGGGCCTGTCCGCCGGCATTTCCGCGCTGATGCTGTCGGTGCAGCCGTTGGTGACCGCGCTGATCGCCTCGCGCTGGCTCGGCGAGCGGCTGCTACCGCGCCAGTGGCTGGGTGTGGCGCTGGGCCTGGGCGGCATCGCGCTGGTGGTCTGGCACAAGTTTGACATCCACGCCATGACCGTCGCCAGTCTGGTCGCCGTCACCGCCGGACTCACCGGCATCACCGCCGGCAGCCTGTACCAGCGGCGGTTTTGCCCGGACACGGACCTGCGCGCCGCAACCGTGCTGCAGTTCGCCGTCGCGTTCTGCGGCTTTGTGCCGCTGTCGCTGGCCTTCGAGGAGGGCGGTGTGCGCTGGAGCTGGGCGCTGGCCGGCGTCTTCGCCTATCTGGTGATCTTCGCCTCCATTTTTGCCGTCAACGCCTTTTACACCCTGATGCGCCGCGGCCAGGCCACGCGCGTCACCAGCCTCATTTACCTCACCCCCATCGTCGCCGTCGTGGCCGAGTTCCTCGTATTCGGCCTCGCCCCCACGCCGCTCGCCATCCTCGGCACTGTGATCACCTGTGCCGGCGTGGGCCTCGTTGTCTGGCGCCGGATCTGACAACGCTGAAAAAAACCGGGTCTGTCGCCTGAAAAGGCACGCCAGCAAAGCGTTTCCAGGCACCAACAAAATTTTTCACACCGGCAGAGACGTAGGGCAGTTTGGAAAGTGTTTTCTGCCACGCCCAATCGGGCGGGCGATGCCGGCTGTGACCATGTCCGGTCTGGCAATACTCCAGCGGCCGAGCATTTCCTCCAGGCAGATCGCCTGGGCCGCAAGCTGGATGTCATCGTGCAACTTCTGGCGCTTGGCGCCGTGCTTGAACTCGACCGGGTACACCGTGCCATCCGGACGATGCACAGCCTGTCCGCGTGCCGTGTGAAGATTGTCCGCAAAGGCCTGCTCCAGATGAATCAGCCCGCACTGGCGCGGGCAGTACACCCAGTGTTGCAGGGCGGAGAGTGCGACGGGATCAGCCTCGCTCATACCGGTGGTGGTACCATATTTATCCAACGCATCTGCTTATGGAGAACATCATGGCGGCAATTTTGAAAGAGATTGAAAGCCAAGCCTTGCAACTGTCGCCCCCGGAGCGCAGCGAGTTGATCCATCGCCTGATTGTTAGTCTTGACGGCGAACCAGAAGATTCTCCCGAAGTCATTGCCAAAGCTTGGGATGAGGAAATCGCTCGCCGCGTAGCGGAAATCGATTCCGGCACCGCAACCTTAATTCCGCAAGAAGAAGTCTTCGCGAAACTGGACGCCAAGCTGCACAAGAATCGTGAATGAAAATTGTCTGGCATGTACAGGCTGAAATCGAGCTTGATGCCGCGATCGATTACTACCATCTCCAAGCCAGCACAGCAGTAGCGACGGATTTCCGCAATGAAGTCGAGCGCAGCATCAAGCTGCTTTGCAAGCACACAAAACTTGGCGCGCAGGAGCTTCACGGCGCGAGACATCTTATCTTGACCGGCTATCCGTTCGATCTTATTTACCGGGAAACTCAAGATAGCATCATCATCGTCGCGTTGGCGCACCAACGCCGCCGACCCGGGTACTGGTTCGGACGACGATAAGGCATTCAGCACTTTCGGCTGAGCGTCACACCAGGAGGCAAGTCCGCCTCATCCACTGCGACATCGTAATCGTCGAAACTGCGTGGGACGCTGACGCTTTCCTTTGTTTTCGGCCGGATGCGCTCGAACAGCGCGTGGGCCGATGCGTTGCCCAGTTCCGAATCGTGTTTGAACACATAGAGTCCGCGCGTGGTCATCTCACCGCGTGCGGCGGAACGGTCGTGCTCGAACATCTGAGCCAGGGCTTGCCAGAGCAGTTCCAGATCGTCTTCGGAAAAGCCGGTCTGTTTGGCTAGGACGCTGGAGACAAAGCCGTGCGCCACGTAGAGGCCGTAGGGCACGGTGTGTTTGCGACCCCTGGTGCGGTTGTCACCATCCTGCTTTTCGGCTTCCGCCTCGGTGGTGACGGCCATACGGGTGATGGCATATTCCTGCGCGATAATCGGGTCAAGCGACCGCCCGAAAGTGATTTGCACCGGGCCGCGCACCTGGCCGCAGTTGATGCCGGTCGACATGACGGCTCCAAACGTTCGCACGTCAAAGAAGTTGCGGCACATCCACTGCCGCGCATCGTCCACCGCATCGCCCCCCTTGCGCTTCTTGTCATCGCCGGTGAGCAGCTCTTCCCACCCAATGCCCACATAAGCCCGCTTGTGTTAATTGTTCAGGATGGCTTTTTCTTTGACATCAATTTCGAACGGAGGCTGTTCACCCCCTGCATGCCGAAAAAATTGCGCATCTTGCGCTTTAGAGAAACGTCCGAGACCCGCCCGTGCCCGGTCTTAGCATCGAGTCGCGGAAAATTGCCCGCATTCGGATTCGGATTCGGAGAATACGACCAACGGATCGCATGACAACCAAAGCAAACCGGCTGAAAACGCCCGTCTGGTGGGCCTTTCCAGTCGATGACCCTGCCCTGATCCGCGGCCGCAGGGCGGCTGCCGGCGAATTGCGCGACAATAACCGCCTCCATGATGCATTCCCCGCTGCCTTTCACAACGCCGTGACCCACTCCGAGCCCAACTCTACAGCCCGCCTGCTGCGCCCGCTGCTGCTCTCGTCGGTCCTCGTTCACTCGGCCTTTGTCGGTAGCCGCGTCGCAGTGACGCTCTACGCCATCAAGCTGCACGCCTCGGCCTTTGACGTCGGCCTGCTGATAGCACTCTACGGCTTGTTACCGATGCTGTTTTCGGTGGCGGTGGGCCGGCTGATCGACCGGGTCGGCGTGCTCAAGCCGATGATTTTCTCCTCATCGCTCTTGGCGCTGTTCCTGCTGCTGCCGCTGGCCTGGCCGGGCATGGCGGCGCTCTACCTAGCCAGCGCGCTGAGCGGGCTGACCTTCACCTTTTACATGATCAGCGTGCAAAACACCGCCGGGGTGATAGGCAAGCCGTCCGAGCTCACGGCCAACTTCAACAAGCTGTCGCTGTGTTTTTCCACCTCCGGGTTCGTCGGCCCGATGCTCGCCGGCTTTGCCATCGATTCGATCGGGCATCGCTGGACCTTCCTGGTGCTCGCCCTGTGCGCGCTGCCGGCGGCGGTAACACTGATGGCAAGCAAGTTCGCGCCGCCGGGCCCCAAGCCGCAAGACGCGCGCAACCGCAAGGTGAGCCTGGCCGAACTGCTTCTGGACAAACGCCTGCAGCGCGTGTTCATCGCCAGCGGCATGCTGTCCATCGCCTGGGACGCCTTTGCCTTCGCCATCCCGCTTTACGGCTCGCGCATCGGTATGTCCGCTTCGGAAATCGGCATCGTCCTCGGCGCGTTCGCGGCCGCGACCTTTTGCATCCGCATTTTCCTGCCGGCACTGAGCCGGCGCTACAAGCCGTGGCGGCTGATCCTCGTGTCGATGCTCTGCGCCTGCGCCTGCTTCCTGTCGCTCCCGCTCAGCAACAGTTTTGCCACCCTGCTGCCGGTGGCCTTTGCGCTGGGACTGGGGCTGGGCATGTCACAGCCGATGGTGCTCTCGCTCATCCACACCGCCGCGCCGGCCGGGCGCGCCGGCGAGGCGGTCGGCGTGCGCGCGACCCTGGTGACCTTCAGCCAGACGGCGATGCCGCTGATGTTCGGCATTCTCGGCGCAGCCCTGGGCATGACGCCGGTATTTCTTTCCATGGCCTTGCTGCTGGCCGGCGGCGCCTGGTATGTGCGCCGCACGCGCGTGAGCGATACGCCGCCCGCTTAGCGGCATTTCACCACGGCCCGCTCAATACGCGCTTCACGCGTAACTCAAATCAGCCGGCACTATCCAGCCAGGAACCCAGGCCCTGCGCGTTGAGTTCGATGTCCAGGCCATAGACGTCGAGAATTTTTTCATCCGAAAGCCGCGAGCCGAAGCGCCGCGCCTCGGCAAGCGCCAGCGCCTTGACGCCGGCATGCAGACGCTCATAGCGATCCGCGCCGGCATGCTTCTCGCGCAACGCCAGTTCGGCATGCGCATCAACCAGCCGGTGCAGGATGGCGGCCTTCTCGGGCACGCCGCGCAATTCGCTGTAATGGGTGTTGTAAACAACATCGGGCGCAAGCGCCGCAATCATGTCAATGGAGCGGTGATAAGGCCCGGGCTCGAACTGCACCGGACTTGAGGTCGGGAACACGAACTGGCGCCCGTCCTCGTCAAGTTCACGATAGGAAATGCCGAACACGTCACCGGCAAAGACATGCCCGGACTTTCGATCAAGAATGGCGACATGATGGCGGGCGTGACCGGGCGTATCAAAGAAAACGAGTTCGCGCCCGGCAAGCGTGATACAGAATTCGTGCGGCGTCTCGACGATGCGCGCCTTGTCCACCGGCAGGATGTCGCCATAGAGCTTGCGCACCGCCTGCTCGCCATAGACCGCCGTCGCGCCGGCGATCAGCTTGGACGGATCGGCCATGTGGCGGGCGCCGCGCGGGTGCACCGCGAGCCGCGCATTGGGCAGTTCACGCATCAGCAGCCCGGCGCCACCGGCGTGATCAAGATGGATGTGGGTGAGAATGACCCAGTCGACCTGCTGCGGCGCAATGCCCTTGGCGGCCAGCGCCGCGATCACGCGTGGCACCGAATGATTGGCGCCGGCGTCAATGACGGCGGCGCGCTCGCCCTCAATCACGATATGGATGGCATCCAGTGTCGGACGGATATAGTCCGAATCCACGGCGCTGATGCCGAATGCGTAATCAATAACGGTTTTCATGGGTGCCATTCTAACGTGTCGGGGTAGTGCGACTGCACCGCTGCCTGCGCCAAGGAGCACAGGTTTGCGCCATACCCATGCCCATGGCGCCGATCCCGATGACACCAACCCTGAGTTTTTCTGTCATTTCCGGCAACCCGAGTAAAATTGCATGAGGCCGCCATGACCACGCTCACGTCAACACCGGCCCCGCCATTGGCACACACGCGCATCCGTGAGCACGCAGACGAACTAAAAACAGCCGTCAGGAACAATATGAATATCGCAGACTTGCGCAAAGATTATGCCCTTAAAAATCTGGATGAGAAGGACGTGCTGCACGACCCTTTCGCGCAATTCTCGGTCTGGATGAAAGAGGCGCTGAGCGCAAAGCTGCCCGAACCGACAGCCATGACGCTGGCCACCGCGGCGCCGGTGGCGGGGGGCGGGGCGCAACCGACGGCGCGCATCGTCTTGCTCAAGGGCTTCGATGCGCGCGGCTTTGTCTTTTTCACCAATTACACCAGTCGCAAAGGGCTGGAACTTGCAGCAAACCCGCTTGCCGGCCTGCTGTTTTTCTGGGTCGAACTGGAGCGCGAGGTGCGCATAGACGGGCACATTGAAAAGGTCGATGCCGCGGAGTCGGACGCGTATTTCGCCAGCCGTCCGCTGCTGTCAAGAATCGGCGCCCACGCTTCGCCGCAAAGTCAGGTCTTGCATGACCGTACCGAGCTTGAATCGCGCTTCGAGCAAAAGGGCAAACAATACGGCGATAAGGTGCCGCGTCCGGCACATTGGGGCGGCTACCGCCTGGTGCCCGCGGAAATGGAGTTCTGGCAGGGGCGGCGCAGCCGCCTGCACGACCGCCTGCGTTACCGGCGCGAGGCCGATGGCTGGATCATCGAGCGCCTCGCCCCCTGATCCGCACTGCCGTTTGCGCGGTACCTTGTGTTTAAATAAGCGGCATTTTTTATTTCTTGCCTGCCCGCGCTTTTCTTTCCGCCTCACCATACCAGTTGCACTTCATTGTCGGAGACCCCATGAATAAACTCGCCAGCCTCAGCCTCGCCCTGCTCATCGCCGTATCCGGCGCCGCCCTAGCCCAATCCAAGACCGACGCACCCAAGGCGCCCGCCGCAAAAACCGAAACGCCCAAAAGCGACGCCCCTAAAGGCGACACAGCCAAGCCCGCCGAAGCAAAAAAAGAACTGATGGACATCAACAGCGCATCTGAAAAAGATCTCGCCACACTGCCGAAAATCGGCGAAGCGCGCTCCAAGGCCATCATAAAAAGCCGTCCGTACTCGGGCAAGGATGATCTGCTGAAAAAGAAAATCATCCCCAAAGACGCCTATGAGGCGATCAAGGACCTGGTCATCGCCAAGCAGGGCCCCAAGGAAGAGAAGAAGGATATGAAAAAAGAAGAGAAAAAGAAATAACACCTTAGCGTCTGCCCGCCGGCCTGCCGGCAATGCACTGCAGGGCGGCGACAGCCGCCCTGTTTCATTTAATCCACCCCTCTGGCAGGACCTCGAAGCGATTCATACCGCCCGATACGCCAGGCCCGACTGAAACAGCGGAACCCTCGCACACCGCCTAAACTTGGCACACTCTGGCCACCATTCTGCCATTTCGCCATTCCACAATGACCGATCAGCTTTCCCTTTTCGGCGCAGAAGAAACGCCGCCGCCAAAAAATGCCGCACGCGAGCCCGCGCCTGCGGTGCTCGACGCCGAGACAAGGGCGCTGGGGGCGTCCATGCCTGCGGGTCTGCATCTGGGAACCTCGTCCTGGGCCTTTCCAGGCTGGGCAGGTTTGGTCTACGCAGAATCCCTGCCCGAGTCCTTGCTGTCAAAGCGCGGCCTCCTCGCCTATGCACAACACCCGCTGTTTCGCACTGTCGGCATAGACCGCAGCTTTTACGCGCCGCTTGCCGAAGCCCAATACGCCGCTTATGCGGCACAGGTGCCGGCGCCATTTCGCTTCATCACCAAAGCCACCAACACCTGCACCGACGCCCATATCCGCGGCGCCGGTGGCCGCATCGCCGGGGACAACCCGCGCTTTCTCGACGCCGCGCATGTCATCGAACAATTCATCGCACCGTGCAGCGCCGGCCTGGGCGACAAGGCCGGTCCGCTGGTGTTTCAGTTTTCGCCCATGGGCAAGGCCGCCGCCGCGCAACCGGACCGCTTTGCCGACCGACTGCATGCCTTTCTCGCCCGGCTGCCGCGCGGCCCCTTGTATGCGGTCGAGTTGCGCGATCCGTCCCTGCTGACGCCGCAGCTTGCGGCCGCGCTCAACGACAACAGCGCCCGCTACTGCATCGGCATCAATCCGCGCATGCCCGGTGTGGCCGAGCAACTTACGGCGCTGCAAGGCCTTGCCCCCGGTGCGCTGGTGGCGCGCTGGAACCTGCACGCCGGCTACGCCTACGAGGAGGCGAAGGCGCATTACCGTCCGTTCAACCGCCTTGTGGACGAAGACCCGCAATCCCGCGAAGGCTTGGCCGAAGCCTGCGTGAACGCCGTCATCGCCGGGCAAGCGGCCTTTGTCACAGCGAACAACAAGGCCGAAGGCAGTTCGCCGCTGTCGATGGCCAAGCTGGCCAAACGCATTCTCGAAAAACTGGGTAGAACCTGACCGGGCCTGCAGCTACGGCTATTTTTTCAGGCGCTCGACGAAGTGTTTGCGGAACTTGGCGACCTTGGGCGCAACGACAAAGGCGCAGTAAGACTGCTGCGGATTGCGCACGTAGTATTCCTGATGGTAGGTCTCGGCGACGTAAAAGGGTTCCGCCGGAACCACCTCGGTCACAACGGGGTCATCCCATAGTCTTTCCGCAGTAAGCTTCGAAATCACGTCCTGCGCCAGGGCCTGCTGCACGGGCGAATGGTAAAAAATAGCCGAACGGTACTGCGTGCCGGCGTCATTGCCCTGGCGGTTGAGTGTGGTCGGGTCGTGGATGACAAAAAACACTTCCAGCAACTCGCGAAAACTCACCGCACTCGGATCAAAGCTGATCTGGATCACCTCCGCGTGCCCGGTCTGGCCGCCGCAGACCTGCTCATAGGTCGGGTCGGCATTTTTGCCCCCCATATAACCGGACTCGACCGCGTCCACACCCTTGACTTCGTCATAGACCGCCTCGAGGCACCAGAAGCAGCCTCCGGCCAGCGTTGCAATTTCTTTGCTCATATCTGCCTCCGTTGAACCCGTATTGTGCCATGCGGCGCTCCTGCGCACGCCGCTATACAATCACACTTCGGTCGCGCTTCCAATCCTGAATTTGCAGACCATCAACAAACAACGAAGCAACAACACAAGCGCATAAATTAAACCATGAACCTCTACGACGATATCGATCCGCTGCCGCGCCTGCTCATGGGCCCCGGCCCCATCAATGCCGATCCGCGCGTGCTTCGAGCCATGTCGGCGCAGTTGCTGGGGCAGTTCGACCCGCAATTCCGCCGTTACATGAAGGAAACGATGGCGCTTTACCGTGGCGTGTTTGAAACACGCAACGAATGGACTTTCATCATCGACGGTACCGCGCGCTCGGCCATCGAAGCGGTGATGGGCTCTTTGGTGGAACGCGGGGAGCGCGTACTGGTGGCCAGCTTCGGCCGCTTCGGCCAGCTGAAAACCGAAATCGCGCGACGCATCGGCGCCGATGTGCGCCTGATCGAATGCGCGTGGGGCACGGTGTTCACGCCCGAGGCCATCGAGGCGGCGATCAAGCAGCACTCGCCGCGCCTGCTCGCCTTGTGCCAGGGCGACACCTCCACCACCATGCTGCAACCGCTGGCCGAGATCGGCAAGATCTGCCGCCGCCACGGCGTGCTGCTGCAGGTGGATGCCACCGCCTCGATCGGCGGCACGCCGCTGCCCGTCGACGCCTGGGAAATCGACGCCGTCACCGGCGGCCTGCAAAAATGCCTCGCCGGCCCCTCGGGTGCGGCGCCGGTGACGCTGTCTGACGGCGCGGCCGCTGTGATTTACGGCCGGCGTCACATTGAAGAGGGCCTGCAAACCGCAGATTACGTCGCCGGCAAGGGCGGCATCATCGGCTCCAATTATTTCGACCTTGCCATGATCATGGACTACTGGTCCGACAAGGCCCTCAACCACCACACCGAAGCGACCACCATGCTCTATGGCGCACGCGAATGCGCGCGCGTGATGCTGCGCGAAGGCCTGCCGCAGGTTTTTGCGCGGCATGCGACCGGAAGCCGCGCCGTCGTGGCCGGCGTTGAAGCGATGGGGCTGAAAGTGTTCGGCGACAAGACCAACAAGATGCCCAACGTCACCGGCGTGTGGATTCCCGAGGGCGTCAACGGCGAGCGCGTACGCTCAGGCCTGCTCAACGACTTCAACATCGAGATCGGCACCTCGTTCGGCCAGTTGCAGGGCCGCATCTGGCGCATCGGCGCGATGGGTTACAACGCGCGCAAGGATGCCGTCTTGATCACCCTGGCCGCGATCGAAACAGTGCTCGCCGCCGAAGCCTTCAAACTGACGCGCGGCGCCGGTGTGGACGCGGCGCGTGCGGTGTATGCCGCTGCGGCATCGGCTGCGGCACAAAAAACCGGCTGAATGAAAAAGAGCCGGGCAAAATACCCGGCTCCTGGTTTCTCGGCGTGTGCCGTGACAGCGCTTATTTGGCCTTCTTGCTTTTCTTCACCGCCTTTTTGCCTGCGGTCTTGGACGCCTGCTTTGCGACCGTCTTGGTCGCTTTCTTGACCGTCTTCTTGACAGTCTTCTTGACGGCCTTCTTGGCAGCTTTTTTCGCCTTCTTCTTCGGCTCTTTGTTCACCAGAATCGTGCCGCGGCAATTGGGCGCGCCACAACGGCAGGCATATTTCTGCGCCAGCTTTTTGGTATGTGGCTCGTCAAACTCAAAACTGTAGTCGTACGCCAGTTCCTCGTCCGGTTTGATGGTGCGGATGGCTTCGATGAAAATATGCTCCTCGCCCTCGTCGTCCTCCCCAACCGCCTCGCAATTGGGCGCGCAGGAGTGGTTGATCCAGCGTGAGCTGTTGCCACCGACCGTGGCATCAATAACATCGCCATTTTCGAGCGCGAACAAGAAGGTGTGCGTGGGCTTGCCCTCCTCTTCCGCATAAACCTCGTCGGCGAGGCTCTCTGGAATACGGCGGCCGACATACTCGATCAAGCGCGTGCCCTTGCGGATGGCGGCGAGGGAAAACGCCCCCTTGCCATGAATCTTCGAGTGGCGCACCGCGAACAACAGCGGCGCTTTTGCGGCCTTGCCCGCGATCTTCTTGCTCATCGTTTTTTTGCTGACGCTCTTGTTGCTGCTGCTGCTTGGCATGCTCTTGTCCGTGCGTTGTAAAAGAACGCATTGTAGCCAAGTTCAGTGCAAAGATACGCATCTTCCTTTGGTGTGCGCCCTTGTTGACCCCCACGTTGACACCCACCAAAGGCCGCTACTCCGGCTTGATGGCCGCCTCGCGGATTACGCGCGCCCAGCGCGCGGTCTCAGCGCGAATATCGGCGGCGAACACATCGGGCCGGCTGGCCACCGGATAAAGCCCTTGCGCCTCTAGCCCCGCCTTCACCTCAGGCAGTGCAACGATCAGTGCAATCTCGGCCTGTAGCCTGGCGATGAGCTCGCGCGGCGTCGCGGCCGGCGCCATAACGCCGTACCAGGAACTGACATCAAATCCCTTGAGGCCGGCTTCGGCAACCGTGGGCAGATCCGGCGCCGCCGGCGCGCGCTGTGCGCTGGTCACGGCAAGGGCGCGCAGCTTTCCCGCCCGCACCTGCGGCAGCAGCGTGGGCATTGCGCCGAACATCATGGCGAGCTGGCCGCCCATCAAGTCGTTCATCGCCTGGGTGGTGCCCTTGTAGGGGACATGCAGGATGTCGATGCCGGCCTCGCGCCGGAACAACTCGCCGGCGAGGTGCAAGCCGCTGCCAATGCCGGGCGAGCCGTAACTCAGTTTTCCGGGCTGGGCGCGCGCCAGCGCGATCAGCTCCTGCAGCGTCGCCGCCTTCACCGCCGGATGCACGGCGAGGATGTTGGGCGCGGTGGCAATTTTGGTGACGGCGACAAAGTCACGCTCCCAGTTGAATGGCAGGTCTGTCATCAGCGTGGCGTTGATGGTGATGTTACCCGCCGGCACCACCAGCAGCGTGTAACCATCGGCCGCCGCATCGGCCACCGCCTTGATGCCGATATTGCCGCCGGCACCGGGCTTGTTCTCAACAAGCACCGGCTGCCCCCAGCGCGCCTGCAGCTTTTCGCCCACCAAGCGGGCGAGCAAATCGACCGGGCCGCCCGGCGGGAAAGGCGCGACCAGCCGTATGGGCCTGACCGGATACGCCGCGGCGGCGGCTGGCGAAGTTTGGGCGGCAGCGGCAAGGGGCAGCAGCAAAAGGCCGCAGGCGGCCAGCCGCAGTGCGCGCAGGGGTGGGGTCGACCATCTCATGGCGGGGATTCCGTAAAAAAGGTTTGCTGCGCTGCCGCTTGACAGCATTTGAAGTTATGCTACCATCGTTTCATATACGGATCATTGTTTTATATATAAAACATTAACCTAATGAACTAATGAAATAATAAACGACGATACGATGAACGACGGAACGAACAAACCCGCAACGGATGGCGACTGGCAACTCGCAGGCAGCACCGGCGAGGTGTCCGAAGACATGCCGCTCACCATCAAGGCCGGTGACACGAACGTCGGTGTCTACCTCGTCAACGGCCATTACCATGCACTGGAAGACATCTGTCCGCACGCCTATGCCCTGCTCTCACAGGGCTTTGTCATGGACGGTGAGATCGAGTGCCCCCTGCATGCCGCACGCTTCAACATCAGCACCGGAAAATGCACCGCCGGACCCGGCGGCCGCGACCTTAAAGTCTACCCCCTGCGCGTCGAGGACGGCCGCATTTTGATCAAGGTGGAATAAACATGGACCACAACCCCTATCTGCAACCGTCCTCGGTCAGCCCGGACTCGCACAAAGGCTCGATCGAGAAGATCGACCAGATCAAGAACATGATCTGGCAAAACCGCGCGGCGCCACCCACCCCTTTTGAAAACCAACTTGGCGACCTGCTGGAGCAGGTGTTTGTCGCCGGGATCGAGGCGCTGCCCGCTGTTGTCGCCAAACTCAACGAGTTGGGCGGCCATGCGCCGGACGGCACGGCCTGGACGGAGGCGAGCTTCCAGGCGGTGATGCGGCAACTGGGCAAAGAATAAGAACACATGAACAACGCCGCCATCCGCATCGAATTCAACGCCGTCACCAAGATTTTCGGCTCCGCTCGCGGCGGCGAAGTTGTCACCGCGGTCAAGAACGTCAACCTGGCCATCCGTGAGGGCGAGGTGGTGTCGCTGATCGGCCCCTCCGGTTGCGGCAAGTCCACGCTGCTCAACATGGGCTCCGGCCTGTACCTGCCCAGCGAAGGCAAGGTCTACGTCGATGGCAGGCAGGTCGACGGCCCCAACCGCCAGGTCGCCTTCATGCTGCAAAAGGACCTGCTGCTGCCCTGGCGCAGCATTCGCCAGAACGTCGAACTCGGTCTGGAAATTCAGGGCGCGGGACGCGCCGAAAGACGCGAAAAAGCCCTCAGCCTGATCACCAAATGCCACCTGGGCGGCTTCGAGAACCATTTCCCCCACCAGCTTTCCGGTGGCATGCGCCAGCGCGCGGCGCTCGCGCGCACACTGGCCGTCGACCCGCTGGTGCTGCTGATGGATGAGCCGTTCTCGGCCCTCGACGCACAAACAAAAATGATTCTGCAGCAAGACCTCGCGCAAACCCTGGCCGCGGAAAAAAAGACCGCTTTGTTCATCACCCACGACTTGGTCGAATCCATTGCGCTATCGGACCGTGTGCTGGTGATGAGCCGCCGGCCCGGCACTATCATTGAAGAGATCACCGTCGACATCCCACATCGCGAAAATCCGATGCTGCGGCGCCGCCATCCCCAGGTCGGCGTCTACGTCGCGCGCCTGATGGAACTGCTGCATATCGGCGAGCCCGAAACCGCCGGACAAATCTGATCCTTTCCCGACCCAGAATGATGAAACCCACAGGAGTGCACACCATGAACAAACGCCGTTTCCTCCGCACCGCCGCCTGCGCCTCCGGGCTGGCCCTGGGCCTTGCACTCAGCCTTGGCGCAAAAGCGCAGAACCTCGAGGAGATCACCTATCTGCTGCCCGCCCCGGCAACCTTGCCGGCCTTCGGTCCGTGGATGGTTGCGCAGGCGCGCGGCTATTACGCCGCTGAGGGCCTCAAGGTCAGCTTTGTTTCGGCCAAGGGCGGCGTTGATGTGGCCAAGCAGATTGGCGCCGGCAACGCGCTCATCGGCGGCGCCATCGGCGACACCTCCATCATCGCGCGCGCGCAAGGCGTGCCGGTCAAGGCCGTCGCCGTGTTGGGCGGAAAATCGCTGACACAACTGGTGGTTCGCGACGGCAAAGGTATCAACGGCCCGAAAGACCTCAAGGGCCGCACCGTCACCACCATGGCTTATCAGGACACCACTTTTTACTCGCTGCTTGGCATGCTCGCCACCGCGGGCCTTTCCAAAAACGATGTGGACGCGCAGGCGGCGGGCCCGGCCGGCGTGTGGCAGCTCTTTGCCGCCGGCAAGGCCGACGCCATGGCCTCGGTACCCGACTGGATCGCCCTCGTCAACAAAGATCCGGCGGCCAAGATCAAGATCTACTCATCCGACGATTACTTCAAGAGCATGGCGCAGGCCATTCTGGCCTCGGATGAAACCATCCAGAAAAGGCCCGAACTGATCAAGAAGCTGGTGCGCGCCACACTGAAGGGCATGCAAGACATTATGAAGGATCCCAAATCTGCCGCCATCGCCTACGTCGGCGCGGTGCCCTCGCTCAAGGGTAAGGAAGCCTACATCGAAGAGGTGTTCACGCTTTACAACACCTACGTCTATCCGGGCCAGAAAACCATAGGGGCGATGGATCCGGAGCGCCTTGCCATCGTGCAGAAGTTTTACGTCAAGGAAGGCATCGTGCCCAAGGAGGCACCGATCGCCGAACTTTACACCAACCAGTTCGTGCAATAACCAATCACAACAGGCCAGGCGGCAAGGAACACTCATGAGCACACGCAGCAATTTCAGCAGCGGCATGATCATGGCCAGCGCGGCTGTGCTGCTGGTGTTTCTGGCCGCCTGGCAATGGCTGCCGGGCCTGGCCGGCGTGCCCGAATTCATCCTGCCCCCACCCACCAAGGTATGGGGCGAATTCCTGCGCATGCTTGACAGCGAAAAGCTGATGTTCCATACCGGCATCACCGCCCTCGAAGTGGTGGTGGGCTTTGTGCTCGGCTCGCTGCTGGGCGTCCTCATCGGCTTTGCCCTTGGCATTTCCCCCAAGACCGAGCTGGTGCTCTCGCCCTACCTGTTGGCGCTGCAGATCGCCCCCAAGGTGGCGTTCGCGCCACTATTCGTGATGTGGATGGGCTTCACCGTCTACCCCAAGATCCTCGTCGCCATCCTGATCGTGTTTTTCCCGGTGATGGTCAACGTGCTGAGCGCGATCCGCGCCGTCGACCCGGACCTGGTCAACCTCGGGCGCTCGTTCTCGGCGTCACGCTGGCAGATCTTCAGCATGATCGAATACCCGACGACACTGCCGCCCTTGTTCTCCGGCCTGCGTATCGGCGCGACACTGGCGGTGATCGGCGTCGTGGTCGGCGAACTGGTTGGCGGCAATATGGGCCTCGGCTACCTGCTCACCTTTGGCGAGGGCCAGGGCAATACGGCGATGGTGTTCGTCGCCATCATCATGCTCACCATCATCGGCATCGCCGCCTATGGCGCGGTGGTGCTGGCCGAGCGCCGCGTGCTGCACTGGGTGCCGCGCGCGCAGCACCAGACGATTTGACCCCGTTTGACACCGCCACGGACAACGCATGAGCAAGCATCCATTCACAGCCTCCAATCTGGGAGAAGGGCATGACTGAAGCGATCAAGGAACGCGTCGGGGCGCTGCTCGCCACCGGCCTGCGCAATTACTGGTACCCGGTGCTGCCCTCATGGCGACTGCACGCGGCGCCGCTGGGCATCACGCGCCTGGGTGAAAACATCGTGCTGTGGCGCGACAAGGACGCCAAGCTGCACGCCATCGAAGACCGCTGCCCCCACCGCGGCGCGCGCCTGTCGCTGGGCTGGAACCTGGGCGACCGCGTCGCCTGCTGGTACCACGGCATCGAAATAAACGGCAGCGGCACGGTGACAAACGTCCCGGCGGTAAAGGGCTGTCCGCTCGAGGGCCAGCAATGCCTCAAGCACTATCCGGTGCAGGAAACGCGCGGCGGTATTTTCGTCTGGTTCGGCGATGCGCTGCACAGCGAACCCTCGCCGCTGGAACTGCCCGAACAGCTTGCCTCGGATGACTGGGCCTCGATGCTCTGCACGGCGATGTGGGAATGCAACCACCAGTACGCCGTTGACAACGTCATGGACCCGATGCACGGCGCCTACCTGCACGCCCGCTCCCACTCCATGGCGACGGGCGACAAGCAGGCGGAAATGCGCGTCAAGAAAACACCGTACGGCATCATGTTCGAGAAAATCGGCCAGCGCGAAGTCAACTTCGACTGGGTGGAACTGGCCGACACCGGCAGCATGTGGATGCGCCTGTCCATTCCCTACCAGAAAAAACACGGTCCGGGCGGCTCCTTCTACATCATCGGCTATGCCACACCCATAGACGAAAACCATGTGCAGGTGTTTTTCTGGCGCTGCCGCAAGGTCAGCGGCTGGGAGCGCGACACCTGGCGCTTTTTGTACCGCAACCGCCTCGAGGGCCTGCACTGGGAGGTACTGGAACAGGATCACGTCGTGCTGGAGAACCTCGCTCCCAACGCGCGGCAGAACGAGTTCCTCTACCAGCACGACACCGGCATGGCGCGCGTGCGCCGCATGTTCGAACAAAAAGCCGAGGCACAGCTGGCCGCACTCGACGCCGTGGCAAAACCATCCGCCACCACCGTCTGAAGTCAGCAATACGCATGTTGCTAAAAAATAAAAAAATCGTCGTCACCGGCGGTGCCCGCGGCCTTGGTCGCGCCTTCGCCGAAGCGGCCATCGCCGCCGGCGCACACGTCGCCATCGCCGATATTCTTGAAGAGCGCGGGCGC
The DNA here is from genome assembly GCA_025356665.1 of Pseudomonadota bacterium. Classification (GTDB taxonomy): domain Bacteria; phylum Pseudomonadota; class Gammaproteobacteria; order Burkholderiales; family SG8-39; genus CAITSH01. Next base: position 58,564 of record JANXRV010000116.1, read on the forward strand.
GAAACGGCAAAGGAGACCGGCGCGCACTTCGCCCACGTTGACCTTGGCTCGCCCGAGTCGATAGAGGCCTGCCTGTCCGCCTGCGCCGCGGCGCTGGGCGGCCTGGACGGCCTCGTCAACAACGGCGCCATCGCCACCGGCATAGGCGGAAAGACGATGGAGGACATCGACATCGCCACCTGGGACCGGGTCATGACGGTGAACGTGCGCGGCACCTGGCTTGCCACCCGCGCGGCGCTACCCTGGCTAAAGCAGTCCGGGCAAGGCAAGGTCGTGAACATCGCCTCGGACACCGCGCTATGGGGAGCGCCGCGTTTGATGCATTACGTCGCAAGCAAGGGAGCGATCATATCGATGTCGCGCTCGATGTCGCGCGAACTGGGCGCACACGGCATCGCCGTCAATTGCGTCGCCCCCGGCCTGACCCTGGTCGAGGCGACCGAATACGTACCGGCCGATCGGCATGAACTGTATGTCAACGGCCGCTCAATCAACCGCGCGCAGCATCCGGATGATGTCTGCGGCGCCGTGATGTTCCTGTTATCCGATGCCGCGAGCTTTGTTACCGGGCAGCTGCTGCCGGTCAACGGCGGCTTTGTGATGAATTGACGCAATGACGCATGACAAATAACAGATGACCAATGAAATACATGACAAATGAAATTTAAGGAGAACACCATGGGCGACGCCGCACCACAAACACTGCAAGCATCCTCGATGGATCGCCGCGCAGACCAGACCTTCGCGCAATGGCTCGAATCGCGCGTGGCACGCTACCAGACGCGCCGCTACGACTGGGATGCGCTCAAGTTCCAGGCCGACTTTGACCCGAAATACCGTCGCGCGCAAATGCGCTATGTCGGCACCGGCGGAACCGGTGTCGCCACCGATTCGAACACCGTACCCTCCGAGCATTTCACCTTCTCCACCATGGTGATCCCGGCCGGGCATGAAGGCCCCATGCACCTGCACACCGACGTCGAAGAGGTGTTTTTCCTCATCCGCGGCAAGATGAAGGTGATCTGCGAGAAAGACGGCGAGCGCTGGGAATCGGTGCTGGGCGACCGCGACCTGATCTCAGTGCCGCCCGGCGTTTATCGCGGCGAGATCAATATCGGCGACGAGGACGCGCTGATGTGCGTCATGCTGGGCGCGCCCAAGCCGACGACACCAAGCTATCCGCCCGATCACCCGCTGGCAAAAATAAAGCGTGCTTGAGACGGCTCGTGACTGAAACCCCTTTCGCTCCGACCCTGCCCGCCGCGCTGGCCGCGCTGGAAGCGCGCTATCCGGTGCGCAGCCTGCCGGCGCCCAGCGCCGCACCATCGTGGCGCGAAGCCGGTGGCGCAAATATGCCGGTGCTGGTGCTGCTGCACGGCATCGGCTCGGGTTCGGGTTCCTGGCTGCATCAGCTCGCCGCGTTGGGACAAACACACCGCGTCATCGCCTGGGATGCGCCCGGTTACGGCCGCAGTACGGCGCTCCCCGCGAGCGAGCCCGCCGCGGCCGACTACGCCGCCGCGCTTGCCAGCCTGCTCGAAGGGCTTGGCGTGACGCGCCTCACGCTGGTCGGCCATTCGCTGGGCGCCTTGGTCGCCTGCGCTTATGCCGCGCGCCACGCCGACCAGGTGGAACGCCTGGTGCTGCTCAACCCGGCGCGCGGCTATCGCAACGCACCGCCTGAGTTGCGCCGGCAAAAACTCGATGAGCGCCTCGCGCTGATGGAACGGCTCGGGCCGCTCGAACACGCCAGGCAGCGCGGCCCCGCCCTGCTCGGGCCCAACGCCTCGGACGATGCGCGTGCGCTGGTCATCTGGAACAGCAGTCAGTTGCACACCAGCGCTTACGCCCAGGCCGCGCGCATGCTCGCAGCCGGCGACCTGGCCGAAGATGCCCAGCGCTACCCGGGCCCGGTGCTGGTGGCCTGCGGCAGCGAAGACCGCATCACGCCAGAAAAGGCTTGCCGCCTCATCGCCGCAGAATTCGCCCGCGCGGACTACCGCTCGCTGCCCGGACTCGGGCACGCCTCCTACATCGACGCACCCGAACTGGTGAACCCCTTGCTGCTAGGCCCCTGACATGGCCGACGAGCGCTATACCGTACCCGGACTGGAGCGTGGCCTGCGCCTGCTGCAGCTTTTTGACCGCCAACACACCAGTTGGTCGGCGCCCGACATCGCGCGCGAACTGGATGTGCCGCGCTCGACGGTGTTTCGCATCATCCAGACGCTGGAGCTGCTCGGCTTTATCGAGCGCAGCGAAGGCGTGTACCGGCTAGGGCCGGCCGTACTGCGCCTCGGCTTTGAATACATCGCATCACTCGAAATCAGCGATATGGCGCGGCCGCTCATCGAAGCCTTGCGTGATGACACCGGTTACGCGGCGCAGCTCGCCACCCGCGACGGACGCGATGTCGTGTTCGTAGTGCGTGCCAGCGTCGCCTCGACCTTTGCCAGCAACGTGCAGGTCGGAACGCGCATGCCGGCGCATGCGACGGTACTCGGCCGGATGTTTCTGGCCGACATGAACGACGAGGCACTGCGTGCGCTATACCCGGAGCCGCGCCTGCCCGCGCACACGCCGCAAACGCCGAAAAACCTGGCGGAGTTGAAAAAAATCCTCGCCGCAGACCGCGAACGCGGCTACGCCGTGAGTGAGTCCTACTTCGAGAGCGGCATTTCGGCCATCGCCGCGCCGGTTCGCGACGGTCAGGGCCGGGTCGTCGCGGCGATCAGCCTCTCCGTGCCGCAATCGGCGATCGAGCCGAAGCTGCGCGACAAGCTGGTGCGGCGCGTGCTGGCGGGGGCCGCGCAACTGTCGCACCGTCTCAATTACCGTCCAACCGAGATTGCCGCATGAGCACGCTGTCATATCAACTGGAACAACGCGCCGGCGTGGTCACCGGCGGCTCGTCGGGCATCGGCCTTGAAACGGTGCGCCTGATGCTGGGCAGCGGCATGCGTGTGGCCTTTTGCGGACGCGATGAGGCGCGACTGGCCGCGGCCGAGCGCGCGCTTCGCGCCGAGTTCCCGCAAGCAGACCTGCTGGCAGCACGCTGCGATGTGCTTGACGCGGCCGACACAGAAAAATTCGCCGCTGCGGTGGCACAACGCTTTGGCGCCACCGACGTGCTCGTCAACAACGCCGGGCAGGGTCGTGTGTCGCGCTTTGCCGACACCGGTGACGCCGAATGGCGTGAGGAGCTAGACCTGAAGTTTTTTAGCGTGATCCGCCCGCTGCGTGCGTTCATGGCGATGCTGGAAAAATCGCCTTGTGCCGCGGTGGTATGCGTCAACTCGTTGCTGGCGGCGCAGCCGGAGCCGCACATGGTCGCCACCTCGGCCGCGCGCGCCGGCGTGCTCAACCTGTCGCATTCTCTCGGCATAGAACTCGCGCCGAAAAAAATACGCGTCAACTCGCTGCTGCTCGGGCTGGTGGAATCCGGACAGTGGCGCCGCCGCTACCGCGACCAGGCCAAGCCGGGGCAAAGCTGGGAGGAATGGACCGCCGAACTGGCGCGCGCCAAGGGCATTCCGCTCGGCCGCCTCGGACGCCCCATCGAGGCGGCGCAAGCCATACTGTTCCTCGCCTCGCCTCTTTCCTCTTACACAACCGGAACCACGCTGGATGTATCCGGCGGATTGGACAAACATGCCTGAACAAAAAGTCACCGTCGGCGAAGTCATCGCAGCCTTTCTTGAGCACTGCGGCGTGAGCACCTCATTCGGGGTGATTTCCATCCACAACATGCCCATCCTTGACGCCTTTCACCGCCGCGGCAAGATGCGCTTTGTGCCGGCACGCAGCGAGGCGGGCGCGCTCAACATGGCTGACGCCAACGCGCGCGTCAGCGGCGGTCTTGGTGTCGGCATCACCAGCACCGGCACCGCCGCCGGAAACGCCTGTGGCGCCATGGTCGAGGCCCTTACTGCGGGAACACCACTGCTACACCTCACCGGCCAGATCGAACTCGCCTACCTTGACCGCAAGCTGGCCTACATTCACGAGGCGCGCGACCAGATGAACATGCTCGGTGCGGTGTCAAAAGGCGCGTGGCGCGTCTGGAGCGCCGAGACCGCACTGCCCACCCTCAAGGAAGCGGTGCGCGTTGCCATGACCGCGCCCGCCGGTCCGGTGAGTGTCGAGATTCCCATCGACATCCAGGCAACGCTCATCGACTGGCCGGCCGACCTCGAGCCGCTGCCCATTGGCATAAGCCTGCCGACCGCTGCCGCACTGGACGCTCTGGCAGAAAAGCTCGCCAAAGCCAAACGCCCGCTGCTGTGGCTGGGCGGCGGCGCGCGCCAGGCCGGCAAGGCGGTGCAGCGCCTGATCGACATGGGCTTTGGCATCGTCACCAGCGTGCAAGGCCGCGGCATTGTCGCCGAGGACCATGCGATGACCCTGGGCGCATACAACCTTTATGCGCCGGTAGAGAAATTCTACGCCGGCTGCGATGCCATGCTGGTGGTCGGCTCGCGCTTGCGCTCCAACGAAACGCTGACCTACAAGCTCAAACTGCCGCAACCGCTGTACCGCATCGACTGTGATGCCCAGGCGGAGAACCGCTGCTACCGCAGCGACTTGTTTGTCAGCGGCGATGCCGCGGCGGCGCTCAACGGCCTGGCCGACCGGCTGGCGGGAAAAATGCGAATCGACGCCGCCTTCGCCGCCGACCTTGCCGAAACACGTAAAGCGGCCCACCAAGTGGTGCGCGACGGACTCGGGCCTTACAACGCGCTGGTCGATGCGCTGCAAAAAGTGGCTGGCAGGGATTTCGTCTGGGTGCGTGATGTGACAGTTTCCAACAGCACCTGGGGCAACCGCGCCCTTCCGCTCAGCGGGCCGCGCGACGGCGTGCACGCGCTGGGCGGTGGCATCGGCCAGGGCGTGCAAATGGCCGTGGGCGCGGCGCTCGCGGCGAAGGGCCGCAAGACGCTGTGCCTGGTCGGTGACGGCGGGCTGCAGGTCAACCTCGGCGAACTCGCCACGCTGGTGCAGGAAAAAGCGGACGTGGTAGTGGTGCTGATGAACGATCGCGGCTATGGCGTCATCCGCAATATCCAGGACGCGCAATACGGCGGGCGGCGCGCTTACGTCGACCTGCACACCCCTGACTTCGAAACCCTCGCCGGCGCCCTCGCGCTGCCCTTTGCCCGGATAAAAGACCTCGCCGCCGCGCCCGCCGCACTGGCGACGGCGCTGGCGCGCAGCGGTCCGACGCTGATCGAAATTGACATGGTGGCCATCGGCCCCTTCGCCACGGCCTTCGCCGGCCCCCCCGTTAAAAAGGCAGCCTCCCATGCGTAACGTTCTATTAATCGGCTCCGGTGCCATAGGCTCGGTGGTGTTGCGGCACCTGCAGGGTGATGCGGCCATCCGCATGCGCTGGGTGCTGGATGTCGAGGCGCGGCGCGATTCGCTGCAGCGCGAACTGGGCGACAGCGGCAAAGCCATCTGCTCGCTCGATGAACTCGATGCCACGCCCGATTTTGCCGTCGAATGTGCCGGCCATGCCGCGGTGAAAACCCATGTACCGCATTTGCTTGAAAAAGGCATAGACGTGATCCTGGTGTCTATCGGCTCGCTGGCCGAGCCGGGCATTGTCGAACTGCTGGAAAAAGCCGCGCGCAAGGGCGGCGCGCAGCTAAGCCTGATTTCGGGCGCCATCGCCGCCATAGACGCCATTGCCTCGGCGCGCGTGGGCGGGCTCGATGAGGTGATTTACACCGGACGCAAACCGCCGCTCGGATGGCAGGGCACGCCGGCCGAAAAAATTGTCGACCTTGCCACGCTCAGCGCGCCAGCGGTGCTGTTCGAGGGCAGCGCCGGCGAAGCGGCGCGCCTGTATCCGAAAAATGCCAACGTCGCGGCGACCGTTTCGCTCGCCGGCCTCGGTTTTGACAAAACCCGCGCGACGCTGATCGCCGACCCGGGCGTAAGCAAGAACATTCACCGCGTGCAAGCGCGCGGCGCCTTTGGCGAACTCGACCTTACAATTTCCGGCAACCCGCTGCCGGACAATCCCAAGACCTCGGCACTCACCGCCTACAGCGCTGTTCGCGCCATACGCAATCGTGTTGCACCTGTTGTTATCTGAAACAGGTGATCTGAAGCAGGTCAGCTAAAGCGAAATATTTAAAACGGGCGGACTGAACATGGGCGCGATAGAACCGATTTACATCGGCGGCGAATGGCGCCGCGGTGGCGGCGAGGTCTATGCCTCGCACTACCCGGCCGATGGCAGCGTCACGGCCGAACTCGCCGCGGCAAGCCTGGATGATGTCAACGCCGCCATAGCAGCCGCGCACGCCGCCTGGCAGCGGCCGAACTGGCGCGATATCAAGGCACACGAGCGCGCCGCCATCCTGTACCGCATCGCCGCGCTGATTCGCGAGCGCAGCGAGGCGCTGGCGCAACTGCAACGCCGGGACAACGGCAAGCCGATCAGCGAAACACGCGCGCTGGTGGCCAGCGCGGCCGGCACATTCCAGTTTTTTGCCTCTGCCTGCGAAACACTGGAGGAAGCCCTCACGCCCTCGCGCGGCGACTACCTCAGCCTGAGCGTGCACGATCCGCTCGGCGTGGTCGCGGCCATCACGCCGTGGAACTCGCCCATCGCCAGCGAGGCGCAAAAGCTCGCCCCTGCGCTGGCCGCCGGCTGCGCCGTCATTCTCAAGCCGGCCGAAGTCACGCCGCTTGCGGCGCTGGAGCTGGCGAAGATATGCGAGCTCGCCGGCGTGCCCAAGGGCGTGCTGAGCGTGCTGCCGGGCAAGGGGTCGGTCATAGGCGAGGCCATCGTGCGCCATCCGCTCGTGCGTCGTGTCGCCTTCACCGGCGGAACCACCACCGGCCGGCGCATCGCCCACATCGCCGCCGACAAGCTCATGCCCGTATCGCTGGAACTGGGCGGAAAATCACCGACGGTGGTGTTCGAGGACGCCGACATCGACCACGCCGTGGCCGGCGTGCTGTTCGGTATTTTCAGTTCATCTGGCGAATCGTGCATAGCCGGGTCGCGCCTGTTTGTGCAACGGCGCCTTTACGACAGTTTCATGCAGCGCCTGGTCAGCGCGACACAAGCACTGCGCGTTGGCGACCCTGGGGACGAACGCACGCAAATGGGTCCGCTGATCAGCGAGCAGCACCGAAAAACCATTGAAGGCTTCGTGCAACTGGGTCTGAAAGAAGGCGGCCGGCTGCTCATCGGCGGCAGGCGCCCCGAGGGCGCGACGTACGAACGCGGCAGCTATTACCTGCCCACCATCCTGGAAGGTCTTGGCAACGGCGCGCGCATTTGCCAGGAAGAAATTTTCGGGCCGGTGCTGGTGGCGCTACCCTTTGACGACGAAGAGGATCTTGTCGCCCAGGCCAACGACAGCGTGTTCGGCCTTGCCGCGGGGCTGTGGACACGCGACTACAAGCGTGCCTGGCGTGTGGCGCGGCGCCTGGACACCGGCACGGTGTGGATCAACACCTACAAACTGTTTTCGGTGTCCACTCCCTTCGGCGGCACCCGCGACAGCGGCTTGGGCCGCGAAAAGGGCCGCCTCGGGCTGCTCGAATACAAGGCGCAAAAAAGCCTTTATTGGGGCCTCAACCAAGAGCCGCTACCCTGGGCCACTTGAAGAATTTAAGTATTGATGTATTGACGTATTGAAGCATTTGCACAAGGACACAAGGCATGAGCATTCTCGGCATAGACCAGATCACCTACGGCGTGGAAGACCCCGCCACCTGCCGCCAGTTTTTTCTCGACTGGGGACTCACCCTCAAGCGCGAGAGCGCCGACCGGCTGGAGTTTGAATGCCTCAACGGCTGCGGCGTCATTGTCGCGCGCAGCGACGACGCGGCACTGCCCCCGGCGATGGAAACCGGACCGACGGTGCGTGAAGTCGTATGGGGCGTCGCCTCGCCGTCCAATGTAAAAACGATCGCCGCGAAACTCGCCGGCGCACCCGGGTTTTTTGAGACCGAAAACAGCATGGGCGGCGAAACCGGCGCCATAGATCCCAACGGCCTCGGCTTGCGCATACGCGTGACGCAAAAACGCGCCATTGACGTGCAAGGCGTGCCGATGAACACCTGGGGCAATGCGCAGCGCATCGACACGCGCAGCCGTGTCTACGAGCGCGCCGAGCCGGTCGAGGTCGGGCACGTGGTGTTTTTTACCGCCGCACTCAAGGACGTGGAAGCCTTTTACTGCGAGCGTCTGGGCTTTGCCGTGTCCGACCGCTACCCGGGGCGCGGCCTGTTCCTGCGCTGCGCGCCGCACGGCGGCCACCACGACGTGTTCTTTTTGCAGCTGCCCACAGGCAAACGCGGCGTCAACCACGTCGCCTTTGCCGTGCGCGACATCCACGAGGTGTTCGGCGGCGGCCTGCACTTTTCAAAATGCGGCTGGGAAACCGACCTTGGCCCCGGACGGCATCCGATTTCCTCGGCCTATTTCTGGTATTTCAAAAGCCCCGGCGGCGGTCTGGTGGAGTACTACACCGACGAGGACATGCTTACGCCGGCGTGGAAGCCACGCGAATTCGAGTCCAAACCGGAAAATTTTGCCGAGTGGGCCATTCTCGGCGGCATCGACGGCGTCAGCCGCCGGCAAAAGCAGGGACCGGCGCCGGGCGCACAAACCCTGGCCGGTCAGGCGGCGCGCAAACCCGACTGAACAATTACCGCGCGCCGACCGCAGGGCGCGCGCGCGCAAAGACTGCCCTCCAACGATCTGTACCCAGGGCCTAGGGCTTGGCCTTGATGAAGCTGATATCGCCGTAATAGGAACGCGCCTTCGTCTCGGTGTTGTCGGTGTCCGTCATGATGCCAACAGAATGGATCAAGGTCGGGTCCTCGCCAAAAGCCTTGCGATAGTCATCGCGGATGTTGCGTGTTTCCTCCAGCCATTTGCCTGTTTTGTCGCGACCGCTTTGCACCACGATCATCTTGATGCGGCCGGTGTGGCTGTTGGTAATCAGCGAATCGGGCGGCCTGTGGTTGCCCCAGATGTACATCAGCGTGGCATAGGGCAGGTCCTGTCCGGTGAAAGCCTTGACCTGCGCGGCGAACATGCGGTCCTCAAACGACAGTTTCGACGTGTCACCGGAAAAGGAAACCACCACCCGCGCCGGTGAATCTTCAAACTGTCGCGTGCTGTTGTCGGCATTGGCTATCGACTGGGTGACCTTCCAGTGCCAGTGAATGAGCGGAAATTTCAGCGGGTCGACGCGCACATCGTGAACAAGCCCGGATGCCGACGAATCGGCGCTGGCGCGAATGACCGTGCGTCCGTCATCACTGACCATCTGGTATTCAGTGGGCTTTTTGAAGCGCGAAAACGTCCAGACGCGCCAGCCACCGGGCATGGCCTCGCCGGGCCGACCGGCGGAAAAATGCGTCACATCCATCACCGCAGGCAGGGCGATGCGCTCCGGTTCGGAAGACAACAACACGCAACCGCCCAACAGGACCGCAAACAGCGCCCCCCCTCCTCTGACAAGCAACTTCAAAACCATATTTTTTAGTGCGCCGTTTTTTACGACGCATCCGCATAAGATCAGTTAATCATTCTAACCCTGCAAAAGCTGCAGCGCCCGCCAGGTGCAGGTGGGATTCCATTTTCAAATAAGCATGGCGCCATGGGTTACCGGGTGACAAGGTGACAGGGTGACCGGGCGACCGGATAAAACGGCTTGCCCGGGGCAACAGGACGGGCGCCGAGGGCCCGAATCCGCCTTTGCGCTTTCGCGACGGCTGTCGCCCCCGCGAAGGAGTAAAATCATGCTTTCGTATTTGTGAAAGTCATACGCTGGCTGCCCGGAATCCGGGCGGTGTTTGACCTCCGCATCCGATACCCCCAAACCCCGTCACCGCATTTCGCCATGGCGGCGCAGTGCCGATGCAAAGGAATCAAATTGAGGATCGAAGTTCATCTGCATGGCGACGTGCCCCTGCGGGCCGACGTAACCGCGGCGCAGGTCGAAACGGCCCTGCGCCCGCTGCTCGAGTATATCGACGAGGACAACCTGGCCGATGTGCGCAGCGTCTACGAAGACGAACCGGGGATCCTCTACGAGGCGCAGGAGCATCTGCTGCGTGTCTGCTGGTCCGGTGATGTCGGCCGCAAGTTTGGCGAAAAGGTGCAAGCCGCCCTCGCCGAACTCGCGCCCTACACCGAACATGCCGTGGGCGTATCGCTGAGTTTTTATCACGACGATGGGCAGGATGAGTTCAGCATGCTGTTCGTCGGCCCGACACCCGAGTCTATACACGAGGCGGAGCGTCTTTACCTGGTGGAGGAAATGTCGCGCCTGCTCGGACGCCATTTTACCGAGACGGAAATCGGCGAAGTCGTGACGCTGGTGAACCAGTTGTTCACGCGCAGTCGCGGCGGTGCCGGTGCATCGGGGGTCAGCGCAAGCACGGGCCTTTCCGCCAGCGCGCGCAAACGACTGCACTGAACGTATTACAAACTGGCGAAAAGGCTGAAAAGCCGCGCCCTGCGCGGGTTTCCAGCCTACTGCAGGCCCTGGCCTGACCGGCCAAGCTCAGGACACTCCTGAAGAAACTCCTCAGGAAACTCAGTCTGTTTTTGCGCCCTGCGCGAACCAGCGACCCACCAGGGCACGCTCCGCATCGCTGATACCGGTGAGGTTGCCAAGGGGCATCACCCGTGCCACCACCACCTGCTGATGGATGCGCTGTGCCTGGGCGCGTATTTGTTCGGACGTTTCGAGCACCACACCGGCAGGCGGCGCGGCAAAACCCGGTTGCGTCGGCTTGGCGGCGTGGCAACTGATGCAGCGCGAATCGATCACCGCCTTGATCGCGGCGAACGCGACCTTTTCGCCGCCCCCCTCGGGTGCCTTGGGCGCCATCGCCACCCCGAGCAGGATAAACAGCGCCGCTGCGCCAGCCGGCAAGGCGAGCACCACTTTGCCTTTGTGATGCAGGTTGAAAAAGTGGCGGATCATCACCGAGGCGATCACCACCACCGCCAGCACCGCCCAACCGTAGCGGTGGCCGTATGTCATGGGGTAGTGGTTGGACAGCATGATGAACAACACCGGCAGCGTCATGTAGTTGTTGTGCATCGAGCGCTGCTTGCCGCGTATGCCATGGATGGCATCGGGCACTGCGCCCTCGAGCATGGAGGCGATCATCTTGCGCTGGCCCGGGATGATGATCATCAGCACGTTGGCGGCCATGATGGTACCCAGCACCGCGCCGACCTGGATATAGGCGCCGCGGCCGCCGAACACATGCGACATCGCCCATGCAAGCACCACCACCAGCGAAAAACCGACCAGCGCGAACGCCGTGCCGTTTTTCGCCAGTGGCGAACGGCACAAGCCTTCATAGACGGCAAAGCCGGACAGGATCACCGCGAGGCTGATGCCGATCGCCGCGGCCGGCGTGATATCGGCGACGCTCTTGTCAACGAGGTAGGCGCCGGCGTTGCAGTAATAGACCAGGACCAGCAGCGCGAAACCGGAAATAAAAGTCCAATAGGCCTCCCACTTGAACCAGTGCAGCTTTTCGGGCAACTGATCGGGGGCGACGAGGTACTTCTGCTTGTTGTAAAAACCGCCGCCGTGTACCGACCAGATTTCTCCCGATACCCCTTTTTTGGGCGGATTCGGCGGCACAAGGTGGTTGTCCAGCCAAACAAAATAAAAAGAGGCGCCAATCCAGGCTATGGCGGTAATCACGTGCAGCCAGCGCACCAGCATGCTGGCCCATTCGAGGAGGTAGGCGTCCATTCAATTCAACTTTCTGGCGTAAAAAAGGGGGGATACGGCGGCAAGGGTCGACGCGTTACCGCGTCGGGGCAGACGAAAAGTTCGTCGCTTCGGCTCAGGCAGCCCAAGCATACGTTGCCGCGCGCGTTGGCATCAAGCCCCCGCGCGGGCGTTCTGCCAAACGGCACCACTTCAGTGCCCGCCGCCATCAAAAAGGGCGTGAGGCATGATCAGTGTCTGTCGCCCCACCCCATTTCGGACGCCCCAGATCGCCGCCAAACCTGCCGACGCATACCCGCCCGCGAACCGGGCCATGCCCAATCGCCGCCCTCAAATTGGTCCCCACTACGCCATTCTGCCCGGGGAAAAGCTTTTAATGGTTTCACCGCATAGCGCAAATAAAGCAGCGCAGCCGGAGCGAATCGGCGGCTTCCATGAAGAGCAGGCCAAGTTTCTTGATTTTCCGATGAAATCATGTTCAGATTTGGTCATAAACTAATCTTGGTCGGTATCCGGAAACAGCGTCACCCCGCCCCGCCGCTCAGCCCCGCGTTCTGGCTTCAGGTCTGTATAAAATCAGGATATTTCGCCGATACGTAAAAAAGCCTCCCAGACCACGTCCATGACCCGCTCATGGCACGCCGATTGCTGAAGTAAGATTGTCACTTCAGCCAGAACCAAACCAGTACCCGTTATCGCCTCGAACTGAATAAATCGAACAACCCGAAACAATCAGGAGAACGCGCATCATGACCTCTTTCACCCAAATCACCCGCCGCGGCTTTGCCGGTGCGCTTGCTGCCCTTGCCCTTGCGACGTTGTCAGGCCCGACCTTCGCCCAGGCACAGCCACCGACCAAGATCCGCTTCGTCCTCGACTGGCGTTTCGAAGGCCCTGCCGCGCTCTTCCTTGTAGCCAAGGCGAAAAAATATTTCGAGCAGGAAGGCCTTGATGTCACCATCGACTCGGGTTCGGGCTCCGGCGCAGCGGTCAACCGTGTCGCCTCGGGCGCCTATGAGATGGGCTTTGCCGACATCAGCGCGATGATCGAATTCATGGCCACCAACCAGGCCAACCCGGGCGCACGCATGCAGGCGGTATACATGGTCTACGACTATTCGCCGGCCGCCGTGTTCACGATGAAAAAATCGGGCATCACCAAACCGTCCGACCTGAACGGCAAGAAACTCGGCGCACCGGTGTTTGATGCCGGACGCAAGGCCTTCCCGATGTTTATCAAGGCCAACAATCTCGATTCGAGCAAGATCACCTGGACCGCCATGGAACCGGCACTGCGCGAAACCATGCTGGTGCAGGGGCAGGTGGATGCCATCACCGGCTTCACTTTCACCAGCCTGCTTAACCTCAACGCGCGCGGCGTCAAGGACGAGGATGTGGTGATGATGAAGTACGCCGACAACGGCGTGAAACTCTACGGCAACGTCATCATCGCCAGCCAGAAATTCATCGACCAGAACCCCAAGGCGGTCGCCGGCTTTCTGCGCGCCCTCACCCGCGGCATGAAGGACGGCATCGCCGATCAGGCTTACGCCATCCAGGTGTTGAAAGAGCGCGACCCGCTCATCAACGTCGCACTGGAAGCGCGCCGGCTCAAGATGGCCATCGATGACTCCATCGGCACGCCCGGCTTCAGGGCAGACGGCATAGGCGCGATCAACAAGGTGCGCTTCGAGGACACCGTCGCCCAGGTGGTGTCCGCCTTCGGCATCAAGCAGGCGCCAAACGCGGACAACATGTTCAATTCGAGCTTTCTCCCGCCCAAGTCGGAACGGCAGATTTTCCCCAAGTAAGGCCACGCTGCTCCGCAAGCCCCTCCCACCCGGGAGCAGCCAGGCGGCAGGGGCTTTTTTCGACTCTTACCAGGAAGCACCATGGCCCACGCATTTGTCGAATTCGACAAGGTCGATCTCGCCTACGACGAAACAAGCGGCAACGCCATCGAGGACATCTCGATGACCATACGCGAGGGCGAATTCATCGCCATCGTCGGGCCAAGCGGCTGCGGCAAATCCACTTTCATGAAACTGTGCACCGGTCTCAAGGCGCCGACCAAGGGCACGGTCATCGTCGACGGCCGTGAAGTCGGCGGTCCGCTGAAGATTGTCGGCATGGCTTTCCAGAACGCCACGCTGCTGCCCTGGCGCACCACCCTCGACAACGTGCTGCTGCCGCTGGAAATCGTCGAGCCCTACCGCTCCAGTTTCAAACAGAAAAAAACCGAATACGTCGAGCGCGCCAAAGCCCTGCTCAAGACCGTGGGCCTCGAGGGCTACGACGACAAATTCCCCTGGGAACTTTCGGGCGGCATGCAGCAACGGGCCTCGATCTGTCGCGCCCTCGTGCACGAACCCAAATTGCTGATGCTCGACGAGCCCTTCGGCGCGCTCGATGCCTTCACCCGCGAAGAGCTGTGGTGCGTGCTGCGCGACCTCTGGGCGCTGAAAAAATTCACCGTGGTACTGGTCACCCACGATTTGCGCGAGGCGAGCTTTCTCGCCGACAAGGTGTATGTGATGAGCAAACGTCCGGGCAAAATGCTGGTCGAGCGGCACATCGATATCGAGCGTCCGCGCGACCTCGAGGTCACTTACAGCGACAAATTCACCTCCATCGTGCTCGAATTACGCGAGCACATCGGCCACATCAGAAAAACCTGACCGGCGCATATCATGGCAAAACGACACAAACTCGAACCCTACGCCCCGTGGATCGCGCTGGCGATCATCCTGCTGACCTGGGAGGGAGCTTGCCGGCTGTTCGGCATTTCGGAGTTCATTTTTCCCGGCCCCATCGGCATCGTGCTGTCGCTCAATGAGTTCGCCGGCCCCATCACCAACCATGCTCTGCAGACCTTCTGGACCACCATGGCCGGCTTTGGCCTCGGCGTGATCGTCGGCACGCTGCTTGGCTTTCTCGTCGGGTCCTCGCGCTTTCTCTACAACGCACTCTACCCGCTGATGGTCGGCTTCAACGCCATTCCCAAGGCCGCCTTCGTTCCGGTGCTGGTGGTGTGGTTCGGTATCGGCACGGTGCCGGCCGTCCTCACCGCTTTCCTGATCTGCTTTTTCCCCATCACGGTGAACGTGGCCACAGGCCTTGCGACACTGGAACCGGAACTGGAAGACGTGTTGCGTGCACTGGGCGCGAGCCGCATCGACGTGTTGCTCAAGGTCGGCCTGCCGCGCTCCCTGCCCTACTTTTTTGCCTCACTCAAGGTCGCCATTACACTCGCCTTCGTCGGTTCTGTCGTATCCGAGACGGTGGCGGCCAATGAGGGCATCGGCTACCTGATGATGTCCGCCGGCTCACAAATGCGCATGCCGCTCGTTTTCGCCGGACTGGTGGTGATCAGCGCCATGGCGATGGTGATGTACGAAGTGTTCGCGGTGCTCGAGCGGCGCATGACCGGCTGGGCAACGCGGGGCATGAACGCCTCGAACTGAGCATTCCGCTATGGGGTTCTTCGCGCGAGTGACTTGAGTGACGGCACACAGCCCCGCTGACCTGGAACGCCTGCGCCAGACCTTCGCTCTGGCGCAGCGCTCCCGCGACGCAGGCAACCATCCTTTCGCGGCGCTGCTCTTCGCCGCCGACGGACGGCAACTGGCCGCGGCGCAAAACCGCAGCGTGCCGGGCCGCGGCGATGCCACCGGTCATGCCGAACTGGAGGCCGTGCGCTCGGCCTCGGCCAGCCATCCGGCGGCAAGCTTGCGCTCCGCCACGCTGTACTCCAACGCCGAACCCTGCGCGATGTGCGCCGGCGCGATCTACTGGGCCGGCATCGGACGCGTGGTCTACGGCCTGTCCGAATCAAGGCTGCTTGAACTCACCGGCAGCCACCCGGAAAACCCGACGCTGTCCTTACCCTGCCGTGAAGTGTTCGCGCGCGGACAACGCGACATCAGCGTGCACGGCCCCTTGCTCGAAGATGAAGCCGCAGCCGCTCACCGGGATTTCTGGCTTCAGGAATAAAAAATAAATCGGTATCGACTGGAAACCCGCGCCAGATAAGGGTTTCCAGCCATCATCCGTCCTGCAAATCAACGATCCGTGCACCAGACAGAGCCGCAGGTGCGGCGTTGGCGACGCCTTGAGCTTGCGAACCCGGCATCAGCCTTCGAGCAGGCTGGCGTTTAGCAGGTCGGTAACGAGCATCTTGCCCGGGGCGTGGGTGATAAACAAAGGCAGGGCCGCGCGCTCCAGTGCGACAAGCGCGGTAAGGCCGCAGCCCCAGTAAAGCGGCACCTCGCCGGGCAGCAAGCCCATCGGTTCGCCGTAGTCGGGGCTTGCAATATCGACAATGCCAAGGGCGCCGGCGTCACCCTCGTGCAGCGGCGCGCCATGCACCCGCGGAAAGCGCGCGCTGACCGCACGCACCGTCGCCACCTCGTGCGGCGCGAACGGACGCATCGAAACCACCAGCGGACCGGCGAAGCGTCCGGCCGGCGTCGCGGGCACTGTCGTTTTGAACAAGGGCCCCTGTATGCCCAGTTCCACGTGGCGCAAACGCACGCCGGCGGCGGCGAGCGCATCTTCCATGGAAAACCAGCAGCCGATGGCGACCGCGACAAAATCTTCGCGCCAGATCCCCTTGAGGTCGGTCACATGGCGCGCGGGTTCGCCGGCGCGATGCACAAGATAGCCGGGCAGGTCGGTGCGAATGTCGATGTCCTCGCCCAGCTCCGGCCACGCCGGATCACCCGGACGGCTGATGCCCAAGACTGGACAGGCCTGCGCGTTGGCACGGCAAAAGGCGACGAAGTCCTCGGCATACGCCGCTGGCAAAACCGCAAGATTGCATTGCACCTGGCCTGCGGCGTGGCCGGTGGTAAGGCCGCGATGCAGCCCCGAGCGCACGGCCAGGCGTAGCGCGTGCGCTGTGCCCCGCACCACGCTCCGCCTAGATGGAACGGACGATGCCGCCGTCCACGCGCACCATCGAACCGGTCATGTAGCTGGCGCGGGCGCTGACCAGAAACGCCGCGGTCGCACCGATCTCGGCGATGCTACCGTAGCGCCCGACCGGAATGAGGTTGGTGGAACGCTTGGCCGCCTCGGCGACGCTGATTTTTTCCTTGGCGGCGACGGCCTCGTCGGTCATGCGCACGCGCTCGGTGTCGATGCGTCCGGGCACCAGCACGTTGACAGTGACGCCGTCGGCAGCGACTTCACCGGCGAGGGTCTTGGACCAGCCGACCAGCGCGCTGCGCAGGGTGTTCGAAACCCCGAGTATGGGAATGGGCTGGATCACCCCTGAGGACACCACGGTCAGCACCCGGCCCCATTTGCGCGCGCGCATGCCCGGCACGAAGGCGTCGGCCAGGGTGATGACAGACAACACCATGTCCTCAAAGCGGCCGCGCCATTCGGCGCTGCCGCGCTGCGAGGCGCCACCGTACCCGGGGCCGCCGGTGTTGTTGACAAGGATGTCGATTTCACCGAAGGACTTGACGACATGCGCGGCAAATTCGGGCAGGCGGTCGATGTCGGCAAGGTCGGCGACAAAGCCGTGCATGTTGCCCTCGCCGTGCCCGCGCAACTCGATCGCCGCCGCCTCCAGCCTCGCCGCGTCGCGCGCAGCAATGGCAACATGCGCGCCTTCGGCGGCGAGTTCGCGCGCAATGCCAAAGCCGATGCCGCGGTTGCCGCCCATGACCAGCGCGCGCTTTCCCTTCAAGCCTAGATCCATGCCGTCTCTCCTGATTTTTTTCGCTTGCCCGCGGGGCCGCGCCTGAGGAATTGCCCCCGTCCCGCCTCGACCATCAACTCACCCTCGTGGCAGACGATGTCGCCGCGGGAAATCACCGTCACCGGCCAGCCGGTCAGCTTACGCCCTTCGTAAGGCGTGTAATCGACATTGTGGTGGAGCATGTCGTTGCGGATAACCACCTCGCGCTCGGGATCCCAGATCGCGATGTCGGCATCCGAACCGATGGCGATGCTGCCCTTGCGAGGGTACAGGCCGTAGAGCTTGGCGGCGTTGGCCGAATTGAGCGCGACAAAACGCGCGAGGTCCATGCGCCCGGCCATCAGGCCTTCCGAGAACAACAGGGGCGAGCGCGTCTCCAGACCGGGAATGCCGTTGGCGACCTTGCGAAAGGGCGCACCGCGGCCGTACATGAGCTTGCCCTGCTCGTCGAAGCGGTAGGGCGCATGGTCCGATGAAAGAATGGCGAACAAACCGTCTTCCAGGGCCTGCCAGATCACCGCCTGGTTGGCCTTGTCGCGCGGCGGCGGGCTGCACATGCACTTGGCGCCAAGAAAATCGGGCAGCGCAAGTTCCTCCTCGGACAAGAACAGGTATTGCGGACAGGTCTCGGCCTGCACGTCGAGGCCGCGCGCACGTGCGCGGCGGATTTCCTCAACCGCCTCGCGGCCCGACACATGCACGATCAGCAGCGGCGCCATCGCCACCTCGGACAAGGTGATGGCGCGGTGCGTGGCTTCGCGCTCGACCGCCATCGGGCGGGAGACGGCGTGATACTTGGGCTCGGTCTTGCCCGCGGCTTCGAGTCGGTCAGTCAGCCACGCGATGCATTCGTAGTTTTCAGCATGCACCATCACCAGTGCGCCGCCTTCGCGCGCCACCTCCATCACGTCAAGAATCTGCCGGTCCGAGAGGCGCATAGCGTCATAGGTCATGTAAACCTTGACCGAGGTGTAGCCCTCCTTGATCAGGCCGGGCAATTCCTCCTTGAGCACAGCCTCGTTCGGATCGGAGACGATGAGGTGAAAGCCATAGTCGATATACGCCTTGCCGGCGGCGCGGCGGTGATAGTCCTAGACGGCGTGGCGCAGCGACTGGCCACGGTGCTGCACGGCAAACGGAATGATGGTGGTGGTGCCGCCGAACAAGGCCGACAGGCTGCCAGAGCGAAAATCGTCGGCCATGACGGCGCCACCCGAGGCAAGGCCTTGGGCGCGCGGCTGGTCGAGGTGGCAATGCGCATCTATGCCCCCGGGAAGAACGAGCCTGCCGGTCGCATCCAGCGTCTTTTTTCCGTCAGGGAGATGATCGGCAAGGGCCGCAATACGGCCGTCGCGTATGCCCACATCGCAACGCACGACGTCACCGGCCGTGGCCACGGTGCCGCCACGGATGACCAGGTCAAAGTCGCTCAAGCCGCAAATTCCTCGCCGCGCTGCGCCCAGAAGGTCATACGCCGCTCAATGGCGGCAAACAAGGCGTACATGATCATGCCCATCACCGAGGTCACGATCAGCCCCGCAAACACCAGCGGCGTATCAAAATTGGAGGTCGCCGCCATCATCAGGTAACCGATGCCGTTACGGCCAGCCACGGTTTCCGAAATGATCGCGCCGACAAAAGCCAGGGTGATGGCGACCTTGAGCGAGGCAAAAAAATACGGCATTGAGCGCGGCAGCCCGATCTTGGTGAGCACGTCGAGCTTGCTCGCCCCGAGCGAGCGCAGCACGTCGGTGAGTTCGGGTTCGATGGTCGCAAGGCCGGCCGCAACGTTCACCGCAATGGGAAAAAACGAAACCAGGAAGGCCGTCAGCACCGCCGGAACGGTGCCCGCACCAAACCAGATCACAAACACCGGCACCACCGCAACCTTGGGGATGCTGTTAAACCCGATCAATACAGGATACAAGCCGCGATACACCAAACGCGACGAGCCTATGGCGATGCCCAGCAGCGCCCCCAGGGCCACGGCGATGACAAATCCCGTCAGGGTGGCCACCAGGGTGTAAAACGCGTTGTCGAAAATCGGCCCGGCGCGCAGCCACAGCGATGCCGCGACGGCGGTGGGCCGCGGCAGCACAAACACCGGAAGATTGAGGACCAGGCAGGCGAGCTCCCACAACAACAGGGACGCGCCTACGAACAACCACGGCATGGCCGTTTCGATTTGCCGGTTGGTCAGGGCCATGGCTGTTCGTTCCTTTGTCGTGCTCTTTGGCGTACTGGTAGCGATACGGCGCCGATCAGGGCAGCTTGCGCACGTCCGCGGCCGGCAGGAAAGCCGCCGAGAAAACATCCGCACTGGCCGGTTTGGTCGGTAGCTTGAAGGCGTCGGTGAGCGTGGTGATGGATTTGTCCATGCGCGCGGCGCGCACGTTGCCCAGGCCGTCGGCCTTTGATTCGGCGGTGACGATCTGGTTCTTGATCAGCCACAACAGCTTGTCGGTTTCAATCTTCTCGTCGATCAGCGGCACGCGCTTTTTCAGCGCAGCGATGGCGGCGGCCGGGTTGGCGATGGCATCGCGCCAGCCCTTGGCGCTTGCCGCAACGAATCCCTTGACGGCGGCCGGATTGGCGTCGAGCACTTTTTTCGAGGCGACGAGTGCATTGCCGTAAATATCTAGGCCGACATCGGAGTAGTACATGAACTTGATGTCGGCGGGCGGGATGCCCTGGCGCACCAGGCTGAAGTACATGGTCGAGTCAAAGC
>JANXRV010000019.1:0-268282 GCA_025356665.1 Pseudomonadota bacterium
AGCCTGCCCCAACCATTTGTTGCGCAAATGCAAATGCGCAAGGGGCGTTCCGGTCAGCGTATTGAAGGTGCGATTGCAGTGGCGACACCGGAACCGCTGCAGGTCACCATGACGCCCATGCTTGATGGTATGACTGCTGGCGCAGTGCGGACACTCAGGCCGTGCCGGCGCCTCAGCCTCGATGACATCGATCGAGGATGCGCGCGATTGCATCGACGCCAGTTCGGTGAAAACGGCATGGCGTTGCTCGCGCGGCAACTTGCCCAGAGTGCTTATCAACCTTGCCAATTCCCTCGTCCTCATTTCGCGTCTCCTGGTCCAGCGTCTCTGCGCCACACGGCCAGTTTCCGCCCCCACAGGCTCACCAGATGAGCTACCAACATTATTCGCTATATGAGCCAAATTTAAACTGCGGACTGCAACTGGCGCTCGTCCGAGGCCACCGCTGGACACGCGGCATGCCGAAGCCAGCACGTGACCGACCGCAGCTGGCACACTCTCTCGCTATCATGGCGGCACGACCTGCCGTCATACGCGCGCACGAACAAGAACGACTTGACCTTCCTTGGTACTAGTGAAAATGAAAATCGCAGTCCTCATCACCGGCGGCACTTTTGACAAAGAGTACAACGAGCTGAACGGCGAGTTGTTTTTCAAAAAGACCCATGTCCATGAGATGTTGAACATGGGGCGATCACTCGTCAAAACACGCGTTCACACGCTTATGATGAAAGATAGCCTGTTAATGACCGACGGCGATCGCGCAATGATTGTCGCGGCGTGTAAGAGGGCAAAGGAGCAAGCGGTTGTGGTGACCCATGGCACCGACACGATGGAAGACACCGCTCGTTACCTCGCGCCACATATCAAGAACAAAACGGTGATTCTTACCGGCGCGATGGTGCCGTACAAGTTCGGATCGTCTGACGGCCTATTCAACCTTGGCAGCGCGTTGGCCTACGCACAAGTGCTCCCGTCAGGTGTGTATGTCGCCATGAACGGGCAGTGTTTTGCATGGGACAATGTGCGCAAGAACAAGAAGAAAGGTGTGTTTGAGGCGCGCCGGACAGAGGTGACCCCGCGGATTGAAACAGGCAGGACGAAGGAGAACGTAGGGAAAGTCCTACGTTTTCCCTACGGTGGGGAGATAAAAAAGGCCTAGCGCAATGCTAAGCCTTTGATATTGGTGGCTCCCCGACCTGGACTCGAACCAGGGACCTGCGGATTAACAGTCCGTCGCTCTACCAACTGAGCTATCAGGGAATTGCCGTGCTACGGCGCGTATTTTACCGCAACCGGAAAAGCCTGCTAGTTTAATTGCTGCGCTTACCAAGGTTAAAGCGCTAAAGCTAAATTTAGGGCTTGGCGATGACGCAAGCTATCGCGGCGGCGGCTTTGTCGATGTTGTGTGTGTTCAGTGCTGCAACGCAAATACGCCCGGTGTCGATGGCATAGACGGCAAATTCTTCGCGCATGCGCAAGACTTGTTCTTTGCTCAGTCCGGAATAGGAGAACATACCGCGCTGGCGCACGACAAAGCTGAAGTCTGCCTGCGGTGCCTTTTCGCGAAGTTTTTCTACAAGAGCCTGTCTCATTGCGCGGATACGGTCGCGCATGCCGGCGAGTTCCTGCTCCCATAGGGCGCGCAATTCTGGTGTGGTGAGCACCGCTGCGACGATCTGGCCACCGTGGGTGGGTGGATTGGAGTAGTTGGATCGCACCGTACGCTTGAGTTGTGACAGCACGCGGGCAGACTCATCTGCGGAGGCCGTAACCACTGAGAGTGCGCCGATGCGCTCGCCGTAGAGGGAGAATGATTTCGAAAATGAGTTTGAGACAAAAATAGGGCTGGTGACCGCGGTAAATTTACGCACGACAGCGGCATCGGCTTCGATGCCATCCCCGAACCCCTGATAGGCGATGTCAAGAAAGGGGATAAGCCCGCGGGCGACCACGATGTCCAGCACGGCCGTCCATTGTTCGATGCTGAGGTCCACGCCGGTGGGGTTGTGGCAACAGGCGTGCAGCACGACAATCGAGCCTTCTGGCATTGACTTGAGTGATGCGAGCATGCCGGCAATGTTCACGCCACGGGTTGCCGCATCGTAATAGGGATAGGCGTTGACCTTGAAGCCGGCAGCCTCAAATAAGGCGCGGTGGTTTTCCCAGCTCGGGTCGCTTATCCAGACTTCTGCCTCGGGGGAGATGCGGCGCAAAAAATCCGCGCCAACCTTCAGCCCGCCGGTGCCGCCAAGGGCTTGAACCGTGACGATACGTCCTTCTTTGACGGCCGCACTCTCAGCGCCGAAAACGAGGGCCTGCACGGCCTTGTCGTAGGCTGCAATACCGTCTATAGGCAGGTAAGCGCGCGGGGCGGCGCGTTCGGCCAGGTCCTTTTCCGCGCGGCGCACGCATTCGAGCAGCGGTACCTTGCCGTTGTCGTCGTAGTAGACACCGACGCCTAAATTGACCTTGTCGGGTGTTTTGTCGGCGTTATACACCTCGGTCAGGCCAAGGATGGGGTCGCGCGGCGCCATTTCGACGCGGGCGAGCGGAGAGGGTGAGTGCGGTGCGTTCATCGTGTAGGATTGAAGGTTTGCTCAGCAGGTATTTTACCCCGTGCCAGTCACTTTCCCAAATAGTCCGTTCAAGCTCCACCAGCCATTTCAGCCGGCGGGTGATCAGCCCGAGGCGATCCGCAAACTGACCGAAGGCATACAGGACGGACTGGCCTGGCAGACGCTGCTGGGGGTAACAGGGTCGGGTAAAACCTACACGGTGGCGAACGTCATTGCCCGGATCGGCAGGCCCGCTTTGGTGTTGGCGCCCAACAAGACGCTGGCGGCCCAGCTGTACTCCGAATTTCGCGAGTTTTTCCCTGAAAATTCGGTCGAGTATTTTGTGTCCTATTACGACTACTACCAGCCCGAGGCCTACGTGCCGTCGCGCGATCTGTTCATCGAAAAGGATTCGTCCATCAACGATCACATTGAGCAGATGCGCCTTTCGGCGACAAAGTCCCTGCTCGAACGTGAAGACAGCATCATCGTCGCGACGGTGTCATGTATTTACGGCCTTGGCGACCCGGTCGATTACCACGGCATGATCCTGCATTTGCGGCAGCACGAAAAATATTCGCAACGCGATGTCATCGGCCGCCTGATCGGGATGCAATACGACCGTAATGACATAGAGTTCAAACGCGGTGTGTTTCGCGTGCGTGGTGATGTGATCGATGTGTTCCCGGCGGAAAATTCCGAGACGGCGCTGCGCATCACCTTATTCGATGACGAGATAGAAATGCTGCAACTGTTCGACCCGCTGACCGGTCGCGTCCATCAGGGTGTGCCCCGTTTTACCGTCTATCCGTCCAGCCATTACGTCACGCCGCGCGCAACCACCCTGCGAGCCATCGAGGGCATCAAACTTGAACTGGCGGAACGTATCAACTATTTCCAGAGTGGCGCCAAGCTGGTTGAGGCGCAGCGTATCGAACAGCGCACGCGCTTTGACCTTGAAATGCTCAACGAGATGGGTTTTTGCAAAGGCATTGAGAATTACTCACGTCATTTGTCCGGTCGCCCTGCCGGGGCGCCGCCACCGACCCTGATTGATTATCTGCCTCCGGGCGCGCTGATGTTCATTGATGAATCGCATGTCACCATCGGGCAGCTTGGTGCGATGTACAAGGGCGACCGTTCGCGCAAGGAAAATCTTGTGGGCTACGGGTTTCGTTTGCCCTCGGCGCTGGACAACAGGCCACTGCGCTTTGATGAGTTTGAAGGGATCATGCGCCAGACCGTATTTGTCTCGGCGACGCCGTCGGATTATGAGCGCAAGCACTCCGGAGACGCGATCGTGGAGCAGGTGGTGCGACCCACCGGCTTGGTTGACCCGCAGTTGGAGGTGCGTCCGGCGAGAACACAGGTTGACGATTTGATGTCGGAGATCCGCATTCGCGTGTTGAAGAAGGAGCGGGTTCTGGTCACAACGCTGACCAAGAAAATGGCTGAAGACCTGACAGAGTACTTCGCTGAGCATGGCATCAAGGTGCGGTATCTGCACTCCGAAATCGAGACCGTAGAGCGGGTGGAAATCTTGCGTGACCTGCGGATCGGAATATTTGATGTTCTGATCGGTATTAATCTCTTGCGCGAGGGGATAGACCTTCCGGAGGTATCGCTGGTGGCTATTCTGGATGCGGACAAGGAGGGATTCCTGCGATCGGAGCGCTCGCTCATCCAGACCATAGGGCGTGCCGCGCGGCACCTCAACGGTCGCGCCATTCTTTACGCTGATCGCATAACCAATTCCATGGAGCGGGCGATAGGCGAAACCGAGCGCCGTCGCACCAAGCAACTGGCATGGAATGCGGAGCACGGGATTACGCCGGTTGGCGTGACCAAGGTGATCAAGGACATTCTTGAGGGTGCTTATGATCCGGACCAGGCACGAATGGAATTGAAGGCGGCGCAGGACCAGGCGCGTTACGAGACGATGAGTGAGAAACAGATTTCCCGCGAGATCAAGCGGCTGGAAAAGCTCATGTTCGACTTCGCCAAGAATCTCGACTTCGAAAAGGCCGCCCAGACGCGCGACCAGTTATCGGCGTTGCGACGCGGCGTATTTGGGGCGGATGTTGCGGATGTCGTCGAAATCGAAGTAAAGCCGACTATCGCCTGATCTTGCCGATGGGGCAGGGGGCTTGAACATCTCTCCCGCTGCTCTGAAAGTAAAAAGGCTGGAAAGCCGCGCCAGGCGTGGCTTTCCAGCCTATGGTGTGGCCTGGTTAGGGCCTCATCCGGCTGAACTTAAGGCTTTGGACCGGTCTCTACCTGCATTAGCGGCTCGGCCGCTGGAGGCGCACGGCGTTCGCGTTTAGGGCGGGGCGCCGACGCAGCTTCTGCTTCGGGCGCCATGGGAGCTACGCGGGCATGGTCCGTCTGGATCAACACCAACCCGCTGTCCTGTAACACGCGCTCGAGGTCGACGGGTGCTGCCGCAGGCTGAGGCACCGGAGCCGGAGTCGGGGCGGGCGCCCGAACCTGAACCTGAACCGGTGCTGGAGCGACATAAACCGGTACGGCTACCGTCGCTTCAACAGGTCTGGCTTCTGACGCAGGGGCTGACGGTGCGATTACCGCCGCAGTTGCGGCAGCTATCTCAACGGCTGCGGCGGTGTAGACCGGAGTCGCCACTGACACTGATGCGGGAGAGGCCGGTGCAGCGTGGGTAGTCGTTTCGTAGACCTGGGTGCTTGCCGCTACAGGCATGCGTTCGCCATTATCGGCTTGCGCGGCAACGCCCAACTGCGTGTCTTGCTGCGACTGGCCCTCATTGCTGCGCTCAACACGCTCTCCGCGTTCACCGCGGTTGCGGCCACCGCGGCGACGGCGTCGCTCACCTTCACCGCTTCCGCTGATTCCGCCATCGGGAAGATTTTGCTCGATATTGGCATCGCCTTGCGGGCGTTGTTGCTGTTCCGGGCGCTCACCGCGCTCTTCACGCGGTTGGCGGGGCTCACGCGGCTCGCGTGATTCGCGCGCCTCGCGCGGTTCTCGCGACTCGGGGCGTTCGCCACGTTCCGGGCGTGGACCGCGGTCTTGTCGCGGCCCACGATCCTGACGCTCGGCACCTTCTTGCGCTGGACGCTCTGGACGCGCACCGCGTTCGGGACGTTCGCTACGTTGGCCAGGGCGGCGTGAGTCACGCTCACCGCGTTCGCCGCGCTCACCGCGCTCGCCTTCGGGGCGCGAACCGCGCCCGTTTGTGCGTTCGCCACGTTCGCCGCCACGCCCGCGACCGCTGTCACCCCTGCCGCCACGTTCTGAGCGATCAGAGCGGCCTTCCCGGCGGGGTGGGCGTTGCGATGTTTCCGCTTTGGCTTCGGTGGGCGTATTGCTGCGACTGAACCAGCCAAGGATCCGGCTGATGATGCCGGGCCCGGAAGCGGCGGCTGCCGATGGCGCAGGCGCTGCTACCGGCGCTGCACCGGGAGCGGGCTGCGATGGCGTGATGCCTTGCACCGCGGCCTGGGCACGCGCCGGTTTGACTTCCTGTTGTGCCGCGTCGTCCTTTTTTTCCTCCGGCATTTTTACCAGATCGTAGCTGGGGGGCGGCACATCGGCGTTGTTGAGGTCGTCGTGACGCAGGCGCTCGATGGTGTAGTGCGGGGTCGACAAATGCACATTGGGGATCAGTACAATGTTGACCTTGAGGCGGGCCTCGATGCCGTGGATATCTGCGCGTTTCTCGTTTAGCAGGTAGGTTGCGACGTCGACCGGAACCTGGGCATGCACGGCGCCGCTGTTCTCTTTCATCGCCTCTTCCTGAATGATGCGCAGGATGTGCAAAGCGGTGGATTCTGTGCCGCGGATCTGGCCGGTGCCGGTACAACGCGGGCAGGTGATGGTACTGCCTTCGCCGAGCGCCGGACGCAGGCGCTGCCGTGACAACTCCATCAGGCCGAAACGCGAGATCTTTCCCATCTGGACGCGGGCGCGATCGTGATGCAGCGCGTCGCGAAGGCGGGTTTCCACCTCGCGCTGATTGCGCTGGTTTTCCATGTCGATGAAGTCGATGACGATCAGGCCACCAAGGTCGCGCAGTCGCAACTGGCGGGCCGTTTCATCCGCCGCCTCGAGGTTGGTGCGGAAAGCCGTTTCCTCGATGTCATGACCCTTGGTCGCGCGCGCGGAGTTGACGTCAACCGAAACCAGGGCCTCGGTGTGGTCGATTACGATGGCGCCGCCGGAGGGCAGGGATACCTGGCGCGAGTAGGCGCTTTCGATCTGGTGCTCGATCTGAAAGCGCGAGAAAAGCGGCACGTCATCGTTATAGCGTTTCACGCGATTGACGTTGTCCGGCATCACATGCGCCATAAATTGCTGCGCCTGTTCGAAGATCGAATCGGTGTCGATCAGGATTTCGCCGATTTCAGAATGGAAATAATCGCGGATTGCCCGAATCACCAGACTGCCCTCCTGGTAGATCAGGAAAGCGCCTTTTTGTGACGTCGTCGCATCCTCAATGGCATGCCAAAGTTGCAGCAGGTAGTTGAGATCCCACTCCAGTTCTTCCTTCGTCCGCCCGATACCCGCCGTGCGGCCGATGATGCTCATGCCCTGGGGCACGGGCAACGAGTCCATGATTTCACGCAGTTCGTTGCGATCCTCACCCTCGATGCGGCGCGAAACACCGCCGCCGCGCGGGTTGTTTGGCATAAGAACCAAGTGGCGTCCTGCAAGGCTGATGAAGGTAGTGAGGGCGGCGCCTTTGTTTCCGCGTTCGTCTTTCTCTACCTGGACAATCAGCTCCTGGCCTTCGCGCAACGCCTCCTTGATGGTGGCGCGGCCGATATCGACATCGGACCTGAAATAGGCGCGGGCAACTTCCTTGAATGGCAGGAAGCCGTGACGATCTGTACCGTAGTCTACAAAAGCCGCTTCAAGGCTGGGCTCGATGCGGGTGATCACGCCCTTGTAGATATTGCTTTTTCTTTGCTCTTTACCAGCCGATTCAATGTCGAGATCAACCAGTTTCTGGCCATCGACAATTGCGACACGGAGTTCCTCGGCTTGTGTCGCGTTAAATAACATGCGCTTCATTGTTTTGTTCTCCCGCGCGCGGCGGGCAGCACAAACCAAGGCCGAAATGTAATTTTCAGCTTGTCATCGTCATCGTTGTTTGTTTAGGACGCATGAAGAATTATTGGTTTGTCAGATCGGGCCCCGAACTTTTGACGTTCGGGGCTGGAAATTCTGCCAGTGTCGCTTGCGCGCTGTTGTAGTATCACTACTTTTGGTGAGCGAAATTAACCACTTGCTGAATCGGCGGGGTGCTTTCGTAAAGCACCCGACGGAGACGTGTTGGCGGTCCTTGCGGATGATCCGTTTAGCGGCCGCTGTCTCGCTATCCGAAACTGCGAGGACATTATAAGCAAAATGAAGGAGTTAAGTAAAGTATCTGCAGTCGTCACGGAAGTGGGGGAGGAAGCTGCCGGCCAGCGCATTGACAATTTCCTGATCCGTCACTGCAAAGGCGTCCCGCGCAGCCATATTTACCGCATCCTGCGCAGCGGCGAGGTGCGGGTCAATAGTGGGCGGATCGACGCCACATACCGACTGAAATCGGGCGACAAGGTTCGAATCCCTCCGATCCGGATTGGGGCAAAGCAGGAGGGCAAGCGACCAGCCCCGCCCCGAGAGCTGCGCATCGTTCTTGAAGATGAGGCCCTGCTGGTCGTGGACAAGCCTTCTGGCGTGGCGGTGCATGGCGGTAGCGGGGTCAGTTTTGGCGTTATTGAAGGTCTGCGAGCGTCAAGGCCAGATGCGCGTTTTCTCGAGCTCGTTCACCGCATCGATCGCGAAACCTCCGGATTGCTGATTCTGGCCAAAAAGCGTTCGGCGTTGACCGCTCTGCACACGGCCATGCGTGAAGGTGCGGTGCAAAAGCGTTATCTCGCGCTCTCGAAGGGGGTATGGACCCATTCCCAGGGCAAGCGTGATGTTTCTTTGCCGCTGAGAAAATATTTAACCAAGGAAGGTGAGCGCCGGGTTAGCGTCGAGTCCGACGGGCAGGAAGCGCGAACGATATTCCGGCTTGAACGCGCGTTGGGCGCCTACAGCCTGCTTTCGGCTGAACTAAAGACCGGGCGAACCCATCAAATCAGGGTTCACCTTGCCCATTTGGGCTTGCCGATTGCGGGTGATGACAAATACGGAGATTTCGAGTTGAACAAATTGTTGGCCAAAGAAGGGCTCAAGCGCATGTTCCTGCACGCGGCATCGCTGGTATTTGATCATCCGCTTACCGGTGAGCGCTTGCGACTTGCCGCGCCCTTGCCGCCTGAGTTGCAGGCGTTTGTGGATAGACTGGCGGAGGTAAAGCGATGACGCTTGCGGTGGCTAAACGCTTTCCTCTCCTTGTTTTCGACTGGGATGGCACGCTGATGGATTCGCCCAGATCCATTGTGCTCAGCATCCAGAACGCCTGTCGCGACTTGGGGCTGCAAGTGCCCGATGATGCGAGAGCCAGCCATGTGATCGGCTTGGGATTGCACGATGCCTTGCAGTACGCCGTTCCGGGGTTGCCGGTGAGCGTTTACGGCAAGATGGTCGAGCGGTATCGCTATCATTACTTGAAGCAGGACACCGGCATACCTTTGTATCCGGGCACTGAGGCGATGCTGACCCGACTAAAAGATGCCGGGCACACGCTTGCAGTGGCCACTGGAAAGAGCACTGCCGGATTAGAGCGCGTGCTGGAGGTGACGGGGCTAGCCAGCTACTTTGAAGCCTATCGTTGCGCCGACAAGACGGCGTCCAAACCGGCTCCAGACATGCTGCATGAATTAATGGCAGAGCTTGAGTTTTCCGCGGATGCCACGCTGATGATCGGTGACACGTCGCATGATCTGCTCATGGCGCGGCATGCCGGTGTGGCGGCCGTGGGCATCACCCACGGCGCCCATCCCGCCGAGGAATTGCGTGCCTTATCACCGCTTGCCTGCGTTGACAGCACGGCCGAACTGGACCAATGGCTGCAACAGAACGCATAATTTGCGATAGCGACGCCTTGGTCGACGCCGGCGAGGGTGTGCGATTTGAGATTGTCCGTGGGGAGCGGGCTGAAAGCGCTTTCGTTATTCGGCACGGTGGCAAGGTGCATGCCTACCTTAACCGGTGTGCCCACATCGCTGTCGAGCTCGACTGGCAACTTGGCAAGTTTTTCGATGTCGAAGGTGAGCATTTGATATGCTCAACTCACGGGGCGATCTATGACCCGGGCACGGGTGTATGTCTCCAAGGCCCATGCAAGGGCGACCGGCTGATCACGGTTTCAGTCGAGGAAATCAACGGAAAGGTAGTGCGGAAAATTCATGACTGAAAAAGATCAAAGTTGGGAACGCGCAACGATAGAAAAACTCGCTTTCGCGGCACTGAAGGAACAAAGACGGGCGCGCTACTGGGGGATTTTTTTCAAGCTGATGACGCTGGCTTATGTGACCTTTATTATTGTGGTTGCGTTTGACTGGCGCGGTGAGGATGGCATCACCGGCGGCAAGCACACTGCGCTGGTCACCCTGGAAGGGGTGATCGAATCCAAGGGAGATGCCAGTGCCGATCGTATTACCGGTGCGCTGCAGAACGCCTTTGAGGACAAGAACACGCAGGGCGTCATCATGCGCATTAATTCCCCAGGTGGAAGTCCTGTGCAATCGGGCATTATCAATGATGAAATCCGCCGACTGCGCACCTTGTTTCCGAATATTCCCTTCTATGTCGTGGTCGAGGATATTTGCGCATCTGGTGGCTATTACGTAGCCGCCGCCGCCGACAAGATTTATGTCAACAAGGCCAGCCTGGTGGGGTCAATCGGTGTTCTGATGAACGGCTTTGGTTTCACCGGCATCATGGGAAAGCTTGGCGTTGAAAGGCGCTTGATTACCGCCGGCGAGAACAAGGGGTTCCTTGATCCATTTTCCCCTGTTGAGGCAAAACAAAAAGAATTTGCACAAGTCATGATCAATGATATTCACCAACAGTTTATCGACGTCGTCAAAAAAGGACGGGGCAAGCGCCTTAAGGAAACTCCGGAAACCTTTAGCGGCCTGATCTGGACCGGGCAACGCAGCATAGAGATGGGGCTTGCCGACGATTTCG
Source organism: Pseudomonadota bacterium (assembly GCA_025356665.1). GTDB lineage: Bacteria > Pseudomonadota > Gammaproteobacteria > Burkholderiales > SG8-39 > CAITSH01. Next base: position 10,665 of record JANXRV010000019.1, read on the forward strand.
GCACGGTCGATTCGGTGGCGCGGGATGTGATCAAGGCAAAGGATGTCATCGATTACACGCAAAAGGCCAATATTGCGGAGCGTTTCGCAAAGCGCTTTGGCGCCGGAGTGGCGCAAGGCTTCGCCGGATTTTCCATGAGTGAACGCATCAGCTTTCGCTGACTGAAATTTTCAGTCGGCTAGCAGCAGGAAGACGCAGGGCTTGCGACCGATCGTGGGGGGGCGTTTTTTCCAATCAGCGACCGTTCGCGTGAGTATGCTCTCGCCGATGGTGGTGATATCGCTGGCGACACATATGCGGGTTGACGCGGCGCATCGTGCCAGCAGGGCGCCAAGCAGGCGGTCGTTGCGGTAGGGGGTTTCGATAAAGATCTGTGTTTGACGTTCTGTCCTTGAGCGGCTCTCGAGATCTTTTAGTTTCGCTGCAAGTTCTGACTCGTCTTTTGGCAGATATCCGTGAAACGCGAAGCGCTGTCCGTCCAGCCCAGATGCCATCAGCGCCAGCAAAATCGCCGAGGGGCCGACCAAGGGCAGGACCTTCACGTCTTTTCTGTGGGCGAGGGCGACAAGAATTGCGCCGGGGTCTGCCACTGCCGGTACTCCGGCCTCAGAGAGCAGCCCGCCATCGCGTCCCGCCAAAATCGGTCCCAGTAATCCTTGCAGAGCCGACTCCGGCGTGTTGACATTAAGTTCACGGATCTCAATGTCTTGCATGGCATGGCTTGTTGCCATTGATTTAAGGAACGCGCGTGCCGATTTTGGATTTTCAGCAATAAAGTAGTCGAGTTTTCGAATCATGCTCGCTACCCCTGCAGGAATGACTTGTTCGCTCGGTGTCTCGCCGAGCAGTGTGGGTACGAGGTAAAGGGTTCCGCTGGGCATCGCGGCGATCAGATGGCAGAAACGCCATGGACGAAAAGCATTTCTGTCAGGGCGATCAGTGGCAGGCCAATAAGCGCGCTGGGGTCATCGCTCTCGAGTCTGGCGATAAGCGCGATGCCCAGTCCTTCTGATTTTGCGCTCCCGGCGCAGTCATAGGGCTTTTCTAGCCGCAGGTAGTTCTCAATTTGCCCATCGCTGTAGTTACGAAAATGCACCGTGCTGGAAACAACGCGGGTTTCGGCTTGTCCGTTTGTAGCGTCGAGAACGCATAGCGCAGTATGAAATTGGACGGATTTGCCACGTGCGGCCTGCAACTGACGTACCGCGACCTCGTGGGTGATCGGCTTGTTAAGTCTCAGCTCACCCAGCGCCGCAACCTGATCGGAGCCGATTATGAGGGCGTCCGGGTAGCGTATAGCGATGACCCGTGCCTTTGCTTCTGCTAGTCGTCGTGCTGTTGCGGCAGGCGACTCTCCCAGGTTCTCGGTTTCGTCCACATCGGGGCTTGCCGTTTCAAAGTTCAGGCCAAGGCGCTGTAAAAGCGTCTTTCGATATTGCGAGGTGGAGGCGAGTATAAGGCGTTGCATGAAAGGAAAAAGGCCGAAAAAAGAGTGGGTTGGGGTACGTAGTTCAAAAAAGGCTTAGAAAGGCATTTTTGACAGGAAAAGCGAAAAATAATATCATGGCGCCCCTATGCTGCAACCCGCCTTTATCGATGGTCTAAAATTTGCCCGCGAGGGAGCCTTGGTGCGCGGCAGGTTGGGCTTGGATAGCTTGGGTCGACTCGTTCAGCAAGGCTGTCAGACCGAAGGGCTTGATTATAGTTTGAGCGGTGGACTCGGCGAGGATCGCAAGCCATTTCTGGCGGTCAAGGTGACCGGTGAGATAGCGCTTGTATGCCAGCGCTGTCTTGGCAAGGTGCTGTATCCATTGAATATAGAGAGTCTGGTTGAGTTGACCAAGGACTGGAATGAAGTAGTGAACCCCGAGGATGATGTGGAGCGGGTGCTGGCGGAGCCGGAAATGGATATTGCTGCCCTGATTGAGGATGAGGTGATCCTGGCGCTGCCGATGGTGCCGCGCCATGATCATTGTGGGGATGCAAAGATTGATGTGACTGCGGCGCGTCCATCGCCGTTTGACTTGCTGGCAGTTCTCAAGGATGGCCATCAAGGCAAACTGAATTAAACGGATTTTAAAAATGGGGCTTTGTCCCATTCAGATTGAAAAATCTTAGGCGCTGTTGCTAAAGTTCTGTTTTGGGTCAGTGATACCTGACTAAAGCGGTGCAGCAGCCTGTTAGTACCAAAAGTACCAAACCGTTTTACAGCGCCAGTCCGGCGCAATGATGAAGGAGCAGTACCATGGCTGTACAGCAGAATAAGAAATCCCCCTCAAAGCGCGGCATGCATCGCGCGCACGACTTTTTGACCGCTGCGCCCCTCGCCGTGGAACCAACCACCGGTGAGGTGCACATGCGCCATCACATCAGCCCCAGCGGCTACTATCGCGGCAAAAAAGTTATCAAGACCAAGGGCGACTGATCGCCCCTGAGCGGGTATCCCCAACGGCCGCTTGCGGTGCCTTTCACGCATTGCGCCGGCTTGAATAGCGCGCACGTGAAGGCGTCACAATAAATGGATATCACGGTCGCAATCGATTGCATGGGAGGGGACCATGGCCCGCACGTCACCGTGCCGGCTGCGCTCACGCTCCTGCGCGCCCAGCCCGAGGTGAACATAGTTCTCGTCGGGTTGGAGGATGTAATACGGATCGAACTGAAAGCCCACAAGGCTGAAATCGGTCCTCGGTTACGCATACGTCACGCCAGCGAGGTGGTGACGATGGGCGAGCCTCCCGCGCTCGCACTTCGTAATAAAAAAGACTCGTCCATGCGGGTTGCGGTCGATCTGGTGAAAACCGGCGAAGCTAATGCCTGTGTGAGCGCCGGAAATACCGGCGCGCTGATGGCGACTTCCCGCTTTGTGCTCAAAATGTTGCCTGGCATCGATCGCCCCGCCATTGCGGGCGTGCTCCCAACGATACGTGGCAGGACCTGTGTTCTTGATCTGGGGGCAAACGTCGATTGCGCACCCGAGCATCTCGTGCAATTTGCAATCATGGGAAGCGCGCTTGTCGCTGCCGTCGAGCACAAGGCGCATCCGAGCGTGGGCTTGCTCAACATCGGTGAAGAGGCAATCAAGGGCAACGAAGTCGTCAAGCAGGCTGCAGATATGCTGCGGGCGAGCGCTATTAATTTCGCCGGTAACGTCGAAGGCGATGACATATTCAAGGGCAAGACAGATGTCGTTGTGTGTGACGGCTTTGTCGGCAATGTCGCGCTCAAAACATCGGAAGGCTTGGCACAAATGCTTGGCGTGTTTTTGCGCGAAGAATTCAAACGTAATGCTCTTACCCGGGCTGCGGCTATTTTTGCGATGCCGGTACTCAACGCGTTCAAGCGGCGCGTTGACCATCGACGCTTCAATGGCGCGAGTCTTCTCGGTCTGCGGGGCATTGTTGTAAAGAGTCACGGCTCGGCCGATATTTATTCCTTCGGTTGCGCCATTGAGCGCGCAGTCGAGGAGGTCAGGAACGGCGTGCTCCAAGGCATCAGCCAGCGTATAGAAAGCGGAGCAGGCAAATGATTTACTCTCGTATAGTCGGAACGGGCAGCTTTCTTCCATCCGCCCCAGTTACCAACGACGAGCTAGCCAAGCGGGTCGATACCTCGGATGAGTGGATTCGCACCCGTACCGGGATCCGTCAGCGTCATCTCGCCGCGCCAGGACAAACCGCGAGTGATCTCGCGCTTGAGGCTTCACGAAAGGCGATTGCCGCCGCTGGCATAGACGCCGGCGATATTGATCTCATTATCGTTGCAACTTCGACACCGGATTTTGTTTTTCCAAGCACCGCTTGCCTCCTCCAAGCCAAGCTCGGGGTAAAGGGCTGCCCGGCTTTTGATGTTCAGGCAGTTTGCAGCGGATTTGTTTATGCGCTGGCGACTGCTGATAAATTCATCCGTTCAGGCCAGCATCGCTGCGCCTTGGTTGTTGGCGCCGAAGTTTTTTCGCGTATTCTCGACTGGAAAGATCGCGGGACCTGCGTGCTCTTTGGTGACGGTGCGGGGGCGGTGATTTTGCGAGCCGATTCCAAGCCCGGAATTATGGGAACAATCCTGCATGCCGATGGCTCTCATGCCGGAATACTGTCAGTCCCTGGCCAGGTTTGCGGTGGGAATGTAACCGGTCATCCCTTCTTGAAGATGGACGGGCCAGCGGTTTTCAAGTTTGCCGTTCGTGTGCTCGATGAAGTAGCGCGGGAAGTTCTAGAGATGTGTAACTTGCGGGTGTCCGAGCTCAATTGGTTGATTCCGCATCAGGCTAACGTTCGTATTCTTGAGGCGACGGCAAAGCGACTTGGGATAGATCCGGAAAAAGTTGTGGTTACCGTAGACATCCACGGTAATACGTCAGCCGCATCGGTACCTCTGGCACTGGATGTCGCGGTTCGCGATGGCCGGGTCAAACGGGGAGACAAAGTGATGCTTCAGGGTGTTGGTGGAGGATTTACCTGGGGCGCGGTATTGGTAGAGATGTAATGGCATTTCTCAATTGGATCTGGAATAGAGCATGAAATTAGGAATGGTTTTTCCTGGGCAAGGGTCGCAATCTGTTGGAATGATGCAAGCTTATGGTGATTTGCCGGCAACGGGCGCCGTTATCTTGCAGGCGTCCCAGGTGCTGGGAATCGACATGGCAAAAATGATCGCTGAAGGACCGGCCGAGACGCTTAACAGTACGGTAAATACCCAGCCGGTAATGGTGACGGCCGGATATGCCGTATATCGGGCATGGCGGGAATTGGGCGGCCCAGAGCCGGATGTGGTGGCGGGACACAGTTTGGGTGAGTACACCGCATTGGTTGTCGCCGAGGCCATCAGCTTTGCTGATTGTCTTCCACTGGTTCGTTTTCGGGCAGAGGCGATGCAAGAGGCGGTTCCAGCAGGTGTGGGTGGGATGGCAGCGATACTTGGCTTGGAAGATGATGCGCTCAAGGCCGCCTGTGTCGAAGCGGCCCAAGGTGAAATTGTTGATGCCGTGAATTTCAATGCCCCGGGTCAAACGGTCATCGCCGGCCACGCCAGTGCAGTGCAGCGCGCCATTGAGGCGGCCAAGGCACGTGGGGCGAAGCGCGCGATACCGCTACCGGTAAGCGCGCCGTTTCACTCGGCTTTAATGGCCCCGGCAGCCGCGAAATTATGCAAGTACCTTGAAACGGTGAGTATTGTCAGCCCGCGTATTCGGGTCTTGCACAACCTAGATGTAAAAATGCATGCCGATGCGGCGGGGATTCGACAGGCGCTGGTGGGACAGGCCGATCACGCGGTGCGCTGGGTAGAGATTATCCGTGCGATGGCCGCGCTAGGTGTTACCCATGTGTTGGAATGTGGTCCTGGCAAAGTGCTCGCGGGTCTGAACAAGAGAATCGATCCTGGGCTCACAGGAATGGCCTTATCCGACCGTGCGGGGATTGACGCCGCCCTCGCGGCGCTAAATGGATAAAGGGGGGATAACGGTGAAGAAAATTGCGCTGGTCACTGGCGCCTCGCGCGGCATTGGCAAGGCGATTGCCGCCGCGCTGGCTGCGGAGGGAGCGACAGTATTTGGAACGGCGACCACTGAAAGCGGTGCAGACGCGATAAGCGCTTATCTTGCTGCTAGCGGGGCGTCGGGCCAAGGCTTCGTACTCGATGTCACTAATTTAGCTCAGGTCGAAGCCCTTGTGCAGGACATCGAGAAAGGGCATGGTGCGGTTTCAATTCTCGTCAACAATGCGGGCATCACAAAGGACAATCTTGCGATGCGCATGAAAGAGGCCGAGTGGGACGCAGTGATCGATACAGACCTGAAATCGGTTTTTACGCTTTCGAAGGCCGTGCTACGGGGCATGATGAAGCTCCGCGCCGGCCGTATCATAAATATAACTTCGGTGGTCGGCTCCAGCGGCAATGCCGGTCAGATCAATTACGCCGCGGCGAAAGCCGGCATCGGCGGAATGACCCGTTCCCTTGCGCGGGAAATTGGCAGTCGGAATATCACCGTTAATTGTATTGCACCGGGTTTTATAGATACCGATATGACTCGCTCTCTGGACGAGCGCCAGCGGGAGGCCATACTTGGACAAATTCCACTGGGGCGTTTGGGGGCCCCGGAAGATATCGCCGCAGCTGTGGTATTTCTCGCTTCGCCTGGCGCCGCGTACGTTACCGGAACCACACTGCATGTAAATGGCGGCATGTACATGAGTTAATGCCCCTTTCGAAATGGGCTGTTGAATCTGATAAAATTACAAACTTAGGTTCGAACTGAACCGGAAACAGGGAAGGAATAAAAAATATGGACAATATCGAACAGCGCGTTAAAAAAATCGTTGCTGAGCAACTCGGTGTGAACGAGGCCGAAATCAAAACCGAGTCTTCATTCGTTGACGACCTGGGCGCAGATTCTCTTGATACAGTCGAGTTGGTAATGGCCTTGGAAGAGGAATTCGAGACCGAAATTCCCGACGAAGACGCGGAGAAAATCACCACCGTCCAGCAGGCCATCGACTACGTCAATGCCAACGACAAGAAGGCTTGAGCTGTCGGGGCCTCCTTTGGCGTTGGAAAGGTTAAACACCTTGCCGGCCTGTTATCAGGCCGAGGGCTTTAACAAAACTATCCGGGAGTCAATTTGACCCACCGCAGAGTTGTTGTCACTGGTCTGGGAATCATCAGCCCGGTAGGAAACACTGTGAAAGAGGCGTGGGCGAATGTCCTCGCCGGGAGGTCGGGAATAACCCGAATCACCCGTTTCGAAGCGTCGCAGTTTCCATCGCAAATTGCCGGGGAGGTCAAAGACTTCGATCCGGCGAATTACATCTCGACAAAGGAAGTGCGTCGCTTCGACACATTTATTCACTTTGGTTTGGCAGCATCGGTCGACGCGCTGAAAGATTCGGGACTTGATCTGGCAACTGTGGACCTAACTCAAGTCGGCGTATGCGTCGGCTCGGGGATCGGCGGCCTGCCTTTGATTGAGGAAACACACGAGAGCTATCGGACCGGCGGCGCACGGAAAATTTCGCCATTTTTCGTCCCCGGCAGCATCATCAACATGATCTCCGGGCAATTATCGATCATGTACGGTCTCAAGGGGCCGAATCTCGCCGTGGTCACCGCCTGCACGACTGCCAATCACAGCATTGGCGAGGCGGGACGCCTCATCGAGTACGGTGATGCCGATGTGATGATCGCGGGGGGCGCAGAGTCTGCATTATCCCCATTGGGCATTGGCGGCTTTTGCGCAGCCCGTGCCTTGTCAACGCGCAACGATGATCCAGCCGGCGCCAGCCGCCCCTGGGACAAGGGACGCGATGGTTTTGTTTTGGGGGAGGGGGCCGGCGTTCTTGTGCTTGAAGAATACGAGCATGCAAAAAGGCGGGGCGCAAAGATCTACTGTGAGTTAGCCGGATATGGCATGAGCGCGGATGCAAACCACATCACCGCTCCCTGTGAAGACGGCGAGGGTGCGGCACGCTGCATGACGAACGCACTGCGCAACGCGAAAACCAACCTCGATCGTGTCCAATACCTTAACGCGCACGGTACGTCCACACCACTGGGTGATCTTGCAGAAACAACGGCCGTAAAGCGTTGCTTTGGTGAACACGCCAAACGTCTGGCAGTAAACTCGACCAAATCAATGACCGGACATCTTCTGGGGGCTGCAGGCGGGATTGAGGCGGTTTTCTCAGTAATGGCTATGCACGATCAGGTTTCCCCTCCCACGATAAATCTGACCGAACCCAGTGAAGGCTGCGATCTCGATTATGTGCCTAACGTCGCCAGGCCCATGAAAATCGACGTCGCCCTCTCCAATTCCTTCGGGTTTGGCGGCACTAACGGCACCTTGGTATTCACCAAGATCTGATACCAACTTTGATCATTGAGTTGCGGCCGTCCCGCAGCTTGATTTTTTTCTTGGTTTTCGGCCATATAGTTGCTTGCTTTGCCGCATTTAGCGGGTTGGGGCTGGGTACCGCTGCAGTAATAGCGGGCGCGCTCGCCGTCTCCCTTTGGGGGCAACTGCAAATCCTACGCTTGAAGACGCCTGGAGCGGTGCTGGCACTGCGCATTACCTCCGAAAAAGCCGTGGAATGCCGCGATGTATCTGGTACCTGGCATGTGTCAAAGCCGGACGGGCAGGGTTATGCGACTCCGCTATTGATGATCCTTTCGCTGCGCAACGAGAACGGCTCACGCCGCCGAGTGATTTTGTTTGGCGATTCTGCCGGCAAAGAGGATTTGCGCCGACTTCGTAGTTGGATGCGCTGGGGACAGCGAGAGAGCGTTCCGCACGAGTTGCGGGCTAGGTGACGCATACCCATGCTGGCGAGTGAACTATTCCAAACGGAACTGGTCTTTAAGATGGGGTTGAGGACGGCAGCCCCGATAGGCAGGGCTATACTGGCGCCTAATTGCGGTAAATCTCTGAAAAAAGAGAAAATAGCTGCATTTCAGGGAAGGCCAGATGAGTGACCGGGAGCTAGATCAGCAGCTTGTCGAGCGTGCACAGCGAGGCGACAAGCATGCTTTCGAGTTGCTGGTGTCAAAGTACCAGAGAAAGTTAGGTCGATTGCTGACGCGGTTTATCCGTGATCCGGCCGAAGTTGAGGATGTATGTCAGGAGGCTTTTATAAAGGCGTATCGGGCACTGCCTTCTTTTCGCGGAGATAGCGCCTTTTATACCTGGCTGTACCGAATTGGCATCAACACGGCAAAAAATTATCTGGTGGCTATGGGGCGACGCGCGCCGACCAGCACGGAGTTTGATACTGAGGAGGCGGAAAACTTCGACGACGCCGATCAGTTGCGCGATATTAATACGCCGGAAAGTCTGATGATGACACGGCAGATAGGCGACACAGTGAACGAGAGCATGGCGCAGTTGCCGGAAGACCTGCGCACCGCCATTACCCTGCGGGAAGTTGAGGGCATGAGCTACGAGGATATTGCAGTCATCATGAACTGTCCGATCGGCACGGTCAGATCGAGAATATTCAGGGCGAGGGAAGCAATCTCTGAAAAGCTTCGCCCGCTGCTTGATACGGCCAAGGACAAACGCTGGTAGTTCAAAAGGATGCCTTATGAAGAGTGAGATTTCTGCCCTAGTGGACGGCGAGCTTGAGCCTGAAGCGATTGGCCGCTGTTTGCAGCGGCTGAAGCAAGATGATGATCTGGTTCAAAGCTGGCGTGAATACCACCTGATCGGTGCTGCGTTGCGTGGTGAGGTACGCACTTCGATTGACGCCGGGTTTTCCCGGCGTCTGGCGGAGGAGGCGACAATATTGGCGCCCCGGGCTATTGTCGCGGCCAGGGTCTCGCAGCTGACCGCGGCGCTGTCTGCTGCAGCCGGCGTTGCGGCGGTGGCGGTGGCGGCGTGGGTTGGCTTACCTCAATCGGACGGGTACATTTCAACGTCTGTCGGTGTCGCTAGCCCTGCCGCAAACGGTAATGCCGCAATAAAAACAGTCGAAGAGACAAAGGTACCGGTCGCGGTTGGTGTTGAGGATTATTTGCTCGCCCATCAGCGATTCTCCCCGGCCAGTCACATGCAGGGTGTAGCGCCCTATGTTCGCACCGTATCGGCCGAGCGCAAGGTAGGCCAATGAGGGTCGTGGTATTTGCGCTGTTGGTCATGCAGACCTCATTCGTCTCAGCCCAAGCCGCAAGTCCGGAGGCACTGATATGGTTGCAAAAAATCTACGCCGCCACAAAAAAGATGAGTTACAGCGGTACCTTTGTTTATCAACAAGCCTTGCAATCGGAAACATCGCACATCGCCCGCCTGGTTGACTCCACTGGCACGCATGAGCGTTTGGAAACACAGGATGGCACTCCGACCGAGATCATTCGGAATAACGACCAAGTTACCTGCTACCTTCCCGGCAGCATGACGGTAAAGATAGACCGTCAATCCGGGCAGAAAGTGTCCTTTCGGGATATTTTGCCGGAGCAACTCAAGGAATTGACTGAGCATTACACGCCGAAGATGGGTAAATCAAGCCGCATCGCAGGCTATGATTGCCAAAGTATCACGCTGGAACCGAAGGACAAGATGCGTTACGGCTACGAGCTTTGCGCAGACCGGAGCAGCGGTATGTTACTTAAGGTAAAAACGTTTAACGAAGCAAACGAGTTGGTTGAGCAGTTCACTTTTCTGCAGTTGAAAATAGGTAATGTCGATCGCGATATGTTGAAGTCGCGCTTTTCGGGTAAGGGGCGCGACTGGCGGGTTGAGGATTCGGGTGCGTCTGAAGCGGATCTTTCACAAATGGGCTGGAATCTGAAAAACCAGCCTGCCGGATTTCGCAAAATCACTGAAATGAAACGCTCTCTCGGGGGCACCGCCGGGGTTGGACACATGGTTTTGTCGGACGGGCTCGCCGCGGTGTCTGTGTTTATCGCTCCGCACCCCGTGAAGTCTGGCAGCGTGCAAGCCGGTTTGTCACGACAAGGAGCGACGAATGTTTATGTCCGGCAAATAGGCGATCACCTCGTAACCGTGGTCGGGGAGGCGCCCGCCGAAAGCGTTAAAGCGATCGCCAACGCCGTAGAATTCAGAAAGCCGAATTGAAAAGCTGCTTTGGGCAACTTGAAATTCCTCGCGACTCACTTATCATTCCATTTGTCGTTCTATTATCGAGCAACCATGTCCCGCATATTGGTAGTCGCACTTTTTCTGTTTTCACTTGGCGCCAGCGCACAAGGTCTACCTGACTTCACCGAGTTGGTCGAAAAGCATGGGGCCGCGGTTGTCAATATAAGCACGACCACCCAGATCACCCAGAGAAGAGGCACCCCTCAGGTTCCACAACTTGATGAGGATGACCCCTTTTACGAGTTTTTCCGCCGATTCATTCCGCGCGGACAACCGGGACAGCCCGGGCAACAACCCGGACAGCCGGCACCGCGTCAGTTTGAAAGTCGGTCACTTGGTTCGGGCTTCATCATCAGCGCCGATGGATACCTGCTGACCAATGCGCATGTTGTGGAAGCCGCCGACGAAATTACGGTAAAACTAACAGACAAGCGCGAATTTAAGGCGAAGGTCATCGGTTCGGATAAGCGGACTGATATCGCCCTTATCAAAATTGAGGCGACAGGCTTACCGGCAGTTCGCCTTGGCGACCCTGCGAAACTCAAAGTCGGGGAGTGGGTTCTGGCGATCGGTTCGCCATTTGGTTTCGAAAGTTCGGTTACCGCGGGCATTGTAAGTGCAAAAGGACGCACCCTGCCTTCGGAGAATTTTGTTCCATTTATCCAGACTGATGTGGCGATTAACCCGGGAAATTCCGGCGGCCCACTCTTCAATATGCGTGGTGAAGTGGTCGGGATCAATTCGCAGATATACAGCCGTACCGGGGGATTTATGGGGCTGTCGTTCGCCATTCCGATTGATGTGGCGATGGATATTCAGAACCAGTTGCGCACAGTCGGCAAAATCAGCCGCGGCCGGATCGGCGTGGTCATTCAAGAGGTATCAAAAGAGCTGGCAGAGTCGTTTGGCCTGAAGTCAGCTTCTGGCGCACTGGTGAACGCTGTTGAGAAGGGCGGACCGGCGGACAAGGCGGGAATCGAGGCCGGGGACATCATCTTGAAATTCGATGGCAAGCCCATCAGTGTATCAAGCGATTTACCTCGGATAGTCGGCGCCACGCGTCCTGGATCAAAAGCACCTGTCCAGGTGTGGCGCAAAGGCGCGAACAAGGACATCGTGGTCAGCGTCGGTGAGATTCCGGAGGATAAGCTTGTCAGCCGTGAGCCTCGTCGCGGCAGCAAACCCGTTGAGCTTGTCGCCAACCGGCTGGGTATCGTTTTGACGGATCCAACTCCCGAACAGAGGCGCGATCTGAAGATAAGCGCCGGTCTGTTGGTGGAGGACGTCAAGGGAAGTGTAACTCCAGACATCCGTCCGGGTGACGTGATCTTGTCGCTGACCTCAAAGGGGACGACGACTGAGGCGAAGACTGTCGAGCAATTTAATCAGGCGTTGGTGAAGCTCGATAAGAATACGACGCTTACCCTGCAGGTCCGTCGTGGGGAAAATAATCTCTTCGTCACGATAAAGGCGAATGGCGAGGGAAAGTGACCAGGCTGACGCTATTTAGCCGGCAGTACTGCCATCTATGTCACGAGATGCGAGCGCAGCTTGATGTTCTTGCAGCCGAGTTCAGGTTTGAACTTGAGGTACTGGATGTCGACACAGACCCGGAACTTGAAGCGCGCTACAACGAACTTGTTCCTGTTCTCTCGCACGGCTCACTGGAGCTGGCCAGGTACAGGCTTGATCATGAAGCATTACGTGCTTATTTGACCAAAATCCGCTAAAATTCAGGCTGTTCCATGCGCATAAAAGGGTGCTCAAAGCACCCTTTTTCACAAAACTCTCCGCAATGCAGCACATCCGCAACTTTTCAATAATTGCTCACATCGATCACGGCAAGTCGACTCTCGCGGATCGTTTCATACAATTTTGCGGCGGACTTTCTGACCGCGAAATGGAGGCTCAAGTGCTGGACTCCATGGATCTGGAGCGAGAACGCGGAATCACCATTAAGGCGCAGACTGCTGCATTGCAATACAAATCGCTGAGCGGCGAGATCTATAATCTCAATCTCATTGACACTCCTGGGCACGTTGACTTCTCCTATGAAGTCAGCCGCTCGCTCGCGGCGTGCGAGGGTGCTTTGCTGGTGGTCGATGCCAGTCAGGGCGTGGAGGCACAAACCGTCGCCAACTGCTACACGGCTATTGAGCAGGGCGTCGATGTCGTTCCTGTTCTGAACAAAATTGATTTGCCCAACGCGGACCCGGAACAAGCGATTCGTGAAATCGAGGATGTGATCGGGATCGAAGCCAAAGACGCCATTCGCTGCAGTGCGAAGACGGGTGTTGGCATTCAGGACATTTTGGAGTCGGTCATCACCCGCATTCCGCCGCCGAAGGGGGATCCCAATGCTCCCCTCAAAGCACTGATCATAGACTCCTGGTTCGACAATTACGTGGGCGTCGTGATGCTGGTACGTGTGGTGGACGGCGTGCTCAAGCCCAAAGACCGCATTTTACTGATGTCGAGCCATAGCAATTTTCTTTGCGAACAGGTTGGTGTATTCACGCCCAAGTCTCAGGCCCGCAAACACCTGTCTGCAGGCGAGGTTGGATTCATCATCTCAGGCATCAAAGAACTGCAGGTGGCGCGGGTGGGGGACACCGTGACGCTGGCCGACCGGCCTGCGACCTCGGCATTGCCTGGATTCAAGGAAATCAAACCACAAGTTTTTGCCGGGCTGTATCCGGTCGAATCCAACCAGTACGAGGGCCTCAGAGACGCCCTCGAAAAGCTCAAGCTAAATGACGCATCGTTGCACTATGAGCCGGAGGTGTCGCAAGCGCTCGGATTTGGGTTTCGCTGCGGATTCCTTGGCTTGTTGCACATGGACATCGTTCAGGAGCGTCTGGAGCGCGAATACGACATGGACCTCATCACCACCGCGCCTACCGTGGTGTACGAGGTGTTGTTGCAGGATGGCACCGAGATGCGGGTCGAAAATCCCGCCAAAATGCCCGAACCTTCCAGGATTCAGGAAATTCGCGAGCCCATCATTACTGCAACGATTTTTGTTCCGCAGGACTATCTGGGGTCGGTCATCACGCTTTGCATCGGAAAGCGCGGCGTTCAGAAAAATCTCCAATATGTTGGTCGTCAGGTGATGCTGACCTACGAGATGCCGTTGAATGAAGTCGTGATGGATTTTTTTGACAAGTTGAAATCCGCGACCCGCGGCTACGCTTCACTCGATTATGAGTTCAAGGAATACCGCGCTGCGGATATGGTCAAGCTGGACATTCTGATCAACTCAGAGCGCGTGGATGCCCTTTCGCTTATGGTTCATCGCGGCAACTCGCAATATCGGGGGCGCGAACTGGTGTCTAAAATGCGTGAACTGATCCCGCGGCAGATGTTTGACGTTGCGGTGCAGGCGGCCATCGGAGCACATATCATTTCCCGGGAAACGGTGAAAGCGCTGCGAAAAAACGTGCTGGCCAAATGCTATGGCGGTGATATTTCGCGTAAGAGGAAATTGTTGGAAAAGCAAAAAGCGGGGAAAAAACGCATGAAGCAGGTTGGTTCTGTAGAAATTCCGCAAGAGGCGTTCTTGGCAATACTGCAAGTCGATAGCAAATGAATTTTGCCCTGATTCTTTTTTCCCTCCTTGTGATCACCGGGCTCGTCACGCTTGCTGATAGGTTCATATTTTCAAAGAGTCGCCCGAAGGAGGCCGGGGAGCCCTGGTGGATCGAATATCCGAAAAGTTTTTTCCCAGTGATTTTGATCGTTTTTGTGCTGCGGTCTTTCCTGTTTGAACCATTTAAAATCCCCTCTGGCTCCATGATCCCGACTTTATTGGTGGGGGATTTTATTCTTGTAAACAAATTTACCTATGGCATCCGTCTGCCGGTCATTAATAAAAAAATAGTTGATATCAACCTGCCCAAGCACGGTGATGTGATGGTTTTTCGCTTTCCGGACGACACCTCGCTTGATTACATCAAACGGGTGATCGGGCTGCCCGGAGATAAAATCTCCTATGTGAACAAGCGGCTCACTGTGAACGGCAAAGATATACCCGTAAAACAGATGGAAGATTATCTGCATAAGGAGCGGATTTATTATTCCAAACAATTTTCCGAATCGATTGAGGGTCGCGATCATGCGCTGCTCGTGGATCCGGAATCTCCGCCTGGGGTTCCATTCGCCACAGCGTTCCGGTTTCGCGATAATTGCATTTACAATAGTGCCGGGGTCACCTGCACAGTCCCGCCCGGACATTATTTCATGATGGGTGATAACCGCGATAATTCAAGTGACAGTCGCGTATGGGGATTTGTTCCCGAGGAAAATATCGTCGGCAAGGCATTTTTTATCTGGTTTAATTTTAATGAGCTAAGGCGCTTCGGCACCTTCCAATGAGCGAGGTAATTATGATCAAGAATCAACGCGGTGTGAGCCTTATGGGCTTGATGATGATCTGTGTCGTGCTCGTGCTTGCCGCTGTGCTGGGCATGAAGCTCTGG
Organism: Pseudomonadota bacterium; assembly: GCA_025356665.1. Lineage (GTDB taxonomy): Bacteria > Pseudomonadota > Gammaproteobacteria > Burkholderiales > SG8-39 > CAITSH01. The sequence continues at coordinate 25,731 of JANXRV010000019.1, forward strand.
CCATCCTTTATGGAGTTCTCAGCGGCGAAAAAGGCTGTAATCGCAATTGGCAGTGAGATGCGCGGGGGAACGGTTGCAGATGTCCGGAAGGCTTTTGACAAACGCGCTCAAGTCGACAGCATCGAGGCGATCAAAGGGGTCGACCTCGACGTAAGCAAGGACGGATCTGACATTGTGGTTTCATTTGCATACCCCAAGAAAATTCCATTGTTTGGCAACGTAAGCTTACTCATTGATTTTGCCGCGAGCAGCGCCCCTGGCGGAGCCCAATAAGGACGGATGGATAACGCCGCGCTCGAACGAGGCATCGGCTATCGCTTCCAGCGACCAGAGTTGCTGCAGCAGGCGCTGACCCATCGTAGTCACAGCGCGCCGCATAACGAGCGGTTGGAATTTTTGGGCGATGGCGTGCTCAACTGTGTGATAGCAGAAGAGCTATACCGCAATTTCAGCAGTTTAAAAGAGGGGGATCTCTCCCGCCTCCGTGCCCACCTTGTGCGGCAGGAGTCGCTTCATTTGCTTGCCCAGAATCTTCATCTGGGCGATTTTCTCCAACTGGGCGAAGGTGAAATCAAGAGCGGAGGGTTTAACCGGCCCTCAATCCTTGCTGACACTTTTGAGGCGCTTGTTGGAGCGGCATTTCTGGATGGCGGCTTCGAAGGCGCTCAGCAACTCATCCGTCATTTGTTAAAGGCGCAGATTGAAACACTCGACCCAAAGCTGCATGGCAAGGATGCGAAGACACAACTTCAGGAACTCTTGCAAGGCAGGCACATGAACCTGCCAAGCTATTCTGTCGTTGCGACGCAAGGCGCCGCACACAGCCAGATGTTCGACGTAGAGTGCGCGATCGACGCCTTACAAATAAGAACAACCGGAAGCGGTACCAGCCGCCGTTTGGCCGAGCAAGAGGCGGCGACGCTGGCTTTGCAGAAAATTCAGCCATGAGTGCGTTTCGTTGCGGCACCGTGGCCATCGTTGGGCGTCCCAATGTCGGCAAATCGACGCTGCTGAACAAGCTTGTAGGGCAGAAGCTCAGTATTACGTCACGCAAGCCCCAAACGACCCGATACCGTCTGAACGGCATACTCACTAAGTTGGATACGCAGTATATTTTTGTTGATACGCCCGGGTTCCAGATGCGGCACAAAAGCGCTCTAAACCGCGCGATGAACCGGACAGTTACTGACTCTCTTCGGGATCTGGATGTGGCGCTGTTGGTGCTGGAGGCCGGTCAGCTCGAAAAAGAAGACCGGGATGCGCTGGCAATCATTTCCGCAGAGACTCCGCTGGTGATCGCCATCAACAAAATCGATAAGCTCGCAGGCAACGGGCCATTACTGGACTTCTTAAAAATTGTGGCGGCGTTATGTCCAAGAGCCGAACTTGTCCCGGTTAGCGGACGGCTCGGCAAAAATCTCTCGGAACTGCTGAAGACTATTCGTACACACCTCCCCGAGCAGTCCGCCATTTACGCTGCCGATGATCTTACCGACCGCAATGAACGCTTTCTGGCTGCCGAACTTCTGCGTGAAAAACTATTCAGACTTACCGGCGATGAATTGCCCTATGGCAGCAGCGTTACGATCGAGAAATTTGAGGAAGAGGGGCAGATGAGGCGTATCCATGCCGCGATCATCGTCGACAAAGATTCGCACAAGGCCATGGTAATCGGCCAAAAGGGCCTAAAACTCAAGGAGATTGCGACGGCAGCCCGCATTGACATGGAAAAGCTCTTCGGCGGTAAAGTTTTCTTGCAGGTTTGGGTAAAAGTGAAAAGCGGCTGGACCGACGACGAGCGTTCGTTGCGCACGCTGGGCTTCGGGGATCTCTGATCGCCGTATGACTTTGGACAAACAGCGCCAAGTCCAGCAGTCGGCCTTTGTGCTGCATAGTTATCCATATCGTGAAACCAGCCTTTTGGTTGAGGTATTCACCAGAGCGCATGGCAGGCTTGTCGTTGTGGCACGTGGAGCACGCCGCCCGAGGTCGGTGATGCGCGGGAGCCTGCTCGCTTTCCAGCCATTGTTGCTGGCATGGTCAGGAAAAGGGGAGGTTCGGAGCTTACACAGCGCAGAATGGCAGGGGGGACAGCCGATGCTATCGGGCGATGCTTTGCTCTGTGGTTTTTACCTTAATGAGTTGTTGATCAAGCTTTTGCCACGAGAAGATCCGCATGAGCAGCTGTTCGATAATTACGAGGGCGCGCTCAGACGCCTTGCGGCTGAGGCCGACTCGGCCCCGGTTTTACGCGGCTTCGAAAAGCAGATGCTAAAGGAACTCGGCTACGCCCTGGACTTGGAACGTGAAAGTGTCAACGGCGCCAATGTCGAACCGGATCGCTGGTACACGTATGAGCCTGATCGTGGGGTTCTCGAGCTAAAAGGACCTTCGTCCTCCGGACCGATCCTGCCAGGAGGCGTCTTGTTGGCGATTGCGCGTGACGATTACCGGGATGGTTCCGTGCAGCAGCATAGCAAGGCACTGATGCGCATCCTGATCAATCATCGACTTGGCAGGCAATCCCTCAACAGCCGTCAAATATTCCGCGATTTGCAGGATCTATGACCTCGAGAGATATTGACGACCATGACAGTACTTAGTGTAAATCTCAACAAGGTCGCGCTTGTCCGCAATACGCGCTCGCTGGGAATCCCCAGTGTCATCAAGTTCGCGCGGATCGCCCTTGCGGCCGGGGCGCAGGGCATTACGATCCATCCACGACCAGACGGGCGGCACATTCGTCCCCACGATGTGTCTGATTTGGCTGATGCTCTGATTGATTGGCCCAATACGGATTTCAATATCGAGGGCAATCCATTTCATGGTTTGCTGGAGTTCGTTCGAAAATTCCGGCCGCAACAATGCACGCTTGTTCCCGATGAGTCGGGCGCCGCGACATCTGACCACGGATGGAATCTGTCCGAGGATGGGGCGCGGTTGCGTCCGATTATTGCTGAATTACGCGCGCTTGATGTCCGGGTGAGCCTGTTCATGAATCCTGACCCCCTCGCCATGCCCATGGCGCAGGCTTTGGGCGCGGATCGCGTGGAACTCTATACCGAGCCTTACGCCAGCAGTTTCGCAACCAAGCAAGCGCGAAGCGTCCTTGATCAGTACGTGCAAAGCGGTATAGCAGCAAGCCGCGCAGGCCTTGGCATTAATGCCGGACATGACCTTAATCTCGCAAACCTTCCAACATTCCTGCGCGCCGTTCCTAATGTTCTCGAAGTGTCAATCGGTCATGCACTGGTGGCGGATGCATTCGAATTTGGAATGGCGGAAACCGTCCGAATGTACCTTGCGGCGATTCGCGAGGGCCGGGCGTGATCCTCGGAGTCGGCACGGATCTGGTGGAAATACACCGCATTGAAAAAGCCCTTGCACGCTACGGTGAGCGGTTTGCCCAGCGCGTCCTGGTAGAGCAGGAGCTCGAACATTTTCGCCGCCAAAAGAAACCCGCCGCCTGGCTGGCCAAACGTTTCGCCGCCAAAGAGGCCTTTTCGAAAGCAATGGGAACCGGTATTCACTTTCCCGTGAACTGGCACAACGTCAGCGTTACGAACGCTCGCTCGGGGAAGCCGCAGCTGTGTTTTTCAGAGCCGCTCACGGCGCTGATGGCCCAGCGTGGAATCCGTCATGCTCATGTCAGTCTCACAGACGAAATCAGCCTTGCGTTTGCCTTTGTTATTATTGAGGGGGACTCGGTCACATGATATCCACTGCCTTGAAATGCCCATGTGGCGCGGGTTTCCAGCACATTGAGCCGGAATCGAGTCTCGCCAACTACACCGGAATACCCGGAACTGCCTCCGTCAGTTTTGAATTTTTTCAAAGAACTCCATGATGAAATATCTTCCGCTCGGACCGGTGATGCTGGATGTTGCCGGTCCCCGGCTTAGCGATGCGGAGCGCATAACACTGGCGCATCCACTTGTTGGCGCAGTCATCCTTTTCTCACGTAACTTCGAATCAGCGGCCCAAATCGCAAAACTGTGCGCGGAGATACGGGAAATTCGTGAGCCATCCCTGCTTATTGCGGTTGACCATGAGGGGGGGAGGGTTCAACGTTTTCGCAAAGGTTTCACCCGTCTTCCGCCCATGCGGACTCTCGGTCAGATTTGGCAGAACGACCCGGATCTTGCGCTGGACCTGGCGAAGGACATCGGAATCATCTTGGCCGCTGAACTACTTGTACTCGGTGTCGACCTCAGCTTCACGCCTGTTCTGGATGTGGACTTCGGCGAAAGCGGAGTAATTGGAGATCGGGCTTTCTCACGAGATCCGCTGACAATCACCGCGATTGCCGATGCGCTTATGAACGGACTTGCGTTGGCTGGAATGGGCAATGTCGGTAAGCATTTTCCCGGACACGGGTTTGTCCGGGCCGATTCGCATGTCGCCATTCCCGTGGATGAAAGAGAATTTAAAGAGATTGAAGCAATTGACCTCGTGCCCTATGGGCGTTTGCAAAATCTCAAGGGGGTAATGCCGGCGCACGTCATTTATCCCGCGTTTGACGACCAACCGGCGGGGTTTTCCCGTAAATGGTTGCAGGATGTGCTGCGCGGTCAGTTTGGTTTTGACGGCCTTATTTTCAGCGACGACTTGTCCATGGAAGGCGCTAAGGTCGCAGGCGGGATTGTGAACAGGGCGAGGGCCGCCTTAGGCGCCGGCTGCGATATGGTTCTGGTATGCAACGATCCTGAAGCAGCCAACGAGTTGCTCATGGGGCTTGGCCAAGTAACCTTAAAGCAGGACAGGGCCGAGAAACTGCGGGGCAAGCCTTGCATCGCCCTTGCTGAAAACGTCCTCTACAAGACGGCTATCTTGAATTACGGGCTTTATTTCGACGAAGAGGGTGCTCTAAAAAAGCATGTCGCCTAGCGCCCCGCGCAAGGATTAACTTCGACGGAAATATGCGCGATTTCTTCATGCACTTGTAATCTTGCGCGGTACTCATCCGGTAGTAACGGTTTATCGGCAACCAAGCATACGATGCAGGCATAGTGATTGCGTCCGACCCTCCAGACGTGGAGATCAGTGAGTTTTGCGTCACCATCGCTTTCGATAGCCAGGCGGATTTCCGCGACAACCGGGTGATCCATTTCCCGGTCAAGCAGCACTGCTGATGATTCTGCGATAAGGCGGTAGGCCCAGACTAGAATAACGCCGGCTCCGATCACACCCATAAATGGATCCAACCATGACCATCCCGCGAACTTGCCGGCGATGAGCGCGACAATGGCGAGCACAGAAGTAAAGGCATCTGCCACGACGTGGACATATGCCGATTTTAAATTTAGGTCATCATGAGCTTGCGCATGGCCGTGCCCGTGCCCGTGATGGTGATGGTGATGGTGGTGATTATGGACATCATTTTGATGCGATGGCCCGGCAAGAAGCCATGCGGAGATCAAATTAACCAGCAAGCCCCCGACGGCGACCCAGAGAGCCTCATCAAAGCTGATGTTGACCGGATGCATCAAGCGTGCAGCCGACTCGACGATCATGGCAAGGGCAACAACGCCAAGCAAAAGCGCACTGGTAAAACTGCTTAAAATCTCAATTTTCCAGGTTCCAAAGGTGAAGCGCTCGTCGTTGGCAAGTCGCCTCGATAGCAGGTAGGCGAGCCCGGTCAGCCCGATGGCCAAGGCATGTGTACTCATGTGCCAACCATCAGCCAGCAAGGCCATTGAGTTGAAAAGCCATCCGGCGATGATTTCGCCCACCATCATCGCTGCCGTCAAGATGGCGACTCGCCATGTGTTGCGCATGGCGGCCGTGTTTCCACGATCAAAAACATGTTTGTGTTGCCAACGACTCAGATCGTGTGTTTGCATGGGTTTAATGAAACAGCAAGGCCGGGGCGTCATTGTAGCGCCACGAGCCACGGCAGCGTGCTAGCATCCACGCTGTTTCGCCATGGCTCAATCCTTCGACCTACACTGTCGCGCCTGTCCCAGGCTGGCGGCATTTTTAGATGATGTTCGCAGCAGCGAACCGGACTATTACGCCCTGCCGGTGCCGTCTTTTGGAGATCCGGTTGCAGGTTTGCTGATTGTCGGTCTTGCTCCGGGGATGCACGGCGCGAACCGTACAGGCCGCCCCTTCACCGGAGACTACGCCGGGATACTGCTCTACCAGACACTGCATAAGTTCGGTTACGCCAATCACGCGGGGTCTAGCGATCCCAAGGATGGTCTGGTGCTGACCGGTTGCCGCATAACCAATGCGGTTAAATGCCTTCCACCGCAGAACAAGCCTGAGTTGAGTGAAATCAGGCAGTGCAACCATTTTCTTGCAGCAGAATTAGCGAACAAACCGCCTCGATCAATTCTTGCCTTGGGGACTATCGCCCATCAAGCCGTACTGGAGGCTCTAGGCTTGCGCGCAAGGGATTATTTGTTCCGCCATGGTGCGCAGCACAACATTTCTGCTGCGTCACTGGCCCTCAGCGGAGTGATCCTGCACGATAGTTACCATTGCAGTCGATATAATACAAATACGAAACGCCTGACCGAGGTGATGTTTCACCAGGTTTTCTCCGACATAGCCAAACATCTCGGTCGCAGTTGAGGAAATCGCAGTGGGTGATCAGGACACAAAGGGCAGGGCGGCGCCAGGGTTCGACAGCGCAACGTTGATCGGTGGACTACCGAATCTTCCCGGCGTTTACCGTATGCTCGGGGTTGGTGGAGACGTGCTTTATGTGGGGAAGGCGCGCGACCTCAAAAAGCGTGTCTCCTCGTATTTTCAGAAAACAACGCACAGCCCCCGTATTCAAATAATGCTCTCGCAGGTGGCGTCCATGGAAACCACTGTGACGCGCTCCGAGGCTGAGGCGCTGATTCTCGAAAACAATCTGATCAAGTCACTGTCTCCCCGATACAACATTTTGTTTCGTGATGACAAGTCCTATCCGTATTTGATGATTTCAGGCGGCGAGTTCCCACGGCTGGGCTTTCATCGGGGGGCGCTGGACAAGGCAAACCGGTATTTCGGCCCATTCCCGGACAGCAATGCCGTGCGCGACAGCATTCAGTTGCTACAAAAAATTTTTCGTTTGCGCACCTGCGAAGACCCGGTATTTTCCAACCGCTCCCGCCCCTGCCTTCTTCACCAAATTCGGCGCTGCTCGGCACCTTGCGTCGATTTGATCGATGCAGAGGCCTATGCCGCAGATGCCGATCGTGCAACCAAGCTTATGGATGGTCGCACAGATGATGTCATGAAAGACCTCGCCGAACGGATGACGGAGGCGGCTGAAGGTCTGCATTACGAAAAAGCTGCTGTATTCCGTGACCAAATACAGTCCCTTGCAACCGTGAAGGCGCGACAGTACATTGATAGTGGTCGGGCGCTCGATGCCGACGTCATTGCCTGCGCAGTTCAGCCCGGAGCCACCTGCGTCAATTTGGTTATGTTGAGGGGAGGGCGGCAAGTCGGGGACAAGAATTTTTTCCCGCAAAACGCTCAGGATCAAACCCCAGCCGACGTAGTGCTGGCTTTTCTGAACCACCACTATTTGCTGCAGCCGATTCCTGCGCTGGTCATTATTGGCGAAGAGGAGCTGGACGCGGGTGAAATTGCCACCATGCTCTCGGAGCATGCCGCGCGGCGTGTACAGGTCGTTTTGAGGCCCCATGGGGAAAGGCGGGTATGGACTGAGATGGCACAGCAAAATGCCGAACTTGCTCTTGGGCACAAACTGCGCGAGCAAAGCAATCAGGAAAAGCGTTTACTGGCTTTGCGTGATGCGCTGTTTCTTCCGGAGTCGGTCAAGCGTATCGAGTGTTTTGACATCAGCCACACCCAGGGTGAGGCGACCGTCGCGTCATGCGTTGTATATGACCGGATGGATCTGAGGCGCAATGAGTACCGCAGGTATAACATTGAGGGAATCACCCCCGGCGATGATTATGCTGCGATGCGGTCTGTTCTGATGCGCCGATATGAAAAAATATCCAGAGAGGCGGGCGTTATGCCGGACTTGATACTTCTTGACGGTGGCAAAGGACAATTAAGCAGCGGCATGGGGATTATGGCCGAATTGGGGCTGTCAGAAATTCAGCTCGTCGGTGTGGCCAAGGGACCGGAGCGCAAAGCGGGAATGGAGGAGCTCATATTGGCTGATTCGGGACAGATCGTGCATTTGCCAGCCGACAACCCGGGCTTGCACCTGATTCAACAGATTCGGGACGAGGCCCATCGCTTTGCAATTTCCGGGCACCGAGCTCGCCGGGGCAAAGCGCGCGTAACTTCAAGCCTTGAGAGTATTGGCGGTATTGGCGCTAAACGGCGGCAACAGTTGCTCGCAAGCTTTGGCGGGCTCAAGGGCGTAATCGACGCCAGCATTGACGATCTGGCGAAGGTCGAGGGTATCAGCAGAAAACTTGCGGAAAAAATATACGGTGAATTGCACTGATGCTTACCCTGCCTAATCTTCTGACCTGGACACGGATTTTGGCCATTCCGATGTTTATCGGGATATTTTATCTTCCCGATCACTTGCTTACCTTGCATGAAAAAAATCTCTGGGCGACGGTTCTTTTTACGGCCGCGGCGATAACCGACTGGCTTGACGGCTGGCTAGCACGAAGACTGAATCAATCGTCCGCATTTGGTGCATTTCTCGATCCTGTGGCGGACAAATTGATGGTGGCTGCAGCTCTTATCGTTTTAGTTGAGATTGATCGCGCCAGTGCGATTGTTGCGGTGATTATTATTGGCCGCGAAATCACTATCTCGGCCCTGCGGGAGTGGATGGCCCAGATAGGGGCTTCAAAGAGTGTCGCTGTTAATTTTTTGGGGAAAATAAAAACAGCCTCACAGATGATTGCCATTCCTATGCTGCTTTATCATGATGCCCTCGGCGCTTTTAACACCAAACTCTTCGGCGACTGGCTGATCTGGTTGGCTGCGGCGTTGACCCTGGTTTCAATGGCGTATTACCTCAAGTTGGCATTGCCACAAGCATTGGCTCAAGATCGGCGCAAAGAGGATTGACCGTGATGCCCGGAACCGATACAATTCTGGGCTGAAATGCGGGAGTAGCTCAGTTGGTAGAGCGCAACCTTGCCAAGGTTGAGGTCGAGAGTTCGAGACTCTTCTCCCGCTCCAGAACAACACGAGGAAGTAGGGACTTCCAGCGCGGCGCGACAAGAAACATGGGGTCGCGCGGTACCTGTGGGTTCTTGCTTCCTTTCTTTTTGTGTTTGTTGCGTTCGATTACCCCGGCGGGGTGGCAGAGTGGTCATGCAGCGGCCTGCAAAGCCGTGTACGCCGGTTCGATTCCGACCCCCGCCTCCATAGCCATCCGGCTAGCGACTTGCAACCCATAGTTCCTTGCTTCGGTGATCTGGCTGCTCGGCATCAATCATCAGGACGAGGTACGCTTCAGCTTGCGTAAATAGGAGCGAATCGAATGCGTGTGCAAGTTGCGATCATTGGCGCGGGCCCCTCTGGTCTACTGCTCGGCCAGTTGCTTAATCGTGCGAGCATTGAAACCATCGTTATCGAAAATAAAAGTCAGGATTATGTCCTGGGGCGTATTCGCGCCGGAGTTCTGGAGCAGGGTACCGTCGAGCTTTTGGAGCAGGCCGGAGTCGGGGCGAGGGTTCACGCTGAAGGCCTCGTGCATCACGGGATAGAACTGTGCTTTGGGGGAGGGCGTCATCGTATCGACCTGAATGGTTTGAGTGGCGGTAAAAACGTTACCGTTTATGGACAAACTGAGGTCACCCGAGACCTTATGAACGCCAGGCAAGCGGCAGGGGCAGCACTGGTCTTTTGCGCCGAGCAGGTTAGCGTTCACGGCTTTGACACGGCGAAGCCTTCGGTGCGGTACGTAAAGGATGGCGTCCAGAATGAAATACATTGTGACTTTATCGCGGGATGCGACGGATTCCATGGCGTGTGCAGGCAGAGCGTACCTACTAGCGCGATAACCACGCACGAGCGCGTCTACCCGTTTGGCTGGCTAGGCGTCCTTTCCGACACCCCACCGGTATCGGACGAATTGATTTATGCCAGACACGAGAGGGGATTTGCCCTTTGCAGCATGCGCTCTCGCTCGCGTAGCCGTTATTATATCCAGTGCGCCGTGGACGAAAAACTCGACACGTGGTCCGATCAGGCGTTTTGGGATGAATTACGGCGTCGGCTCGATGAAAAGGCCGCGGATATGCTTGTCACCGGACCCTCCATCGAAAAGAGTATTGCTCCGCTGCGCAGTTTCGTTGCTGAACCGATGCGCTTTGGCACACTGTTTCTAGCCGGCGATGCAGCTCATATTGTGCCGCCCACAGGGGCCAAGGGACTTAATTTGGCTGCAAGCGACGTGCATTATCTCTCTAGTGCATTCATCGAGTTCTACGAATCCCGAAAGCCTGGGGCATTGGATACCTATTCCAATAAAAGTCTTAGACGCGTCTGGATGGCGGAACGCTTTTCGTGGTGGATGACTTCCCTGATGCATAAATTCCCGGATTCCGGATCATTTACGGAAAACATGCAACTCGCCGAGTTGGAGTATTTGCTCGGGTCGGAGGCTGCCTCAACGGCCTTGGCCGAGAATTATGTTGGCTTAGCTTTTTAATCAGCATTGGGCCAGCCCTTGTTAGCAAACTCACAATCAGGCATGGACATGGTTCTAGTTGTATGGGAGCCTCCAGCGATTACTAAATTAGGGCTCTGCAGGTTCGCGTTGGCGGTAATCTAGGCCGATAATTCGTAGTTATTTTGTACTTGCTGTTGTCCGCCCGGATGGTGGAACTGGTAGACACAAGGGACTTAAAATCCCTCGCTGCCAACGCGGCGTGCCGGTTCGATTCCGGCTCCGGGCACCAATTAGAAATGACCTTACAAGAAGCTGATAGAGGATTGAAAATAAATATAAAATGTTTCCCCGCATCTGGAAAGAGCCGCAGTGATTGTATTTGAACTGATTTGCGCGGAGAGCCACCGGTTTGAGGGCTGGTTTGCCTCGATTGAGGACTTTGGCAATCAACAGGATCGACGTTTGCTCGCATGTCCTGTTTGTGGTTCTACCTTAGTCACTAAGCTGCTGATGGCAAAAATCGGCCGCGCGCAAGCAGAGGAAGATCCCAGGACTCGGCGCGAGATTGTCCCTCGGCAGCCGATACAGCACGGCTTGACCGAGTTAATTGACCATATCCTCTTGAATACGGAGGACGTGGGTTCTGGATTTGCAAGCGAGGCCCGCCGTATGCATGCAGGCGAGGCTCCAGATCGGGCTATTCGCGGTCAAGCTAGTGCTGAGGAGTCGTTGGCGCTGCAAGCTGAGGGAATTCCGGTTTTTGCTTTGCCGATACCACCTAAAGCCGGTTGGCATTAGCGCCCGGAGCAACTAGTCTCAAGGCCAAATTAGTTAGAATGTGTATTATGTTAAATATTGTATTCCAGTCTTGCGGGTGATTTTCAAGCTCTATTCCTTGGCCCCAGCCTGCGTGAGCAGCTTAACAATCTCCGAGTTCCCAGCCTTTAGTGCCCACTGCAACGCAGTCGCACCACCGTCGGTACGGATCCGCGGGTCAGAGTCCTCCCAAAGCAATAGCCGTACGGTTTCAAGATGTCCCTGTCGGGAAGCAATCATAAGGGCCGTCGCGCCGTTGGGCGCTTGAGCGTCGATCTCTGCGCCCTTACCAAGCAAAAATCGACATACATCGGTATGCCCTTCAAAGGCCGCATAAAGCAGAGGATTCCAACCTGAATGGGAAACTTCCGCACCTGCTGCCTGCAGTCGGCTGACGATCGCCAAATGCCCTTTTAGCGATGCCAACATCAAAGCCGTCTCGCCCGAACCGTTACGTGTGTTGATGCGCGCCCGGGCAGAAATCAGGCGCTCCACAATACTCCCATGCCCCTCCCGCGCAGCGTGCATAAGCAAGGTATCCCCCCGAGCATCGGACGAATTTACGTCGACCCCTTTACGCAACAGGCGCTCAAACGTGGCGGTATCGTTGGCTTTGACGGAAGCAAGCATTTCGTCAAGCGATTGGGCGAATGCCGGCGCAGCGTTCGCCATCGCGTAAATAAGCCCCCAAAATACCAGTTGTAGTGCTCGACTCATGCAGCCTGCCTTTGAATTCCAAACAAATGAAAGAAATTGGCGCTGGTCACCTCTGCAACCAACTCAATGGAAACCCCCTGCAGTCGGGCAATTTCTGCGGCAACATGAGCTACCCATGCCGGCTGATTCACCTTACCCCGATGCGGCACGGGCGCCAGGTAGGGTGAATCCGTTTCGATAAGCATGCGGTTGAGCGGAATGGCTTTCGCCACCTCCTTGATTAAAAGGGCATTTTTGAATGTAACAATACCGGAAAACGAGATATAAAACCCCAATGCCATCGCAGCCTGAGCGACTTCCAGGGACTCCGTAAAGCAATGCATCACCCCCCCTATCTCAGACGCTCCTTCTTCTTCCATTAAACGAAGCGTGTCTGAGGCCGCCGCACGCGTATGAATGACAAGGGGCTTGTGGCAAAGCTTCGCCGCTCTTATATGGGCGCGAAAACGGTCGCGTTGCCACTCGGCGTCTCCGGTGGTACGGTAATAATCAAGTCCCGTTTCGCCTATAGCAACAACTCGAGGGTGGCGTGCCAATCTCACGAGATGCAGTGGGTCCACTGGCGTACGATCTTCGTGGTCTGGGTGTACGCCAACCGTGGCGAATGCGTTTTTGTGGTTTTCGGCAACCGCAAGCACGCTTGGGAAATCGTCTAAATTGACGCTGATACAAAGCGCGTGCGTGACAAAATTGGTTTCCATTTGTGCAAAGATATCGGGTAATTTCCCGACGTAATCGTCAAAATTGATGTGGCAATGGGAGTCAACAAACATGGCGTATTCGGTCGCGCCCGTATGGGCTGCGTATCAGTCAGTAAGTATGGGTTGCCCGTGCCGACTGCAGCAGCGGGCCCAAAATGGTCTCGATACGGCGGCGCGCAATGCGACCGCTCTCATCATCGCTGAATTGGACACCCACGCCCTGGGTTTTGTTGCTTTGAACATTGGCCGGCGTAATCCATACGACCTGACCCGCAACTGGAATCTTTCCCGGTTCGCTCATTAGGCTTAACAGCATGAATACTTCATCACCAATGACATAGCTCTTGGATGTCGGAACAAAAATCCCGCCGCGCTTCAGTTGGGGCATATACGCGGCATAAAGCGCGGATTTTTCCTTGATATTGAGCGAAAGAACACTTGGCCTGCCTCCTTGCTTGACGTCGTCAGTCATTCACATTCACCCCAAGATCGCGGTAGGAAAGGAAGATCGCTTCAAAAAACAGTCTTGCGTTGAGGGGGTGGCGTGCCAAAGCACGGGCCTCATTCAATTCGCGCACAAACCGAAAAAGCTTCCGCGAATCCATTTTCCGGCTTATGGCAACAATCCGATCGCGCTGAGCGCAATGGTAGCGAACTTCCCCCGTGCTCGCGGCAAGGACAAGGTCATGAGCCCATTGCTGGATCCAGGTCACAACGGCGAGCGGATCAATCATCTGGCAAAAATCAGTTAAAACAATCGCATTCGGACGTGGCTCGGCGATTTTTCGGGCAAACTCGCGACGCAAATCCCCTGCCTCTGCAAAGGTGAGCGCCTTTATCGGTGCCCCCCCGGCATACGCGAGCAATGCTTCTGCATCCTTAATATTCTGGCTGCTCAGCCACTCTAGCGCCACGGCCTTGTCGGGCAGAGCGACTGGAATCAGCTGACAGCGACTGCGAATGGTCGGGAGAAGCCGACTCGCCTCGTTGGATACCAGCAAAAACAAGGTGTCCGGCGGAGGTTCTTCCAGACTTTTTAGCAATGCGTTAGCCGTAACACCCTGCATCGCTTCCGCCGGTTCCAGAATGATCACCCGCAAACCGGCCTGATGACTGCCTGTGGCCAGCGTTTCCTGCATTGCTCTTATTTGCTCTATCTTTATATTTTTACTGGGCTTTTTCTTGGGTTTTCGGCCCTCGCCCTCTTCCGCGTCCTCGCCCTCCTCCTCGCTCATGCTCTCGGGCTGAATATGCAAAAAATCCGGATGGGCGCCCTGACTGAGCCAATGGCAGGCCTTGCAAACCCCACAAGCACGTCCCGTAGGCTGCGGGGTTGCGCAGAGCAGTGAATAGGCGAATTCGAGTGCGAGCGCTGATTTTCCGATGCCTTCCTGCCCGTGTATCAGTAGGGCGTGCGCAAGTCGTCCACGCTGCTGGGAGAGTTTTAGCCAAATCGCCATTTGCCATGGAAAAGCAATCATAAACAGAGTGTTGAAACTATTTCCTCAAGTAATTTCCTTATCTCGTCGCGACTCTTTGTACCATCTATTTGGCGAAAGCGCGCCGGCTGGCCAGCCACCCGGGCACAATAGCCTGCACGCACGCGGATGAAAAACTCAAGATTTTCCTGTTCAAATCGATCGAGCGCCGTTCCTTGGGCGAGAAGGCGTTGCCGGGCGACTTCCAGTGGAACATCAAAAAACAGCGTCAGGTCCGGCTGCAATCCGCATTGGACCCAGTTCTCGAGGGTGGCAATTCGCTCTTCTGCAAGTCCTCTTCCCCCGCCCTGATAAGCAAAAGTGGCATCAGTGAAGCGATCTGACAGAACCCAGCGTCCTGCCTCCAATGCGGGAAGTATTACCTTGGCGATGTGCTCGCTACGTGCGGCAAAAATAAGCAGCGCCTCGGTGTTCAATGTCATTGACTGGGTCAATACAAGCTCACGCAAAGCCTCGCCAAGAGGCGTACCACCAGGCTCACGGGTCATCACAACGTCTTTGCCCGCGTCGCGAAGGCGCGCGGCAATCCATTCAAGATGCGTGCTTTTCCCCGCACCATCAACCCCTTCGAGGGTGATCAATTTTCCGCGGCTTACCATGCGCGTGTCCGAGACGATGAGATGAGATGCTTCACGTGTCGCTCTCTTTATCGTTTTGATGATAATTGGTATTGATGCACGGCGCGGTTGTGTTCCAGCAGCGTCTTCGAGAACTGGCTGCTGCCATCACCACGTGCAACAAAATATAACTCGTCGCCTTTTGCCGGCTTGACTGCCGCCAGCAATGCCCCGCTTCCCGGCATTGAAATCGGCTGTGGCGTCAGCCCTGCACGGGTATAGGTGTTGAAAGGCCCGTCACGTAACAAGTGTTCTTTTTTTAAATTACCGTTGAACTCATCGCCAAGACCGTAAATAACGGTCGGATCGGTTTGCAGCAACATGCCGATGCGCAAACGGTTATTGAACACGGCGCCAATGCGGGCCCGGTCGGCCGGACGGCCGGTTTCTTTCTCGATAATAGAGGCAAGAGTTAGCGCCTCATAGGGGGTCTTTAGCGGCGACTCCTGCGCACGTTGCGCCCAAGCCGCCCCCAGTTGATTTTCCATCTGGCGCCAACTGCGCTTCAAAATGGCTAGGTCACTCGATCCCTTGGCGAACAGATAGGTATCTGGAAAGAACCATCCTTCCGGGGCTTGGGCTGGGGCGCCGATTCGCACCATAATCTGCTCGTCTGTCAGCTTCGAGCTATCGTGCCTGAGACCCGTTTCTGCGTCGAGTACGGCGCGAATCTGTTTGAAAGTCCAGCCCTCGATAAAAACGATTTCAGATTGGGAAAAATCACCCTGGGTAATCTGCATGAGCAGATTCCACGCGGTGATCCCCTGCGCGATCTCATAACTGCCCGCTTTTATGGCACCCGCTTTGCCTGCGGCGCGCCCCAATAGGGCAAATTGCCAGGGAGCCATGGCTACCCCCGCTGCGGAAATTTGCCGCGCTGCGCTGCGCAAACTGCTACCCGGCTGAATAGAGAAATCGAGTTCAGCGGTTTGCAGGCGCAGGGGACTGAATGCGAACCAGGCCGCCCATACGAGACAGCCAAAGGCAGCGAGAGCAATAGTGGCGAACAGGTTTTTTATCATGTGACTGGCGCGTCTTGCCTGCGATTAGGCGGAGACGCTGCAGTTATAATGGGACAATTATGCCATGCGGTGATGTGCTGCACCCTCGCGTGGCGCCATCAGCAAGAATACCTCCTGCTGCGTCAATACCAAACCGAAAGAATTCAACAAACATATGAATGTGGAGTGGGCTAAATTTTTGACAGAAAACGCGGCAGTCATTAGCGATGGCGCCGTCAGTCATTTTGGTGATAAGTCGATGGAGCTTTCGGCCGCGGCGCGAGTCAACATAATTGCTGACCTTTCACACCTTGGGATCATTGAGTTCAGCGGCGAAGACGCGGGGGCCTTTCTACAAGGGCAGCTTTCCTGTGATGTAAAGGCGCTGTCCATGAACGCCAGCGTTTACGGCAGTTATTGTTCGGCCAAGGGACGGGTTCTGGCAACATTTTTGTTCTGGCGCACCGAGCTGGGTTACAGCATGGCGCTGGCACGGGACATCCTTCCGACAATCCAGAAGCGGCTGGCCATGTTCGTGATGCGATCCAAAGTAAAGCTTGAAGACGCGTCGGATCGCTGCGTCCTCACAGGGCTTAGCAGCCCAAACGGAGAGGAGCATATCGCCAAGCATTTCCCTCTTGTTCCGGCTGACGACCATCAGGGAGCGGTCTCCGAAAATGGACTGCTGCTGCGCTTGTCGCAGACACGATGGGTGGTTATAGCCGGGGTGAAAACCGCACAGAAAAATTGGTCCGTGCTTCAGGCGGCGTTTACACCGGTCGGTGCGGCAGCGTGGGGGTGGCTGGAAATTCGCGCCGGTGTACCCTGGATAACGCAGGCGACTCAAGACCAGTTCATTCCTCAAATGATCAATCTTGAGTTGATCGGCGGGGTCAGTTTTCAAAAGGGCTGCTATCCCGGCCAGGAAATCGTTGCGCGCACCCAATACCTGGGCAAACTAAAACGACGCATGTACCTTGCCAATATCGTTGCCGAAGCCATCCCCCTGCCCGGAACGGCGCTATATAGTGAAGATCTGGGCGATCAGGCAAGCGGGATGGTAGTCAGTGCACAAGCATCCCCCAACGGGGGCTTTGATGTTCTTGCAGTTGCAAATTCAGAAAGCATCGCCTTGTCAATTGTGCATACGGGAACCCCGCAGGGGCCGACCCTGTCACCACAGCCACTACCCTACTTGCTAAAATGAAGATCAGTTACTTTGTTTATTATCGCGTCGCCAACCCCGGCCAAGCGGCAACGCGAGCGACTATTGAGCGTTTGCAGGCGCATGTAAAAAATACAACCGGTATAACCGGCCGCCTGCTGGTGCGTACCGAAGATCCAAGCACCTGGATGGAAATCTACGAGAATATCGACTCGGACACCGCATTCGAAGCGGCGCTTGCAGCCGCTGTCACCGATTGCGGCTTTACCTCAATTGTTGCCGCCGATTCTGGCCGCCACATCGAGCGCTTTAAGGCTTTGTAATTGAGTTTCCACCAACCAATACGATGTGCCTGATTCTTTTCGCCTGGCAGGCGCATACAGAGTACGCGTTGGTTCTTGCAGCGAATCGCGACGAATTCTTTAAACGTCCGGCTGCTCCGGCGAATATCTGGCCTGAATGCCCGCAGATTCTCGCTGGGCGCGATCTTGAGCAAAATGGCACATGGCTGGGCGTCGGGATCAATGGAGGATTTGCGGCGCTGACCAATTTTCGCAGGCCTGGCGATCGCGTGTTGGATGCGCGTTCGCGGGGTTTTCTCGTCAGTGAATTCCTGCAGGGAAAACAATCGCCCGAGGACTATCTGGAGGCACTCGCCCCCGGCGCCAAGCACTATAACGGCTTCAATCTTCTGGCATCCGACCACCGTGGCATGTGGCATTTTTCCAATCGAGGCGGTACACCGCAGAAGGTAGCTGCTGGCGTGCATGGATTGTCCAACCACCTTCTCGATACCGCCTGGCCCAAGGTCCTTGCCGGAAAATCGAAAATGCAACGCGCACTAGGCGGACACATCACACCGGAGGCTTTGCTGCAGATCCTTGACGATTCTGCGATTGCTCCGGATGAAGCCCTGCCGGACACGGGTGTGGGACTGGAGCGGGAACGGGAATTGTCGGCTGCGCGCATCGTCGGCCCGGGTTACGGCACGCGTTGTTCTACGGTGCTCCTCGTTCACCGCAGCGGGGAGACAGAATTTGTCGAACGCACTTTCAGCGAGGACGGCGGCGTCGCCGGTACAGTCGCGTTTCGAATTAAACCCGGGGACTCACCAGTACCCGTCGCATCGTGAAGTGCGGGATATTCGCCTCGATAAATTCCAGCCCCTCGGCGACAAAGCCGCAGCGCTGGTAAAACCCCAGCGCCTGGGTTTGTGCGTGAAGCACTAGGGTCTCAAGCCCGCGCGCTGCGGCTAGCGCGACCAGGGCATCAAGCAAGGCCATGCCCGCACCGTTCCCCCGCGATTCTTTTAGTACCGCCATCCGGCCTATCCTTGCCTCTCCCGGCGTTGCCGGTTCCGGCGGCAGCAATCGGCCGGTGCCGACGGCCAGCCCCGAAACGCCAAAGACGATGGCGTGATCGGAAACTGCGTCCCATTCGTCCCATTCCTCTTCAATGCGTACGCCCTGCTCGTGAACGAACACGGTTTCTCGCAAGGGCTGCGCGAACACCGCGGCCTGCTCCCAGACGAGAATGTGGACGGTGTATTGATGCGAGGAAGGATTCATGGTGTCGAACGTTATAATGCCGCATCATTTTAAGGGTTTGCGGCGATGCAGAGTTTATGGAGTGACAGCGAGGCGGCGGGCTTTTCCGGCGACCTAGGGCTTCGGGTGTACACCTCGCGCTTGCTCGGGCGTGACAAGTCGTTGGTAATGCATGGCGGCGGGAATACCTCCGTAAAAATGCTTCACCGGAATCTGTTCGGTGAAGATGAGGCGATTCTTCATATCAAGGGCAGCGGTTGGGATCTGGAAACCATTGAGGAGGCGGGTTTTGCTCCGGTGCGCCTCGCGCATCTGCAGCGCCTCGCCGGGCTTGATGCGCTGTCTGATCCGCAAATGGTCAATGAAATGGCCACCCATTTGTTGCGGGCGTCCGCGCCGACCCCCTCGGTTGAGACGATTTTGCACGCTTCCCTGCCCTTCAAATACGTAGACCATACGCATGCGGACGCGGTGCTTGCCGTGAGCGATACGGCGGAAGGTGAAGCGCGTATCCGGGAGATTTACGGTGACAGCGTCGTCGTGATTCCCTACCTGATGCCCGGGTTTGACCTGGCGCAATATTGCGCCAAGGCCTTTCCGCGCGAATCGGGCCCCCAAACCATCGGCATGGTGCTATTGCAACACGGCATATTTTCTTTTGGTGAAACAGCGCGTGAATCCTATGAACGGATGATCGACCTGGTGGCACGCGCCGAGGCGTATCTTGCAAACCATTGCGCGCAGGACGCGGCTCAGGCACCGGTCGGCACTACACCGCGATTCGCCCCGAAGGCGCAGGCCGAACTGCGTCAGGCTATTTCCCGGACGGCAGGCGGCCCGATGATCCTGAAGACCTGCGCCAATACGCGAACTCACGCGTTTGCCCGGCATCCGGCGGTGGCGGCGATGTGCGCACAGGGGCCTATCACCCCGGATCACGTCATACGAACCAAGCGCCTGCCAATGCTGGGCACTGACGTCGGCGCCTACGCGCGCGACTACAAGGCCTATTTTGCGTTACACGAGCCGCAGGCCAAGGACCGCAAGACCATGCTGGATCCTGCACCGCGCGTTGTGATCGATGCTGCTTTCGGCATGGCCGTGGTCGGGCGCAACGCCAAGGATGCGGCAATCGTCGAGGAACTTTATGAGCACACCATCGACGTCATGCTACGGGCCAATTCGCTCGGCGGCTACCGAGCGCTTCCCGCGCGGGATATTTTCGAGCTTGAGTATTGGGACCTCGAGCAGGCCAAGTTACGCAAGTCGGGCAAGCTTCCGGTTTTTTCAGGCGAAGTGGCCGTTGTCACCGGCACGGCTTCCGGCATAGGCAAAGCGTGCGTTGCCTCTCTGCTCGAGCGCGGTGCTGCAGTCGTTGCGCTCGACATCAATCCCGAGGTCTGCACCGCCTGGACGCGCACCGATTATCTTGGCTTGGTATGCGATGTAACCGATGAGGCGCAAATCCAGGCCGCCTTGTATCGTGCCATCGCAACCTTTGGTGGCGTTGACATGCTCGTTCTCAACGCGGGGATATTTTCTGCCAACCGCAAAATAGAGGAACTGCAAAGCGAAGAGTGGCGCCGGGTAATGAGCATCAATCTTGACGGGAACCTGTTCCTGATGCGCGCCTGTCACCCGTATCTCAAGCTTGCCCCGCGCGGCGGACGCGTTGTGGTGATCGGATCCAAGAATGTTCCCGCCCCCGGTCCGGGAGCCGCGGCCTATTCGGCATCCAAGGCGGCCCTGACGCAATTGGTGCGTGTGGCTGCGCTCGAGTGGGGTGGCGATGGCATTCGCATCAATACGCTGCATCCCAATGCTGTTTTTGACACGGCCCTGTGGACGGACGCGGTACTGGAGCAGCGCGCCCGCCATTACGGCATGAGCGTGCACGATTACAAAACCAACAATGTGCTGAAAACCGAAGTGACCAGCCGGGATGTCGCAGAGCTTGCGGCGGAAATGTGCGGCCCGCTGTTCGCCAAGACCACCGGTGCGCAACTACCGGTTGATGGGGGAAATGAACGTGTCATCTGAAGCCGTTGCGGTACAAACCCTGCGCTGGGTGGATGGTCGTCTTGAACTCATAGACCAGCGGCGTCTGCCGCATGAAATCGTCTATGTCTCCTGCCGCACCGCTGCCGAGACCGCCGCCGCGATACGCGACATGGTGGTAAGGGGCGCACCGGCGATAGGCTGCGCAGCCGCCTTTGGCATCGCGCTAGAAGCAGCCGCAGGCGGCAACCAGGACGCCGCGCACGCGGCGCTTGCCGCAAGCCGGCCTACTGCGGTCAACCTGTTCTGGGCCTTGCAACGCATGCGTAAAGCCATGGACGCCGGCCACCCTGCCCTGCAGGAGGCGCTGGCGATTTACGACGAAGACATCGCCATCAACCGCGCCATGGGCGGATTTGGCGCGGCATTGATCTCTGACGGCGCGCGCATCATGACCCATTGCAACGCCGGGGCGCTGGCAACCGCCGGGCATGGCACGGCGTTGGGTGTGATTCGTTCGGCGCGTGACGCCGGCAAAGTCATTTCGGTCGTGGCCAACGAAACCCGTCCCTACCTGCAGGGCGCGCGCCTGACCGCCTGGGAAATGGTGCAGGAAAAAATTCCGGTCACCCTGGTCACCGACAACATGGCCGGCCACCTGATGCAGCAGGGCAAGATTGACGTGATTGTCGTCGGCGCTGACCGGGTCGCCGCTAACGGCGACGCCGCCAACAAGATCGGCACCTATACGCTGGCGGTGCTGGCGGCACGCCACAAAATTCCGTTTTATATCGCAGCGCCGGTTTCGACCTTTGACCTGGCGATTCCCGACGGCAGCCACATCCCGATTGAGGAGCGCCATGCCGATGAGGTGACCGGACACGGTGGCAATCGCTGGGCCGCGCACGGGGTGGAAGTGTTCAATCCGGCCTTTGATGTCACCCCAGCCGAGCTGATTACCGCACTGATTACCGAGCGCGGCATCATCAACGCGCCCGATACGGCGCGGGTGGCGCAAATCATCGGGCACTGAATCACGCTGTTTTCAGCGATGCCATAGGCTGGAAATGACCGCCTGGTGCGGGTTTCCAGCCATTGCTCGACCAGCGGGGCCTCAGTCAGGTGACGGAACCGGTCTGGCCCGCGATCGCCACCTGGGTTCCTGGCGTAACGCTGTCAAACAGTTCCAGCAAGTCCTGGTTGCGCATGCGCACGCACCCGATGGAACCCGGCGTGCCCATGGCCACCGTGTCGGGGCTGCCGTGGATGTAGATGTAGCGTCGCATGGTGTCGACCTTACCCAGTCGGTTAAAGCCGACCTCGCAGCCTGAGAGCCACAGGATGCGCGTCAGTATCCAGTCGCGCTCCGGGAACTGCGTGCCCAGCTCCGGCGTCCATATTTCACCGGTTGGGCGGCGTCGCACAAACACCGTATTCACCGGCTGGCCCGCACCGATTTTAGCGCGCACGATGTGTTGCCCGCGCGGCGTGCAGAAGCTGCCGTACAGCTCGCCCACGCCCTTGCTGGCGGTGGAAACGCGGTAGGTCTTGGGCGATCCACCATCGGCCTCGTGCAACGTCAAGGTCTGCGCCGGAATGGAAATCTCAATTCGCGGCATGGCTGCGCCTTGCGGCAAAAAATTCCGATAAGAGGCTGCCACATTCTTCGGCCATCAGCCCGCCGGTAACGGTGCAGTGGTGGTTGAGCCGCGGCTCGGCAAATATATTGACAACGCTGCCGCAGGCGCCGGTTTTGGGGTCGCTTGCACCGAAGACTACGTGTGCAATACGTGCATGCATGATTGCCCCGGCGCACATGACGCAGGGCTCAAGCGTCACATAGAGCGTGCAACCGGGCAGCCGGTAATTGCCAAGCGTGCGCGCAGCATCGCGCAGCGCCAGTATTTCTGCGTGGCCGCTAGGATCGTGCCCCCCAATGGGTTGGTTCGAGCCGCGCCCGACGATGACGCCGTCTTTCACCACGACGGCGCCTACTGGTACCTCGCCAACGGCACCCGCCTTTGCGGCAAGCTCAAGGGCTTCGCGCATCATCGTGCTATCGCAATCGTAGTTCGCCATGGTCGGTAGCGCGCGCTATTCCCACTCGATGGTCGCCGGCGGTTTTCCTGAAATGTCATATACGACCCGGTTAATTCCACGCACCTCGTTGATGATTCGGTTTGAAACGCGCCCAAGCAGTTCATGCGGCAGGTGCGCCCAATCCGCGGTCATGAAATCCTGTGTCTGCACAGCACGAAGCGCGACGACGTACTCGTAGGTGCGGCCGTCTCCCATCACGCCAACCGATTTTACCGGTAGAAAAACAGCAAACGCCTGGGCTGTTTTTTCATACCAAGATGCCCCGTCGACATCCTTGGTATTGCGTAATTCTTCAATGAAGATGGCATCGGCCCGTCGAAGTAAATCGGCAAACTCCTTTTTTACCTCGCCGAGAATGCGAACTCCAAGTCCGGGACCGGGGAAAGGATGACGGTAGACCATGTCGTGCGGCAATCCCAATGCAACGCCCAATTCGCGCACCTCATCCTTGAACAGTTCGCGTAAGGGCTCGAGTAGATTCAGATGCAGGGTGTCCGGCAGGCCACCCACATTGTGATGTGATTTTATAGAGGTGGCTTTTTTCGACTTCGCGCCGGCAGACTCGATCACATCCGGATAGATGGTTCCCTGCGCAAGCCATTTGGCATTAGGGATTTTGGCAGATTCGCGCTGGAATACCTCGACAAATTCCTTGCCAATTATTTTTCGCTTCATCTCTGGATCGGCAACGCCTGACAGCATGCCCATGAATTGCGCCGTACCATCAACGTGAATAACTTTGACGCCTAAATTCTTCGCAAAGGTGGCCATGACTTGTTCTGCTTCATTTAACCGGAGAAGCCCGTGATCAACGAACACGCAGGTAAGCTGGGCGCCGATCGCCCGGTGAATTAGTGCTGCCGCCACCGATGAGTCGACGCCGCCGGAAAGCCCGAGGATGACTTCGTCTTTACCGACCTGACGACGAATTTTTTCGACGGCTTCGGTGACATAGTCGGGCATATTCCAGTCGCCCTTGCTGCCGCAAATATCGATTACGAAACGATGCAGCAAAGCCGCGCCCTGCTGCGTGTGAGTCACCTCAGGATGAAACTGAACCCCATAGAATCGGCGCGATTCATCGGCCATGCCCGCAATGGGGCACGAATCAGTCGAAGCCATCAATTTGAAGCCGGGCGGCAGTGCCGTTACTTTGTCGCCATGGCTCATCCAGACCTTGAGCATGCCGTGTCCCTCTGGCGTAACACTGTCCTGAATGTCACGCAGTAAGGCCGTATGCCCGCGCGCACGGACCGCCGCATAGCCAAATTCCCGTACTTTACCGGGCTCGACTTTACCTCCCAATTGCTGCGCCATCGTCTGCATGCCATAGCAAATACCAAGCACCGGTAGGCCAAGCTCAAACACTGCGGCAGAGGCCCTGGCCGTCTCCTCCTCGTACGCTGACATATGGCTGCCAGAGAGGATCACCCCCTTTGCGCCAAAGCTGCGCACAAGATCATCGGCAAGGTCGTAGCCGTGAATCTCGCAATACACCCCTGTCTCGCGCACGCGTCGGGCAATGAGTTGCGTGACCTGTGAGCCAAAATCGAGAATCAATATCTTGTCGTGCATCCGGATTCCTGAAAGTTAAAAGGCCGGTCGCACGGAAACGCGCGACCGGCCTGGTCTTCAAAACAATAGCACATCAGTCGATCTGGTAATTCGGCGCCTCTTTGACGATCTGAACGTCATGCACATGTGATTCACGCATTCCCGCCGATGTAATCTGGACGAATTCTGTTTTAGTACGCATTTCTTCGATCGTGGCGCAACCGCAGTAACCCATGCTGGCTCGCAATCCACCCACCATCTGATAGAGAATAGACAGCACGCTGCCTTTGTAGGGAACCCTGCCCTCGATGCCTTCAGGGACGAGTTTGTCAGCGTTGTTGGCGGGATCCTGGAAATAGCGGTCGGCGGCGCCATCCTGCATGGCGCCAATCGACCCCATGCCTCGGTAGAGTTTGTAGGAACGTCCTTGGTATAAGACGATTTCTCCGGGGGCCTCTTCGGTTCCGGCAAACATGCTGCCCATCATGACGCAATTGGCCCCGGCCGCAATCGCCTTGGCGACGTCTCCGGAATAGCGGATTCCGCCATCGGCAATCAGCGGAACGCCAATGGCGTCGAGCGCCGCATGTACATTCTGAACCGCGGTAATTTGCGGGACGCCAACGCCGGCGACGATGCGGGTCGTGCAGATTGATCCGGGGCCGATGCCGACCTTGACGCCATCAGCGCCGTGATCGACCAACGCCTTCGCGGCAGAGGTGGTGGCAATATTGCCGCCGATCACCTCGATCTGAGGGTAGGTTCTTTTGACCCACTGCACCCGGTCAAGCACGCCTTGCGCGTGGCCGTGTGCGGTATCGACAACGATTACATCCACGCCGGCTTCCACCAGTCGCTGCACCCTCTCCTCGGTTCCTTCTCCCACACCCACCGCAGCACCGACCCGCAGTTTGCCCTGCTCATCCTTGCATGCGTAAGGGTGTTCTGTTGCTTTGAGAATGTCTTTTACTGTTACCAAGCCGCGTAACTCAAAGGAATCGTTTACCACGAGCACGCGTTCAAGACGGTGCTTATGAAGCAAGGCGCGGGCTTCTTCAGGACTGGCGCCCTCCTTGACGAATACGAGACGATCTTTGGGCGTCATGATGGCTCGGAGGGGGGCGTCCAAGTCGGTTTCAAAACGTGAGTCACGGTTCGTGACCATGCCGACGACCTTGCCATGCTCGACAACCGGGAAACCGGAGACTTTATGTTGCTGTGTCAGCGCAAGCAACTGCCTCACCGTTATATCGGGGGAGACCGTCATCGGGTCTTTTAGCAGACCGGATTCGAAGCGCTTGACCTTGAGCACTTCCGCCGCTTGCTGCTTGGAGGTAAGATTTTTATGGACAATGCCAATGCCCCCTTCTTGCGCAATGGCAATGGCCAGTCGCGATTCTGTGACCGTATCCATGGCAGCGGATACCAGCGGTATGTTGAGACTGATTCTGCGCGTTAGGCGGGTTTTCAGACTGACATCGCGAGGCAACACTGTGGAATGGGCCGGGACGAGCAAAACATCGTCAAAGGTTAGGGCTTTTTGTATGACGCGCATAAGACCTCTGGATGCAAAGCAGCATTATACGCGAGGGCTCAATTGACGTAAATAACAGACTGATTTCATTGACTAGTAACATCAAAACCATTATGTTTCCCCACTCCATCAGCGAGGACAAATCCATGAAACGAAGCGGATTTTTTCTATTTTTACTGTGCTTGGCGCTACCCGCTCATGCCCAGCTATACAAGTGGGTAGATGCCGATGGCAAAGTCCAGTACACGGATAAACCGCCGCCGGCCGGAGCAAAAGCCGAGGTCTTAAAAAACCGTTCAAGTAGCAGTTCCGGGCCCACCGATGCCGGTGCAAACGGAACTAAAGCCGCCACCAAAAGCGATGCCAAATCGCCTGCGGCTGAAAAGCCGTCGCGCCCCCTCAATGCGGCTGAGCAGGAACAAGCCTTCCGCAAGCGCAAACTCGATGAAGCTGATGTGCAGAAAAAGGCTCAGGACAAACAGGCACAAGACACCCAAAAGGCGGAAAACTGCACGACGGTTAAGAATCAGGTCATCACGCTGGAAGCCGGGGGGAGGCAACAGCGGCTGGACGCCAAGGGCGAGCGCTATTTCCTTGATGAGCAACAAATCCAGACTGAGCTTGCAAAAGCCCGCCAACAGGTCAGCACGTTCTGCAATTAGCGCGCGACAACCCTGGCGCGGGCACGTCTGACAGCCTTCGGGTCGGCTATTAGCGGGCTGTAAATTTCAATCCGGTCATTACTCTTTAATATCTGAGACACCAGTACCAGCCTACCGTAGATACCCACGCGACCACTTAGGGCAGCCAAATCCCAATACGGTTGAGGAAGCAGTCCACTTTGGAGGATGGCGCTTTCGACAGTACTCCCGGCTGCGACCTGGAGCTTCACTGCCACGAGAAGTCCGCCTGAAGCCGCAATAACCTCTATGTCGATATTCATTTTCCGTACAACGCCTCTGCCCGCTTTACAAAGGCCTCAACAAAGGTACTAGCAATATGGTTGAAGACTGGACCGACAAGCTTGCCCAGCAGTGCGCTTGCGAATAGGTAATTCAGCCGGAACTCAATTTTGCACGCGCCTTCATTCAATGCGGTGAATCGCCATATCCCGTCCAGGCAGCTGAATGGACCGCGAACAAGCTGCATTGAGATGAGCAGAGGTGGGGTCTGGCTGTTGCGTGTGGTGAACTGTTGTCGCACACCGCAGTAGTTTAGATGGATTGTGGCGGTGACCTCTGCCGGAGCGCGCAGCTCGACGTCCACAGCGTCGCACCAGGGCAAAAACTCTGGATAACGCTCGATCTCGGCGACTAACGCATATATCTGTTCCGCGCTATACCCGACCAGCACTGAACGCTCAACCGTGACCATCATGTACCTGTAAAATCATTCGTACCCCCTCAAGGGTACCTTCTGCCCCTTCCGTTCGTTCGGGTGGGTGCGGAACACATGTACGCCATGACAAAAGTCCAGGCGTCCATTTCCAAAGGTCAGTCAAATAGCCGCCATGAGCATTGCGCAAAACAAAAAAGCATTCCACGATTACTTCATCGAAGATCGCTATGAGGCCGGCCTCGTATTGCAAGGCTGGGAGGCCAAGGCAATCAGGGCCGGTCGGGCGCAACTGAAGGAAGCTTACGTCATTGTCAGGGATGGGGAAATTTTCCTTATCGGTGCGCATATAGGCGCACTCCCAACGGCGTCTACGCATATCAGCCCAGAGGCCACTCGAACGCGCAAGTTGCTTTTGCATGCGGACGAGATCAAGAAGTTGATTGGTAAAACGGCGCAACAGGGATATACGCTGGTGCCCCTGGATCTGCATTATGTTCGCGGACGCATCAAACTGGCGGTAGGTTTGGCCAAGGGGAAAAAGCAGCATGACAGGCGCCAGGACGAAAAAACACGCGACTGGGAGCGGGAGAAACAAAGACTCATGCGGACAAAAAACAAGACATGAGTTAGACATTCGCACTGCCCCACCTTAAACCCTATACGCTCTTTGACTGCGGATTTGCGAGATGGAGCCAGGTATCTACAACGGTGTCAGGGTTGAGCGACAAGCTGCCGATGCCTTCATCCACTAACCACTTGGCAAAATCAGGGTGATCCGATGGACCCTGACCGCAGATCCCGACGTATTTCCCAGCTTTAAGGCAGGCTTGGATCGCTAGATGCAACATGGCCAGAACTGCCGGGTCGCGTTCGTCAAAGGCACCTGCGACCAAGCCCGAGTCGCGGTCAAGCCCCAAGGTCAGCTGCGTCAGATCATTTGATCCGATAGAGAAACCGTCAAAAAATTCTAGAAAACGCTCGGCGAGAATTGCATTAGCCGGCAACTCGCACATCATGATCAGGCGTAGCCCATCCAAACCCCTCGCGAGGCCATTTTCACCCAACAAGTTGATCACCTGCTTACACTCGCCCAGTGTGCGCACAAAAGGAACCATGATTTCGACGTTGGTCAGGCCCAGTTCATTGCGAACCTTGCGCATAGCCAGACACTCCATCTCGAAGCATTCTCGGAACGAAGGTGCTATGTAACGCGAGGCTCCTCGAAAGCCAAGCATGGGATTTTCCTCATCAGGTTCATAACGACTGCCGCCGACCAATTTTTTATACTCATTGGACTTGAAATCGGACAGGCGTACGATGACCGGTTTGGGCCAGAATGCCGCCGCAATGGTGGCAACGCCTTCAGTCAATTTTTCGATATAGAAATCGCGGGGACTTGCATACCCTCGCGCCGCCTGCTCGATCTGCCCAGCGAGGTCAGCGGGCAGGTTGGGATACTCCAGCACAGCCTTGGGGTGGACACCAATCATATTGTTAATGACGAATTCAAGACGGGCAAGGCCGACGCCCGCGTTGGGCAGGCTCTGAAAATCAAACGCAAGATTCGGATTGCCGATATTCATCGTTATTTTCACCGGGCAATCTGGCATTTCCCCGCGGACCTGTGATGTAATTTCGACCTTGAGCAGGCCGCGGTAAATATTGCCGGTATCTCCTTCCGCGCAACAAACAGTCACCTCGTCCCCATCCCTCAGCACATCCGTGGCGTCACCACATCCGACCACTGCAGGAATACCCAACTCGCGGGCAATAATCGCGGCATGGCAGGTTCTGCCGCCGCGATTGGTGACAATGGCCGCTGCGCGCTTCATGACGGGCTCCCAGTTGGGATCCGTCATGTCTGTAACAAGTATGTCGCCCTTCTGTACGCGCGACATTTCTGACGAATCCTTCACAATACGCACGGTGCCTTTGCCGATTTTCTGTCCGATAGCGCGCCCTGTTGCCAACAATTCGGATGGAGCGAGAAGCCGGTAGCGTTCCTGCCCTTCGGATTTTTTATGCGACTTAACGGTTTCGGGCCGGGCCTGAAGAATGTATAGCTTGCCATCGCTTTCGTCCTTGCCCCACTCGATGTCCATCGGGCGCCCGTAGTGGGTCTCTATTTTTACAGCGAATGCGGCTAACTCGAGCACGTCTGCATCGGTCAGGCAAAAGCGGTTCTGATCTGTTTTACTCACATCCACCGTTCGCACAGATTTTCCTGCTTCAGCATTCGCTGAGAAAATCATTTTGCTGAGTTTTGAGCCCAAGCTTCGTCGAATTACCGCGGGCTTTCCAATGCTCAGCATGGGCTTGTGGACGTAAAACTCGTCCGGGTTAACCGCGCCCTGCACGACCATCTCACCGAGCCCCCAGGACGCGGTGATAAACACCACATCCTGGAACCCGGATTCGGTGTCCATCGTAAACATCACGCCACTCGAATCGCTTTTGACCATGCGCTGAACGCCCGCCGACAGAGCCACGTCAGCGTGCGCATAGCCTTGATGTACCCGGTAGGAAATGGCGCGATCGTTGTAGAGCGATGCAAATACGTGTTTCATCGCGTCCATAACATTCGCCAGTCCGCGGATATTCAGGAACGTTTCCTGTTGTCCGGCAAACGATGCATCCGGCATATCTTCCGCCGTGGCGCTGGAGCGAACGGCAACAGCGACTTCGCCCCCGGACTCTTTCATCATTACTTCATAAGCATTGGCAATTGCCGCAGAGAACGCAGGGGGGAAGGGAGTTTCAATAATCCATTCGCGGATTTGTGCTCCGCACACTGCCAATGCCTCTACATCGTCCGGATCGAGCGAGAGCAGTCGCTCCTCGATTCGAGTGTCCAGCCCACTTTGGCTTAGAAACTCACGAAACGCCTGAGCGGTGGTCGCAAAACCACCAGGAACCCGAATGCCAACCTTGGCTAACTGGCTGATCATTTCCCCCAGGGAGGCATTTTTACCGCCCACGTCTTCGACGTCGGACATGCGCAACTGGTCAAGCCGGGCTACAAAATGCTTCTGATTCATGAGATAACTTCCCAGAACGGGTTGATGGACGAGAATAAACACTATATTTTACCGGCTTAGCTGATGTTGCGCAGCACAAACCCGAGGTAAGGATGGTCATGCCAAACAAACACCGCACGATTTTCTTTGTTTCTGATGGCACCGGCATTACCGCCGAAATGCTTGGGCACAGCCTGTTAAGTCAATTTGAGGACATCAAATTCAATCAGGAGACGATTCCCTTCGTCGACAGCGCGGAAAAGGCGCAAGTTGCTCTCGAAAGAATTGCCCAGGCTGCGGGGTTAGGCAACGGTAGGCCAATTGTTTTTACGAGTCTCGTCAACAACACCGTTCGTGCGAGTCTGCGTGGTGCGGATGCTCTCGTTCTTGATTTTTTCGAAACTTTTATTGACCCTCTCGAGCACGAGTTAGGTCAAAAGTCGACCCACACGATTGGCCGATCTCACAGCGCGACCGATAAAAAAGAATATCAGCACCGCATTGAAGCAGTAAACTTCGCACTGGCGCATGATGATGGGCAATCCAACCGTGAGCTCGCGAAGGCCGATGTGATTCTGGTTGGGGTTTCCCGCAGCGGGAAGACCCCAACAAGCCTTTATCTAGCCCTGCAGTTTGGCGTGCGCGCAGCGAATTACCCGCTTATTCCTGAAGATTTCGAGAGGAATAGCCTGCCGGCCTCTCTCCTGCCCTTCAGAGATAAATTATTCGGCCTGACCATAATCGCTGAACGTCTGGCGGAAATTCGTAAGGAACGGCGCCCAAACAGCAAATATGCCGAACTTTTAAATTGTCGCCGAGAAGTGGAACAAGCCGAGACATTGATGCGCAGAGAGGGAATTCGCTGGTTGAATTCGACGACTAAATCGATCGAAGAAATTTCGACGACCATACTGCAGGAAATCGGATTACAACGCCGGGTTTATTGAGTTAAGCGCCCCACTTGACGGTATTAACGTCGTTGCCTGGTCTGTTCAAAAAGACATATGGCGGCCGCCGCGGCAACATTGAGTGATTCCGATCTGCCAGGCATTGGGATATGGACACGGGTGTCCGCCGCTTGCATCAAAACCGGTGACACACCAGCGCCCTCGTTTCCGAATATCCATGAAACCGGCCCATGCAGTTTTGCCTCAAAGAGTGACGTGCCTCCGGCAACATCTGTGGCGAGTGCCAGTCCGTCCCTACGGACAAGTAAATCGGGAAGATTAATGTCCTCGTAGATAGCGAGCTTGAAATGGGCGCCCATTCCCGCGCGTAGAACCTTCGGTGACCATGCGAAAATCGACTTACGCGATAAAAAAATCTCCGTAATGCCAGCAGCCGCAGCACTTCGCAGTATCGACCCGAGATTTCCTGGATCCTGAATTTCCTCCAGCAGAACAGCATCGCCAACCCGGTTTGGCGGAGTCAAGGGCGGCGGGGTGCTGACCAAGGCCATTATTCCGGTGGGCGTTGCCACTTGTGCGACGGCGTCAAATAACCCATCTTCCAGAACATACGCATGCTCTGCTGCGTATGTGCCAACAAGCCCACGGACTTCAGCTGTTTCCAGATTTGAATCCCTGAAAATTAGCGCTTGTGCTGTCTGCCCACTGGCGGCATAGGCTTGAATCAGGTGAATCCCATCTAGAATGGTGCTACTTGACTGGCGCCGCGCCCGCGATGACCCTGCGAGTTTAACGAGGGATTTGTAAAAGGCGTTATCTCGCGATTGAATTTTTTTCAAGGGTTCAGCCGCGTTGAATGATCCGTTTTACCGGCGCAAATGATTTTCGGTAAATATGACATATCCCTAATCGATTAATGGCAGCCAGGTGCTGCGCTGTGGGATAGCCTTTGTGACGATCCAGTCCGTAGTCAGGGAAAAGTGCGTGCAGTTTCAGCATTTCACGGTCTCGGAAGGTTTTTGCGAGGATCGATGCCGCAGATATTGCTGGAACGGTTCGATCGCCTTTTACGACCGCCGTTGCCGGCATCGTCACCAGCGGACAATAAAGGCCGTCTACGACAATTCGTGTCGGAGTTACCTGAAGGTTTACAACAGCACGTTGCATCGCCAGAAGACTCGCTTGAAGAATATTCAATTCATCAATTTCCTCGACCGACGCGGACGCTACAGACCACGAGAAAGCATGCGCCTGAATCTCGGCTGAGAGTAGTTCACGATTTTTAGCGCTAAGTGCTTTTGAGTCAGCTAATCCCTTAATTTCATGGCATGGATTTAAAATAACTGCCGCAGCAAAAACCGGCCCGGCCAGAGGGCCTCGCCCCGCTTCATCGACACCACCTATTAGAAGTTCGGTCCTCACGTCACCACTTTGAGGCCGAGCAGGCGTTGAATCGTAGCAACAACACGTGCTGCGGTATTTTGGCGCAGAGTTACGTGCAAGGTTGACAGTTTTTGCGGAAGCCGTCGTGTCACGACAGGATCCATCAATAGATTAGCCAATGCCTGAGCAAGATTATCTGCTGTCGCCTCATCTTGTAGGAACTCGGGTACGACGAAGGCTCCTGACAATATATTCGGTAACCCCACCCAGGGTTGATACCGCAGTTTCGACATAAGTCTCCAAGTAAAATTATTCATCTTGTAGGCGATTACCATGGGCTTGCGCAAAAGGGCGGCTTCCAGTGTTGCGGTGCCACTCGCAATTAAGGCTACATCGCTGGCCGCTAGAGCATCCCTGCCGTGCCCAAAGAGTACGGTCAGCGGCAATTCAGTTGCATGTGCATCGAATAAAGCCTGATCGAATTGGGCGCGAGTCTCGCGAGTAAGCAGGGGAACAAGAAAGTGGACGTTTGGAACGAGCTTGGCCAATTGCACGGCTGTTTCGGCGAAAAGACGCCCCAAGTGCGCAAGTTCGGTCTGCCGGCTGCCTGGCATAAGGGTAACTATCCTGCATCCCGATGGTGCCCTTAAAAGAGAGCGTATTTCAGTGGTTTGATCACGCTCGGGGATGATATCCGCAAGGGGATGCCCAACGTAGGTTGCATCTATGCCCGCATCTTTGTATATCTGCGCTTCGAACGGAAATAGCACAAGCATGTGATCAACGGATTTTGCTATTCCCTTTATCCTGGCACCACGCCACGCCCATATCGACGGGCCCACATAATGCACTGTCGTTATTCCGATTTTTTTCAACCTTCGCTCAAGTTCAAGGTTGAAGTCTGGAGCGTCAATGCCGATAAAAATATCGGGCTTGGCGCTGGCGAGTGACCGCACAAGCTTTCGACGGATACCTGTTATTTCCAGATAGTGGCGCAACACTTCGATGTAACCACGGACCGCTAGTTTCTCCATCTGAAAGAGGGACGAGAAGCCCTCAGCCTCCATTTTAGGGCCACCGATCCCGGTAAATGTGGCATCAGGAATAGCCGCCTTTAACGCTCGGATGAGATGAGATCCGATTTGGTCCCCAGACGCCTCGCCTGCAACAATTGCTATCAAACATTTTTTTGGCATGGAACTACCGGATCAGGCCACGCGTTGCCAGCGCAATAAAATCGACGAGAGGTGTTATCTCCGGGTGCTCACGCGCTTGCGATGACAGCTCTTTCTTTGCTTCCTCTAAACTGAGGCCCGATTTATAGAGGCACTTGTATGCCCGTTTGACGGCTGAAATCGCCGAAACAGAATAGCCCCGACGTCTTAGCCCCTCGGCGTTGATACCGTGCGGTTTCGCGGTGTTCCCTGCTGCCGTGACATACGGAGGGAGATCCTGCAGAAGTATAGTACCCATGGCGGTTATGCTGTGGATACCGATTCTAACGAACTGGTGTACGACGGTAAATCCTCCCAAAATAGCGTAGTCCCCGACATGAACATGTCCAGCGAGTTGGGCGTTATTTGCGAAAATAGTATGGTTACCAACTTGACAGTCGTGGGCAAGATGAACATAAGCCATGATCCAATTATCGTCTCCGACGCGTGTCGCTCCGGCGTCTTGTGCAGTCCCGCGATTAAACGTGCAGAACTCACGAACAACATTTCGGTCACCGACCTCTAGAACCGTAGGCTCATTACGGTATTTTCTGTCTTGAGGGGCGGCTCCAATTGAGGAAAATTGGAAAAACTGATTGTCCTTCCCTATTCGTGTCGGACCCTCAATAACAACGTGTGGGCCAATCACAGTTCCTGAGTCAATTTGGACCTTATCGCCAATGATGGAGTATGGCCCTACAGACACATCTGACGCGATGATCGCATTAGGATGGACAACCGCAGTGTGGTGGATACTCATATTGCGCTGCCCTTCCCATTTGGTGATTTTTCTTGCAGCGGATCCTGAGTGAAGTCTAATTGGCTCCTGTGACGGCACATTAAAGCGACCGGACGGTGCACATCAGCTTTGCTTCTGCAGCAACAGCATCACCAACCTTCGCCACACCTTTGAACTTCCAAATGCCTCGGACATTACGCTCAATTGCCACATGGAGTGTTAGTTGATCCCCAGGGGTGACCGGCCGCTTGAATCGGGCTTCGTCTATGCCGACAAAATAATAGACTGAGTTATCGTCTGGTTTTGTGCCGAGAGTCTTAAACGAAAGAATGGCGGCAGCTTGAGCAAGCGCTTCGATTATCAAAACTCCCGGCATAACAGGATGGTGTGGAAAGTGCCCAAGAAAAAAAGGCTCGTTTATGGTCACATTTTTAATTGCCACAATGGTTTTACCCGGATCGCATTCCAGGACTCTATCAACAAGCAGAAACGGGTACCGGTGCGGCAGGTGCTCTAGAATCGCGCCAATATCCATGCTATTCACTTGTATCTCTCCTTTTTTCAAGTTCCGATATCCTGTCAGCCAGCGAATCCAGGTGTCGCAGCTGCACGGCATTTTTGAGCCAGTTTCTGTGCTCGTCTGTAGGGAATATCCCGGTATAGGTTCCCGATTTTTTTATTGATTTTGCGACAAGCGTCCCGGCGGAAATATGGACTTGGTCGCCTATGGACAGGTGTCCAAGAATCACGGCACCCCCTCCTATCGTACAATGCGCGCCGATTTTTGCACTGCCCGCAATACCGACACAGCCTGCAATCGCGGTGTGTGCTCCAATGTGGACGTTATGACCGATCTGAATTTGGTTGTCCAGTTTGACCCCATCTTCGATTACGGTGTCATCTAGGGCGCCCCGATCGATGGTTGAGTTCGCTCCAATCTCAACGTCATCACCAATTTGACAGGTACCGATTTGCGGAATCTTCAGCCATTGACCGCGTTCGAGCGCAAAGCCAAATCCATCCGAACCAATCACCACACCAGCGTGGATCAGGCAACGCTTGCCGACTTTAGATCCCGGATACACACTAACGCGAGCCACTAATCGCGTATGTTCGCCAATGTGCGTTCGCTCGTCCAGTACACATCCCGGGCCAATCACCGCCCCTTCGTCAATACGCGCATAGGCGGCAACAACACATCCGGCTGAGATTTGCGCCAGAGGAGAAACAATCGCTTTCCTGTGCACAATCACCGAAGGATGAATGCCCGGCTTTACCTCAGGTAATTCATTGAACAGGCGTGAGACTTTTGCAAAGTACAGGTATGGATCGTCGCAACGTATCCGGGGAATGCTGATCTCTACATACCCCTGCGCTGGAAGGATAACCGCGCCTGCTCGCGTACTCTTTAAAAGGGGAGCGTATCGGGGGTTAGAGAGAAAAGTAATATTTGCAGGTCCGGCGCCTTCCAGGCTCGCGATTTGATCAATGACGATATCCGGATCACCAGCCAGCTCTCCCCCGAACCGCTCGGCAATCTCGCCCAGCCGGTAGGCCTTGCCCATTATTTGCCGGCCGATTTCCCGCCGCTATCGTCCAGCGCCTTTATGACCTTGTCGGTCAGGTCAATGCGGGGGCTGCTCCACACTGCTTCTTGGAAAATTATGTCGTACTTTTCCTGCTCGGCGACCACTCGTACTGCGCGGTTCGCGCGCTCCAGAACAATTGAAAGCTCCTCTTGACGCCTGTTATTGAGGTCATCCCGGAAATCCCGCTGCTTCTTCTGAAAATCCTTATTGAGATCGTTGAATTCGCGTTCCTTGTTACGACGGTCGGTTTCGGACATCGTTACAGCGTTTTTTTCCAATTGTTCCTGCAAGCGCTTGATCTGTTCTGCAACCTTCTGCATCTCCTGATCTCGTTTGGAAAATTCCGCTTCAATTTTTTTCTGTGCCCGTAAAGCAGGAGCAGAGTCGCGCAAAATCCTGTCAATATTTACGTACCCGACTTTACCCTCTGCTTGCGCGTGGCCGTTACCAGCCAGTGCAAAAAGCATTAGCGCTAAGGAAAACTGAAACAGTTTCAACATTTTCTCCAAGTCCGTACGAAAACTGAAATCAAAAGGTTTGACCAAAGGTAAATTGGAACTTTTGAAGCATATCGCCCGTTTTCTCGTTGAGGGGTCTACCGTAGCTAACCTTCAAAGGCCCCATTGGAGAGCTCCAAAAAGCGGCGAGTCCCGCCGTGTAGCGGACGTCACTAAGCGCTATTTTAGTTCCATCTTGGAATACTTGGCCGCCATCGACAAACGTACTCAGTCGGAACTGTCTATCGCGCCCGGAACCCGGAAGTGGGAATAGAAATTCGGCACTACCAACGAGCTTCCTGTTCCCGCCTAAGTATGCGCCATTTGGATCCCGCGGGCCGAGTGATGACGGCTGATATCCCCTGAGTGACCCCATTCCGCCAGCATAATAATTTCGAAAAAACGGCAGTGGTTTTCCTGTATATCCATCTCCAGCACCTACTTCACCAGAAAGCATCACCGTGTAATCACGTCCAAATGTATAAAAAATCTGCTCCGAAGCGCTAATTTTGTAATACCGCAATTTACCCGGTGGTGCAGTAGCCTCGAGACTTATACCGCGTCTTTCCCCTTTCGTTGGCCAGAGGATGCTGTCACGGTTGTCCCGTCCCCATCCGGCGGTTGTGACAATCGACGTGGTGGCCGCCCCGAAGGTATTTACGTAATCGACATAGCGTTGCGGAACGTTTCCTGTCGTGACGTCGCCGAGGTTAATCTTTGTTGCGTCGACAGCCAATCCGAATGAAAGTCGGTCATACGCAGTGAGCGGGTATCCGAATCGCACGCCGCCCCCGGTACTGGTTGTCTTGTAATCGCCCAATCCCAATCGAGATGCGTCGGTTGTCCGCGTATAAAGATCGAAACCCCGCCCTACTCCATCGACCGTGTAATAGGGTTCTGTCTGTGAGAGAGAGTACGTCTTGCTGCTCCTGCTGCTGTTGATGACAGCGGAGACAGCCTTGCCGCTACCGAAAATATTATCCTGTGAGATCGATGTCGAGACGGTGAGTTTTTCGGTGGTGGAAAATCCAGCCCCAACCAAGAATGCGCCTGTAGGCTTCTCTTTAACCTTTATAGTTGCATCCACTTGATCCGGCGAGCCTGGAACAGGGGGAGTTTCGACATCGACTTCGGAAAAATAGCCGAGCCTGTCGAGTCTCTGCTTGGACTTCTGTATTTTGTCGGTATCGTAGTAGGCGCCCTCCAATTGGCGCATTTCTCTACGGATCACTTCATCGCGCGTCCGCGTATTGCCGGCGACGTTAATACGTCGGACATATACCCTGCGACCGGGATCAATCAGGAAATTGAAGGCGACCTGCCGTTTGTCCTTGTCCGTTTCCGGGACGGGGTTAACGTTGGCAAAAGCATAACCATCGTTTCCAAGTCGATCGGTAATTTTTTTGACGCTTTCGTTGAGCAGTTCCCGGGAAAATGTATCCCCGGGTTTCAGCGCAATTAGTGCGCGAACGTCTGGTTCGGGCAGTAACATTTGTCCCCCGACCTTTATCTCGGATACCGTGTATTTCTCGCCCTCAACGAGTGCGACGGTGATGTATATGCCTTTTTTGTCGGGCGAGATTGACACTTGGGTAGATTCGATATTGAAATCGAGGTAACCGCGATTGGAGTAGTACGAGCGGAGCGTTTCAAGATCGGCGGATAACTTTTGCTTAGAATACTGATCGCTTTTGGTGTACCAGGTCAGCCAGCCCGGAGTTGTGATTGAAAACTGTGCCACTAGTTCCTTTTCACCGAACGCCTGGTTGCCAATAATATTGATCGATTGAATTTTTGCCGCGTCGCCCTCGGTTATATTGAAATTTACGCCTACACGGTTGCGCTCCAGCGGCGTGACCGTGGTGGTGATTGCAACGCCATATTTCCCTCTGTTGAGGTACTGGCGCTTTAGTTCCTGCTCCGCGCGATCTAGCACCGCACGGTCAAAAATTCGTGACTCAGCTAGTCCGACTTCCTTGAATGCTTTTAGGATCGCGTCCTTTTCAAACTCTTTGAGGCCGGCAAATTCAATCGAGGATATCGCCGGGCGTTCCTCCACCACAACGATCAGCACGTCACGATCGACCTCGAGTCGAACATCCTTAAAAAAACCAGTCGCAAACAACGCTCGAACCGCTGCTGCTGCCTTTTCGTCATCAACTTTCTCACCAACCTTGACGGGGAGATAGCTGAAAATCGTACCTGCCTCGACGCGCTGTATGCCCTCTACGCGAATGTCCTTCACGATAAAGGAGTCGAAAGCGTGGGCAAGTAACGGGATTAAAAACATCCCGAGTGCAAGTAAGCGAAGCATATAGGTCAGATTAGCCCGAAATTAATCGATTTATATCGTTGTAAAACGCGAATGCGGTCAGCAGAATAAGCAGGGAAAGTCCAAGTTTTTGCCCAAAATTCATGATTTGATCGGAGACCGGGCTACCTTTGATCAATTCGACAACATAATACATCAAATGCCCACCATCCAATAACGGGATCGGCAGCAAATTCAGGACTCCAAGGCTGATGCTAATAAGGGCTAAAAAGCCAATGTACGCCATCACTCCGAGCTGTGCGGACTGCCCGGCGTAATCTGCAATCGTCACAGGGCCGCTCAGGTGCCTCCAAGACACTTCGCCTAAAAGCATTTTCCCGAACATTTTTAGGCTGAACAATGCGGTATCCCAGGTTCGGGCAAATGCCCTTGGGATTGCCTCGAAGGGGCCGTAACGTACGGTGACAGTCAACTGCTTCAAACTTTCCACGTCCATTAGCGCCGATACGCCGATGCGGCCAAAACTAAGTTGGCCCTGGGTAACAAGTTCAGGCACAAGGGTAACGATCCTTTCCCCGGATGTCGTCCCAAGTCCCAAAGCGAGTGCAGTTCCCCCCTGGGTACGGATAATTGCAACCAACTGTTCCCACGTCTCTAAACGCACTCCCGCGGCCGTCAGAACTCGATCGCCAACTTTAATTCCCGCTCGCTCTGCAACGCTCCCCTTCGCAACGCTTCCTATAACGGCGTCAACGCGGGGGCGAAAAATTCGAAGTCCGGACTTGGCGAGAAGATCCCCTTCAAGGTCTCTCTCGTTGAAGTTGGAGAAATCAAGTTCTAACCAGTTCAGCTCATTTCGCTGATTTAGTGTTTCGAGTTTTACCACCCCTCGGTCCATCACGTGTTTCATCAACTGCCAACGCAGGTCCTGCCAGCTCGCAACGGGAAACCCGTTCACGCGCGTCACAGTCTCGCCCCCCAGCAAGCCGCTCATGGCGGCAATTGACTTCGGTTCGGGGGGGGCGATCTTGGGTTTATTTTCAACTACGCCTACAATCAAAATGCACCAATAGATGACGACAGCGAGAGCAAGGTTTGCGAGTGGGCCGGCCAGAACGATGGCAATCCGTCTCCAAACCGTTTGTTGGTTGAAGGCACGAGGCAGTTCATTCGGGTCTACGGGCCCCTCTCGTTCGTCCAGCATTTTTACGTAACCGCCCAAGGGCCAGGCGGCGATTGTCCATTCCGTTCGATCCGCCCCCATCCTTAACGTGAAGATCGGGTTCCCAAATCCAACGGAGAAACGAAGTACCTTGACGCCACACATGCGTGCGACGCAGAAATGTCCGAGTTCATGAATGACGATAAGAATTGCCAACGCCACAAGAAAGGCAAGCAGAGTCGTTAAGAATGTCATTGGATTGACATCGCTGTGATTAATTCCGCCGCGACTACGCGGGAATGCCGATCAGCCTCGATGATCTCGTCGATTGTCTGAACCGGACCAAACGGAACCCGCGCGAGGGTTTCTGAAATGATATTTGTAATTCGATTAAACGCCAGCTTATGATCGAGAAAAGCTGCTACTGCTATTTCATTTGCAGCATTGAAAACGGCGGATGTAGAGCCTCCTGCATTCAATACTTCGTACGCAAGCCTAAGCGAAGGGAAACGCTCAAAATTCGGTTTCTCGAAAGTAAGTGTGCCAGTGCGAAATAGGTCCAAGGAATCGACACCAGAGTCTATCCGCTCCGGATACGCCAGTGCTTGTGCGATCGGAGTGCGCATATCCGGATTTCCTAGTTGAGCCAGAACTGACCCGTCCGAGTATTCCACCATGGAGTGAATGACACTTTGCGGGTGAATTACCACCTCAATTTGGGACGAAGTCGCATTAAAAAGCCAATGTGCCTCTATGATTTCAAGTCCCTTGTTCATCATAGTCGCAGAGTCCACCGAGATTTTTCGCCCCATTACCCAATTGGGATGGGCGCAAGCCTGCTCTGGCGTGACATTGAGCAGTAATTCGGAGGCCGTAGTTCGGAAAGGCCCGCCGGAACCAGTAAGCAAGATGCGCCGGACTCCTTTTTCGATCAACCCACCAGGCATATGATTGGGTAGGCACTGAAAAATCGCATTGTGTTCGCTATCAATCGGGAGCAGGGTCGCACCAGCTTCAAGCACCTTCCGCATGAATACTGCGCCCGCCATTACCAAGGACTCCTTGTTAGCGAGTAAGATTTTCTTACCCGCACCGGCAGCGGCAAGACTTGGCGCTAATCCAGCAGCCCCGACTATTGCTGCCATGACAGTATCCACTTCGGGGGATTCCGCACAGGCTATAAGCCCCGCCTCACCTACGAGTACTTCAGTTTTTAAACCAAATTGCTTTAATGCCTGCGCTAATTTTGTCGCGTGTGTCGCGTTAGCTATAACGGCGTACTTGGGGTGATGTCTTTTGCAAAGTGCGGCGAGTTTCTCATGGTTACTATTTGCCGTCAGCGCGAAAATTCGGTACCGATCCGGATGGCGGCTCGTCACATCAAGCGTGCTGCGACCGATAGAACCGGTCGCGCCCAATACGGTGATATTTTGCATGCTTGTCATATTGAAAATAGAAGTGCGGACAAAGGAAGAACCGGGAGCAAAGCATCGATACGATCAAGAATTCCACCGTGTCCAGGCAATATTTTACCGCTGTCCTTTACTCCCGCACGCCGCTTGAGGGCGGATTCAAACAAATCACCGCATATGCTGAATATCGCAAGGATCCACAAAGCCACCAATATCGCAGCAGCGCCGAGTGGCGTATCGCGCAGGGAGGCCGGAATGCTTTCAGGAAAGAAGGTTAGCCACGCAACTCCATACGCCGTGACAGCGACCAGCGCACCAGCTGCGCCTTCCCAGGTTTTCCCCGGACTGATCAGCGGTGCGAGTTTTCGTTTTCCAAATTTTCTTCCGGAAAAGTACGCAGCACTATCCGCTAACCACACGATAACCATGAATTGAAGTAGCGTTACTGGTGAAACTGCACGCAGTTGAACCATCGCAAAAAAACAGGCTGGCAAAACGATGCATCCTGACAAGGTCAAAACGGCTTGATTTCCAAATCGCAGACCGTTTTTTAACCAAAGCGGCATAAATACGCACCAGAAGACCGCTGCCAAGGCATAAAAGAGCCCTACCGTGCGAACGGAGGATGGTGATGGCCATTCCCATCCAATGAATACGCCGGCCGTCGCTATTACACCGGCAAATGCAATACGTCCCACGCTTGACATCGCCACCAACGCAGCCCATTCCCATGCGGCAGTGGCAAGGATTGCTGCACAGAACAGGATCCATGCCTTTTGAGGTAAAAAAAACAGTGCTGAAATAAAGAGAACTGCGAGAATTATTGCTGTGATGACCCTTGTTTTGAGCATTACAGGTCCACGCGAGAGTAACTCCAACTAGGAGGCAAGCGATTGCTGCGGACGCAATTGGCCAATACAGTTCGCGTCTGCCACCTGATCGCTAGTTCGACCGAACCGGCGTTCGCGGAGCCGGTACCAGTCCATTGCGATAGACAGTGCCTTCGCATCGAAGTCTGGCCATAGGGTTTCTGTGAAATAAAGCTCGGTATAAGCCAATTGCCAGAGTAAAAAATTGCTTATGCGCTGTTCTCCGCCGGTGCGAATAAACAAATCCGGTTCGGGAGCGTAGTTCATTGCAAGATGTTCAGTCAGATCCGCTTCACTGTAGCGTGCCATCGGACTGTTTGAACATTGCACCATTTTTTCGATCGCTTGGAGCAGATCTCGGCGCCCGCCATAATTTGCAGCGATGGTCAGCGTTAGTCCTGTGTTGTGTTGGGTCAGTGCCTCAGCCGCAGCCACCAATTGGGAGATGCGCGGGTTAAACGCGTTTAATTCTCCGATGACTTTCAAACGAACAGCATTCTTGTGTAGTCGGTCCACCTCCTGCTCAAGAGCCATTGCGAAAAGCTGCTGAAGAACAGTCACCTCTTCTTCAGGACGTCGCCAATTCTCGGAACTAAACGCGAATAACGTGAGATGGCTGACTCCCGCGTCAATGCACGCACGTGTTACAGCGCGAACTGACTCCAAACCGCGTTTATGCCCGGCGACCCTGGGTAGATGCCGCTTTTTCGCCCAACGTCCGTTGCCGTCCATGATGATGGCAATGTGCTTTGGCAGATCGCCAATCTGGGGAACTCCCTCTGTCGAAC
Organism: Pseudomonadota bacterium; assembly: GCA_025356665.1. Classification (GTDB taxonomy): domain Bacteria; phylum Pseudomonadota; class Gammaproteobacteria; order Burkholderiales; family SG8-39; genus CAITSH01. The sequence continues at coordinate 68,729 of JANXRV010000019.1, forward strand.
TGGAAAAATTTTTCATGCTTTGTGGGCAATTGATAGGCACGTGCAATCTCTAGACCGCCAACAACTCGATTTCCTTCGCTTGTATGAGTTTCTCAATTTCGCCGATAAACCGATCCGTTAGCTTCTGGACATCGTCTTGCGCCTTTCGTTCGTCGTCCTCGGAAACAGATTTTTCCTTGAGCATTTCCTTGAGGGCGGAATTCGCATCCCTGCGCAAGTTACGAACTGCTATTCGGGCGTCTTCTGCTTCGCTCTTCACGACTTTTACCAGCTCACGCCGCCGCTCTTCCGTAAGCGGGGGCATGGGTATCCGAATCATATCCCCCTGCGAGGCAGGGTTGAGTCCCAGGTCGGAATCTCGGATTGCTTTTTCGATCGCGCCAGTCATTTTCTTTTCCCAAGGGGATATCCCGATGGTTCGTGCATCGATCAGGCTTACGTTCGCGACCTGGCTCAAGGGAACCATGCTGCCGTAATAGTCCACTTGTACGTGATCCAAAATGCCGGGATGGGCACGCCCGGTTCTCACTTTGGACAGATCAGTCTTGAGCGCTTCGACTGACTTCTGCATTTTTTGTTCGGTATTTTTTTTTACTTCGCCGATCGTGGACACGATATTCTCCAAAGCTTATTACTGATGCCATCGAAAAACAGCCTGAACAGCCTACGCTACCCGGATGACAGACCTAGATTGATTAATTTTACTTTTATCCTGATCGTAAAAAATTACGCGTGAACGAGTGTTCCCTCATCCTCGCCCATCACAACGCGCTTGAGCGCTCCAGACTTAAAAATACTAAATACTATCAAGGGTAATTTTTGATCCCGGCATAGCGCAAGCGCTGTCGCGTCCATCACCTTCAAATTTCGGGTAAAGGCTTCGTCAAACGTCAGGCTGGTATAGCGCTTCGCGTCGGGTGTGGTTTTGGGGTCTGCGGTGTATACGCCATCAACCTTGGTCGCCTTAAGAACTATTTCCGCACCGATTTCGGACGCCCTCAGAGCCGCTGCCGTGTCTGTGGTGAAAAAAGGATTGCCAGTGCCAGCGGCGAATATGACTATTTTGCCCTCTTCAAGGTAGCGAATAGCCTTTCCCCGTATATAGGGTTCGACGACCTGTTCAATGTTCAGAGCGGACTGAACCCTTGCATTAAGGCCCGCTCGACGCATTGCGTCCTGTAGCGCCAAGGCATTCATTATCGTGGCAAGCATTCCCATATAGTCAGCCGTTGCCCGATCCATCCCCGCAGCTCCGGGAGCGACGCCCCGAAATATATTCCCGCCCCCAATGACCACCCCCATTTCGAGCCCAAGCTTGGCAATCTCCGCGATTTCCGAAACAATTCTGTCAATCGTTGCACGATTGATTCCGAAGGGATCGTCGCCCATCAATGCTTCGCCCGAGAGCTTTAGCAAAATTCGCTTGTATTTGGTCGGCGCACTCATTGCTCAGATTCCTTCTAGCGAGATAAGCCAGCCTGGGCCATAACTTCAGCCGCAAAATCAGTGGTTTTCTTTTCTATGCCTTCACCCACGACATAGAGCGAAAACCCCGTGACTGACGCACCCTTTGCCTTAAGCAGGCTCTCGATGCTTAACTTGTCATCCTTAACAAAGGGTTGGCCTAGCAAAGTAACCTCTTTAAGGTATTTCTGCACGCTACCCTCAATCATTTTTTCAACGATATTGGCCGGTTTTCCTGATTCCGCCGCTTTGGCTGCTGCAACACTGCGTTCTTTTTCAATCAATTCGGCCGGAACCTGCTCACGTGAAAGTGCGACTGGCTTAGAAGCGGCAATTTGCATTGCTAGATCACGTGCAAGACTGTCATCTCCACCTACCACGTCCACCACCACGCCGATTTTGGATCCACCGTGCACGTACTGCGCGAGTTTCCCTGTAGCCTGATAACGAACGAAACGACGAACAGATATGTTTTCGCCGATCTTGCCAACAAGCGCTTTCCGCGACTCTTCCACTGTCGCACCATCAAGTGACAAGGATGAGAGTGCATCAACGTCTGCCGGATTCTTCACGGCGGCGAGTTCTGCTAATTTTGAGACAAAACCGAGAAAGTCCTCGTTCTTGGCGACAAAATCGGTCTCGCAATTGACCTCCACCATCGCTCCGAGCTTTGCATCGCTCGAAATATAGATACCTACTATTCCTTCCGCAGCGATTCGGCCCGCGGCTTTGCTCGCCTTGTTACCGAGTTTTACCCTCAAAATTTCCTCGGCCTTGCTCATATCCCCGTTCGCCTCGGTCAGGGCTTTTTTACATTCCATCATCGGGGCATCGGTTTTTTCACGAAGCTCCCGAACCATTCCAGCGGTGATTTCCGCCATTTACGACTCCTTAAGTTATATGGACCAAGTCAAACCTGGTGAAATCCTGAAAAAAAGGGGCCAATAGCCCCTTTTTTATTTACTTTTTTTTCAAGCGGCTCAACGCGCCTGTTCTTCACCTTCAACTTCGACAAATTCGTCGGCCTGCCCACCAATTATTTCCTGCACTACTTGGCTGCGTCCCTCCAGGACTGCATCCGCTACCCCACGGGCATAAAGGCGAATAGCCCTGCTCGAGTCGTCATTCCCGGGAATTACGTGGGTGATTCCTTCAGGTGAATGATTTGTATCGACCACGCCGATTACCGGAATACCGAGCTTGCGCGCCTCGGTAATGGCGCCTTTTTGGTAGCCCACGTCAATAACGAACAAAGCATCGGGAAGTCCGTTCAAATCCTTAATCCCACCCAAGCTGCGCTGCAATTTCAGGATTTCACGCTGATAGCCGAGCGCTTCTTTTTTAGACATCTTCTCTAGACTGCCATCCTCGGCCATCGCTTCGAGTTCTCTTAGGCGCTTGATCGATACCTTTACCGTTTTGAAATTGGTAAGCATGCCCCCAAGCCACCTGTAATCGACATAGGGAGAACCACAGCGCTGCGCCTCTTCCTGCACTATTTCGCGAGCCTGTCTTTTGGTCCCTACAAAAAGAATTGTGCCCTTGTTGGAAGCCAACTGACGCACATGCTTCATGGCCACCTGATAGAGGACCATTGTTTTTTCAAGATTGATGATGTGGATTTTGTTACGGTGCCCGAAAATGTATTGCGCCATTTTGGGATTCCAGAACCGGGTCTGATGGCCAAAGTGCACCCCCGCCTCAAGCATTTCACGCATTGTTGTAGACACGTTAAGATTCCTCTTAGGGTTAATATTTTCCACCTCGTCCCACGAACCTTCTGAAGCCTCGATACGGCTCAAAAAGCACCCTAAGGGGGAGATGGAGAAAAATATGTTTCAGAAGTGCAACAGGCACGACTTAACATTAAAATCTAGCTAACCTGTAATTGTACCCGCAAAGTGGTTTCTTTAGCAACGCGGAGGGGACAAATCTCCAACTGCCGCAAGCTACATCATTCTCGCCTGCCGTAAAATTGCACTACCCTGCCCCATACCGTATTCTTCGCGCTTTTTGCAAACGAAAGACCAATGTCAACCTCTCCGAAAACTGCGGAAGAAATAGAAAAAATGCGCGTCGCTGGACGCCTCGCCTCAGAAGTGCTTGATTTCATTGGGCCGTATATCAAGTCCGGAATCACAACCGGCGCTCTTGATAGCCTCTGCCATGATTACATGGTCAATGTGCAAAATACCATCCCTGCTCCGCTAAACTACGCACCGGCTGGATATAAGCCATATCCAAAATCAATTTGCACTTCTGTAAATCATCAGGTCTGCCACGGAGTCCCCGGCGATAAAGTGCTCAAACATGGGGATGTGGTTAATCTTGACATCACGGTTATCAAGGATGGTTTTCATGGAGATACCAGCCGTATGTTTTGTGTCGGAGAACCTAGTATCCAAGCGAAGCGCCTCTGTGACATCACCTATGAGTGCATGTGGCTGGGAATCAGGGAGGTAAGGCCCGGAGCACAGCTTGGCGATATCGGTTTTGTCATACAACAACATGCCGAGGCTTCGGGTTATAGCGTTGTTCGTGAGTTTTGTGGACACGGAATCGGGCGAAAATTTCACGAAGATCCTCAAATCTTGCACTATGGCCGGCCCGGAACCGGCATGCTCCTAAAAGCGGGGATGACTTTTACCATCGAACCAATGATTAACGCCGGTAAGCCGGCGATCCGAGAATTGGCTGACGGCTGGACCATCGTAACCAAAGATCACAGCCTTTCAGCTCAATGGGAGCACACTGTTTTGGTGACAGACTCCGGCTTTGAGGTATTAACAGTATCGAAGGGCGCGCCCCCGGCGCCAGCGACCTAGGACAGCAGAGTGGCGCACAGCCCGAGAACTGAAGGTCTGGCGACGTCACCCGCCTTTGGACGCACGACAGCAGCTTTGCGTCAGCAATTGCAGACTGATCGCACATTGCTTAGACAAGGGTTTTTTGCAAAACCCGATACCGCACTTTTATTGCGCCAGTCGCGAAAACTGGTGGATCGCACGCTGCGTGATGTTTGGCGGCGCCATCATATGCCAAAGTCACTCGTCCTCGCCGCAGTTGGCGGCTACGGGCGGGGTGAACTGTTTCCGCATTCGGACGTCGATATCTTGGTGCTCTTACCGTTGCCACCTGACAACGCATTGCGAGCCAAGCTTGAGGCGCTGATCGGAAATTTATGGGATATTGGTATTGAGGCTGCCCATAGCGTGCGAACCATCGAAGAATGTCGCGCCGAGTCGGTAAAAGATGTGACTGTACAGACCAGCATGCTCGAATCTCGGCTTGTTGTCGGAAGTCGAAAACTGTTCAAGTTGTTCTACGACTCAACCCTCGCCTCGTTTGACGCCGTGGCTTTTTTCAAAGCAAAGCGACTGGAGCAGGATCAGCGTCATGCTAAATATCAGGACACTGCATACAGCCTAGAACCAAATTTTAAGGAAGCCCCGGGCGGTTTGCGCGATCTGCAAATTATCCTTTGGATTGCACGGGCCGGCGGTTTTGGAAACAGCTGGAGAGAATTGGCCGTTCGCGGCCTCATCACCCATGTGGAAGCTCGACAGCTAAAACGGCATCAGTCCTTGCTCGAGGAGATTCGCGCACGTTTGCACTTCATCGCGGGACGACGAGAGGATCGTCTTTTGTTCGACTATCAGGATGCGCTGGCGCGGCAATTCGGATATGCCCCCACTACCGCAAAGCGGGCAAGTGAACAATTCATGCAGCGTTACTATCGAACCGCGAAAGCGATCACCCAGCTTAATACTATTCTTCTGCAAAATCTCGGCGTAGCCCTTTCGCCGGCCGCAGACAGCCCTCCGATTCTAATAAATGAAAGATTTCAAGCAACACTGGAACTCCTCGAAGCGCGTGACCCAGCGCTATTTGAGCGCGATCCGGGAGCGATCCTGGAAAGTTTTCTTCTTTTGCAGAAGCATCCTGAATTGAAGGGAATGACGGCTGGCACGCTCAGGGCACTCTGGCGTGGGCGCTCAAAGATTGACGCAAAATTTCGTCGAAATGCTAAAAACCGAGCCCGATTCATTGAGTTCTTCCAACAGCCTCGCGGAATTGTCCATGGGTTGCGTCGGATGAACCAATACTCCATCCTCGGTGCCTATTTGCCGACTTTTGGAAAAATTGTCGGTCAAATGCAACATGACTTGTTTCACGTTTACACGGTGGATCAACACATTCTCACCGTCGTCCGGAACATGCGGCGCTTTACGATGCTTGAGTTTGCACACGAATACCCGCTGTGCAGCAGACTAATCGCTGGATTCGAGCGCCACTGGGTGCTGTATATCGCCGCACTGTTCCACGATATTGCCAAAGGCCGCGGAGGTGATCACTCAAAGCTAGGTAAAGCCGATGCGCGGCTTTTTTGCCGCCAGCACGGACTGAGCCAAGATGACACTTCGTTAGTTGAATTTCTCGTGGAATGTCACCTGACCATGTCCGCAGTCGCGCAAAAGCAAGATTTATCCGATCCAGAAACGGTCGAAAAATTTGTTCGTATGGTTAAAACAGAACGCCGGCTGATTGCGCTTTATCTTCTGACTGTCGCCGATGTGCGAGGCACAAGCCCCAAGGTGTGGAACGCATGGAAAGGCAAGCTACTGGAGGATTTATTCAAGGCCACGCTTCGCAGCCTGCAAGGTGGGAAGATGCGCAATGATCAGGGTATGCAGGAACGACAGGAAGACGCCCTGCGTCTGCTTCGCCTTTACGCGCTTTCGGACACGGTCAAGGACGTACTCTGGCGCCAGCTTGACGTAGCATACTTTTTGCGCCATGACGCTCAGGACATAGCATGGCAGACGCGCACACTTCACTACCGTGTGGATTCCGAGAAACCTGTCGTCAAGGCGCGGCTTTCCCCCATAGGCGAAGGCCTTCAGGTCATGGTTTATGTCAAGGATCAGAAAGATCTTTTCGCGAGGATTTGTGGTTATTTTGGCGAGATAAACTTCAACATCGCTGATGCGAAGGTTCACACTACACGTCACGGATATGCGCTCGACACATTTCTCGTATTGGGCCCGGGGAAATCCCCGCATTATCGCGACATGATCAATTTTATCGAAACCGAGTTATATCAACGCATCGACGGACAAGCGGCACTCCCCCTGCCGGGGAAGGCGCGGCTATCCCGGCAATTGAAGCATTTTCCGATTACGCCCGAAGTGCATATTCGTCCTGATGAGAAAGGGCAGTATCACCTTCTTTCCATCACAGCGGGAGATCAGCCTGGGTTGCTTTATGGGGTTGCGCGGATTTTGAGCCGATACGAAATCAGCTTGCGCACCGCCCGCATTAACACCCTTGGAGAGCGTGCGGAGGATGTCTTTGTGGTCAGCGGTGATTCCCTCCAAAATCCTCGTGCCGTGCTACTGCTTGAGCAGGACCTGCTTGAACAACTCCAGGCCTGAGCGACTCTGCGAGGCGTTTCCAAAATGCGTTGATACCTGATCAAGAAATACTAACCGGCTTATCAGTCCCATTTCGAAAAAATCATTCAATCATCGGTTATTTCTTCGCCTGGGAACAGTTCGTCCACGAACCCAAAGGAGGTGAAATCACGGATTCGCATCGGATAAAGAATTCCCAGAAGATGATCCGTCTCATGCTGCACAACACGAGCATGAAAACCACTTACCGTCTTATCGATCGGAAGCCCCTGTTCATCGAAACCGGTATAGCGAATGATTCGATTGCGGGGAACAACACCGCGCAAACCGGGCACTGACAAGCACCCCTCCCATCCCTCCTCCATTTCTGGGCCGACTGGAGTAAGAACCGGGTTGATCAGGACGGTGCGTGGAACCGCCTCCGCATCGGGGTATCGCGGATTCGCAGTAACACCAAAGATGACAAGCTGGAGTCCGACGCCAATCTGAGGTGCCGCCAACCCTGCGCCATTGAGGTGCGCCATGGTGTCTTCCATATCTTGGATTAGCGCATGCAACTCAGGTGTGTTGAAAGCTGCCACTGGTCGCGATGGTTCCAACAGGCGGCGGTCTCCCATGCGTAAGACGCTTCGAATCATGCACAAATCCTTTCAATCACGCGCCTTACTCGCGACATTGTCTCCTGCAATACAGCGTCAATACGTTCAAATTCAATAGTGTTTTTGCTGTCCCCGCGGCCTGCAGCATGGTTTACAACGACGGCAAGGGCTGCATACTTTAAGTCCAATTCGCGTGCAAGAACGGCCTCGGGCATGCCGGTCATACCTATCATATCGGCACCATCACGCTCCAGTCGGTTCACTTCGGCCACAGTCTCAAGCCTCGGACCCTGGGTCGATGCGTAAACGGCGCCATCAACCAGCGGCTCTCCGCAGACTGCTGCCGCGGATATGAGAAGTTGCCTTGTGCCAGAGGTATAGGGATGTGTGAAATCCACATGCGTTACAGGATTGTCACCACCTTCAAAAAAAGTCTGCCGCCTTCCCCAGGTGTAGTCGATCAATTGATCTGGAACAGCAATTACACCGGGTAGAAGGTCCTCGCGTATTCCCCCGACGGATGCCACAGAAATTATTTCCGTCACTCCCTCGGCTTTTAGGGCCCATATATTGGCGCGATAATTGACTTCATGCGGAGGGATGGTATGCCCGTACCCGTGACGCGCGAGAAACACGACTTCGCAATCACCAATCAATCCGAATGTAATCGGCCCCGACGGTTCCCCATAGGGAGTTCGCACCGCCCGGCGGTGCGTTGCACGCAGACAGGCCAGTTGAGTCAAGCCGCTACCGCCGATAATCGCGAGCATCAAGTTCCTTTCATCGCATAAATTGCAGGAAGGTTGCGCCACAAACCGTGCGCGTCCATGCCACACCCAAATACAAAGCGATCTGGTACAGCAAGGCCGACAAAGTCGGCTGTTATGGGCTTTACCCTGCCGGTGGTCTTGTCGGTTAGCACCGCTGTGTAACAGGTTGTCGCGCCCAGCCCGAGAATACGTTCGCGAATCGCAAACAGGGTGTCTCCACCATCAAGGATGTCATCTAAAACAAGAACAATGCGACCTTTCACATTCTCGCGCGGAGCGGCCCGCCAGGCGATGGCACTACCCGCCAGCTCGTTGCCATAACGGGATGCGTGTATAAAATCAAATTCAAGCGGAAAATGCAGTTGAGGCAGTAGGTTGCCTGCAAAATACACCGCGCCTCCCATGACCGCCAGAACTAGCGGATAACGGTCTGCAAGTGCAGTACTTATTTCATCACTCAGCCGAGAAATCGCCGCGCTGACGTCGTTTGCGCTGCGAACAATGTCAGCGTCATTGAGCATGGCCCAAGCCTGATCAACGTTAGCTATCAATGCTCTAAGCTACTCAGATACGCGTTGAACTCGGCCGCAACCTCGGGATGCTTGCGGGCGTAGGCAATCGTTGCCTGAAGGTAGCCCAGCTTGGAGCCGCAGTCATAGCGTATCCCCTTAAAACGATACGCTAACACCCGCTCTTCATCCAGCAGCGCCGCAATGGCGTCTGTCAACTGCAGTTCGCCACCGGCCCCCGGCTTGCCCCGTTCTAAATGATGAAAGATACGTGGAGTGAGGATATATCGCCCCACAACAGCCAGATTGGACGGTGCTTGTTCAGGCGCCGGCTTTTCCACAATACTGCTAACTTCACCCAAATCGGCACTAATAACTTTCGCCTTGACCATACCGTACTGGCGACTTTGTTCGATTGGGATTTCCTGAACCCCCAGCAACGAACAGTGTTCCAGTTCAAAAACCTTTGCCATCTGGCTGACAATCGGCGGCTCGCCATCAATCAGATCGTCGGCAAGGATCACAGCGAACGGCTCGTCCTGGATAACTGGTTTAGCGCAAAGCACCGCATGCCCCAGCCCGAGCGCTTCAGCCTGCCTGATGTAAATACAATTGACATGCGACGGCAAAATTCCCTGCACCAACTCGAGTAAGTCTTTCTTGCCACGAGCAGCGAGTTCCGCTTCTATCTCATAAGCTTTATCGAAATGATCCTCGATGGCACGCTTGTTACGGCCAGTAATAAAGACCATGTCTGTGATGCCGGCGGCCACGGCTTCCTCTACAGCATACTGAATCAGCGGTTTGTCGACCACAGGCATCATTTCTTTGGGGCTCGCCTTGGTCGCGGGCAGAAACCGGCTTCCCATGCCTGCGACCGGGAACACCGCTTTGGTTATTTTTTGCACCGATTCTCCTATTTTTTATCCAGCATTGAGCGCAAGCGATTTTCATCGATGACCGCCACCCCAAGTTCCTGTGCCTTTTCCAATTTGCTTCCAGCTTCACTCCCTGCCACAACGTAATCCGTCGACTTGGAAACCGAGTTAGCCACCTTTGCACCCGCTGCTTCAATCAGTCGCTTTGCATCGTCCCTTGTCATGTTAGGCAGTGTTCCGGTCAAAACAAGGGTTTTACCTGTAAGCGCGCCTTCCCGCACCGCGAAGATGGCCGCTGTCTGCGCTTGGACCTCAACCCCTCCGGGAGCGGTGAGTTGTGCAATCACTTCCCGGTTATGCGACTCGGCAAAAAATTTCTCCAGACTATCCATTAGCTCGGGGCCGATTCCCTCGAGAATCTGCGCCAACGGTGCCTGCCCTCTACGCTTACGACCAGCATTGTCCTTTTGTATGTTCTTTTTTTGCTCGGCAATGGTCCTCCAATCCACCGCCATTAGCGCATTCAGCTCCCCGCAATGCCGTGCCAGAATTTTTGCAACCTCTTCACCGACACCCGGAATGCCCAAAGCGAACACAAATCTGGCAAGCGGTTGCTTTTTCGACTGTGCAATGGCATTAACAAGGTTTTTAGCTGACTTTTCCCCCATTCGTTCCAATTCCGACAGGCTGTTTAATCCTAGTCGATAAAGATCTGCTGGAGTTTGTACCAGATTGCGTTCGACCAACTGGTCGATGAGTTTTCCACCAAGTCCCTCAATATCCATTGCCCTTCGGGACGCGAAATGGAGCAAAGATTGCTTGCGTTGTGCGGGGCAGAACAATCCTCCGCTACACCTTGTTGCCGCCTCGCCTTCAAGCTTTACCACCTTGGACAGGCATGCAGGGCATGCCTTTGGCATTGCAAATCGATCGCCATCGGCCCTCGGACCAGGGTGGGAGACGCGCACGATTTCCGGGATGACATCCCCGGCACGACGAACTACCACGGTGTCGCCGCGCCAGACATCCTTCCGGCGCACTTCATCTTCGTTGTGCAACGTGGCGTTGGTTACCGTGACTCCACCGACAAATACCGGGGCGAGGCGTGCAACCGGGGTGAGTGCGCCGGTGCGGCCAACCTGTACCTGGATATCCAGCACCCTGGTCTCCGATTCCGCAGCTGGAAATTTGTGCGCTATTGCAAATCGCGGGGCCCGGGCGACGAAGCCCAAGCGCTGCTGTTGCGAAAGGGAATCGACTTTATAGACAACGCCGTCTATGTCGTAAGGAAGCTCAGCACGTCGTTCCCCCATTTTTTCGTAGAAGTCGATTAGCCCATTTATGCTATCGGTAACGCAACGGTCCGCACAGACTGGGAAACCCAAATTTGCAAGCCAGTCCATTTGCGCCGAATGGGTTGCCGGCAGATCGAAATCCCGTATGTCACCCACTCCGTAGGAAAAAAATCGCAATGGCCGTCCAGCTGTAATTTGTGAATTGAGCTGACGCAAACTTCCCGCTGCAGCGTTGCGCGGGTTAACGAATTCTTTTTCGCCCCTTTGACGCTGTTTTTCATTAAGTGAAAGAAAATCTCGCTTGAAAATAAGCACCTCTCCCCTCACCTCCAGGACTGATGGTAATTTCCCGGCCCCACGCAGACGCAGGGGAATTGCGCTGATGGTGCGAAGATTAGCCGTGACATCCTCCCCTTTTTCACCATCCCCGCGTGTCGCACCTTTTATAAATCTGCCGGCCTCATAGCGAAGACTGATTGCCAACCCGTCAAATTTCGGTTCCGCTGCGTAACCGACGACATTCTCCCCAAGGCTCTCGCGCACACGTCGATCGAATGCCCTTATTTCATCTTCTGAAAAGGCGTTACTTAGGGATAGCATCGGAATCGAATGCAATATGCTATCGAAGTCTTTAAGCGGTGGAGCGCCTACGCGCTGCGTCGGGGACTCGGCAGTAACTAGATCAGGATGAGCCGCCTCAAGAGTCTGCAATTCACGAAAAAGCGAGTCGTATTCCACATCGCTTACGCTCGGCTCGTCGCGGACGTAATAGCGGTAGTTATGCTGTTCGAGCTCCAGGCGAAGTTTCTCTACCCGCAACCTGACTTGCTCGCTCGCCGGCATGCTCAGGAAAATAGGCGCAGGGACGTCGGGCTGCCCGCGGCAACTCCACGAGCCTCCATATCGCTGTAGAGGACGGCCAGTTGCCTTGCTATCATTTCGAAGGCTCGATCGCCAAGCGGGTTTCCGTTGTCGTCGAGTATCGCCGCATTCAGCCCCTGCGAAAGACGCTGGGCAGTGATTACCATGGCGCGGAAAGTAGCAATACCGCCGGGTGATCGCGGCACGTCAAGCAATAGGGAGACTCCGCGTGTTGTCATACCGCGCATCGTCTCGGCGTGAAAAACCGTGGATTCCTTATTTGCGAGCGAATACAGGATTACGCCATCGTCATTGCAAAAACTAAATTGCCCATCCGCGGCGAGTGCCATGCCTGCAGCTTCGGCCAGTCCTCGCAACTTGGTCCCGGCAAAGGGGACGCCGTCACGGGAAACCAAATGCACGGCAATCTGAACATCGACATCCGAGCAAAAAGCATCAAACTCCTTTGCCCGTAGCAAGGCAGCGGCAACAGGTTCGGCCGTGGCCATCCCACCCAAGCGCTCTGCAAGCGCAAACGCTCCCCCATTAAAAGAAGCGATATCCCGCTCCAAGATGACGCCTTGCCTGTTGATCATCTGTAGCGCCGCCCGAATATGGGTGCACCTCGAACCGGGACGAATCGATAGCCACTCTCCTCCAGTTTGGGAAATTTCTGCCCATCGAATGCGCGGGTTTGATGCTAACTCCGGGGATCCTAAAATAGCTTCTGCGTCCACCTTATCGGGAAATATAATAAATACAACATGGTCAATAGATACTTCATCGGCTAGGTTGGCAGGCGTGTCTGTCGGATCCGCCGCCACGGACATGACCGGCTCAATCCGAATCCGCTCATCATGGGAAATGTCATCTATTTTGGGAAAACTTGCGTCCTTTTCTAAGGGCGCTTCTGCCTCTACCTGACCGTGCCGGGTAGGCTTCGCAAGCAGAACATCTTCGTGCCCGGACCGAAAGCTGTCGCTAGTAGTACGGGCAATTCTTCGATCCTGCCATTTGTTATAGGCGACAACCGCAACAATGACCAGAGCGCCTATTCCAAGAAGACTAATCTGAAATTCGCTCATTCGAAGGCACTCATGCTAAAGCGGGCATCCGGCTATCGTCCGCTAGTTTTAGCGCTTGCTCCATATCTACGGCCACGACACGTGACACCCCAGATTCCTGCATAGTCACTCCAACCAATTGGGACGCAAGTTCCATGGTTATCTTGTTGTGACTGATAAATACGAATTGGGTTCCCGAAGACATTTTGCGCACCAGCTCACAAAACCGCTCCGTGTTTGTGTCATCAAGTGGCGCGTCCACCTCGTCAAGAAGGCAAAATGGAGCTGGATTGAGTTGAAACATCGAAAATACCAGCGCAATCGCCGTTAGCGCCTTTTCACCACCAGATAAAAGGTGTATCGAGGTATTTTTCTTTCCAGGCGGGTGCGCCATCACCTGAATACCAGCGTCAAGGATCTCCTCCCCCGTCATGATTAGTTTTGCCTCGCCGCCGCCAAAGAGAGTCGGGAACATAGTTCCAAAATGGGCGTTAACAGTGTCGAATGTCTGTTGCAGAAGCTCCCTTGTCTCGCGATCGATCTTGCGGATTGCATTTTCGAGCGTAGCGAGGGCCTCGGCAAGGTCGGTCGTCTGGGAGTCGAGAAAGTTCTTGCGCTCCCTGTTTTGCGTTAGTTCATCCAGCGCGGCCATGTTGACGGCCCCGAGCTCGGCAATGGCATTGGTCAGGCGTGTAATTTCACCTTGGAGTGGCGCTCCCTTTTGGCCCGCCTCTATTGTCGCCTCCAAGCCGGCTTCGTCCGCACCGGCTTCGAAAAGCTGGTGCGCGAATTGCTCGTAAGCAAGGCGACCTGCCTGCTCTTTCAGTTTGAGTTCCCCAATGCGTTCGCGCAAGGGATCCAGCTTATGCTCGGACTCAAGGCGTTGTGACTCTGCGGTGCGCAAGCCGGCGGACACGGATTCCTGATGGTCCCGCGCTGTAGCGAGAGCCTGTTCTTTGACCAGCTTGAGTTCGAGCGCGCCTTGAAGTTGCTCGCGCTGCGAGGTGTCCGACAGCGTGCTTATCTCCCCCTGAAACTCCCCAATCTGCTCAAGGCCCGTCGCCATTTGTTCAACTAAATTCTTCGATAGAGATTCTATCTCGCTGATTTTAGAAAAACATTCCCGTTCATTGAATAACGCCTGCTGATGTTCGCGATCAGCCTGCTGAATCGCCGCCCGTTGAGCCTCGAGTGCCGACTCCGCCGTCTGAAAGGCAGTCTGCGCAAATTCCAACAGCTCGTGCAAGGCGTCAATTTCACCCTGCAACTGCTCCAGTTTCGCCTCTGCCTGCGTCTGATGCTCCTGCTCGACCTGCTTTTGCTGGTTGATTTCCTGCAATTCGAGACCGATTTGGCGCGCCCGCTCAGTTACGCGTTCTGCGTTCTGGGCGACCCGGACTTGCTCCAATTGCAAGGTATGCGCGTTCTGCCGCACCGTTGCGAGTTGCTGGCTGATTGCAGCTTGCGCATTTTGGCAGATAGATACGCGCTCTTCAGCCTCGGTCAATACTGATCTTGTCGCCTCGAGTTGAGCCTGCCGCTCCTCGCAGTCTTGTGCCAAAGCGCCAATTTCACGCTGACGCGCAAGGATGCCGGTATCCGCGGGGTCTGGTGCGTGGAAGGTAAGCCCTTGGCGACCGAACTGATGACCGTCCCTGTTGACCAGAACGCTCCCTACCGGCAGACTTAATCGCGTCATCAGACGCGGAATTCCCTCGAAGGCAAGGTAGCCGTCAAGCCATCCTTCAATCAGTGGCGCTATCGCCGGATCCGAGTATCGTACGTAGCTAGCTAGCGAGGAGAACTCCCCGGCGGCCGGCGCGCTTGTGGCGCCCCCTGCGGCGAATACGCTCAATTTGGCTGGAGGTGGATTATCCAAAAGACGTTGGATGTGGTCAGGACTGGCGACTTCGATGGCATGCAGTTTTTCGCGCAAAACCGACTCAACCGCATTTTCCCAGCCAGGTTCGACCGTAATTTTTTGCCAAAGACGTGGCAGCGACGACAAGCCCTGCACTTCTAGCCAATCATGGATTTTCCCGTTTTCGTCCACGCTCTTCTGAATTTGGCGCAACGCGGCCAAGCGACCTTCAAGTCCTCCCGCCTCCTGCTGCAGACGCTGCAACAACGCTTGGGCGTCCTGCCGCGCTTGGGTAAAGCCCGGAAATTCAGCCTGCAGTTGCAGCATTGACGCCTCAAGGTCGGCCGCCTGCGCCTGAACCTCAGCCAGATCGATCTGCAGCTTTTTTAGAATTTCCGGATCCGGAACGGCCAGCGCCACCTTTTCCCTCGTTAGCCGCTCTTCCCGTTGCTCAAGACCCTGCAAGGTTTTACCCGCGTGGCTGATGTGCGTCTGCTCAATCTGGAAGGCTTGCGTGGTCCGCGCCATTGTCGCGCGCGACTCGGTAACTCTTTCCCGCTCAGTACGGAACAACTGCTCTGCTTCTGGCAGTTTTTCCGCCTCGTTGCTGGCCTGATCCTGGGTGCCGGCGACTCGTTCGGCCGCCTCCTCACGACGTTGATGCCACATCGACTTTGCCGACTCCAGCTCGCTGCTTTGGCCTTGCCATTGCTCCAATCGAATCTTTAAGTCGGCTAAGCGTGATTCCAAACGTTGGCGGGTATCAGACATATACCGAATGTCCGCCTCCAAACGGGTGACCTCGGTATTTGCGGAGAACAACTCGGCTTGAGCCGCGCTCAATACGTCCCCCGCGCTGTAGTGTTCGGCGCGAATGGTTTCAAGTCTATTTTCGACTTCACGCAGCTTTGCGGTTTCTTCTTCTAGCTCGTTGGTCGTTTTTTCTACGTCTCGCGCGTAGCGCTGAAAATCGGACTCAGCTTCTTTTTTACGTACCAGCCACAACAGGTTTTGGCGATTCTTGAGCTTGTCTTGAAGCTCCTGGTAGGTTTTGGCGACTTCGGCCTGCTTTTCCAGTTTTTCGACCTGGATGCCAAGCTCCTGTTGGATATCAGCGACACGAGAAAGATTTTCCCGCGTGTCGGATAAGCGATTTTCTGTTTCGCGGCGCCTGTCCTTGTATTTCGAGACGCCGGCCGCCTCTTCAAGGAATACCCGTAATTCCTCTGGTTTGGCCTCGATAATGCGCGAGATCATACCCTGCTCAATGATCGCGTAGGCGCGGGGCCCCAGGCCGGTTCCCATGAAAATATCCTGGATGTCCCGCCTGCGAACGTGCGCATTATTGATGAAGTAGGACGATTCGCCATCGCGCTGCAAAACGCGCTTGACCGCGATTTCCGCGTATTGCGACCACTGTCCGCCAGCTTTACCCATACTGTTGTCGAAATGCAACTCGACACTGGCTCTGGCCACTGGCTTGCGCTGCCCTGACCCGTTGAAAATAACGTCCTGCATCGACTCACCACGCAGCGCCGAAGCCTTTGACTCGCCGAGCACCCAGCGTACGGCGTCGATTACATTGGACTTGCCGCAGCCGTTCGGGCCGACAACACCGACCAGTTGGCCTGGGACATAGATGGAGGTTGGGTCGACAAACGACTTGAACCCGGAAAGCTTGATTTGAGTAAGGCGCACGGGGGTCGGTAAGAAAGGATCGCTAAGAAAGAAAAACCGGCTACAGGCCGGATTTATTGAGTAAGAATGTCGACAGCTATAATAACACTTTGACCAACCCACTCCCGACAGAGAAATTCGCGAAATGCCGAGCAAACCCAGCAAAACCTTGAATTCCTTCCCCAATCCCAACCCATCGCGGGATTTCCTGATTCATATGGAAATTCCAGAATTTACATGCCTCTGCCCGATGACCGGCCAGCCAGATTTTGCAACATTAGTTCTTGATTACATCGCTGATAAAAAATGCGTCGAACTGAAGAGCTTGAAGCTTTACATTTGGGCTTATCGTGACGTGGGGGCGTATCACGAGGCGGTCACCAACCAGATACTTGACGATATAGTAAAGACTCTGTCGCCGCGGTACGCCCGGTTATCAGCAAAGTTTTTCGTTCGCGGCGGAATATTCACCACTGTCGTTGCCGAACACCGGCAAAAAAACTGGAAACCGCTACCCAAAGTTGATCTCGGATCATTTGACGCGGCGGCGCCCACCGCCGGATAAAGCCTCAGGCAATTGCCCCAGCCTCTCGGTGCCAGTGCCGACCAGGTCCACAATGACAACATGTATTTCCCCCTAAGGATCGCATAAGTGAATCCCCTGCTGGGCAAACTCCAGCCCTATCCCTTTGAAAAACTTCGAAAATTATTTGCCGAAGTTACGCCTGTTCCCGGCATGTCAGCCATTAGCCTTGGCATCGGCGAACCCAAGCATGCAACCCCGGCGTTTATCTGTCGCGCCCTAGCCGAGAATCTCGATGGGCTGGCAAGTTACCCCGCGACAGCGGGCGCTCCGGCGTTGCGCGAAGCGATCGCTGAATGGCTAATGCGGCGCTATGGACTGGACAACGTCGACCCGGCGACGCAGGTTCTGCCAGTCAATGGATCACGTGAAGCCCTGTTCGCAATCGCACAGACAGTGGTGGACGCAAGCTGCGGTGGCATTGTGATCTGCCCCAACCCTTTCTACCAGATATACGAGGGTGCCGCCCTTCTGTCAGGCGCTGAACCTTACTTTGTCAACGCCGATCCGGCGCGCGGCTATAAAGTCAACTATGCAGCGGTGCCCGACGAGGTCTGGCGACGCACCCAACTCGTCTATACCTGTTCTCCAGGCAACCCGACTGGAAATGTAATGTCGCTGGCGGAGTGGCGTGTGCTGTTCGAACTTTCCGAGCGTCACGGATTTGTGATCGCCTCGGATGAGTGCTACTCGGAACTTTATTACGACGATGAGAATCCCCCCCTCGGCGCGCTTCAAGCGTCCCAAATTCTCGGGATAAACCGGTTCGAACGATTGATCGTGTTTTCCAGCCTCTCTAAGCGGTCCAACGTGCCCGGCATGCGCTCCGGCTTTGTTGCCGGCGACGCCACACTGATGCGACAGTTCTTGTTATATCGGACCTATCAGGGCGGCGCGATGAGTCCGGCCGTACAAACGGCAAGCACCGCAGCCTGGCATGACGAGGCTCATGTCAGCGACAACCGGCGCCTTTACGCCGAAAAATTCCGCGAGATCGTACCCATGCTCTCTTCGCTTGGGGCGAATATGCCTGCGGGAGGCTTTTATCTCTGGCTCAAGACGCCAATCCCGGATGACCGCTTCGCTCGGGACCTTTACCGAGACTATAATGTGACGGTCTTGCCAGGGAGCTATCTCGCGCGTGAAACGCGTGACGGCAACCCGGGAAAGAACCGTATCCGCATCGCCTTGGTGGCGCCGCTTGCCGAATGTCGCGAAGCGGTGGAGCGCCTTAGAAAGTTTACCCTCTCTTTTTGAAAAATCATGTCCGCACAAAATATCGTAGAGCAAGCCTGGGAAGTTCGCGCCGAGATCAATCCCGGCAATGCAAGCGTCGAAGTTCGTAACGCCGTGGACTCGGTCGTAGCTGAGCTCGACAAAGGCCAGTTACGCGTCGCAGAGAAAGTGTCCGGCGTATGGATCACGCACCAGTGGATCAAGAAAGCCGTGCTGCTGTCGTTCCGACTTCAGGACAACGGCGAAATGGGCGGTGGTGATCTGCGTTTCTGGGACAAGGTTCCATCCAAATTCGCGGACTGGTCGAAAGATGACTTCGCCGCCGGCGGGTTTCGCGTTGTTCCGCCGGCGTTTGCACGTCGTGGTGCGTACATCGCAAAGAATGCCGTGCTCATGCCCTCTTACGTCAACATCGGCGCTTACGTTGATGAAGGCACCATGGTCGACACTTGGGCCACCGTGGGTTCATGCGCGCAGATCGGCAAGGGTGTGCATCTATCAGGTGGGGTTGGCATAGGGGGCGTGCTCGAACCGCTTCAGGCTAACCCGACGATCATCGAAGACAACTGCTTCATCGGTGCACGCTCCGAGGTCGTTGAGGGCGTCATCGTGGAGGAGAATGCAGTTCTCGGAATGGGGGTCTATCTCGGTCAGAGCACAAAAATCTACAATCGCGCCACCGGCGAAGTGAGTTACGGACGGGTACCGGCCGGTTCGGTTGTCGTCGCGGGGAATCTGCCCTCCGCCGACGGCAAGTACAGTCTTTATTGCGCCGTGATTGTGAAGCAGGTCGACGCCAAGACCCGCGCCAAAACCGGCATCAATGACTTGTTGCGCGGTGACTGAGTTAGCGGCGCGCCTCGCGGTGCGCATTCGATACGGGGTGCTCAGTGCTGCATTCCGCGTTAATATCGATTCAGCCTTAAATCGGGAGAGGGCACCATGTCGATGATGAAACGACTTTTCCAGCTGATGGCGGACAAAAAAGCCTCGGATATCTTCATGTCGGTCAGCTCCCCGATCAACATCAAGATCAACGGGACTGCCATCCCCGTCAACCAGCAAGTGATGGATGCAAAAACCATCAAGGAACTGCTTTACGAGGTCCTGAATGAAAAGCAGATCAAGGAGTACGAGGAAACACTCGAACTCAACACGGCTTTCTCGATTGAAGGCGTGGGTAATTTCCGTATAAGCGCCTTCCGGCAAAAAGGTACGCCGGCTGTAGTGGTCCGTTATATACCCGGCTCGATTCCCTCTTTTGACTCGCTAGGCCTGCCCTCCGTTCTAAAGGAGGTCATCATGGAAAAGCGCGGGCTTATCCTGATGGTCGGCGCAACCGGATCAGGAAAATCAACCTCGCTCTCGGCAATGCTCGATTACCGCAACGAACAAAAATCCGGGCACATCCTGACCCTGGAAGATCCGGTCGAATTCATATTCCAGAACAAGAAGTCGATCGTCAACCAGCGCGAAGTTGGGACCGACACGCTCGATTTCAAGACCGCGCTGAAAAATGCACTGCGACAAGCACCCGATTGCATCCTGATCGGAGAAATTCGCGACAAGGACACCATGGCCGCGGCGATCGCCTATGCGCAATCAGGCCACCTCGCGCTCGCCACCTTGCACGCCAATAACGCCTACCACTCGATGAACCGAATCATCAGCTTCTATCCTCTGGAAAATCGTCCCGCGCTTTTGCAGGATCTGGCTGCGACCCTCAAGAGCGTCATATCGCAGCGCCTGATCAAAACCTTAAAGGGCGGACGCGCCGCCGCGGTTGAGGTCATGCTTAACAGTCGCCATCTTGCCGAGCTCATAGACAAGGGCGAGATCAACGAGATGAAAGATGCAATGGAGAAGAGCCTCTCACCCGGTTCGCAAACCTTTGAGCAGGCATTGTTCAAACTTCTTCGCGATGGCGTCATCAGTCAGGAGGAAGCCCTGGCCAACGCGGATTCTGCGACCAACCTGCTCTGGCTTATCAACAACACCGAGGCCGGGGCCGAACTCGCTGCAAGCAAGGACAGCAAATCTACGTCGTTCGACAAAATGAGTTCGACCCAACCGATTGTGAGCACTTCATTTAGTGATTTCAAACTTGATACCGACGACAGCGAAAGAGCGGCCTGAACCAGTGATTACGGTGTACGGCATTCGCAATTGCGACAAGATAAAGCGGACGCTTGCCTGGTTTGACGCCAACGGCGTAACGGTACGATTTCACGATTATCGCAAAGATGGCCTCAAGGAGGCCGATTTGCAATCATGGATGACGGTGCTCGACTGGAGCAGTCTGATCAATCGTTCCAGCACGACATGGCGAAGTCTGCCTGATCTCGCCAAGCAAGGGATAACCTCGGCAAAAGCTGCTCGAACGCTGATGCTCACCCACCCTACCCTGATCAAACGACCACTAATCGTCGCCGGTGACGCCATTCACGTTGGTTACGATGAAGCCGCTTTAAGTAACTTGTCGATTGTTACTCCGGTCGCGTAATGCACAACCATGCACGAAAGGGCTGCCATCGACTGGAAATGCCCGTTTGGCGCCCCTTTCCAGCCTACGGCGACTCGCATCCTTCGCAATGATAAGTAAGGCAACCGAATCATGAACGCCACACTTGCCCTCGCGCGTGAACTTATTAGCCGCCGCTCGGTAACGCCCGAAGACGGAGGCTGCCAGGCACTGCTTAGCACCCGACTGGCCGCCGCGGGGTTTCAGATCCATCACATACCCAGAGGGGGAGTCGTCAACCTGTGGGCACGGCACGGGAGTACTGCACCGGTAGTCTGTTTCGCCGGGCACACAGATGTGGTTCCTCCGGGGCCATTGACCCAGTGGATCAACGATCCATTTTCCCCAGAGGAGCGTGACGGTCGCCTATACGGTCGCGGTGCGGCTGACATGAAAACCTCCGTGGCGGCCTTCACTGTGGCAGCAGAGCGATTTGTCGCCGAACATCCGAACCATGCGGGGTCCATCGCCATTCTCCTGACATCGGACGAGGAAGGCGATGCGATCGATGGAACCGTCAGGGTTATCGAGACCTTGACCGAACGCGGCGAAGGTATCGACTACGCTATCGTTGGCGAGCCGACGTGCGTGACCAGATTTGGCGACACAATCAAGAACGGACGGCGCGGTTCACTCTCTGGAACGCTGCACATAAAAGGCGTACAAGGACATATCGCATACCCGCACCTGGCGAAAAATCCCATCCATCTGGCGATGCCGGCCCTTGCTGAGCTCGGAGAGGTAAGCTGGGATCAGGGTAACGCGCATTTCCCGCCCACCTCGTGGCAGATTTCCAATATCCGCGCGGGCACCGGCGCATCCAATGTCATCCCTGGTGAGCTGACCGTACTCTTCAATTTCCGTTTCTCGACCGCGAGTACCGCGGAGGCACTTCAGATCCGCGTTCATGAAATTCTTGATCGACATGGGCTTCAGTACGACCTTAAATGGACATTGGGCGCGAGCCCCTTCCTTACTGTCGCCGGCCCCCTGCTCAAGGCGGCAATCCGTGCCGTCAGTGAGGTCACAGGTGTTGAAGCCGAAGTCAGCACAACGGGAGGCACCTCGGATGGCCGCTTTATCGCGGTGGTTGCCAAAGAAGTCATCGAATTCGGTCCGCTCAACGATTCCATCCACAAACTCAACGAATATGTGGAGATTGCAGATATCGAACCGCTGACACGAATTTATGGACGAATTCTCGAAAAACTGCTGTTAGCCGCCTGACTGCAGTGTCAACAAAACAGACCACCCTGCGCGCCCTACTGCGCGACTGCACGGCGCAGTTTCGTAAAGCCGGACTACATTACGGGCATGGCACGCACAATGCCGCCGAGGAAGCCTCTTGGCTGTTTTGCCATGTACTTGACATGCCTTGGGACCTTCTGAGTGCGGCTCTGGACAATGAGCCCAGCGCAAAGGAGCGATTGCGCATCACAACTCTCTGCCGGCGTCGACTGATAGAGCACATTCCCATGGCCTACCTTATCAAGGAGGCGTGGCTCGGCGAGTACCGATTTTACGTTGACCAGCGCACAATCGTTCCACGCTCCTTCATAGCTGAACTGCTCCACGAAAGTCTATCCCCGTGGGTAAAATTGCCCGGACGCGTCACAAATGTACTCGACATGTGCACCGGATCCGGATGCCTCGCGATACTTGCAGCACTGGCATTTCCCAAAGCTGCGGTCGATGCGGCAGATATCTCAAGCGCCGCGTTGAAGGTGGCACAGCGCAACGTTTCTGATTATCGGCTGCAGAGCCGCGTAACCCTGCTCAAGTCGGATATTTTCTCTGCAGACGGGTTTGGACAATACGATTTAATTCTGGCCAATCCTCCCTACGTCAATGCAGCCAGCATGCGTCGACTGCCTCGGGAGTACAGACATGAACCCGAACTTGCGCTAGCTTCCGGCAAAGACGGCCTGGATGCGCTAAGGGGTATCCTGAGCGGTGCCGGGAGGCACCTTAAGCCGAAGGGATTGCTCGTGGTTGAAATCGGCCATAACAGAATAGCCGTCGAAAAAGCCTTTCCGCACATTGCATTCACCTGGCTGGACGTCAGCGCGGGAGAAGACTTCGTATTCCTCCTGGAGCGCACGCAACTCGATTAGAGCCGAGCGACGTTGCAAAGGGGGGCGCAAGATAAGGCCGAAATCGAACTAAACTCGACGGCGCGGGAGGTTGGGGTGGCTGACGGGACTCGAACCCGCGACAACCGGAATCACAATCCGGGACTCTACCAACTGAGCTACAGCCACCATTACCTTACTTAACTTCTTGGCGCACCCGACAGGACTCGAACCTGTAACCGCCGGCTTAGAAGGCCGGTGCTCTATCCAGTTGAGCTACGGGCACTCCGTCGGGCATCGTGCCGTTCACTTTGGGATGAACGGCACATTTATTGGTCGGGGTGGAGAGATTTGAACTCCCGACATCCTGGTCCCAAACCAGGCGCGCTACCAGGCTACGCTACACCCCGAGAGGCGGCGAATTGTACTCCCTTGAAGCGCTCTAGGTCAATGCAAAGTCTATTCCTACGCGGTCTGCGCCTGAAGGAAATACGGCAAAAGCATAAAAACCAACTCCGCCCCTTTACTATTTCTAACCAGCCACACCCGCCGCTCGTCATAGGGAAAAGTCAGCTAAGTCCCTGTTTGTAGGCGCTCCAATTTATGCCTTGCCGCCTACATATTTTTCTGGTATCAAGTCGCCTTGGTTTTTTATTTTGGAGCTCGTTTCTAAAATGTCCGTTGATCTCTTGCACAAACAATTCTTGGCCTATGCCCCCAAAAAGGGCGAGGAATACATGAACGCGAAACAGCGGACGCACTTCCGGAAAATTCTGGAAGCGCTCAAATCCGAACTGGGTCAGGACATCGATCGAACCGTCCATACCATGCAGGATGAAGCCACTGTTTTCGCAGATCCCAATGATCGCGCCAGCCAGGAATCCGATATGGCGCTTGAGCTGCGTAATCGCGATCGCGAACGCAAATTAATCAAGAAAATAGACGAAACAATCGCCAAAATTGATGCCGAAGACTACGGTTATTGTGAAAGTTGCGGTGTCGAAATCGGCCTGAAACGACTGGAAGCACGCCCTACTGCCACGCTCTGCATCGACTGCAAAACGCTCGACGAGCTGCGCGAAAAGCAGGTCGCAAAGTAAATTTCCCGGCCATAAAAAAAGGGCGCCTAGGCGCCCTTTTCTATTTGTCCCGCGAATCAGGCCGGCGTCGCTGGAGCATCTTCGAGAATTGCCTTCATTGAGAGGCGTACGCGGCCTTTTTCGTCAGCCTCGAGAACCTTAACCTTGACCTGCTGGCCTTCCTTGAGGTGGTCGGACACATTGGCAACACGTTCCTTGCTGATTTGCGAAATGTGCAACAAGCCGTCTTTGCCGGGCAGCAATTGCACGATCGCACCGAAGTCGAGCAATTTGAGTACCGTACCGTCATACACTCGGCCTACTTCGACATCTGCCGTGATGTCTTCAATCTTTTTCTTGGCTATCATGCCGCCATCAGAATTCACGCAGGCAATGGAAATTGTACCGTCATCGCCGATCTCAATGGTCGTGCCGGTTTCTTCCTGAATACCGCGAATGACGACACCACCTTTGCCGATAACGTCGCGGATTTTCTCTGGATTGATCTTGATTTTGATAATGCGCGGCGCAAAGCTCGAAATATCCTGACGCGACGTCCCCAGAGCATCTTTCATGATCCCGAGGATGTGCAAACGAGCCTCACAAGCCTGGGCCAGAGCCACTTGCATGATTTCCTTTGTGATGCCCTCAATCTTGATGTCCATCTGCAGCGCGGTAACGCCGTTCTCGGTTCCGGCCACTTTGAAGCCCATGTCGCCGAGGTGATCCTCGTCTCCAAGAATGTCGGTCAGCACGGCAAAGCGGTTGCCTTCCTTGATAAGTCCCATCGCAATACCGGCTACATGCTCCTTCATGGGAACACCGGCATCCATCAGCGCGAGACTACCGCCGCAAACCGAGGCCATCGAAGAGGAGCCGTTTGATTCGGTGATTTCCGATACCACGCGCATGCTGTAGCCGAACTCCTCAGCAGAGGGCAGTACCGCCAGCAGGGCGCGCTTAGCAAGCCGACCGTGGCCGATCTCGCGACGCTTGGGTGTTCCCACGCGCCCTGTCTCGCCGGTAGCATAGGGAGGCATGTTGTAGTGAAGCATGAAGCGGTCTTTATATTCGCCCATGAGGGCATCAATGATTTGCTCATCGCGACCGGTTCCCAGCGTGGCAACCACGATGGCCTGCGTTTCGCCACGCGTGAACAAAGCCGAACCGTGGGTGCGCGGCAGCACGCCGGTACGAATGGTGATTGGACGCACCGTACGGGTATCGCGGCCATCAATGCGTGGCTCGCCTTCAAGAATCTGCGTACGCACAATTTTGGATTCCATGGCGAAGCAAAGGTCTTTCACGGCATTCGCATTCGGCCCCCCCTCGGTTCCGACGCCAAGCTGTTCAAAAACGCGCTTCCAGATTTCGTCAATTTTGGTCGATCGCGCCTGCTTCTGCTTGATGCCGAAGGCTGCGCGCAGATCCGCTTCCGCGAGAGATGCGATTTTGGCGGCAAGGGGCTCGTCCTTGGCCGGAGGCTGCCAATCCCATGCCGGCTTGCCAGCCTCGTCAGCCAGTTCGTTGATGGCCTGGATGGCGACCTGCATCTGTTGGTGACCGAACACCACCGAACCGAGCATGATCTCTTCCGACAGTTGCTTCGCCTCGGACTCGACCATCAGCACGGCATGCTCTGTACCAGCTACGACAAGATTGAGTTTCGATTCTGTCAATTGCGCCGGTGTGGGGTTCAGAACATATTGGTCATTGATGTAGCCGACGCGTGCCGCGCCGATCGGACCGTTGAACGGAATTCCGGCCAGTGTAAGTGCGGCGGAACATCCGATCAGGGAAACGATATCAGGATCGACTTCGGGATTTACTGACATTACGGTCGCGACAACCTGTACTTCGTTGTAGAAACCGTCAGGAAACAGCGGGCGGATCGGACGATCGATAAGGCGGCTAGTCAGGGTTTCCTTCTCTGAAGGCCGGCCCTCGCGCTTGAAGAAGCCACCGGGAATCTTGCCGGCTGCGTAGGTTTTTTCAAGGTAATCGCACGTCAGGGGGAAGAAATCCTGGCCGGGCTTTGCGTGCTTCGAGGCGGTAACCGCGCACAATACGACGGTGTCATCTACGCTGATCAAAACGGCACCGTCGGCCTGGCGGGCAATTTCGCCCGTTTCCAGTGTGACCTGATGCGCGCCATAGGTAAATATCTTCTTGACTGGATTCAAAGTAGTGTCCTTTTCGATCACGAGCGGCACGTGCCGCCGGCGTTACTGCTGGAGAGAAGATCGCGGAACTTCCGCACGAAACAAAACGCCCACCTGAAGAAAGGTGGGCGTTCGATGACGCTTTACTTGCGAAGGCCGAGTCGCTCGATCAACTTGCGGTAGCTATCGGCGTTCTTGCGCTTGAGGTAATCGAGCATCTTGCGCCTCTGGCTTACCATCCGGAGCAAACCGCGACGGGAATGGTGATCCTTGACATGAGCCTTGAAGTGACCGGTAAGCTCATTGATACGTGAGGTCAGGAGCGCAACCTGTACTTCTGGCGATCCGGTATCGCCCTTGATACGTTGATAGTCCTGAATGGTCTGCGCTTTTTGCGCGGAAGTAGCCGGCATGTCGGTACGCTCGTTGAATTAATGAAGCGCGGATTCTACCTTAAAATCATAGCGTTCCACAAGAGAATCCGCCCCTAAATACGGCCTAGATTCGATCCGCCCCTCCATCGTGAATCCTGGTGCACGGCGGCGAAAAACCCGCACCTACAAGCTAATCAGTCGCTTAGGATGCAACTGCCCTCCCATTAGCGCTTCGGCAACCCCAAGAAATTGGCCCGTTTCCGAATAGACACGCGTGACACCGGCGGGGATATCCATACCCGGCAGCGCCTGTCCCTGCAAAAACCGCTTTGTTTGGGATGCATCCAGAGTCACTTTCCCGAGACTTGCGATCAACCAATCCGCAGGCAAGATAAACTCGTCACGCTGCTCGCGTGAATGCTGCTCAAGGGCAAAAAACGTCTGTGCCTGCGTGACTCCAAACGGGCCTACGGCGGTCCGACGCAATGCCCCGAGGTGGGCGGCACAGTTGAGGGTTTTGCCGATATCTTCGGCGAGGACACGTATGTAAGTTCCCTTACTGCATCGCACCTTGATCCGGAACGCATTACCGTCGAAACTAATCAGCTCGATTTGACTTATCGTTATGTTGCGTGGCTCGCGCTCTAGCGTTTCTCCGGCGCGGGCATATTCGTAAAGTGGCTTTCCATCACGCTTCAGTGCCGAATACATCGGCGGAATCTGTGTAGTCGGACCGAGAAATTGGGCCAGCGCCCTCCCTACTGTTTCAGCGCTGACGCTGACATCGGTGCGCTCAATAACCTCACCCTCCGCATCCCCTGTCGAGGTGCGCTCACCAAGACGCACCAGTGCCTCATATTCCTTGTCTGCATCGAGCAGACCAAAGGAGAATTTTGTGGCCTCACCGAAACATATGGGTAAAAGACCGCTCGCCAGAGGATCGAGCGTGCCTGTGTGCCCCGCAGAGGCCGCTTCGTAGAGCCGTCGCACCTGTTGCAAAGCGGCGTTGGAGGTGAGGCCAAGGGCCTTGTCGAGCAGCAAAACACCGTCCAAAGGACGGGTAATGCGTTTGGGCTTCACTATTCGCTTTTGTCCGCGACCGCTTTGTCGATCAGTTCGGACAAATGCATACCCCGCTCAACCGACGCGTCAAAGACAAAGTGCAATTCCGGCATGATGCGCGTTTTTATGCGACGCGCAAGCGCGGAACGCAGGAAACCGGACGCCCTGTTCAGGCCCTCGCCAGTCTGCTCGTGATCGGCTTTAGTCCCCAGCGTAGTGAACCAAATCTTTGCGTGCGAGAGATCTGCGGTCACATCCACACCGGTAAAGGTGACGAAGCCAACCCGCGGGTCCTTCAACTCCAGGCGTATCAGCTCGGAGAGATCGCGTTGAATCTGTTCAGCAATGCGGCTTAGTCGCGCTTTATTGGCCATGGCTTGTCACCTGTCGGGAGCATTGCCCCCGGTGGGGTCGGCGACATGCCGCCACCCAGCGGCTCGGGGGCAAAGCTGTCACCCGACCGACCTCGTTAAAGGGTCCGCGCAACTTCCTGCACTTCGTAGGTCTCGAGCTGGTCCCCTGCCTCTAGTTCGTTAAAGCCCTTGAGTGACAAGCCGCACTCAAACCCACCTTTGACTTCACGCACGTCGTCCTTGAAGCGTTTGAGCGAATCCAGTTCACCAGTCCAGATGACCACATTGTTGCGCAAGAGGCGAACCATCGAGCCGCGTTTGATGACCCCGTCGAGGACCATACAGCCTGCGACGGTGCCGATCTTGGATATCTTGTAAATCTCGCGGATCTCCACCATTCCGAGCACAGCTTCTTTTTTCTCCGGGGTGAGCATACCTGACAGCGCGTCACGCACCTCATCGACCGCCTGGTAGATGATGTTGTAGTAACGGATGTCGACGCCGTTAGCTTCTGCAAGCTTGCGTGCGGCACCGTCTGCGCGCGTATTGAAACCGATTATGACGGCCTTGGAGGTCAGCGCAAGGTTTACATCAGACTCGGTAATGCCGCCGACGCTGGAGTAAATGACGTTGACCTTTACTTCGCTGGTTGAAAGCTTGGTGAGCGACTGCAGCAGCGCCTCCTGCGAGCCCTGGACATCGGCCTTAATCACAAGTGGCAGCACCTTTGCCGCACCTTCACCGATGTTGTCGAATATGTTTTCAAGTTTGGCCGCCTGCTGCTTGGCCAGTTTGACATCCCGATATTTGCCTTGGCGGAACAGCGCGATTTCGCGTGCTTTTTTCTCGTCGGTGAGAACAATCATTTCGTCGCCTGCGTGCGGCACATCGGCGAGCCCCTGGATTTCAACCGGTATCGATGGGCCGGCCTCCTGGATCGGGCGTCCTGACTCGTCGAGCATAGCGCGTACCCGACCGAATGAAGTGCCTGCGAGCACAATGTCACCCCGCTTGAGCGTGCCCGATTGCACCAGCAGCGTGACCACAGGGCCGCGGCCCTTGTCGAGGCGGGCTTCGATAACGAGTCCTTTGGCCGGAGCTTCTACAGGGGCCTTGAGTTCCAGAACCTCGGCCTGCAGCAATACCTGCTCGAGCAGAGTGTCGATTCCCGCTCCGGTCTTGGCCGATACCGAGACAAATGGCGAATCACCGCCGTATTCCTCGGGCAGCACGTTTTCCGCCACCAGTTCCTGTTTGACGCGGTCCGCATTGGCGTCGGGTTTATCGATTTTATTTATTGCAACGACGATGGGTACACCGGCAACCCTGGCATGCTGTATCGCTTCCTTGGTTTGAGGCATCACCCCGTCATCCGCGGCAACCACCAAAATAACAATGTCCGTCGCCTTGGCGCCACGGGCGCGCATGGCGGTGAACGCCTCATGGCCAGGCGTATCCAGGAAGGTGATCGTACCGCCCGGCGTATCGACATGGTAAGCGCCAATATGCTGGGTAATGCCACCCGCTTCTCCACTTGCCACCTTGGCCCGACGGATGTAGTCCAGCAGTGACGTCTTGCCGTGGTCAACGTGGCCCATAACGGTGACCACCGGCGGACGGGTCTTCGATTCCACCTCGTGCTTTTGCTGCTCCGGCACTTCATCGAGGTAGGCCTCGGGATCGTCCAGTTTGGCCGCGATAGGGTTATGCCCCATTTCGGTCACCACGATCATGGCCGTTTCCTGATCAAGCACCTGATTGATTGTGACCATGCTGCCGAGCTTCATCAACACCTTGATGACCTCGGTTGCCTTCACAGCCATCTTGTGGGACAGATCAGCCACGGTAATGGTTTCGGGCACATGCACTTCACGAACAATAGGCTCCGACGGCGCGCTGAACTGGTTGGCCGTATTCTCCACATCTGAGGAATGCTTGTTATGGCGCCCACCCTTGGGGTTATGCCATCCCGATGCCCCGGCCACATCGCCGCGGGTCTTGATAACCCGGCGCTTGGCAGACTCGTCCTTCCAAACGGTGACTATTTTTTTCTTCGCCTTGGTGTCGCCTTTAGCGGCGCCATCGGCGGTCTTGGGTTTGTGCAGTGTAGTGTCACTGGACGGTGCCGTAGTGGCGGCGGCTCCGGGCACCACTCCAGCGGCCTTTGCCGCGGCTTTTTTCTGCTCCGCTTCACGCATTTCGGCAAGACGCTTTTCGCGCTCCTGCTTTTCCAGCAATTCGGCAGCCTGGCGAGCGGCCAGATTCTGGTCTCGCCGGCGCTCTAATTCGCGCAACTCGAGCTGTTGCGGATCAATGGTATGCACCGGGCGCCGGGGCGCTACAGGCGCAGTCGTCGGTACCGACGCTGCTGCTACTGGAGGCGTTACTACTGCCGCAACAAGTTCAACAGGTGTAACTTGCTCCGCCGGAACCACCTTGGCAACCTCAACCACGACCGGCGCAGGTGGAGGTGGGGGTGGGGGTACAACTTCAGGCGCGACCGCTACGACCTCAGGCAATACCCGGACTTCCTTAACCTCAAGCGAGACCGGTGGCGCGACCGCCTCGGTCGGCACGACTTCCTCGACCATAACGGCTGGATCGCCCACTTCAGCATCCCGTTTTACAAACACTCGCTTCTTGCGCACTTCCACCTGGATAGTACGGGCCTTACCGCTGGAGTCCGATTTCTTGATAATCTCCGACGTCTGCTTTCGGGTAAGAGTGATCTTGTTCTTGGGCTCTGCCGCTGCCCCATGGGACTTGCGCAGATATTCAAGCAGTTTGGTCTTGTCCTGCTCGGTCAGCGTATCTTCGGCAAGTTTCTTGATCACACCGGCGGCGCGAAGCTGCTCAATGAGCGCACTGGCGGGCATTTTCAGCTCGCCGGCAAATTGTGAAACGCTGGTAAGGGCCATGATTATTTCTGCTCCTCAGCAAACCAATGCGCGCGGGCTTTCATGATCAGATCCTTCGCACGCTCGGCATCCATGCCTGTCATCTCAGAGAGCTCGTCGACGGCAAGGTCAGCGAGGTCATCTCGGGTCTTGATCTTGTTCGCCGCAAGCGTGGCGGCTAGATCCTTGTCCATTCCGTCAAGGTTTAGCAGATCCTGCTCCATTCCCTCGACCTGCTCTTCTTTGGCAATCGCCTGCACCAGCAGTGCGTCGCGCGCACGGCTGCGCAACTCGTTCACCGTAGTCTCGTCGAAGGCCTCGATTTCCATCATCTCGTTGATGGGAACGTATGCGACTTCCTCCAGGGTGTTGAAACCCTCCTGAATGAGAATGTCCGCCATTTCTTCGTCAACATCGAGCTTTTGCATGAACAGAGACCGGGTGACTTCGCTCTCTGCCTTGTTCTTTTCCTGCGACTCGGCCTCAGTCATCAGGTTGATGGTCCAGCCAGTGAGCTCGGATGCCAGGCGCACGTTCTGGCCGTTCCGGCCGATGGCGATCGCCAGATTCTCGTCGTCAACGACGACATCCATAGCGTGCTTGTCTTCGTCCACAAGGATGGAGGAGACCTCAGCAGGCGCAAGCGCCCCGATCACAAATTGAGCCGGATCCGCGTTCCACAAAACAATGTCGACACGCTCGCCTGCCAGTTCCTGCGTGACCGCTTGCACACGCATCCCGCGCATGCCGACGCAAGTTCCGATGGGGTCAATGCGCTTGTCGTTGCTGTGTACTGCGATTTTCGCGCGTACACCCACATCCCTGGCCGCAGACTTGATCTCAAGCAAACCCTGTTCGATTTCGGGAACCTCAAGGCGGAACATCTCAATGATGAAATCCGGCGAGGTCCGTGACAAAACGAGTTGCGGACCGCGGATGCTACGGTCTATTTTCATCAATACGGCACGTGCCCTGTCGCCGACGCGCAGGTTTTCTTTTGGAATCATCTGATCGCGCGGCAGGATCGCCTCGACACGGCCGGATTCGATGATTGCGTTTCCGCGTTCCATGCGCTTGATCGTGCCCGAAACCAGCTTTTCATTTCGGGCGAGGAAATCCTGCAACACCTGCTCGCGCTCGGCATCGCGAATCTTCTGCAAAATAGTTTGCTTTGCCGCCTGGGCGCCGATGCGACCGAATTCAATGGCCTCAAGCTGCTCTTCGATAAAGTCCTCAACGGTGACATCACCGTATTGTTTCACCGCTTCGGTAAGTCCGATCTGGTACGGAGGGAACTCGACAGCCTCATCGGCCACGACTTGCCAGCGCCGAAACGACTCAAAGTCACCGGTTTCGCGGTCAATGGCTACCCTCACATCCACCTCATCGGTGAAGCGTTTTTTTGTCGCCGAAGCAATAGCGCTCTCAAGGGCGCCGAACACCACTTCCTTGTGCACGTTTTTCTCACGCGCCAGAGCGTCGACCAGCAGCAGTATCTCGCGGCTCATTTCACTACCTCCAACTTCATAACTTCAAAATTCAATGTTGGGCACCAGTCTCGCCTTATCCATGTTGGCAAGCTCGAGACTCACACTGCCACCCTCAATTTCCAATTCGATCCGACCTTCAGCAACCTGCCGGATTACCCCAGCGAACTTCTTCCGTCCGTCCACCGGCAGACGCATCTTTACGCTGACCTCTTGGCCGGCGAATCGCTCAAAATCCACCTGTTTCCTTAGAACCCTGTCCATCCCCGGCGAAGAAATCTCCAGCCGGTCGTAATCCACACCCTCCACCGCAAACAAACGCGTCAGCTGGTTGCTGACTGCCTGGCAATCATCCACCGTGATACTTGTTTCTGGCGCGCCAATGACATACGGCAGGTCGATAAAGACCTGCAGCATCTTGCCCCGGTTGGACTGCTCGACATCGACCAGTTCGTATCCCATCCCAGCCAGGGTCGTTTCCAGCAAATTGACCAAAGC
The DNA here is from genome assembly GCA_025356665.1 of Pseudomonadota bacterium. Lineage (GTDB taxonomy): Bacteria > Pseudomonadota > Gammaproteobacteria > Burkholderiales > SG8-39 > CAITSH01. Next base: position 101,445 of record JANXRV010000019.1, read on the forward strand.
GTTCATTCTCGCGCCACAAATAAAAAAAGGGCCGGACAGCCCATATCTAAAGCCTTAATAGTATAGCAATAAAAACGCCTCCAGACAATGCGGATAGCGCTTTACGGAGCTGAAACCGGCTCCCCGACTTAGGCCGGCTTAGCTGCCAAGGCAGCTTCCAGGCTGCCGATTTCCTCCGGGCGCAAGTCGCGCAATTTGCCCTGCCGCAGCTGGGGTGGCAAGGAAATGGGACCATATCGCACTCGCATCAAGCGGCTAACGGTAAGCCCGAGTGATTCAAAAATACGCCTGACTTCGCGATTCCTTCCTTCGTGCAACATAACGCGGTACCAGCGGTTGGTGCCGGTGCCCCCACCCGTTTCGATGCTGTCGAAGCGCGCCGGCCCATCCGCCAACTCCACACTGAGCACAAGCTGCCGCCGTTGCTCCTGCGTCAATTCACCGTTGACGCGCACGGCATACTCGCGCTCAACCTCATTGCGCGGATGCATCAGTTTTTCAGCCAAGTCGCCGGAGTTGGTAAATAGCAGCAAGCCGCTGGTATTGAAGTCCAGCCGCCCAACCGCGATCCAGCGCCCGCCCCTGATTGGGGGCAGATGGTCGAAAACGCTCGCCCTGCCCTCTGGGTCGGCCCGGCTGACAATCTCCCCGGGCGGCTTATGGTAAATCAGAACCCGCGTGTCGACGTCGCCAAAACTCAGTCGAACCGGACGACCGCGAACCTGCACCCGGTCAGTAGGAGCCACCCGCTGACCTATCGTCGCGACCTCCCCGTTGACCGTCACCAAACCAGCGACAATGAGGGCCTCCATATCGCGACGCGATCCAAGCCCGGACTGGGCCAGCGCTTTCTGTAACTTGGGTGGGCCTCCGGCCTCAGCCGGTCGTGTCTGAGGGGCCGTGCCGCTCCCTGTCCCGGTTTTCGAGTTGATCCTCGATCGATTCTGTGGGGACTTCGGACTGTGCGGACCCTTCTGGCTCGCCGACCTCGATGGGCTCGGACGCAGCGGACTCGCTTTGGACGGGATCGGTTTCTGCGGGCTCGAACTGCGCGGCCCCGTTGGTCTCTGGGGCCTCGATGGCGTGCTCTTGGAAGCTTGGGAGCGGCGTAGCGGCGAGCGTGGGCGGGACTTCGGTGCGTTCAATGGACCTCGCAATCTCCTCTAACGGCGGCAGTTCCTGCAAGGAGCGCAGACCCAAGTCGTCGAGAAAGGCCTTGGTGGTGGCGTATAGGGCCGGCTTGCCCGGTACATCGCGATGGCCGACGGTGTCGATCCACCCACGATCTTCAAGTTTCTTGATGACGTCGGTGGAAACCACCACGCCACGAATGTCCTCAACGTCGCCACGCGTAACCGGCTGACGGTAAGCGATGATAGCCAGAGTCTCCAGCACTGCGCGCGAATAACGCGGCGGCCTTTCGCCGTTGACACGCTCAAGGTATTGTTGGTACTCAACCCGGGTCTGGAAACGCCATCCTGTCGCCAGATTGACCAGTTCCACGGCGCGGCCGTTCCAGTCGCCCCGGAGTTCATCGAGGAGGCGCCGCAGGGTGTCCGTGCCCACGTCCTCCTCGAACAGCTTCCTGAGTTCGACCAAGCTTAGCGGCTGCTGGCTGGACAGGAGCGCGGCTTCGAGAACGAGTTTTACGTCGGCGGTGTTTAGCATGATCTTCGCTGCAGATTGATGGGTTGAAGGAACTGTCCGGCGTTACTCGACGTGGATCGCCTGCTGGCGCAGCTTTACATAAATGGGTGCATAAGGCGCGGACTGCGCAACCTCAATCAACGTCTCACGGGTCAGTTCAAGCACTGCAAGAAAGTTGACTACGAGCACCGGAACACCGCGTGTCACGTCGAACAATTGCGAAAACTCGACAAAAGCACCCGGCGCCAGGCGTCGCATGATCAGGGTCATGTGCTCGCGCACCGACAATTCGTCCTGCCTGACCTTGTGGTGGGTGCGCACGCGCGCCTGACGCAACAGCACACGCCAAGCATTCTCCAGGTCTGCGGCATTGACTTGCGGCAGGCGCTGGGTGAGCGTCTGCTCAATCCACACCTCGACCGAATAAAAATCACGCCCCAGATGCGGCAGCGCATCGATCTCCAGTGCCGCCTGCTTCATCTGCTCGTACTCGAGCAGCCGTCGCACAAGTTCGGCGCGCGGATCCAAATCTTCGTCACCGGCAACGATGCGCGGGCGCGGCAACAACATACGCGATTTGATTTCGATCAAAATAGCCGCCATCACGAGGTAGTCTGCGGCAAGCTCGAGGTTCTTGTGCCGCATCGCCTCGACGTAGACCAGATACTGCTCGGTCAGGCGAGCCATCGGAATGTCCAGGATGTCGACGTTGGCCTTGCGAATCAGGTAGAGCAGAAGGTCTAGCGGACCCTCGAAGGTCTCGAAAAAGACCTCCAGCGCATCTGGCGGAATATACAGATCCGTCGGCAGCTCGGTCATCATTTCCCCGCGCACCTTGGCCGAATGCGGCACCGCCTGGGGCGTCGGAATACTTGCCTGCGCCGGATCCTGCCCCTCGGCGAAACGAAGCTCGCTCATGAGTAGTTCAGTCCCATAACGTCGCGAACCTCGCGCATGGTCTCGATCGCCAGCTTGCGCGCTTTCTCACAGCCATCGGCGACGATGTTGCGCACCAGAGTCGGATCGTCGATATAGCGCTGCGCGCGCTCGCGCATCGGGCCTTGCTCCGCAAGCACCCGGTCGATCACCGGCTGCTTGCATTCGAGGCAACCTATGCCCGCGCTAGCACAACCCTTTTGCACCCAGTCCTGAACCTTTGAATCTGAATAAACGAGATGGAACTGCCACACGGGACATTTTCCCGGTGTGCCAGGATCGGTGCGCTTCACCCGCGCCGGATCCGTCGGCATGGTGCGGATTTTCTTTTGCACCATTTCCGGATCTTCGCGCAGCGCGATGGCATTGTTATAGGACTTTGACATTTTCTGGCCATCCAGCCCGGGTAGCCGCGAAGCCTCGGTGAGCAGCACGTCGGGCTCGACCAGGATCATCCGTCCGCCCCCCTCCAAGTAGCCAAACAGGCGCTCTCGGTCTCCGACAGCGAGGTTTTGCTGCTCGTCAAGCAAGGCCTTGGCCGATTCGAGCGCCGCATCCTCGCCTTGCTGCTGGTAACGGCTGCGCAATTCCAGATAAAGCTTGGCCTTCTTGCTGCCCATTTTTTTTGCCGCTGCAAGCGCCTTTTCCTCGAAGCCCGGCTCCTTGCCATAAACATGATTAAAACGCCTTGCGATTTCACGCATGAACTCAATATGCGGCACCTGATCTTCGCCCACCGGAACAAAGCTTGCGCGATAGATCAACACGTCGGCTGCCTGCAGCAAGGGATAACCGAGAAATCCATAGGTTGCCAGATCGCGGTCGGCCAGCTTTTCCTGCTGGTCCTTGTAGGTCGGCACGCGCTCCAGCCAGCCGAGGGGGGTAATCATCGACAGCAGTGTGTGCAACTCGGCATGCTCGGGTACGCGTGACTGGATAAACAGCGTTGACTGCGATGGATCCACTCCGGCGGCCAGCCAGTCGATGACCATTTCCCAAACGCTGTCTTCGATCGATCCCGAGTCATCGTAGTGGGTGGTGAGGGCGTGCCAATCGGCAACAAAGAAATAACACGGGTATTCACTCTGCAGCCTGACCCAATTTTTCAGTGCGCCATGATAATGCCCCAGGTGCAGGGCACCGGTCGGGCGCATACCGGAGACAACCCTTTCTGCGTACATATTTTGCTTACTTCCGCTTAAAGCTGAAAAATGGTTTCGATGAGCCCGATTGAAGCGAGCACCATCGGATTGAGGATGACTCCGAGCATGTTGGTGAACAGCAGCACCAGCAGTATGGGAAAACCGTAGGGCTCGAGCCTCGAATACGGATAGGCCAGGCGGTTAGGCAGCAGACTCACCGCGATTCGCCCGCCATCGAGAGGCAGGATCGGAAGCAGATTCAGTACCATCAGCACAACATTGACAGTAATCCCCGCCTCGGCCATCAGGCCCATCGGGAGCGAAAATACGTTGTTCGCCATCAAGGTCGAGAATTTGAGCAGTCCTGCCCATCCCAGCGCCATGATCAGGTTCGAAGCAGGGCCTGCTGCGGCGACCCACAGCATGTCGCGCTTGGGGCGGCGCAGGTTGCCGAAATTGACCGGTACCGGCTTCGCCCATCCGAACAGGATCCCCGCCCCGCCAAAAAGCTTGCTGGTGATGACAATCACCAGCGGCAGAATAATCGTGCCAACCAGGTCGACATGACGTAGGGGGTTGAGGCTGATGCGCCCTTCGCGCGCCGCAGTGTCGTCGCCAAAGTATCGCGCCACGTAACCGTGGGCGGCCTCATGCATGGTGATGGCGAAAATGACCGGCAGCGCGTAAATCGCGATGGTCTGTACTAGGTTGAATTCCATGCTGAAGAGTGAGGCGAAAGCGCGATTTTACCTGTTTAGTCCAAACCGAGCGACTCAATCGGCCCCTTGCCCTTGCGCAACAGCCTCGGCACCTCACCGCTCAGGTCAATCACGGTAGAAACCTCAAGTCCGCAGGGCCCGGCATCCAGCACCAAGTCGATCTGGTGCTCCAGTTGCTCCCGGATTTCATGCGCATCGTCAAGCGGCGTGTCTTGTCCGGCAAGGATCAGCGTACTCGAGAGCAGCGGTTCATTCAACTCCTCGAGAAGCGCATGCGCCACCGGGTGTCCCGGGACGCGCAAGCCTATGGTGCGCCGCTTGGCGTGTAACAATCGACGCGGCAATTCGCGGCTTGCCTCCAGAATAAAGGTGTAGCTCCCCGGTGTGAGCTTTTTCAGCAGGCGGTACTGGCGGTTATCGACACGCGCAAACAGCGCTATCTCGGACAGATCGCGGCACATCAGTGTGAGATGGTGCGTGTCCTCGAATCCGCGGATCTCGCGCAAGCGAAACATGGCATCCTTGTCGCCGATATGGCATCCCAGGGCAAAACAGGAGTCGGTTGGATAGGCGATCACGCCGCCCTTGCGAACGATCTCAGCCGCACGCGTGATCAGGCGCGGCTGCGGGTGTGTCGGGTGAACTTCAAAGTACTGGGCCATGTTTCGCTTTGTCTGTATAAGCGCCGGGACCGCTCAGGATTGCGTGCGCGTGCAACACTGTTCAAGGCCTTAAAGCCGGCATGCGGCCCCTACCAACGCCGCCACACCGGCTCCAAGTCATCGGGCAATTGCGGCAGGCGACCGAGTTCAGTATGGCTTTCTCCCGGGCCGTGAAAGTCCGAACCGCGTGAGGCAAGGAAACCGTACTCGCGCGCCAGAATCGCAAACTCTCCGTACTGGTGCGCCGTATGGCTGCCTGTTATCACCTCGATGCCCTCGCCCCCAAGGTCGCGGAATTCAGCAAAAAATGCACGCAGCGCCGGCCGCTTTATCTTGTAACGCCCGGGGTGCGCGACCACGGCGACGCCGCCGGCGGCGTGAATCCAGCCCACCGCATCGGCCACACTGGCCCACTCGTGCGCCACATAGCCGGGCTTGCCGCTCACCAGGTAATTGCGAAACACGGCGGAGATATCCTTGGCATAACGATTCTCGACAAGAAAGCGGGCAAAATGCGTCCGACTGATCAGTTGCGGGTTCTCGGCGTAAGCCATCGCTCCTTCGAGGCTGCCACGAATGCCCGCCATTTCGAGCTGCGCCGCCATTTTTTTGGCACGGGCGATGCGTCCGATACGGGTCTCATCCAGCCCCTTTAGCAGAACGGCGTTTGCGGGATCCACGTTCAGACCAACGATATGGATGGTGACTTCGCGCCAACTGATGGAGATTTCCACACCGTTGATGAAATCAATGCCAAATGCCGCGGCGGCATCACGCGCCTCCGCGAGTCCGCCTATCTCGTCGTGATCGGTGAGCGAGAGCGTTGTCACGCCATTCACTGCTGCACGCGCCACCAAGTCGTGCGGCGTGAGCATACCGTCGGACACTTTAGAATGGCAGTGCAGGTCGAAATTCAATATTTCCCCCGAATAAACAGATAATTATAACTTAGCCACCCTCCTTCGCGGGGACGAAAAACATGTTTCAACGCTGGCAGTGATCCGGACAGCGAGTAAAATTGCGGCAGCCTATCGCCGCAATACTTTTGCAAATATTTTCATTCTCGGCATCTATCCCCATCAACATCGCACAAAATATCAAGGCGCGACGATTGGCAACTCGCAATCTTCAGCTTGCAATGCCGATAATATCGGACGTGCGGCGCTCAATTCCAGACACACAAGCCCCGCCCAGACGAAACCCCAGAAGCCCACTTTGCACCGTCCCTTTCACGCGCAATGAGCGACCAGATCGAAGCCTTGTACCGCTCACGCGATGCGTTTGCCGTTCCCAAAATATGGGTCGCGGTCGCTTTATCTTTGCTGCTTCACATTGCGGCACTGTGGCAGTGGCATGTGCGTCCTCCCCTGGATCGCAAGATCCCGGGCATGGTCGAGACACCCCATCGCATGCAAGCCCAATTGCTGCCGCCTGCCAGCAATCGGCCCACACCTGTCGCGCCCGCTCCGGTGGAGCCCCCGCGCCGGACAGCGCCGCCACCACCGCCACCACCACAAGCCAAACGCGCGCCCCCGCCCCCACCGCCCCCGGCGCCACCGCTGCTTGCAATGAATCGACCCGCACCGGCCGCCACGGCGGTGTCCCCGGCCCCGGCAACACCAGCAGCGGCCAGAGCACCGGCCGAGCAGGATATGAGCGCGATGATCGAAGCACGCCGCCGGGCACGCGAGGCACCGCCGTCGCCGGCACAGATCGCGGCAGCCGAACCTAGCCCGGCCGAGGATGACAAGGAGCGACGCGCACGCAACCAAGCAGCCAATATGGGCATGGCACAGCCGCAAAGCTTCGGTTATGACCCGCGTAAAGGCGGTGGCGTATTCCAGATAGAGCGCCTGGGCATTGATTCGGCCGATTTCATGTTCTTTGGCTGGAATCGGGACATCAAGCGCAACACACTGCAGCACATCGAGGTGCGCCGCGGTAACAACGCCGACATTCGCCTCGCCGTAGTACGCAAAATGATCGCCATTATTCGTGAGTACGAACCCGGAGACTTCCAGTGGGAATCGCACAAACTGCGCCGCTGGGTGACGCTTTCCGCCCGGATCTCCGATAACGCCGGCCTGGAAGATTTCATGTTGCGCGAATTTTTCGATACCGGCCGCTAAGGCCTAACAGGCTGAAGGGTGAGGGGTGAGGTGGAAGGTGGAAGGTGGGAGGTGTGAAGGTTAAGCGTACCCATCAATGAACACCGAAAATACCAGCCTCATCAAGAAGCCGCTTAGCGATCCAACGTATGCGCGGCAAGAAAAGCTTGGATCAGATGGGCTAATTGTTCAGGCTGGTCGTGATGCAGCATGTGCCCGGCATCCGCAACCACATGCGCCTCAATGCTGGCAAAGCAGGCCCTGCGTGCGGCAAGGTCCTGCGTAGAGAGTCCGATATGACCCGGCGTCTTGCTGTCCGCCCCCTCGATCCATAACACCGGTGCCAGCACCTGGCGCCAACAGGCTTCTGCCTCGTCCAGGCGGTAAAGCACCGGGTTGATGCGCTTGTGTGCGGGATCGGCCCGCAACACGACACGGGTGCCCTGCTCCCGTCCCCAATGCCGCGCCAGAAACAGCGCGCGCTCCATAGCCAGACGCGGGTTGTTTTTTTGCAGGCGTGCCGCCAAGGATTCAAAATCGTCGTAGTCACGCGAAGTCTCGTCGGCGTCGATTTCCGCGAGCCACTCCGCATAGCGTTGCGGCGCCGCCGCGGGCTTGCGAGCCGACATACCAAAACCCTCAAGATTGACCAGGCGTGCGACGCGGGCTGGACGCACACCGGCGTACAGGCTGGCGACATTCCCGCCCATGCTGTGGCCGATTAGCGTGACCGGCGAACCCGGCTGGTAGTGCGCCAGTAATTGATCAAGGTCGGCCAGATAGTCCGGAAACCAGTAACTGTCACCGCCCGACCACCCGGTAAGGCCGTAACCGCGCCAATCTGGCGCGATCACCTGCCAATCGCCCGAAAGGGCATCGACAAGAAACTGAAAAGAAGCGGATACATCCATCCAGCCATGCAGGCAAAAGAGGCGCGGCGCGTCTTCGCGACCCCAGATGCGGCAGTGATAGTTGATACTGCGGATTATCAATATTTCGGAGCGACAGACTTTCATGGGCCGATTTTACCAAGCCCCGGCATTCTGTCGCACCACACCCGGTGCAGGCAATCTGTGTAATATCCCGGACGCTGCGAAGTCTCCCCCGCCACGACAAGGAGCACGTCACATGAGACCACCCCGAATTATCGCGAGGGCTTTTGTCGCTCTGACCGCCATTTTTTCGCTACTGCCTACGCAGTCCGGTGCGCAATCATACCCAAACAAGCCGATACGCCTTCTGCACGAATCAGCGGCCAAGGCGCTCAACGATCCGGTCGGTAAGAAGCGTTTTCCCGAGAACGGTTCGGCTGTTGACAGGGGCAGTGCCGCAGACTTCGACAAAAAAATCCGCGCCGAACTCGCGCTGCATAAGGATATCGTGGTGAAACAATACATCAAACTGGAGCAATAGGCTCATGCCCGCCTTTTCAATCGGAGAACAAAAGGTCAGCTTCCTCGGCAGCGAGCGCTTTGTCGCGCCCGACGCCACCCTGATCGGCTCGGTCACGCTGGGAAACCGGGCCAATATCTGGTTCAAGGTCGTGGTTCGCGCAGACAATGAACGCATCGACATCGGCGAAAACGTCAACGTCCAAGACGGCTGCGTACTGCACGCTGACCCCGGATTTCCGCTGAAACTGGCAAAGGACGTCAGTGTGGGCCATATGGCCCTTTTGCACGGTTGCACTGTCGGCGAGGGCAGCCTGGTCGGCATGGGCAGTATCATCATGAACGGCGCGGTCATAGGTAAAGATTCCATCGTTGGCGCCGGTGCACTAATCCCCGAAGGCAAGGCTTTTCGCGACGGGGTGCTTATCGTCGGCTCTCCGGGCAAGGTGATCCGCGACCTCACCGCCGATGAAATCGTGAAAATACGCTCCATCGCATCAAACTACGCCGAACGGGCGCGGCGCTACCAACGGGAGCTGAAGCCACAGGCGATTCCTGCCTGAGCACCAAAATACCAGATGCGAGCGCCTGGAAAGCCGCGTCAATAGAGGCTCTGCAGCCGGTTGGCAATAAAAAGGCGACCAAGGTCGCCTTTTTTGCATACGCAGCATTGCGCATGGGGCTTCTGAACAACTTACTTCGGCGCCATCCTGATCGCGCCATCCAGGCGGATGGTTTCGCCGTTAAGCATTTCATTTTCGACGATGTGCTTTATCAAGCTGGCGTAATCGGCCGGTTTCCCCAGGCGTGGCGGGAACGGAACCGCCTTGGCCAGCGAATCCTGCACGTCCTGCGGCATGCCCAGCATCATCGGTGTTTCGAAAATACCGGGGGCGATGGTGACCACACGAATGCCATCGCGTGACAGGTCGCGTGCAATGGGCAGCGTCATGCCGACAATCCCGCCCTTGGATGCAGCGTAGGCCGCCTGCCCGATCTGGCCGTCATAGGCGGCGACTGATGCGGTGTTTACGATGACACCACGCTCGTTGACCGCATTGGGCTGGCCCTTGCTCATCGCGGTTGCCGCCAGGCGGATCATGTTGAAACTGCCAATCAGATTGATGTTGATAACGCGCGCGAATGTCGCCAGGGCGTGAGGCCCGTTTTTGCCCACCGTTTTTTCGCCAATCGCAATGCCGGCGCAGTTCACCAGCCCCTGCAAAGCACCGAACTCCTTCAGGGCAAGGTCCACCGCGGCCTGGCCGTCGGCTTCGGCCGTGACATCGGTCTTGATGAAGCGAACCTGTTTGCCCAACTCAGCCGCCAGCACCTGCCCTTTCTCCGCCTGCACATCGGCAATGACCGCGTTAGCCCCATTGGCGACCAACATGCGCACCGTGCCCTCACCCAGGCCGGAGGCGCCGCCTGTGACAAGAAATATAGACCCCTTCAATTGCATGACAACCTCACTTTTGAAATGAAATAGGTGAAATAGAATACGAAATAAATCTTGATCATGGCCGCGCCACGGCTGTCACGCATCTCGCCAGCACCTCATTGACGGCACCCGCGGGAAACGGTACGACGAGCGAAACCGGCTTGACTGGAAAAGCCTGTAGATGGCATGCCGGCCGAAAAAACCATCAAATCCGCAAGCAATGCGCGACGCATGATGCCCCTTGCTATCAGGCAAGTTATATCCCTATCTGCCAGCTTCCTTAAAGGATGCATCGCCACGTGATTTGCGCCAGACCCGCAACAATGCACCAACACAGCCTTACGCAATTTGCGTCGGATAGGGACTGGTTTCGGCGTGGGCAATCATCGCCCTGGCCAGGCGCTCGGTCATCTCTGCACGAAGACCGCGCGACCCGGGTTCGTCCCAAAGGTTGTGCAATTCGTCCGGGTCGGCGGCGCGGTCGTACAACTCCCCCCATCGGACCCCGTCATAAACCGAAATACGGCAATGACCGTGCAGCAGGCTGCGCAGTCGCACACGATCGGGAAAGCCCATGTAGTAGCGCTGCCCCTCCTCCTCGATCAGCAGATCCTCGCGCACGCCGTCGACTTGTCCATTCGCGGTGGCGAGCAAGGAGCGTCCCTGCATACCATTCCAGGCCTCGACGCCGGCGCGCTCCAGAATAGTCGGTGCGATGTCTGTGGTCTGTCCGAAGCTTGACGAACGGCCCGCCCGATTCGCAGCCGGGTCGGACCAGATGAATGCCACGCGCGTCAGTCCGCGGTAATGCACCGGCCCTTTCAGCAACAACTGGTGGTCGCCAAGAAAATCAGCGTGATCGGCGGTAAAGGCGACGACAGTATTCTTGTCCAGACCCAGACGGCGCAACTCGGCAAGCACGCGGCCTATGGCATCGTCGATCATGCTGATCGAACCATAATTGAGGGCAATAGCCTCACGCGCCTCCCGCTCGGTGCAGGAAAACAACGCCTGTGTGTTTTTCACCGCTGTCTTGTCTTCGCGGCGTGCATACAGCCATTGCAGGTGCGGCGGGAGTTTTTTATGCGCGGCGTGAAAAGACGCCGGGGCTGGAACATCCTCCGGACGGTACATATCCCAGTACTTTCCTGGCGGCGTATAGGGGTGATGGGGATCCGGGAAGGAGCAATGCATAAAAAACGGCTTCCCCCCAGCCTTCATGTCCCCGAGCCGGGAGATGGCGCGGTCGGCAATCCAGGATGTTGGATAAAGCTCCTCGGGTACACGCGTGCGCCAGGCCTGCTGAAATTTGCTCAGCTCGAATTCCGGCGTGGGTATCGCATTGGCCGAGCCGATCAGCTTGTCCGCATCCTTGGTCTGCGACCTTATCCAGCGCCGCCAGTGGCCGTATTCGTCGTCCGCATGATGAATGCACAAATCCACCGTTTCAAAACCGTAAAACGGCGTCTCGATATCCCAATCCGGATTATCCTCCCAGCGTTTCCATATCTCTTGTCCATGCCGACCGGCACTTTCCCGGCGCGCTTCGCGTCCGAGCCGCGGATCACCGGCTTTGGGAAACCCCGCCGGCTTGGTTTCGATGTTTTGCAGATGCGATTTGCCGACATGCGCCGTGGCATATCCGGCATCGAGCAAGCTTTGCGGCAGGGTTCGCTCATCCAACGAAAGCTCGATGCCGTTATGGCGCACACCGTGACGAGAGGGCATGCGCCCGGTCATCAGCGATGCACGGTTGGGCATGCAGATTGGTGTTGCGACATGAAATTCGTCGGCGACCCAGCCCGAGGCCGCCAGCGCATCAAGGTTAGGGGTGCGCACGATCGGATTACCGTAACAACCGAGATGGTCGGCGCGGTGCTGATCGGTGATAAACAAAATGAAATTCGGTTTCTGGTCCATGGTGCGTCCTGCTTTCTTGAATAAATGTCCGGCTGGCTACTCAGCCTTGATATTGCCCGTCTTGACCACTACGGCCCATTTGGCGAGGTCTGCGTCGATGCGGCGCGAGAGATCCGTACCTTCCAGCCACAGCATGTCCAGACCCAGCACGCCGAGACGATCGCGCGTTTCCTTGTATTCCCAGATGCGACGCACATCATTGCGCAACTGTGACGTAATCACAGCCGGCGTACCCGGCGGTGCATACAGCATGTAGGTATTGGTCGAAACCAGCCCCGGGTAAGTCGCCGCAAGCGTCGGCAGTTCCGGAACCAGCGGTGAGATAGCGGTGCTGGTGACGCCCACGGCGTGCAGCTTGCCGCTTTTGACATGCGGCAGGCCCTGCGGAATCGGACCGCAAAACATCGACACCTCGCCGGCCAGCACCGCGGTCATTGCCGGCGCGGCGCCCTTGTAGGGCACGTGCACGATATCAATGCCGGCGCTGGCGCGCAGCATTTCAGCACACAAATGGCCCGGCGAGGCCGGTCCGGCCGACGAAAAGGTCAGCGCGCCGGGCTTTTTCTTTGCAATGGCCACCAGCTCGGACAGGGTCGTCGCGCCCACCGATGGGTGCACCACCAGCATGCTTGCGCTCTCGGCCAGCAGCGCGATGGGCGTGAATCCCTTGCGCGGGTCGTACGGTGTCTTGATCAGCGCCGGCGCCATCACAATGGGCAGATCAACCGTGAATAACAGCGTGTAACCATCGGGGACGGCCTTGGCCACTGCATCGGCCCCTACGGTGCCGGTCGCGCCGGTGCGGTTCTCTACCACCACCGGCTGACCCCAGCGCTCGCCGAGCTTTTGCGCGTAAATCCGTGCCATCAGGTCGGCTGGCCCGGTGGCCGGAAAAGGCATGATCAACTTCACCGGCTTGGCCGGATAACGCTCCTGGGCGGGCGCCTGGCTTAGCAGCAGCACCGCGGTGAATATGCCAGCAAACAGTTTGAGCAAGCGGCCAAGGCGCGATCCGCAGATATGCAGTCTTTTCAAGGCAATGTCCCTCCCTGGGCTCTGTCCAGTCTGTTCACATTGCACGATTCGCACCATGTCGCAAAACCGCACATATTCCTGACAGGTTCATTTACAACAGCAGGCCCTGAATTATAAGCTAGCGCACATGATCACACCCTTCCCGACATTGCCCTGGAAAAATCGCCTTCTGGTCCGGAGCCCGGCCGCTTCTATTTCTCGGACATCCTCGACGAAATACTGACAAAACCCAGCGACGGTCCGACGCCGCGCTTTGCGCTGCACAACATCCAGATCAGCCGGGGACGCATCGACATCGACGACAAACCCGCAGATGCGACATACGAGATCGCCGACATCAACCTGGGAATACCCTTCATATCCAGCATCCCCAGACAGACCGATATTTCTGGTTTGCGCTAGTGTGCGCCGCTGTGCCAAACCACACCAACTAAGGCAGGTCTAACTGCGAGGGCATTGACGCGGAAACAGCAACCCAGGGAGCGGCGCGCCTTGCGCTGTCGCCCTGTCATCTAGGCGGCAAGTTCCTCAGCGACCGGCACGACGCGCGGTATCATTGCTGCAGGAGAAATCAAGCTCCTCCCAAGTACTGCCTGGAAAAGGGAAGTCAGAAAATGAAACTACTGCTCGCCGTCGCCATGTTGGCCCTCTCAACGCAAGTCTCCGCGGCCTTTCCTGAAAAGCCCATCAAGATCATCATCGGCTTTCCCGCCGGTGGCCCCCTAGACACGCATGCACGCGTGCTTGCGGATCAGCTCACCAAAATTCTCGGTCAGCCAGTGCTCATAGACTACAAACCGGGTGCAGGTGGCACCATAGGCGCGGATTTCGTTTCCAAATCCGCGCCCGATGGCTACACCCTTTTGATGGCCAACACCGGCACCATGGTCATCAACCCCTTCCTCTACAAAAACAGCTATGAAACATTGCGCGACTTCACGCCCATTGCGCGCACAGCACAACAGCCGCTGGCGCTGGTGGTGAGTCCTGCAGTTCCGGCCAAAACTCTGGGCGAGTTCATCGCCTATGCTAAAGCCAATCCGGGCAAGCTTAATTACGGCTCGGCTGGAACGGGTGGCATTTCCCATCTGGTACCCGAGATGCTGCAGACGGCGACCGGCATGCAAATCGTGCACGTGCCGTACAAGGGAAGCGCACCGGCCTTCACCGACCTCTTGGCCGGACAGGTCCAATTCATCGCCGAGTCGATCCCGCAGGTCGCGCAGTATGTCAAGATTGGAAAGGTGCGCGCACTCGCCATGACCGGCAGCGAGCGTAACGCCGCAATACCCGATGTGCCTACCATGAAGGAAGCCGGCGTAAAGGACTTCGAGGTGGTAGGTTTTTACGGTGTCCTGGCGCCGCCAAAAATGCCGGCCGATGTGACAACAATCCTGACCCAGGCTTTCGAGAAAGCGCTCGCCTCGGAGGAAGTGCGAACGCGCATGATTTCACAGGGGGCCGACCCGGCGTATTTAGACGCGGCCTCGTTCAGCGCCTATCTGAAGACCGAGTTGGGTCGCTGGGGTGCTGCAGTCAAAAAAGCCGGTGTAAAGCTGGATTAATGCGCGCATGACGCGCAACGGGTCGCCCTAGCCGGCTACCAAAATAAAAAACGGGGTAAAAAGCCCCGTTTTTTATTGCAGCGCCTGAAAAGCCCCGTCTGGCGTAATGGGTTTCCAGGCTGTTATTCAGACAGGTAGTGCGGAATTTTTACCGTCGAGCCAGTCTTTCCCGCGCTTGTACAGCGCTTGAACGATATCGCCTTTCAGGCCCGGCATGTCGGACTTAACCTTGAAGCCGAGTCGCGTCTGCAGGTAGGCAAGATTGCGATAACCGATAGGAAAGCTCTCGAGCAAGGCCTTATCGAGGGATACCTTATCCGACGGATGAACCGGCTTCATGTGATCCCGTTCGTAAATCGGCTGTCGCCGCACGATGCCCCACTGGCCCTCACGCTTTTCAAAAAAATCGTAGAACCGTCCGGTGCACACCACCTCGATTTCCACCCCCTCCACCGGACCGCGCTGGGTGATCGTCATTTTGGTCTGCGCAATGGCACGGTCGCCGGCGAGGTCAACGGTCACACCGCCCAGAAAATGCAGGATGATGTTTCCCGCCTCAAAACCCTTGATACTATGACCAATAAACTCTTCGGCGGGCCCCTGAAACCAGGTAGCGCTCATCCAGCCTTCTTTGTGCCAAACCGTGCGAAAGCGGTCCCAAAACCCGGCATCGCGCCACAACGCCCAATTGTTGACAACCTCGGCAATGGCGAGCCTTTCCTGCATCAGCAATTCCAATTTAAATCTCCTGTTAATCCGGTTAAGCACGCTGCGACGTAGCGGTCGCAAGGGGCATTATTCTACAAAATGGCAACACCGTAGCCGGCACATCATGTGCGTCCCGCATGTAAGCCCCGCCGGCGCCAGTCAGGCCTGACCGGCTCGCAGGGGCGGGCGTCAATCCCAGTCGCCGTCCTTTTTTGTGCGCACCATCCACCAGGCGAGCAACGAGAATGCCGCCATCACCATCCCGAGAAAAACCCAGAATCCGGCGAAGCCGCGCGCATCCGACACTTGTTGCGGATCAATCAAATCAGCCGTCAAAAACATGCCGTTGATGGCAACACAAAAGCAAACGAAGGCAAACACCGCCGCCGCGTACATGGTCATTTGGGCAGATAGTTTCACCGTCCCCCGCCATAAGTCGAATGTAAAGACACGACAACGCCAGCCCATAGCATTAGGTCGGACAAAGTAGATCCCTGATTAAAGTGTGCAAGCTTTGTCAACTCAGGCCTCGCGTTCCGTCGCAGCCAAGCCAGTCCAGCGTTTGGCCTTGTCGTTTTGAAAGCCGAAAAGATCAAGCACGCGCGCGACGGTGTGATTGACAATATCGTCCACTGTTTTCGGTCGGTTATAGAAGGCGGGCATTGGCGGCAGGACTATGGCGCCGATTTCAGTGACCGCTGTCAGGGTGCGCAGGTGCCCGAGGTGCAATGGCGTTTCGCGCACCATCAACACCAGCCGACGCCGTTCCTTGAGCACCACGTCTGCGGCACGTGTCAACAACCCTGAAGTTACGCCGGAGGCGATTTCTGACACGCTGCGAATGGCGCACGGGGCGACGACCATGCCATCGGTGATAAAGGAGCCGCTCGAGATCGCCGCGCCGATATTGTTCTGCGGGTACCAGACGTCGGCCAGCGCGCGCACATCCTTGATTTTTAGATCGGTTTCGGCCGTGATGGTTACCTCGGCCGACTTGGACATGACCAAGTGCGTCTCAACGCCAATTTCCCGCAGGTTCTGCAGCAGGCGGATGCCATAAATCGCGCCGGAGGCGCCCGAAATACCGACGATGATGCGGCGTGGTTTGGCTGGAGAATTTTTCATGGACATAAGCTTAACAGGCTGTGGATCCGGCGTAATATATATGCGTCAGTCGCGTGCTTGCAAGGACACTCCGGACGGGGGTATGCCTAGCGACCACCCGCACTGATCAGGATCGCGGCTATTTCGCGAAACTCCCGTTGCAGTGCATGCTGCAAGGCGCTTAGGCCGGCATGGTCGCGGATGCTCAGATCCGCACCAGCCTTGACGAGAAAGCGAACAGTGTCTGCATGTCGCTTCCCCCCGTCGCCCATGACAATGGTTTCGATTAGCGCGGTTCTGCCGGCGCGTGTAACCTGGTTTAGGTTCGCACCACCGCGCAACAATTCCAGAGTTACCGCGCCGTGCCCGTGCCGGGCCGCACGGATAAGTGCGCTGGCGTTGCCACCGTCACGGCTGTCCAGGTTGGCGCCACGCCGCAGGGCTAGTTTGACCAAATCAATATTGGCATTGGAAACTGCAATCAGGAATGCACTTTGTCCCGAACTGTCCTGACGATTGACGTCGGCGCCAGCTTCTATCAGAGCACGCGCAGCCTCCGTCTGATTGCGGTAGGCCGCTGCAATCAACGCCGTTGCTCCACTCGGTTCAGTTGCATCGGGTCGGACGCCTTGTTCCAGCAACCGCCGGATCAGGGGTATATCACCTTCTCCCGCGGCCTCGCGCAGCAGCACTTCTACTGCAAACGACTGCGTATTAGCCGGCAGGACGGTGCACCAAGCAAGGAGCGAAGAAAATAAAATTAAAAGAATCGTCCGTCGCATTCGTCTATGCCTTTTCAGGCGACCGCGCGCCGCCGTGCCGTCTGTGGCTCGTCGACCGAACCATCGGCCGCGATACTCACACCAAAGAACTGCTGCGCCTGTTGCAGCGTGTAATAGCCGCGACTGACGTCATTGGCCACCGCCTGTGGATCACGCGCGAACGGCCGCCCGAATCCGCCGCCACCCGGTGTGGACACCTCAATCCGGTCGCCAGCACTAATGCTGATGTCCTGGTCCTTGGATGTATGCGGCGGGTGATAGATTTTGCCTCCCTGCAACACCGCCACCGTATTCAGACCTCCGTCGCCGCCGCCCTGCGCGCCCAACGGGCCGGAGCGGCCGTGGTCCATCACCATGGAGGCGCGTGCCTCGCCGCGACGCAGCTTGATCTTGTAATTCACGCCAAAGCCACCGCGATGCTCCCCCGCCCCGCCCGAGCCCTCGTGCAGTGAAAACTCCTCGAACAACACCGGGTAATACTGCTCCATCACCTCAATGGGCGTGGTCTTGGAAATACCTATGGTCGAACAGCCGTTGGAAATGCCATCGCCCAACGGTGATCCGCCATAACCGCCGCCGGAAATTACGTACATGACGTACGAACGCCGGCGCTTGGGGTCATAACCACCTATAGACAGGTTGCCCGATGTTCCGGCCGGCGCCGCGAACATGCGTTCTGGCATGGCCTTGACCAGCGCCGAAAATACCGCCTCGGCGATGCGCTGGCTGACCTCTGCGGCGCAGCCCGATACCGGGCGCGGGTAACGCGCGTACAAAAACGTGTCCTCCGGATCGACGATATCCAGGGGCTCGAAGGTGCCGGCGTTGATGGGCACGTCCGGAAAAACATGCTTGATCGCAAGATAAATCGAACTTTTTGTTGTGGCGATGACACTGTTCATCGGCCCACGGCAAGGCGGCGAGGAACCACTCATGTCGAAATGCAGCCCGTTGCCTTTTTTTGTGACGATCATGACAATCTTCAGCGGCGCGTCAACGACGCCATCCGAATCGACAAAGGCCTCCCCCCGATAGCTACCATCCGGGATGGTGGCGATACACGCACGCATTTGCTGCGAGGCCCGCCCCTTGAGTTCCGCGATCGCATCATCCACCACATCAGCGCCGTATCGGTCGAGCATTTCAGCCAGGCGCTTTTCGCCTATGGCAAGCGCCGCGGCCTGAGCCTTGATGTCGCCGATGCGCTGGTCGGCGACACGAATGTTCGACTGTATGATCGCAAGAATTTCCTGGTCAAGTTGGCCCTGCTTGAACAGCTTGACGGGCGGCAGGCGCAGGCCTTCTTGCTCGACCTCGGTGGCGTTGGCGGAAAACCCGCCCGGTACCATGCCGCCGGTGTCGGGCCAGTGGCCGGTGTTGGACAACCAGGCGAACAGCTTGCCTTGGTAAAAAAACGGTTTGACGAATTTCACGTCCATGAGGTGGGTGCCGCCAAGGTAAGGATCGTTGAGGATAAAAATATCCCCCTCGTGCAGCGGCGTGCCGCGCGCCTTGACCACGTCGATCACCGCCTGGGTGGAAAACTGCATGGTGCCAACAAATACCGGCAGGCCAAGTTCCCCCTGGGCGATCAGTTCACCGTTGTCGCGATGATAAATGCCGTCCGATCGGTCCATCGCCTCAGAGATAACCGGACTGAACGCGGCACGACAGAAAGCCAGATCCATTTCGTTGCAGACCTGCTGCAACCCGTTTTGAATGACGACGAGCGTGATTGGATCTATGACGGATCTGGCCATGCTCATGCTCCGTAAGCATCGTAACAACGGAAAAACCAGTCGCTGCCGGCGGTGAGTCCGATCATGCGTTGCGACCAGGGTGTACCGACAGCCTCCTGCCATGGCGCGCTTCGCGTCACGTCGGCCTGCGATAACTCGTAGAGCGCAATATGGCGGGGCTTTCCTGCTGGGGAAAAAAACCGCCGTGCGCGCAGCACGCCAGGCACTTTTGCCAACATAGGGACATGCTCTTCGTCATACCATTTATTGAACTCAAGCTCGTGCTCAGCCGGACTATCGCCAATCGCAACCATAAGCGCCCTGGCCTCCGGTGCCGGCAATGCGTCTCCGGGCAGCGTCTGGCTTGCCGCCCAGCGTCGAGACAGCACCGCTTTGGCAAGGCAACGCTTGCTCCAGGGCGTGAAATGTTCGCCGACATGCGCAAGATATTCGGGGGCTGTCAGCACATCAGTGCCGTTCAGCTCGTAGGTCGCCAGATACTTGCCGCTGCCAGGCTTGGCCCTGGGATAAACCCAACGTCGTGCCGAGATGAATCCCGGTATGGCCAGACGCTCCACGATGTGTTCAGTGTCATACCAGGCGTTGAATTCCTCCTCCATCTCCTGGGTGGGCTCGGTCATGGTCAGCAATAGTCCCAGTTGCTTCATAGCGTCACTTTCAAAATCAGGTTACCGAGTTTGTCCACGGTGACGGCATTGCCAGGTTCGACCACGGTCGTGCTGTCAAGTTGCTCAACGATTGCCGGTCCGTTGAAGTTTGCCTCCAGCGGAAGGTATTCGCGCCGGTACACCGGCGTGTCGACCCAACCGCATTGTTCGAACCACACTTGGCGACGCTCCACTTCAGCATCTTTTACCGTGTTGCGCGGCTCGCCTTTGGCCAGGTCGAGCAACGACACCGGACGTCGCTTGCCGATGACCGCGGTGTGCAGGTTGACCAGCACAGGCCGAATCTCTTTGAGTTCGACGCCAAAACGCGTCCAGTAAGCGGCCTCGAACAACTTGTGCAATTGCTCGCGAGTGATGCCTAGTTCCGGCAGGGCAACCGAGAGAATATGACTCTGGCCCTGGAACTGCATGTCGGCCCGATGCAGCGTTTCGAAGCCCTCCACCTGCACGCGCTCCCGCGCTACGGTGGCCTTACCCTCGGCGATCTGCCCTTCTAGAATAGCCCCTATTGTTTCGGACTCCACTTCGCCCAGCGGTTTGTTTATGGTGCGGACAAAATCATGGCGCACACTGGCGGCAACGCAGCCCAGGGCATTGGTCAGGCCTGGACGCGCCGGAATCAGCACGCGAGGGATCGATAATTCCCGCGCCAATGCGGCCGCGTGCAAGGGACCTGCGCCGCCAAAAGCGAACAGCGCGAAATCGCGCGGGTCGTGCCCGCGTGCCAGGCTGACCATGCGTATGGCCCCCGCCATACGATCGTTGGCGATGCGCAGGATGGCGGCGGCGGCCTTGTCCGGCTCCAAACCCAGCGGCTTGCCGACGTAGAGTTCAATCTGCCGCCTGACATAATCAATCGACACCGGACTTGCCACCGCCAGCAGTTTTCCCGGATTGAGCCGCCCCAGCACCAGGTTGGCATCGGTGATGGTCGGGCGCTCGCCACCACGCGCATAGCAAATCGGCCCCGGTGTCGCGCCTGCGCTCTCGGGCCCGACGCGCAGCATGCCCGCCGCGTCGACATGCGCGAGCGACCCGCCGCCCGCGCCTATGGTGTGCACATCGACCATGGGAACATGGATGGGCATGGCGTATTCGAGCTCAAGCTCGGTGGAAACCTGCGGCATGCCGCCCTGGATCAGCGCCACATCGCTGGAGGTTCCGCCCATGTCATAGGTGACAACGTTGGGAAAACCGGCCTGGCTCGCGGTGTACGCGGCGGCAATCACCCCGGATGCGGGTCCGGACATCACGGTATTAACGGCGACCTCCGCGACGATGCTCGACGCGACCGTGCCGCCATTACCCTGCATCACCAGCAACTCGCTGCCGAAGCCCTTGGATGCGAGCTCGTTCTGAAGCCGCTCGATGTAACGCGACAAGACAGGCTGGATCGCCGCGTTGACCGTTGCCGTTACGCCCCGCTCGTATTCGCGATACTCGGAAATGATGGCGTGGCCTGCCGTGACGTAGCGATTGGGCCACAGGCTGCGCACGATTTCAGCAGCGCGTTTTTCGTGCGCTGAATTGATGTAGCTGTGCAGAAAATGGATGACTACTGATTCGGCGCCCAGGGCGATAAGCTTTTTCGCCGCCTCGGCCACTTCTGCTTCCTCTAGCGCGGTCACCACCTCACCGTCGCAATCCATGCGCTCGGTGACCTCCAGTCGCAACTCCCGCGGGATCAGCGGAACAAAGCGACCCGTCAGTCCGTAGGGAGTTGGCCGTGTTCGCCGCCCCAGTTCCAGCACATCGCGAAAGCCGCGCGTGGTGATAAGACCGACCTTGGCGATTTTTCGTTCAAGCATAGCGTTGGTCGTCGTCGTGGTGCCGTGTACGATGGCCGATAAATCTTCGAGCTTGCCCCCGGCCTGGTCCAACGCCGCCATCACGCCGAAAGCCTGGTTTTCCACCGTGGTCGGCACTTTGGCGAGGCGCACTTCACCTGTGACCTCGTCGATCAAAATGAGGTCGGTAAAAGTGCCGCCCACGTCTATGCCTGCTATTTTTGCCATGATTTATTGACGCTTCTATAGTGCGAGGTAGGTTGTGCGAACCTCCTCATTTGCCTGCAGATCGGCAATGCTGCCGGAGAAGCGAATGCGGCCCTTTTCGATGATATAGGCGCGGTCGGACACCTCAGTGGCGAAATGCAGGTTTTGCTCAGACAAAAGCACTGATACGCCCGCTCGCTTGAGCTCGCCTATGGCCGCCGCCATTTGGTCGATAATCACCGGAGCGAGCCCCTCTGAAGGTTCGTCAAGCAAAATGCAAGACGGATTGCCCATCAAGGTGCGCGCAATGGTCAGCATCTGTTGCTCGCCGCCTGACATGCGGCCTCCCGGACGATTTCGCATTTCACCTAGATTGGGGAAAAGGCGAAAGAGTTTTTCCGGCGTCCATTCTGGCACCGACTCTCGCGGGGGTTGGCGGCCGACCTCCAGGTTTTCCATCACCGTGAGGTCAGTAAAAATCCGCCGCTCCTCCGGCACGTAGCCCAGACCGGCCTTGGCGATCTGAAAAGGCGCGAAGCCGGTGATCCACTTGCCGAGAAAACGGATGGTCCCCGAACGGGCCGGCGCCAGCCCCATGATGGACTTCATCGTAGTGGACTTTCCGGCGCCGTTGCGCCCGAGCAGCACCACCACCTCACCCCGCCCCACTTCCAGACCGACATCTGACAGGATGTGCGCCTGGCCGTAATAGGTGTTGATTCCGCTGACCGTTAGCATTGGCGTCAATGCCTCGATCCGAGATAAACCTGCTGCACCTCAGCGTTACCCCGTACTTCGGCCGGCGTGCCCGCAGCGATCAGTCGGCCACGATTGAGCACGATCAACCGGTCGGCATGGGCGAACACGACATCCATATCATGTTCGGTAAATAGCACGGCAATGCCGCGCTCGCGAACGATTTCCGCAGTCAGTGCCATCAGTGCGATGCGTTCCTGCGGCGCCATGCCGGCGGTGGGCTCGTCCATGAGAAGCAGGCGCGGCGCATTAGACAGAGCCACAGCGAGTTCAACCCGTTTGAGATCGCCGTAAGCGAGGATGGAGCACGGACGCTCGGCCTGCTCGAGCATGCCAACGCGGGAGAGCAGTGTTTCCGCCTCGACACGGTACATATCCCCTGCACGCCGCCAAAAATTGGCCAGGCGGCGGTGATAGGAAAGTAGCGCCATCTGGACGTTCTCACGCACCGTCATTGAGGGGAAGGTCGCGGTGATCTGGAAAGTACGTCCCACGCCCATGCGCCAGACTTCGCGTGGCTTTTTGCCAATCACCTCGACATCGTCGATCTTGACGCTGCCCGAATCGGGCCTAAGTTGGCCGTTAAGCATGTTGAAGCAAGTGGTCTTACCTGCGCCGTTGGGTCCGATCAGCGCCAGCAAGGTGCCAGGTTCAACGAAGAAGCTGACCCCTTGCACCGCCTGCACCCCGCCGAAGGATTTGCTCAGGTCCTGCACCGCCAGAATCCTAGGGGGGGCTACTAGCGCCGGGTTTTGTCGTTCTGCCTGGGGTGTGCTCATGCATCCTCCCGGCGCATGACGCGACCGCGCAAGAAGCCGACAATGCCCTGCGGGAAAGCCAGGACCAGCACGATAATGGTCATGCCCAGCAGCGCGCGCCAGTAATCGGTGTTGCGGGCAATGGTGTCCTGCAGCCAGGTGAACACCACGGCGCCCACCACCGGTCCGGACAAGGTCTGCACGCCGCCTAGCAATACCATCACCAGGCCGTCGACCGAGCGCGCAATGCTCATGACATCGGGGGAAATGCTGCCCTTGGAATACGCATAAACGGCGCCGGCAAGTCCGCCGAACATGCCGACGACGACGAACGCGCTCCATTGCAGGCGCGCGAGATCCATGCCGATGGCGTCACAACGCAGTGGCGAATCACGCCCCGCCCGCAACGCATACCCCCAGGGTGAGAACAACATGTGCCTGAGCATCCAGATGCCGGCGCCGCACAGCACCAGCGCGAGGTAATAAAAGGCCGTCTTGCCCGACAGCCACGCGGCCGGCCAGATGCCCACCAGGCCGTTGGACCCGCCGGTGAATTCGTCCCATTGGAACATCACCGACCAGGCAATCTGCGCGAACGCCAGGGTCAGCATGGCAAGATAGACCCCGGACAGGCGCACACAAAACCAGCCGAATACCAAGGCTCCGACCCCGGCCAGCAAAGGCGCGGCGAGCAGCGAAACTTCCATTGGCGCGCCGGCGTTCTTGAGCAGCAGTCCGGCGCCGTAGGCCCCGAGGCCCATGTAAGCGGCGTGGCCAAAGGAAACCATGCCGGCCGGCCCCATCATGAAATGCAGGCTGGCGGCAAACAAGGCGAATACCAGGATGTCTATGCCGAGAATGATCGTGTAGGGCGTCGAAATGAAAGGCAAGGCAAGCAGCAGCGCAAGCAAGGCCCAGGCGCCGCGTTGCAAATTCGGTCCGGCCGGACGCAGCGGCGGCTCAACATGGGCGCTGGAAACATGCGCCACCGATTGCGGCCGGCCGAGCAGCCCCCAGGGTCGCACGATCAGGACCACGGCCATGACAAGAAATTCCACCACCAGCGTCAGCTTGGACAGCGAAATCACCGTGCCAAACAGCGTCACCTGCCCGATGCCATAGCACAAGGCCTTGATTTCGGAGATGAGCAAGGCGGCGAGAAACGCCCCCGGAATACTGCCCATGCCACCGATCACCACCACGACAAAGGCATCTGAAATAGTGGTCAGGTCGAGGAACAATTGTGCCGGTTCACGCGGAATCTGCAGCGCGCCGCCCAGGCCCGCCAGTAACGAACCGAGGGCAAACACACCGGTGAACAGCCACTTCTGGTTCACGCCGAGCGCACCCACCATGTCGCGATCCTGCGTCGCCGCCCGCACCAGCGTGCCCCAGCGCGTGCGATTGAGCAGCAGCCAGAGCAGGCCCAGCACCGCCGGTCCGATGAAAATGAGCAGCAAATCGTACTCGGGCAGCGGCTTGCCCAGCACGTCTATCGAACTGCCCAGGCCGGGCGCGCGCGGCCCGAGCAAGTCCTCGGCGCCCCAGATCCACAGCGCGGCGTCCTTGATCACCAGCGTCAGCCCAAAGGTGGCCAGCAGTTGGAACAGTTCGGGCGCATGGTAGATGCGCCGCAACAACACCATCTCGATCAGCGCGCCAAGCAGGCCCACCGCAAGCGCCGCCATCGCGATGCCGGTCCAAAAGCCCGGCGCCCCGCCGCCCAGTTTGGCAATCAGGCTGTAGGCAATATAAATGCCCACCATGTACAAGGACCCGTGGGCGAAATTGACAATGCGCGTAACGCCAAAAATAAGCGACAGGCCGGCCGCCACCAGGAACAGCGTGGAAGCGCCGGCAAGGCCGTTGAGGAACTGGATGACAAAACTGGACATGGATTCAGGGCAAAAAGAAACCGCGGCATAACGCTTCGAACCGCGGTTGCAAATCTCGCATCCGCGCTATCCGCGTTACGCTGCGGTGGTCTGTGCCTCGATCAGTTTGCCGGGCGCAGCTTTTTCACTTCGGCATCACTGGGCTGGAACTTGGCACCGTCCTGATAGCTCCAACCGGGAAGCATCACGCCCTTCCCGTCCTTCTTGCCAATGCGTCCGACATAGGCGCCCATGGTCGACTGGTTGTCCTGGGTACGGTAAGTAATTTTGCCGAACGGTGTGTCGACCTTGAGCCCCTTCATCGCGGTGATCAGTTTTTCCGTTTCCACGCTGCCCGCGGCGCGCAAGGCTGCCGCCGCCGTCATCACCGTCGAATAACCAACGACCGAGCCGAGGCGAGGATAGTCGTTGAACTTTTTCTGGTATGCATCATGGAATTTCTTGTGCTCCGGTGTACTGATTTGCGACCACGGATACCCGGTCACATACCAGCCCTCTGGGGTGTCTTCCTTTAGCGGGTCGAGGTACTCGGGCTCGCCGGCCAGAAGGTTGAACACCGCGGTGTTCTTGAACAGGCCGCGCACGTTGATTTCACGCGCGAACTTGGACAGGTCGCCGCCGAACAAGGATGAGAAAATGGCGTCCGGCTTGGCATCTGCCACCGCCTGGGCCACCGCGCCTGCGTCGATCTTGCCCAGTGTGACGGCCTGCTCGCTGACAAACTCGACGTCCGGCTGGGCTTTTTTCAGCAGTTCCTTAAACGCCGCGGTCGCCGACTGACCATATTCGTAGTTGGGGTAAATGATCGCCCAGCGTTTTTTCTTCAGCTTGGCCGCGTCCGGAATCATCATTGCCGTCTGCATATAAGTCGAAGCGCGCAGGCGGTAGGTATAGCGGTTGCCGTTTTGCCAGACGATCTTGTCGGTCAGCGGCTCGGCCGCGATGAAAAGGGTTTTTTTCTGCTTGGCAAAGTCTGCCACGGCAAGACCGATATTTGACGGGAAGGTGCCAATCAGGAACTGCACGTTCTCGCGTGACAGCAGTTCTTCGGCGACGCGGACGGCGTCCCCGGTGGTGCCGCTGTCATCGCGGGAAATCACTTCGATCTTGCGTCCAAACACGCCGCCGGTGGCGTTGACCTCATCAACAGCAAGTTCGATACCGCGCTTGTAGGGCTCAAGGAAAGCCGGGAACACCTTGTAGCTGTTGAGTTCACCGATCTTGATCGTGCCCTGGGCCGCAACCGGCGCGGCGAGGCCGGCCGAAATGGCGAGCATGGCCGCTGTTGCGAGAAACTGCCTGCGTGCTGTCATAGCTACTCTCCCGAAAATGAAACTGCTGATATTGATCTAACCGGAAACAAAAACCGCGGGCAAGGACCGCCTACTTTGCAGGCCATCCTCATTTTTGTCCGTCACCCACCTTGATTTCTGAGACCTTCATCCCGCCAACGCGCGCATGTACGCGTGGGCCGGTGGTCATCGCCAGAATATACACAATTTCATCCGGCCGGGGCGCGTCCGGAACACCCATCTCCACCGAGTCGAAATGGCTGCGCACATAGGCGGCTTCGCGATGGTGGATGGGAATGTCTATGCGCGTGCCGGCAGCCCCAACCTTGCCCGCCGACGGGACAATAGCCTTCGAGTTGTCCAGTAATTCACGCATACCATAGCCTCCGGGCACATGCCAGAGCGCGCAGTGTTCGGTCTCACCGGCCGTGCCGACAATGGCACCTTTGCCATAGGCCTCAATCTTTTTCGCTCCGCCCAGCGCGGCGATCAGGCGTGCCGCCATATCCAGTCCCATCGGTTTCATCGCTTCCATCATGGGCATGATGTCGTCAACATAGCCACCCGCGTACGGATTCTTGATCACTACGGCAATTGCGCCGCGACGGTGCGGTGTTTTCGCCACCGGTCCGCCTTCGTGGCTGATGTCCTCGACCATCAGTACTATCTTGCGAATCTCAACTTTGGGTGCCTTGCTTGCCCTGGCGGCCTTGCCGGCCTTGGACACCTTGGACACCTTGGACGCCTTGGATACCTTGAGTCCCTTGACCGCGTTTTTCGACTTCGCTTTACCTGCCATTGTCGCCTCCCTGATTCGTGTTCATGAATGTGCCAGTTCCGTCGACGCACCTGCGCGAAGCGCGCGCTCAGGCGCGAGCATGCGAACTCGTTGCTGCAAAAACAGCGCTGCACCACGCACCAGTCCTGCGGCGATGAGCTCTTTCGCCTTGGCGTGCCCCCGGTCAAGGGCTTCATCTATTTTCTCCGGCGACAGCGGCCCCACTGCCGTCGTCACCAGGCGCTCTCCAAGATCACTGTCATCCTTGATCGAACACGCCGGTTTGCGCGCGATGACAGCGTCATCGACATTGACCGCGTTGGCGATAATCGTCGCCGCGGCATCCGCGGCGGCGGCGTTGACGGCAAGCACCGTTACGCTGTCGGCGATGCCAAGGCTGAAACTCCTGCCCCGCCATCCGCTTGTCGCCACGCCGCCGATGCCGGCATTGGCGCCAACCGAAATGTGCCCGGCCATCTTTTCGAATCCCTCCGCCACACCAACCTTGAATACCTCTCCCGGCCCGAGGTGCAGGGCGATGTCGCCGCCATTATTGACGTAGGCCTTCCTAATGTCACCGTCCACCAGGGCATCCAACACCTCATCGGACACGGCCCCCGCCACCGCGGCCATCGGCGTGATGAAGACTTCGCGGTAGGGCCAGCAGGCCTTGAACATGCGGCGCGCCACGGGGCCGCGAACCGACTGCGCCTGCGCCACCTGGCTTCGCAGCAGCGACAATTCGCCGCTCAAGACTTCCAACAGTCGCTGAAACCGCTGCCAGGCGCGTTCATACGCAAGCCTTACCGCCTCGGCGTCGCCCTGAGCCTCGATAACCAGATCGATGGGGCCGTGCTGGAAATGGGCACGCGTCCCATCGAGCATCGCGAATAGCGGGCCGCTCATGGCTTCACCGGATCATCAGAGACCACATCGGGCACGACGAGTGGCCACGGGTTCGCCACATCCCAATCAATGATTTTGTGTTGCGCCGTCGACAGTACGGTTTCGAGCGACTGCACCCGGTCGATGTGGCCGCCAAGCTGCTCGTAATCGGCCAGCTTCATGCTGAACTCCACCGGCGCGACAATGGCCGGCGTTGGCACCCAGCCAAAGGATTGATCGGGCATTTTCATCACATCCGTCATCACCATGATGCCGCCGCCGGGCCAGACGTAAGCCGGCGCGCCACCGCAGGTGACCTGGACCAGCGCATCTTTGATCGAGCGCGTCAGCGCGATGGGGTTTTCTGTCACGCCCGCGCGCAGAGATCCTCCCGCCCCGCCCATGAATAGCACCGTACAAAGCGCCGGTTCGCAATTCTCGCCGATGCGATCGACGACTTTCTTGATCGCTGCGGGCATGTCAGCCGGCTGCGGTTGCAGCTGGTCATCAAGAATGAAGTAAGCCCAATCCTCCCCTGTGGTCGACACGAAAAGAATGCGTTCGCCAGGCCATGCCGTCTTCGGATCGATGGCTTTGATGATTTTCAGCGGATCGGTAATATCCGTCCCTCCCCAGCCCGCGCCGGGATGAGCGACCTGGAAGTAGCGGCCTGGCGTGGACTTGCGGCCTATGACCTTGACGCCGCCATCGCGCATGCCGAGAAACTTCCCCGCCTGATGCTCGGACAACACGCCGGTGATGTGATCGTCCACCACCACCACCTCGTCAACGTGGCCCTCCCACTGCTGGGCGAAAATGCCAATAGTGGCGGAGCCGCAGCCGACCCGCATGCGCTGTTCCTCCACACCGTTGATGATCGGCGCCCTACCCGCCTGCACGACGATCTTTGCCCCGCCTTCGACGTCCAGTTCAACCGCCAGCTTGTTTCCCAGCGCCATCATCACATCGCAGGTGACACGGCCTTCTTTTTTGCTCCCGCCGGTCAGATGGTGAACGCCGCCGATAGACAGCATTTGCGAGCCGTATTCGATGGTGGTGACGTGCCCGACTGCCTCACCGTCAACGCGGATGGTCGCCTGTTCCGGACCCAGATAGCGGTCGGTGTCGATTTTCAGCTTGAAACTGCAGTAACTGAAAATACCCTCGGTCACCACCGTGACCATATCGACGCCATGATGCTTTGACGAAACGATAAACGGTGCCGGCTTGTAATCGGGATACGTCGTCCCCGACCCCACGCCGGACACAAACAGCTCTTGCGCATCGCCGCCGGACTCGGGCTTTGCGAGCAGCACCTCCTGGAAAGGCGCGACAGGATTGCCGTTCCAGCCAGCATCGCTGGAAAAGCGCACCAGGCGCGGGTTTTCAGCTGGTCGTCGCATCAACACCAGCGCATCGACGCGGGTGAGCACGCCCGCCACGTTGGCATAGCGGTCGCAGGCGCCTGAACGTCCGGCTGTGATATTGCAAAGTACCGGGCAGGCGTTGCAGACAATTTTCCCTGATCCGGCTTCGCTGGCATCAGGTATCAGATCCGGAGCCGGATCAGCATGGGTGGTCGCCATCAGGGCTCCTTCGTGCGAAAGCCGCCATTGCAGTCATCGCTGCCATCGCTGCAATAGGCCTCACCCGTGTTGCCGGGATTCAAACAGGACATTGGCGAGACCATGCGGCCCCCGGAGTGATGACCACGGTGGGCGCCCGGAGTAATGGGTACCCTGTTCACACTTTTTGATCCAGCAACAGCTTACGCAGGCGGTCGGGCGTTGCCGGCGCGTGGCGGATCACCACGCCGGTGGCATCACGGATAGCGCCAAAAATGGCCGGTGCCGTTGCAATCAGTGCGGGCTCGCCGACGCCTTTGGCGCCGTAAGGGCCTAGCGGCTCTGGATCTTCAATAAGAAACACATCGATGGGCGGGATGTCGCCTACGGTAGGCATCAGGTAATCATGCAGGTTGTCAGTTTTGCCGGCCTGGTAATCCTCCATCAAGGCAAGGCCCAGGCCCTGCGCGACACCGCCGTGCACCTGGCCTTCGACTTGGGTCAGGTTCAGGGCGCGGCCGACGTCATGGGCTGCACCAATGCGCAACACTTTTACCGTGCCCAGTTCAATATCGACTTCGACCTCGGCCATCTGTGCGGCAAAAGCGTAAGTCGCATAAGGCACGCCCTGGCCGTCCTTGTCGAGCGGGAGCGTGGGCGGGTTGAACGTGCCCTCACCGAACAACACCTCGCCGCGTTCGTCGCAGGGCATTGCGGCTAAGGTGATGCGCTTCTCGCCCGCACTGTCCGTCGCGACAAGATCGCCGTCTTCCAGTCGCAGCGCCGCATCTGGCTCCGCCTCCGTCAAGGCGATCATGCGCGCGCGCAGTTGCTCGCCGGCAAGACGCGAGGCGGTGCCAGAAACGAAGGCCTGGCGCGAGGCCGATGTCTTGCCCGCGTCTGCGGTAAGGTCGGTGTCTCCCATGATGAAATCAATGTCCGACATGGGCAGGCCGATCGCGTCGGCCAGCACCTGCAGCAAGGTGGTGTTTGATCCCTGCCCAATGTCGACCGCACCGTTGTAAAACATGATGCGGCCGGCCCGCGTGAGCCCGGCGCGCATGGTTGAGGGATTGGCAATGCCCGTGTTACCGCAGCCGTACCACATACAGGCCACGCCAACGCCGCGGCGAAGATGCGCGGTCTTGCCGCCTTTGCCCTCGCTGGATGCGATAGCGTTGAAAGCCTTGCATTCGGCCTGCGCCTTGAGCCAGCCTGGCTTGAGCGCCTCCAGGCATTGGCCGAGGCCTGCGCTCGCCTTCAGCACCTGCCCCGTGGCCGTGGCCTGGCCGGCGCGAATGGCATTGATAAGCCTGAACTCCAGGCGGTCTATGCCGGTCTTTGCCGCAAGATCGTCGAGCAAAGTCTCGTGCGCGAGGGTCGATTGCGGCACACCAAACCCGCGGAAAGCGCCGGCGATGGCGTTGTTGGTGTAAACCGCGCGCGTGTTTGCCTCCACATTGGGCACGAAATAGGGGCCGGAGGCGTGAATGGGCACACGGTTGGCGACCGTATTGCCCCAGGAGGCATAGGCCCCGGTGTTGAAGTCACCCTGAAAATCCGCCGCGAGCAAATATCCTTTTGCGTCGCAGGCAAAGCGGACCTGCATGGTCGCCGGGTGACGCTTGGTGGTGGACACCATCGATTCGGGACGGGTGAACACACCTCTCACCGGGCGCCCGATCTTCCAGGCCGCCACCGCCAGCATGGGCTGGATGGCGATGTCGAGCTTGCCGCCAAAGCCGCCGCCTATGGCCGAAGGAATAATGTGCACCTGCCCGGGCTGCAGCTTCAGGATCCGCGCAATTTCGTCGCGATCCATGTAAGGCGTCTGGGTGCTTGCGAACACGCGTATGCGCTCAACGCCGTTTTCCGTGAACCGTTCGGCATAGCCGGCTTCGGGCTCAATGTAACCGTGCTCGACGTGGCTGGTGCTGAACGCCCCTTGCGCGACAAAAGCCGCCGCGGCGATGGCCTTGCCGGCATCGCCCTTCACCACGCGGCCCCGTATCAGAATGTTGTCCGGGTTGTTGGCATGCAGCGGCTCGCGCGTATCGGCGAGCGCCTCGGCCGAATCGAGCAAGGCGGTCTGCGGCAGCCAGGTGATAGGCACCGCCTCATCGCGAATACGCAGCAGCGTCTCGTAATCGCCGACAAGGGCGCACACCGCCTCACCGCGAAAACGCACACGCCCTTCCCCAGCGCCGCCTGCCGCGTTCGTGTTGGCCTTCGTTTTCGTCGTAATAGCAGCGAACACCGGTTGGTCTTTCACGTCGGGAAAAATACCAAAGCTGTTTTCAGGTACGTCCAAGGAGGTGACAATGTCGACCAAGCCCGGATGTTTGGCGAACAGCGGCTTGAAATCACCAAGAGAAAACTGCGCCCGCGCGTGTGGCGAGCGAACAGCGCGCAGCCAGAGCGAGCCGGCCGGCGCCCTGTCTGCGCCATAGAGTTCCGCACCGGTGAGTTTGGCTATACCGTCTATTTTGGGTGCACGGCTACCAACCGCCTTACCGGCCGGCGGCGCCAGGATCGCGAGGTCGCCCTGTGCAACGGCCAGGACCGCCTCGACAATCTTGCGATACCCGGTACACCGGCACAGCACGCCGCCCAAGGCATCGAGCACCTGCTGCTCATCCGGTTTGCTGTTACGCCTGAGCAGGTCTGTCGCGGCCATGAGCATACCCGGTGTGCAAATGCCACATTGCGCCGCGCCGTGCTTGTGAAACGCCTGCTGCAAATCGCTCAAGCGCCCGTCTTTCGCCGCCAGGCCCTCCACCGTGGTGACGCTGCGACCGGCACACTGCCCGAGTCCGACTATGCAGGAGCACACTTGCCGGTCATCGAGCAGCACGGTGCAGGCGCCGCAATCGCCGGCATGGCAGCCGATTTTTGTTCCGGTGAGTATAAGCTCGTCGCGTAAAACGTCGGACAGCCGGCTGGACGGATGCGCCAGCACCTCGACCGAACGGCCGTTGACTTGGAGGGATGTTGGCACGACCGGCAATGACTTGCTCATATTGCAATCCGCGCCAGTGAACGCTTCAACAGTGTCTGCACAACGTCGATTCGATACTCCGGGGTACCACGCACGTCGGCGATCGGGCTCAGCGGCGCCAAGTCGGACTCCGCAACAAGATCTGCGATATCGGGGGCCAATCGCCTGCCGATGAGTTTTTTCTCCAGCGCCGGAAGGCGCCGGGCAACCGCCGAACAGGCGCCGACAGCCACACCACAACGACTGATCGCACCGGAAACATCGACCGCGATCACGATCGACACCATGGCAATCGAAATCACCAGATATTTGCGCGAACCGAGCTTGAAAAAATCCGAACGCGTGCCAGCCGGCCATTTGGGCACCCTGATGGCGGTCAGGAGCTCACCCGGCGCCAGCGCTGTTTTGCGATTGGCCAGCAGGAAATCCGCCAGCGGCAAACTGCGCACACCTTGGGCCCCCGACAACTCCACCTGCGCATCCAGTGCCAGCAGCGCCGGGACGCCATCCGCTGCCGGGGAGGCGTTGCAGACGTTGCCAGCGAGCGTACCGGTATTTTGAATTTGCAGGCCGCCGACTTCGCGCGCCGCCAGTTTCAGGCCGGCAAAGCAGTCGGGCAAGGCCGTCTGAATGAGTTCGCTCCAGGTCACCAGCGCACCGATGTGCCAGTAGTCTGCGTTCGCCACCTCGCGAATTCCGCGCAAGTCGTCAATGCGGCTGATATCAAGCACATCCTCTTCTATCAAGCGCCCCACCCGCGCCGGATAGAAGTCGGTGCCACCGGCAAGCACCACATAGGGCTTGGACGACAAAGCGGAAAAAGCTTCTGTCAGACGGGTCGGGCGCAGGTATTGGTTCATTCTGGCATTCCGGTGATGGGGTCATCTTTTAAGTAAACGCTTCAAACCGGGCTCTACTGTAGCCCAGCCTTGAAGCTATTTCAACGGCTTATCGCATCCTCCTCGGCTGCCCTTGTGCGACAGCCCGGACATCGGTGCGTCTGCGACCGATGCAGCCGGAGGGCGGATTGCAGGCGCTAGGAAAATACTTTAAGCTTGAAGCAATTGCCGGACGAGCATCGTCGGGCACCCGGCCCTGGCATCGCGGATGCCAGCCTGGAACCGCAACGCTCAGGATCACCCGCGCAAGCATGTGGAAGCCGCCGCAGCGAATCAAGTTTCATCCCAACCCAGGCCGGGTGCCCTCGGCCAAGGAAGCTGGCGCATCGCGACTCTTCAGCCCCGCGCGCATCGGTGCGGTCGAACTGGAGCAACGCACCTGGGTGCCGGCGATGGTGCCGTGGCGCTCTAACGAAGACGGCGTTGTCACTGCAGACGTGCTGCAATGGTACGAGCGCTTTGCGCGTGGACGCCCCGGGGCGATAGTCATCGAAGCAACGGGCATACGCGACATTCCCAGCGGGCCGTTGCTTCGCATCAGTCACGACCGTTACATCGCCGGCCTGCGCGAACTGGTTGAGACGATACGCCGCGCCAGCGAGGGGCATACACGGGTCTTCATCCAGATCATCGATTTTCTCAGCATCCGCCGCCGTCCCGAAGCGGAAAAATTCTTCCAGCGGTTTTTGCGCATAACCGAGCGCCATCGTGCACGCCTGAACGCCGCCGACTGGCCCGAACAGGCGATCCGCGACCGGCTCGCAGCCCTTCCGGAAGCCGAGTTGGAAACCATACTGGACGCGCGCGAATGGGAGGCGCTGCAATTCGGCGCGCGCGAACGCGTGACCGACATGGCCTCGCCGCACATACGGTCCTTACCGCAAACCCTTCCCACCCTGTTTTCAGACGCAGCAAGGCGTGCCCGAGAGGCCGGATTTGATGGCGTGGAACTGCATTACGCCCACGCCTACACCATGGCGTCCTTCCTCTCGGCGCTCAACAATCGCGCCGACGGCTACGGTGGCAGCCGCGAGAACCGTGTCCGGCTTCCGCTCGAGGTCTACCAAGCGGTCAGGCAGGCCGTCGGCCCCGATTACGTCGTCGGCTGCCGTTACCTCGCCGAAGAATGCATTGAAGGCGGCAACACCGTCGAGGACGCAAGCTGGTTCGGTGTCGAATTTGCCCGGGCCGGTATGGATTTTATTTCCACCTCGCGTGGCGGCAAATTCGATGACGCAAAACAGCCGGGTGTCGGCTCATCAGCCTATCCCTACACCGGACGCAGCGGTTATGAGTGCATGCCGCAGTATTTGTCAGATGAATTCGGCCCCTTCGGCCGCAATATCGCGCCAACGGCGGCGATACGCCGCGCCATCCGCGAGGCCGGCCTGCCAACCCCTGTGGTGTGTACCGGAGGCGTGCATAATTTCGACATGGCGGAGGCGATGCTGGAGCGCAATGACTGCGACATTGTCGGCACGGCAAGACAAAGTCTCGCCGACCCGGACTGGACGCTGAAAACGCTGCTCGGACTGGGTCATGAGGTGCGCTTGTGCGAGTACACCAATTATTGCGAAGGCCTCGACCAGAAGCACAAGCAGGTGACTTGCCAGCTGTGGGACCGCCAGCAGACGGATGAACCGGGTATCCGCCTTAGCAGTGACGGCAAACGCCGCCTGACCGCCCCGCCCTGGACGCCGCCGGCGGGTTGATGCTCGCCCCACTGCAGCGCACCGGCTACGCCGACAGCTTCGCGCGCGACAATCTGCCGCCGCGCGAGCAGTGGCCGGAAATGATTTTCGAATTGCCGGAATTAATCTATCCGGACCGCCTTAATTGCGCCGCGGCGTTTGTCGACACGCACGTCGCGATCGGGCACGGCTCCGCAACCGCATTGATCGGTGCCGATGAGCGACTGGACTACGCCGCCCTGCAGGCACACGCCAATCGCATCGCCAGAGTGTTGACCGAGGACCTCAAGCTTCCCAGCGGCAGCCGTGTGCTGCTGCGCAGCGGCAATAAGCCCTTCCTCGCGGCGAGCTGGCTGGGCGTTATCAAAGCCGGCTGCATCGCTGTGACGACCATGCCCCTACTGCGCGAGCGCGAGCTTTCGACCATTGTGCGCAAGGCAAACATCGCCGCAGCTATTTGTGATCACGCGCTGGCGGCGGAAATGGATCTCACCCGCTCGGCCAATCCCGGATTGCGCAGCGTGCTGTACTTCAGCGCTCCCGCCGGACACCCGGACCGCATCGAGCCTCTTATGGAGGGCAAGTCGGCGACATTTGCCAACGTCGATAGCGCCGCCGACGACGTGGCGATGATCGCCTTCACCTCCGGCACCACAGGCGTACCCAAGGGAACCATGCATTTCCATCGCGACGTCCTGGCTATTTGCGACGTGTTGTCGCGCCAGATCATCGCGCCGCACCGGACTGATGTGTTCATCGGCACCCCGCCGCTCGCCTTCACTTTCGGCCTTGGCGGCCTGTTTTTATTCCCCTTACGCGCAGGTGCCGCCAGCGTGCTGATCGAGCAATGGACGCCGGAGAGCCTGCTGCAGGGCATTGCGCGTTTCAAGGCCAGCGTCTGCTTTACTGCACCGACCTTCTATCGCAAGATGGCGCCGCTCGCCAAAAACCACGACCTGCGCTCCCTGCGCATTACCGTGTCTTCGGGGGAAATGTTGCCGGCGGACACGCGCGGTGCCTGGCGCGACGCCAGCGGCATTGAAATGACCGAGTGCCTGGGATCGACCGAACTGCTGCACGCCTTCATCGCCTGCAAACCTGGCGACATCCGCCCCGGCGCTACCGGCCGCGTCGTGCCGGGCTATCGCGCCTGCGTTCTTGGCGAAGACGGCCAGCAACTTCCGGCGGGGGCCATTGGCCGTCTAGCCATTAAAGGTCCCACCGGATGCCGCTACCTCGACGACACGCGCCAGCTCAGCTATGTGCAAAACGGCTGGAACCTGACCGGCGACGCCTACCTC
This sequence comes from Pseudomonadota bacterium, assembly GCA_025356665.1. Lineage (GTDB taxonomy): Bacteria > Pseudomonadota > Gammaproteobacteria > Burkholderiales > SG8-39 > CAITSH01. Next base: position 137,845 of record JANXRV010000019.1, read on the forward strand.
ATGGACGAGGATGGTTACTACTGGTACCAATCGCGCACAGACGACATGATCATCAGTGCCGGCTACAACATTGCCGGGCCCGAGGTCGAGGACGTGCTGTTGACCCATCCTGCGGTGGCCGAGTGCGGCGTCGTCGGCGTGCCGGATGCTGCGCGCGGACAAATCGTCAAGGCCTATGTTGTTCTACGGCCCGGCCACAAGCCTGACGAGGCCACAACGCTTGTCCTGCAGGCGTTGGTAAAAAAAACCATCGCCCCCTACAAATACCCCCGTGCGGTAGAGTTCGTCGCAGCACTGCCGCGTACCGAGAATGGAAAAATCCAGCGCTACAAGCTGCGGCGCGGCGAACTCACCTGAATAACCCGGAGGAAGACATCATGAGCACCCCCAAGCAGATGGACCGCTATAACGCCCTGATGGATGTGGTACGCAATCGCATGACCACACGCCAATTCGACTCCTCCTACGTCGTGCCGCGCGAACATTATGAGCTGATACTGGATGCAGCCCGCCACGGCCCTTCCGGCGCGAACGCCCAGCCCTGGCATTACATCGTGGTGACCAAGCCAGAGACCAAAAAGGCGATTGCCGATTATTTTGTCGAAGAACAGCGGCTCCGCGCCAAACTGAAAATGAAGTTCCCGACACCCAACTACCGCGGCCTCGAAGACGCACCCGGATTCATCGTCGTCGCTTCGGACTTTCGCTGGACGCGCGCTTTTCCGGTGCTCATGGACGGGTCGGATCTAGACAAGCAATACCACGAGAATGCCGAGCGCATCCTGCTTCAGTCGGTCGCGGCATCAACCATGTCGGCCCATCTTGCGGCGGCCGCACTCGGTTACAACGTCTGGTGGGTCACGGCGATCGGCCAGGAATCGGCCCAGAACGCGCTTAAACCACTGCTTGGCATTCCAGACGATCTGGCGGTAATAGACATCTTTCTGTTCGGCCCACCGGCGAAAACCCCGTACAAACGCTGGAAAAAGACCCTGCCGCAAATCATGAATTGGGACAGATTCAACATGGACAACTACATGTCCGTGGAACAGATCGATGAATGGGTGCGCGAAAAACGTCATCATGTGATGTACAAGGACGAGAGCAAGATCGACTGAGGCCCCCCTGCGGACGCCCAACCGGGGTTGGGGCAAGGTTGGAAGCCTCCGTCGAATAACCCCACGAAAAATACGGCCTAATTCATTCTTTTAACCGTTTGGTTAAAACCGGCGCCTATGGCAGGCGCTGGAAAGAGGCAGTTTATTCGGCTATAATCGAAGCAAATTACGACCTAACGCGCAGTTAAGCAAACACTTAACTGCACCGTTTTAGCCAGAGGATGCCATGACCCACGTTGTTACCGAAAGCTGCATCAAGTGCAAGCACACCGACTGCGTAGATGTCTGCCCAGTTGATTGTTTCAAAGAAGGCCCAAACTTCCTCGTCATTGATCCTGATGAGTGCATAGACTGCGCCGTCTGCATTCCCGAATGCCCTGTGAACGCCATTTTTGCCGAAGAAGATCTGCCGGCCGGCCAGGAAAAATTCACCGCACTGAACGCTGATCTGGCCAAGATCTGGCCGCTGATCACCGACACCAAGCCCGCGCTCCCGGACGCTGAAAAATGGGCGGATGTGACGGACAAGCTGCAATACCTCGAAAAGTAACACCGCCCCGGTCCCGGACAACCGGGAAATAGCCGGTCGCGCAATTTTTCTAGACTCCCGCCTGTTGCGCGGCTGCCCCGCAGCGGGAGTGACAGGATGTCATTAATGCCCACGCTCTCGCTGGCCCACGGCCTCGCCTTTTCCGACTTGTATTGCCGCGACGGTCTGTCGCGCATCGATGCCGCGTTTCTCTCCTGGCTTGGCGCCGCGGATTCCGAACTCGTCGCCCGCCTATCGGCCGCGCGCGCAGAGCCCGATGCCCTCGCCAAAAAGGACGAGTCGGCCCTGATTCTGGCTGCAGGGCCGCACCTTGATGACTTTGTCGCAGACTTGTTCGGCATAGCCGGCGAAGTAAAGGCGCTTTCTGCACGGCATCATGTTCTAGCGCCCATCTACACCGTCAAACGCCAGTTCGTGCAACGCAAAGCGCTTGCGAAATACAAAGCCGAGGCCGCCGCAGGATTTGACGGCGCAGCACTGGAGGCGGCGCTGACACACCGCTTTGGCCACGCGTTCAGCGAGCTGGCCTACGCCGAGGCGATCGAAACCTGGCAAAAGGATGAGCCCGCCAACGAAGAGTCCCTAGATCTCGCCCTGCGCTACGCCGCTTGGGCCTTGCTCACCCCGGCAGGCCGCGAACGCAACCAGGCTGGTGTGCTGTTCAAGACTGCAGCCAAACTCGATCCGCAAAACCTTCTGCCGCACGCGCAAAAGCATGAAACGAACGGGTTGACCACGTTCACCATCAAGCCCGAACACATCCGCCGGCGCGAAGGCTTCGCACTCACCGACAAGGGCAGCGATCTCACCGGTGCCTTATCGGAGGCCAACTATTGCATCTGGTGCCACACTCAGGGCAAGGATTCCTGTTCCACCGGTCTGAAAGAAAAGGCCGGGCCCGACGGCAAAGCTGCATTCAAGAAAAATTCGTTCGGCACCACGCTCGCGGGCTGTCCGCTGGAAGAAAAGATTTCCGAATTCCACACGCTCAAGGTGGCCGGACACGCGTTGTCGGCGCTGGCCGTCATTACCGTCGACAACCCGCTAGCCGCAGCGACGGGGCATCGCATCTGCAACGACTGCATGAAATCCTGCATCTACCAGAAACAGGAACCTGTCAATATTCCCCAGGCGGAAACACGCACGCTCAAGGATGTGCTGGAACTGCCTTGGGGCTTTGAGATCTATTCGCTGCTGACGCGCTGGAACCCGCTCAATATCCACCGCCCGCTGCCGCGCGCCAGCACCGGCTACCGCGTACTGGTTGCAGGCATGGGGCCGGCCGGCTTCGCGCTCTCGCACCACCTTATGAACGACGGCCACGCGGTGGTGGGCATAGACGGCCTCAAGATAGAACCGCTGCCACCGCATTTGTCGGGCGTCAACGCCGACGGAAGCCGCGCCCGCTTCGATCCGGTGCACGACGTCAACATACTCTACGAAGCCTTGGGCGAAAGAACCATGGCCGGCTTCGGTGGCGTGGCCGAATACGGCATTACGGTGCGCTGGGACAAGAATTTTCTCAAGGTCATCCGCCTGCTGCTCGAAAGACGCGCGGAGTTTGCCTTGTTTGGCGGCGTGCGCTTCGGCGGCACGCTCACTTCGGAGGACGCCTTCGGGATGGGCTTCGACCACATCGCGCTGGCTATGGGCGCCGGCAAGCCGACAGTGCTGGATATCCCCAACGGCCTTGCCCGCGGCGTGCGCACCGCCTCAGACTTCCTGATGGCACTGCAACTGACCGGTGCGGCCAAGCCCGACTCCATCGCCAACATGCAAGTGCGCCTGCCCGTTGTCGTCATCGGTGGCGGCCTTACCGCCATCGACACCGCAACCGAATCACTCGCCTATTACCCCATACAGACGGAAAAATTCCTGCAGCGCTATGAAGTGCTGGCCAGGGAAAAGGGCGAAGACGCAGTGCGCGCATCCTGGAGCCCGGAAGAGCGCGAGATCGCCGAGGAATTCCTCGCCCACGCCCGTGCCATCCGCAAGGAGCGCGCCACCGCCGCGGCCCAAAACCGCGAGCCTCACATCATTGAATTACTCCGCTCCTGGGGCGGCGCAACCATAGCCTACCGCCGCCGCCTGATTGACAGCCCCTCTTACACGCTCAATCACGAAGAGGTGGAAAAAGCGCTGGAAGAAGGCATCAGCTTCGCCGAGGCCCTTACGCCGCTGTCGGTAGACGTAGATGATTATGCCGCGGCACGCGGCATCAACTTCACCCGCCAGACCATGGGCGAGGATGGCAAGTGGATCAGCGCAGGTGAGATTCACCTGCCGGCCAGTACGATTTTTGTCGCTGCAGGCACCTCGCCCAACACCGTGCTGGCGCGCGAGCACCCGCAACACTTTGGCACTGACGGCAAATACTTCCAGGCCTGCGATGAAAATGGCCTGCCGCTCAAGCCGCAGTTCTCCATATCCAAACCGGAAAAAATCGACGTGCTGCTGTCGCGCGTGGCGGACGGCCGCTTTGTTTCCTTTTTCGGCGACCTGCATCCCTCGTACTTCGGCAACGTCGTCAAAGCCATGGGCAGCGCAAAGCAAGGCTACCCGGTGGTGACTCGCGTGCTGGGCAAGCACGCCCCGGCCAGCAAAGCGGACAACGCCGCTTTGTTTGCCGCTCTGGCGGGCGACCTGCTCGCAACAGTCGAGCGCGTCGAACGCCTCACGCCAACGATTGTTGAAATCGTACTCAAGGCGCCGCTCGCGGCGCGAAAATTCCGCCCCGGCCAGTTTTACCGCCTGCAAAACTTTGAGACCCTGTCCCCGGTAAGCCACGGCACGCGGCTGCAAATGGAAGGACTTGCGCTCACTGGCGCATGGACCGATCCTGACAAGGGTCTGGTGTCGACCATCGTTCTAGAAATGGGCGGATCCGCCGACTTGTGCGCCATGTTAAAGCCAGGCGAACCAGTCGTATTGATGGGCCCGACCGGAACACCAACCCACATCGCACCGAATGAGACGGTGATCCTCGTCGGCGGTGGCCTTGGCAATGCCGTGCTGTTCTCCATCGGACAGGCTTTCCGCAACCAGGGATCGAAGGTGCTTTATTTTGCCGGCTACAAGAAAGTCATAGACCGCTACAAGGTCAGGGACATCGAGGCTGCAGCAGACGTCATTGTCTGGTGTTGCGACGAACAGCCCGGGTTTACGCCAGGGCGCCCCCAAGACCGGTCTTTTGTCGGCAACATCGTCCAGGCCATGGATGCGTATGCCTCCGGACGACTTGGAACACCCGAGGTCGCCATGACCGAGGCCGACCGCCTCATCGCCATCGGCTCCGATCGCATGATGTCAGCCGTTGCCCGCGCCAGGCACGAGGTGTTGAAGCCGCACCTCAAGCCGCATCATTTCGCCATCGGTTCAATCAACTCGCCAATGCAGTGCATGATGAAAGAAATCTGCGCGCAATGCCTGCAACCGCAGCGCGATCCGCATACCGGCAAGATCAGCTATGTCTTCTCCTGCTTCAACCAGGACCAGGACCTCGACTGCGTCGACTTTGCCGGATTGTCCGAACGCTTGAAGCAGAACTCCCTGCAGGAAAAGCTGACCAAGCAGTGGCTCGCCTACTGCATGCCTGATTTGAAAAAGCAGCGCAGCCTGGTCTGATTAAAAGCGCATCGTCCGGCGTAGTGATGCGAAAGCCGCCTTCGGCTAGGCGTCAAGCAAGCACTGATCAAGTCCTGCAAGTAAGAGTCCCCTGACAAGCTTCCCTCTGACGCGGGGGATATACGCGGGGGCTTGCCCCCTTTTCAGTGAATCCCGGATTATTTCCCGGCCGAAAACACAGCCCGCGAGGTACATAGTCGGCGTCAGTCCTTGCGCTTGCGCAGATGATTGAGCACGACCTCGGTGATATGGGCAAGGTGATCCGCTTGCGCGACCGGCGACATCAGATCGCGTCCCAGCACAGTCGAAAGGGTGTAGCGATTGGACAGATAAAAGTAGCCCAGAGCCGCGATCATGATATAGATCTGGCTTGGATCCAGGCCGCTCCGAAAGACCCCGCATTCCTGTCCGCGCACCAGCAGCGCCCGCAGCATGCCCAGCGCAGGAGATACCAGGTCGGTGAGGTGCTTTGACTTTTTCAGGAACTTCGCCTGATGCTGGTTCTCGGTGTTGAGCAGCCGGATGAATTCAGGATGCGCGACGTAATAACTCCAGATGAACTCCACCAGACGCGATATCCCGGGTATCGGCTCAAGGTGATCTAGCTTCAATTTGCTCTCCGCGCGCCAGAACCCCAGATAAGCCTCCTCGAGCACGGCAACGAACAGCTTGTCCTTGCTGTCAAAATAATAGTAGAGCATGCGCTCGTTGCTACGCGCCCTGGCCGCGATCTGATCGACGCGCGCCCCGCCCAGTCCATTGCGCGCGAACTCGGTGGTGGCGGCGGCAAGGATGCGTGCCTTGGTGCGGTGCGGATCGCGCTTCACCTTGTCTGCCACGGTCTTGCTTGGAGCGGGTTTGGCCATTTTTCGTAAATTTTTCTTTTCGGAAACGAACTCAGAAAATGCTGCCGGTGCTGAGATTGTCGGACTGTCTGTGCATCAGTTCCCGCAGTTTAGCCGAGCATCACCTGCTGCATCGCCCGGCACTCTCCTAGCGGCCGCCTGCAATCTGCAAAAGCTGTGCAGCGAGGCCTGGATTGAGTTTTACGAGTCGCTCATGGATGGCAGGCAGTTCGGCGCGTCTGCCGGTGCGCGCATAGCTCACGCCCAGGCCGTACCAAGCGTCGGCCATGCCCGCGTCTAGGCCGATCGCCCGCACGTAGCTCGGGGCCGCGCGTTCGTAAAGATTGATGTCACGGTAGCTCTCGCCGAGCAGGAAAAAACTCATTGCCGAATCAGACTTGATCAGCAACGCCTGCTCGATGGTGCGTATGGCACGCTCGGGTTCGTTGATGGTGCGATACGACTGTGCGAGAAGGTTCCAGGTATAGATATCGTCCGGGCTCAGGCGTATGGCCGTCTGGTAGCAGGGAATCGCCTGCACGTGCTGGCCCATTTGCGTGTTGGCGAACCCGGCAATCAGCCACCAGTCGTGGCTATTGCCGTCACGCTGCAGGTTGCCTTGGGCCAGCTTGAGGATGCCCGGCCAGTCGTTTTTGGCCTCGAGCTCGGAAATACGCCGCACATTGGCATCGTCGGCGTGGCCGGACAGCTTGCTCGCCACGTTGACCCCGGTACTGATCAGCGACAAAACTGTGCAAGCGCCCAGGGCAAGCATGACAATCAGGGCAGACGCGACGGCGGCGAGCCGCGTCACACGTAAGCGCAGCGCTTCAGACCTTGTTTTGATAGACGTAGGCCTGCTGCTTGACCTCGGATTCATTGTCGCGGCGCAAGGCATCAGGGTCCGCCTTTTTGTCCCACCACATCGCGCGGCCCTTTTTTTGCTCTTCGACAATCTGCGGCTTTTTCGCCAGCAGGTCGCGCATGAACAGGGTGATTTCGGATTCGTAATTACGATTCATGGCGGTACTTTCTGGGTTATCCAAGGAACGCAACGTGCAATGCGCTGATTATAGCGCGTCACACACCTTCCGCCCCATGCGCCTGGACCTAAGCCCGGAGAAGATCGATCGGCTGGAAACGCCCGCCCAGAGCGGCTTTTGCGTCGTTGCCCCACCACTTTTCGAGGACCGTGGCATAGAGGCTGCGAAAATCGATGCTGTGGACGAGATTGCCGTTGTCCAACCGGTCCAGTTGCGGAGCCGGACCGTACAGCCCGCCGCGAACCTGGCCGCCCATGACGAAATGGCTGTTGGCGGTGCCATGGTCGGTGCCGTTGGAATTGTTTTCCGCTGCGCGGCGCCCGAATTCGGCGTAGGTCATAACCAATGCCGAATTCCAGCGGTTGAGTTCCTGCAGGGCCGCCTTGAACGCCACCAGGCCCTCGGCCAGTTGCTTGAGCAGGTTGGCCTGTTGTCCCGGCTGATTCTGGTGGGTATCAAAGCCATTCAAGCTGACCCGCACCGCGGCAACGCCCGCCTGACTGGCAATCACCTGCGAGGCTGTGCGCAGGGCGTTGCCAAACTCGCCATTCGGGAACTCAGTCCTGAGCTGCACGCCGCTGCCAAGGTTGCCCGCGGCCTGGACGATCTCGCCTTCGACCTTGAGGATATGCGAGAGCGCCGCGTTGCCGCGCTTCGCCGATGGCGTGGCAAGCCGCGACTGGCGCAGGAACTGTTCGGTGTTGCTCAACGCGACCGCACGTGCTCCGCCTGCAAACGGCCCCATCTCCTGGCTGCCCACCACCACGCCGTCTGCGACATAGCCCGCGGGAACCGGGTTGGCGGCAAAGGCGCGCGCCAGCCAGCCGTCAGTGAGGTACTGCTCGCTGCCGGAGGCCGTGTCCCATATCTCGATGGAACGAAAATGCGACTGATTCGGCTTGGGGTAACCGAGGCCTTGCACCACGGCCAGTTCGCGCCCCTGCCACAAAGGCATCAGCGCGCCAAGCGAGGGATGCAGTCCCACGCGGTCGGACAATTGCATCACCTCCTCGCGCTTGATGGCGATGCGCGGCCGCAGGCGGTAGTAGTTCGGATCGGCGTAAGGCACGACCGTATTGAGCCCGTCATTACCGCCTTTTAACTCCACCAGCACCAGCATGTTGCGATAGCCATCCGGCGCAGCGGCGCCCGCGGCAATGGCCCCCGGCATCCAGGCGCTCACCACGGAGCCCGCCGCCAGTCCAAGAAAGTCCCGTCGCAACATGTTGATCTCCGGCTTATTTCAACTGAAATGCAGGATCGAGCACGAGCTGGCGCAGCCAGTCCTTCTCGGCAAGCGTGCCCGGCGTCATCAGCGCATCGTTGGCAGGGTCGGTGGCGAGCACCGCGCGCCGCGCCAGCGGCGCATAGCCGCCCAGCCCCTTGAACCATGCCGCGCTGTCAAAATGGATATCCGTCAGCGCGCGGACAAAGCGCTCGCGCCCCTCCTCGCCAAGCCGGCCCTGACCTTTGACCTTGGCGAAGTCCTTCATGCGCGCACCGTCGGCCATCTCCCGGTTCGACATGGCCTGGGGCGGCATCTCCTGCGCGCGAAACAGCCGCTCAAGGAATTGCTTGCGCGCCAGCAAGGTGCTCGAATTGATCCACGCTTCGCCGCCGGGCCAGCCCTTGACGTTGGGCGGGGCAAACAGGTTCTGGCCAAGACTGGCGGTGACCATGGCAAAGGGCAGCGCGTCACCGGTCTGGAACTGAAAACTGCGCACCGTTCCGACCACCAAGTCGACCGGGGACTTGACCAGGCTGCCGCGCGCCTCCTGCGACCAGAACGCCGGAGACAGCAGCAACCAGCGCAGCGCGGTGCGCGTGTCATAACCGCTTTCACGAAAACGCGCGGCAATGCGCCTGACTTCGCGCTCATCGGGCAGCGGCGAAACGAATTCGCGCCACAGCTTGCGCGTGATGAATTCGGCCGTCGCCGACCGCGCCAGCAGGATGTCGAGCACGGCGTCGCCGTCAAAGTTGCCGCTGACGCCGAGCACCGTTTTCTGCCCCTCGTCGTGCAAGAAGGGCCGCCAGCGGTATTCGCCGGTCTCCGGTTCGATGGACCAGCCGGTAAATGCGCGCGCGGCCTCGCGAATATCCGCCTCACCGTAGTGGCCCTCACCCATGGTGAATAATTCCATCACCTCGCGCGCAAAATTCTCGTTCGGCTGCCCCTTGCGATTGCTCGCCGAGTCGAGGTAGATAATCATCGCCGGGTCCTTGGCGACGGCGTGGAGCAAGGCGGCGAAATTGCCAAGGGCATGCTGGCGCAGCAACAGGTTCTGGCGGTACATCAGCTGCACGTACCTGACTTTTTGCTGGCTGGAGACAAAGTGGTTGTGCCAGAACAGCGTCATGCGCTCGACCAGGGGCGAAGGCGTGACAATCATCTCCGCCAGCCACCAGCCGCGCAACTCAAAGCCGCGCCTTACCTGCTCCTGCTGGAAAGCTTTACGTGCTTGTTCACCGGCATCGCGCAGTTGCCGCGGCGGCGTGATGGCTTCGTTGACCCACGCCGGTACTGGCTGTGCTGCGACTGTTCTGGCGGGCCGCAACAGGCGCTCAACCGCCTGTTCGCGGGTGAGCGTGGAGAATTCGGCGATTTCTCCCGGACTGGCGCCAAATCCGGTGCGATTGAGCAAATGCCGGGCTTCATCAAAGCCCATCCCGGCGCCGTTCGCGCGTCCGCCATGCGAAAAAACCAAGGCGCCCAGACCGAGCAGCACCACCCAGTAGCCAATACGCGTCAGTAGATCTCTCATGTCATGGGAACCGAGACGGGGACAAAGGATATCGAAGCGCGTCGCCCTAGGGCCGCCCTAGGGCCTCTGCGGCCGGCGCTGCCCTTGCCAGGATCGCTGTCCACCCGACTGGCCGCCGTAAATATCCCGCCCATGGTCGCTGATGTCGCGGCGCAACTGCTGACGCTCGTCACTGCTCATCGAGCGCCGCTCGGGCTGGCCACCGCGCTCCTCACGGCGATCGGCGCGCTCGCGAACCTCGCGCTCACGCTCCGCCGGCGACATCTGTTGCCAGCGCTGGCGATCGGGCGATTGTTGCGCCCCCGCCCACGTCGGGGCCAGAGCGAGGGCGAACAGCAAGGTGGCGACGACGTGGGCGTTCATGGTCTTTCCTTTGCCGCGAAGCGGCGATTTAAAAAACATCCAATAGCGTGTTATCCGGGGCGACCGGACTTTGCCCGTACTAAGTACAAAGACCCGCCGTCCAGCCTAACAACCTTCCTTGCCAAGATTCCTTATCAAGGTCTCGTCTGCTCTGTTGATGACGCATGGTAATACCAAGGTGTAAGCATACTGTTGGGAGGGGGTGGAAGTTTGTAAGAAATTGTTGCAAAGTCCGCTCTGGCAACGCCTTGTTACCGGCGCCATCACCCCGCCCTATGGCACCGAACGGCCACTAGGGCTAGGATACGCACATGCCAGAAGCCAAAACAAAGATTCTCGTCGTCGACGACGACCTCAGACTGCGCGACCTGCTCGACCGCTACCTCGCCGAACAGGGCTTTGCCGTGCGCTCCGCGAGTGACGCCGCCGCCATGGATAAGCTACTCGTGCGCGAACGCTTTGACCTGCTGGTCCTGGACCTGATGATGCCGGGCGAAGATGGTCTGTCGGTATGCCGTCGCCTGCGCGGTGCCAAGAACATGGTGCCCATCATCATGCTTACCGCCAAAGGCGAGGACGTCGACCGTATTGTCGGCCTCGAAATGGGCGCGGACGACTACCTGCCCAAGCCCTTCAACCCGCGCGAGCTCGTTGCCCGCATCAACGCCGTCATGCGGCGGCGTACCGATCCGCTGCCGCCGGGTGCACCCGGCGAGCAGCGCGAGGTTGAGTTTGGCGGCATGGTGGTCAATCTGGCTACCCGCACCCTCACCAAGAACGGCGTCGCCGCCGCGCTCACCACCGGCGAGTTTGCCCTGCTCAAAGTCCTGGTCACGCATGCGCGCACGCCGCTGTCGCGCGACAAGCTGATGGAGCTCGCGCGCGGCCGCGAATACGAGGTGTTTGACCGCTCCATTGACGTGCAGATATCGCGCCTGCGCAAACTTATCGAAGCCGATCCCGCCCATCCCACCTACATCCAGACGGTCTGGGGATTCGGCTACGTGTTCATTCCGGACGGCAAGCCCGCTTAGTTTCCCGCCCAGGACCGGCAGGCGGCCCGCACGCCGGGGCGCGCAGCCTTACCTTCATTCCGCGCCGACCTTCGATGTCCCTCCTCCCCCGTTCACTGTTCTGGCGCACGTTCTTGATGATCGCGCTGCTGGTGCTGGTATCGACGCTGGCGTGGTTCCAGATTTTCAGCTTTTACGAGCGCGGACCGCGTATCCACCAGATCGCCCAGACGGTGGCGAGCGTGGTCAACCTGACGCGCACAGCCCTGGTGACCGCGCACGCGGAAAAACGCCGCGACCTGCTGCTGCAATTGTCCGAGCGCGAAGGCATCCGGATTTATCCGGTCGAGGACGATGAACAAATCATTCTGCCGCCCACCGATGTGCCATCGGTGCAGATGATCGCCGACGAAGTGCGCCTGCTACTGGGTGACCAGACGCGCTTTGCCATGCAGCGCAACGGTGTTTCGGGTTTTTGGGTGACCTTTCGCGTCGACGACGACGAATACTGGGTGCGCCTGCCGCGCGAGCGTATCGAGCGTCAAGCCACGCTGCAGTGGCTGGGCTGGGGCTCGGTGGCCCTGCTGCTGTCGCTCGCCGCCGCCGGGCTGCTGGTGTCGCGCCTGAGCCGGCCGCTCAAGGCCTTGTCGCGCGCGGCGACGGAAATCGGCCGCGGACGCCAGCCCGAACCGGTGGCAGAAACCGGCCCGGCCGAAGTGGCCACCCTCACCCGCGCCTTCAACCAGATGTCGCGCGACCTCGCGCGCCTGGATGAAGACCGCGCACTCATACTGGCAGGTGTGTCGCACGACCTGAGAACGCCGCTTTCACGCATGCGCCTGGGTATCGAGATGAGCAACACCGATGAAGCGATGAAGGACGGCATGATCGCCGACATCGAGGAAATGGACCGCATCATCAGCCAGTTTCTAGACTTCGCCCGCGCCGATGGCGGCGAGGCTTTGTCTGAGCTTTCCATGGCAATGCTGGCAACAGAAATCGCCGACCGTTACCAAAAACTCGGCCAAGCCGTAAGCGCCAATTGCACACCGGTGCGCGACGTGCCCATGCGCGCCATGGCCATGCGGCGGGTGATGAACAATCTTGTCGACAACGCGCTACGTTACGGCGGCGGCACGGTGGAGTTGCTGACGCGAGAAGACGCGACTGACGCCATCCTGGAGGTGTGTGACCGCGGCCCCGGCATTCCCCCCGCCGATACCGAACGGCTCAAGCAGCCTTTCACGCGCCTCGAAACCGCACGCAGCGGCAAAGGCGGATCAGGCCTGGGACTGGCCATTGTCGATCGCATCGTGCGCGCCCACGGCGGCCGCTTCGACCTGCTGCCGCGCGAAGGAGGCGGCCTGGTTGCTCGCGTCAGCCTGCCATTTGAGAAATACCGCGGCAAGGCATGACCCGCCCCGATGTTCGGTTTCCGCGCTAGCAGGATGGCTGGAAACCCTTGCCAGACGGGCATTTCCAGCCATTATGCCCGGACTGAGCAGCCCGGCTTGAGGAATACCTAGAGCCTAGTCACCACCCGTAGACTCGAACCTGGCTTTCTCCAGCAGCACAACTGCCTCCGCGGCAATGCCCTCGCCACGCCCGGTAAAACCCAGAAACTCGGTAGTCTTGGCCTTGACGTTGACGTCCCCCGCAGCGATGCCGACATCCTCGGCGATGCGTTTCACCATTGCCGGAATGTGCGGCGCCATTTTCGGGGCTTGGGCGATGATGGTGGCATCGATGTTGACCACTGCATAGCCGGCATCGCGCACCCGTTTTGCAGCCTCGCGCAACAGCACGCGGCTGTCGGCACCTTTGAACTTGGGATCGGTATCGGGAAAGTGCCGGCCTATGTCGCCAAGGCCCGCCGCGCCGAACAAGGCGTCGGTAATGGCGTGCAGCAGCACGTCGGCGTCGGAGTGGCCATCAAGGCCTTTCTCGAAGGGGATGGTGACGCCGCCTATGATGAGCTTGCGCCCGGTCACCAGTGCGTGCACGTCAAAGCCTTGGCCTATCCTCATGTCCGTCCTTTCAGCAGGCTCTCCGCCATGACGATGTCGGCGGGGTACGTCACCTTGAGATTGTTGCGCGAGCCCGCAACCAGCAGCGGCTGCATGCCCAATTGTTCCACCGCAGAGGCCTCGTCCGTCACTTGCCCGGCTTTGTTCAGCGCCTCGATCAGCACGCCGTGGCGGAACATCTGCGGTGTTTGCGCCTGCCACAAACCTTCGCGCGAGGGTGTGCTCTCCACCCGCCCCATCGCATTCGCACGCTTGAGCGTATCGGCGACAGGAACCGCCAGCAAACCACCGTTGCCGTCTGCCATGACGGCATCAATCAGCTTTAACAGGTCGGCGCGGGCAAGACAGGGCCGCGCGGCGTCGTGCACCAACACCCAGTCATCGGGTTCGAGCAGGCTGGAGGCGGCGATCAGGCCATTGAGTACGCTGTCGCGCCGTGACATGCCGCCGCAATAAAGCGGTGCGATCCTGTGCGCATCGGCGCCAAAATCCAGATCACGAAAATACCCGTCACCTGGCGTGAGCACGACGAACACGGTTTCGACGGCGGGCACGGCCAGCAGCGCGCGCACCGCGTGCTCGAGCATTGGACGGCCGGCAAGCTCGATGTACTGCTTGGGCCTATCCTCGCCCATGCGCGCGCCGGACCCGGCGGCGGGAATCAGGCCGAAAAGTCCTGCTGCCATAGCTGAAATAGGTGGGGAGCAAGGGAAATTGGGGGACACAACACGGTATAATTATATAGGTCTCGCGTAACCCCGCGTAACGACTGGAGCCGGCCCTACCCCCCGGTTTTCGTCGAACGCGGGTTTTGCTATTTCTGCGAACTAATTAACACCAATCTCTCCATCATCAACGCCCTGCATTTGTGAATGACAAGTTCCTCGCTTTGAACGCACCTGAAACCAGACCACCCGGTGGCACGCCTGCTGGCCGCAAAGTGATCTTCAGCGGCCTGGCCGGCTCGGCTGATGCGCTGGTGCTCGCCCGCTGCGCGCGTGAGCACGGCCCGCTGGTGGTGATTTGCGCGCAGGCGGCCGACACGCAGCGGTTACACGAAGAGACAGCGTGGTTCGACGCCGATTTGCGCACGCTGCTGCTGCCTGACTGGGAGACCCTGCCCTACGACCACTTCTCGCCGCACAGCGACCTGGTATCGGAGCGGCTTGCCACGCTTTACCAGATCTCGCGCAGTGAATTTGATCTGGTGTTCATCCCGGCATCGACGGCGCTTTACCGACTCGGGCCGCCGTCCTATCTTGCCGCGTACACCTTCTTTCTGAAAGAAGGCCTCGCGCTCGAACTCGAAGCCCTGCGCAAGCAACTGTCCCTCGCCGCCTACAGCCATGTCAGCCAGGTGGTGGCGCCGGGTGAATATTGCGTGCGCGGCGGCCTGGTGGACCTTTTCCCCATGGGCAGCGCACTGCCCTACCGCATCGACTTGATGGACGACCAGGTCGAATCCATCCGCACCTTCGATGTCGATTCGCAGCGCACGCTTTACCCGGTCAAGGAAGTGCGCCTGTTGCCGGCGCGCGAATTTCCGCTTGACGAGGCCGGGCGCAACCGTTTTCGCAGTCGCTGGCGCGAGGTGTTTGAAGGCGATCCGACGCGCAGCTCAACCTACAAGGATGTCAGCAGCGGCATCGCCCCGGCCGGCATCGAGTACTACTTGCCGCTATTTTTCGAAGCGACTGCAACGCTGTTCGATTATCTTCCGTCTGGCGTGACACTCGCCATGCACCATGACGTGCACGCCGCCGCGCTCGATTTCTGGCGCGACGCCAATTCGCGCCACAAGCTGCTTGACGGCGACCGCACCCGGCCGATTTT
The DNA here is from genome assembly GCA_025356665.1 of Pseudomonadota bacterium. Lineage (GTDB taxonomy): Bacteria > Pseudomonadota > Gammaproteobacteria > Burkholderiales > SG8-39 > CAITSH01. Next base: position 153,026 of record JANXRV010000019.1, read on the forward strand.
GCCCCCCGCGGACCTATTCCTCGGCGCTGAGGAATTTTTCATCGCCGCCGCGGCGCTCCCGCGCATCGAAATAAAGCCCGCGGGCGGCGGCGCAGGCGCAACGCAAACACTCAGCACATCCGTATTGCCGGAAGTCGCCGTGGAACGCCGCGCCGACGATCCGCTGCAAAAACTCAAGGAATTGTTGCGCGATACCGGCGTGCGCACCCTGCTGATCGCCGAATCGGCGGGACGGCGCGAAACCATGCTGCAGTATTTGCATGAATACGGCGTCAAACCCGCCGCCGCCGCCGGCTTCAAAGCGTTTTCTGATTCAAGTGAGCCCTTCGCCTTGTCCGTCGGCCCCTTGCTCAACGGCTTTGCCGTCGACAGCGAGCAGTGGCGCGTCATTACCGAATCCGAACTCTATGCCGGCACCGCGCGCTCGCGCAGCCTGCGCGACAAGGCGCGCCAGAGTTCGGTCGAAAATATGCTGCGCGACCTGTCCGAGCTCAAGGTCGGCGACCCGGTGGTCCACACCGAGCACGGCATAGGCCGTTACCAGGGCCTGGTGAACCTGAATTTTGGCGAAGGCGAGACGGAGTTCCTGCTGCTCGAGTACGCCGGCAATGACAAGCTTTACGTGCCGGTGGCGCAATTGCATGTCATAGGCCGCTATTCGGGCGGACCGCCCGAAGCGGCGCCCATGCACAGGCTTGGCGGCGAGCAATGGGAAAAAGCCAAGAAGAAAGCCGCCGCCCAGGTCCGCGACACCGCCGCAGAACTACTGCATTTGTATGCCTTGCGCGCGGCAAGAAAAGGCCATGCCTTCGATGTCAAAACCCATGATATCGAGGCCTTCAGCGAAGGCTTCGGTTTTGAGGAAACCCCCGACCAGATGGCGGCAATCAACGCCGTGATTGAGGACATGCGCGCAGGCAAGCCGATGGACCGCTTGGTTTGCGGCGACGTCGGCTTCGGCAAGACCGAAGTGGCACTGCGCGCCGCCTTCGTTGCAATCGCCGATGGTAAGCAGGTCGCCGTGCTCGCGCCCACCACGCTGCTGGCGGAACAACATTTCCAGACTTTTTCCGACCGTTTTGCCGACTGGCCGGTCAAACTGGCAGAGTTGTCGCGCTTTCGCACCGGCAAGGAAACAACTGCGGCGATAAAAGGCATAGGCGACGGCAGCATAGACATCGTCATAGGCACCCACAAGCTGCTGCAAAACGACGTCAAATTCCCCCGCCTCGGCCTGGTCATTGTCGACGAGGAGCACCGCTTCGGCGTGCGTCAAAAAGAGCGACTAAAGGCGCTGCGCGCGGAGGTCGATATCCTGACCCTGACTGCCACGCCGATCCCGCGCACCCTTGCCATGTCTCTGGAAGGCCTGCGCGAACTTTCCGTGATCGCCACCGCACCAGCCAAGCGCCTCGCCATCAAGACTTTTGTCAGCACCTACGGCGACGGGCTCATCCGTGAAGCGGTCCTGCGCGAACTAAAGCGCGGCGGCCAGGTGTATTTTCTCCACAACGAAGTGGACACCATCGAACTGATGCGCGCCAAGCTGACCAAGCTCCTGCCCGAGGCGCGCATCACGGTGGCGCACGGACAACTGCGCGAGCGCGAGCTCGAGCGTGTGATGCGCGAATTCCTGCAGCAGCGGCACAACGTGCTGATCTGCTCGACCATCATCGAGACGGGCATAGACATCCCGACCGCCAACACCATCCTGATCAACCGTGCCGACCGCTTTGGACTCGCGCAATTGCACCAACTTCGCGGCCGCGTCGGGCGCTCGCATCACCAGGCTTACGCCTACCTGCTGATCCCGGACGAAGCGGCGTTATCGCCCCTCGCCAAGAAACGCCTCGAGGCGATCCAGATGATGGAGGAACTCGGATCCGGGTTTTATCTGGCCATGCACGACCTGGAGATCCGCGGCGCAGGGGAAGTGCTGGGCGAATCGCAGTCCGGGGAGATGCAGGAAATCGGCTTCAACCTGTACAACGACATGCTCAACATGGCGATCCGTTCGCTCAAGCAGGGCAAGGAACCCGACCTCACCCAGCCCTTTGAAGTCACCACCGAGATCAACCTGCACACCCCCGCCCTGCTGACCAATGAATATTGCCCTGACGTGCACGAGCGCCTGACCCTCTACAAACGCCTGGCCAATTGCGGCAGCGAAGAGGAACTTGAGCGTCTTCACGAAGAGTTGATCGATCGCTTTGGTTTGCCCCCCGAACAGACGCAGGCTTTGCTCGACAGCCACCGCCTGCGCATCCTCGGCAAACCGCTCGGTGTCGCGCGCGTTGACGCCACCGGAGATTCCGTGCAACTGCAGTTTACTGAGCACCCACCGCTGGACGCCGGCCGCATGATGGTCCTGATGAAAAAAAACGGCTGGCGCCTGATGGGCGCAAACCGGATGCGCGCCAACGCCAAAGGCGAAACCCCGTCCGCGCGCGCCGATGAGGCGCGGCGCATTCTCGAAACCCTCAAACAGGCCGTCGCCACCTGAAGCGCAACCCTGTTCGCAGGGGCCGCATAACCGGAAATAAAAACCAACCACTTATGTCCACCAATCTCATCATCCAGGGTGCCGCCGAGTCCGCAGATATCCACAAGCTCGCCGGCCTCAGCGGCGCCGCCGGAATGGACACCGTGTCGGCAACGGCTTGGCGGCTGAAGTTTACGAAACAGCGCGAGGGCGTCGCCGAGTACTGCGAATCGGCCAAGCTTGATCACGCGTTCGTTCCGGCGGGAAGGAAGCTCGCCGACTTTGGTCTCGTTGCCATGGACATGGACTCAACGCTGATCACCAATGAGTGCATCGACGAGATCGCCGCGCTGATGGGCGTTGGCGACAAGGTGGCCGAGATAACCGCCAGCGCAATGCGCGGGAAAATTGAATTTCAGGAGAGCCTGCTCCAGCGCGTGGCGCTGCTCGCCGGCCTGAAGGAAACGGAACTGCAGCGCGTCTACGACCAGCGGCTTAAACTTTCGCCCGGCGCCGAAGTCATGCTGGCGCGACTCAAGGCCCTTGGCATCCGGACCCTGCTCGTATCAGGTGGTTTTTCCTTTTTCACCGATCGCCTGCAGCGGCGCCTCGGCCTCGACTATACCCTCGCCAACACTTTCGAGATAGAAAACGGAAAACTCACCGGTCGCCTGTACGGCGCTATCATCGGCGCGCGCGCCAAGGCCGATGAACTGGTCCGGTGCGCGCGTGAACTCGGACTTAGCCGCGACCGCATGATTGCCATCGGAGACGGCGCCAACGACCTGCCCATGCTGGCTGCCGCCGGCGTCTCCATCGCCTACCACGCCAAGCCGGCCGTCCGTGAAAAAGCCACCTACCGGATCGACCATGTCGGCCTGGACGGACTACTCAATCTCTTTTCCTGAAATCACCACATCGACTGGAAAAGCGCGCCAGATAGGGCTTTCCGGGCAATTTCCCGGCAGCGCTGCGGATGCCTATTTGACCCGATCGGCAGGGCCGGCAGGGTCGCAGCCACCCACTCAAGGCCTTATTCGGACTCCTCGATCCAGGCCATCTGTATGGCTTCAAGGATCTTTTCACCGGACTTATCCGCATCATCATCAAACGCATCCAGCTCCATGACCCATTTGCGCAGGTCGGTAAAGCGGATTTTCAGCGGATCGACTTCAGGATGTTTCTCCGCCAGTTGGATGGCTATTTCAAGGGTGTCGGTCCACTTCACGCTAATGCTCCTCTTTGGCGTGGTTGATGGTGTACTTGGGAATCTCAATAGTTAGATCCGCATCATTGACCATTGCCTGACACGACAGGCGCGATTGGGGCTCAAGCCCCCATGCCCGGTCGAGCAAATCATCCTCCTCCTCGCTGGACGGATCCAGCGCGGCGAAGCCCTCCCTGACGATCACGTGGCAGGTCGTGCACGCGCGCGATTTCTCGCATGCGTGCTCGATCTCGATGTGGTTGGCAAGCAGGTTGTCGCAAATGGACACACCCGGTTTGGCGTCAAATGCGGCGCCATCCGGGCAAAGCTCTGTATTGGGAAGAACAATAATTTGCGGCATGGTCAGAAACTCAGGTTTTCAATGTTTTTGCCTGCAAGCGCACGCTTGACCGAGCGGTCCATACGGCGTGCGGCGAAATCTTCAGTCACTTTATTGACGCGTTCGACATGGCTTTTGATGCGGCGATGGTCGGTGCATTCGAGCGCATGTGCCAGGGCGCTAATTTCTGTATCGATCGATGCAGACTCCGCCGGCGACAGCAAACCGCGGTCCTCGGCCAGCGCCGCCTCCGTCGCCTCCAGCAGGCGACGTCCCTCGACCTGTTGCTCGCGCAAGGCGCGCACGTGAACATCGTCCTTGGCGTGGTCAAAGGAATCGCGCAGCATACGGGTGATGTCTTCGTCCGCAAGGCCGTAAGAGGGCTTTACCGCGACCGAAGCCTCGATTCCGGTGCTCATTTCACGCGCGGAAACGGCCAGCAAACCATCCGCATCCACCTGAAAGCTGACGAGGATACGGGCCGCGCCGGCGACCATGGGCGGAATGCCACGTAATTCAAAACGTGCCAACGCGCGGCAGTCCGACACCAATTCGCGCTCGCCCTGCACCACCTGCACCGACATCGCCGTCTGGCCGTCCTTGAAGGTGGTGAACTCCTGCGCGCGCGCCACTGGCATGGTGGAGTTGCGCGGGATGATTTTCTCCACCAGCCCGCCCATGGTCTCCAGCCCCAGCGAAAGCGGAATAACATCCAGCAACAGCCAATCGTCGCCTTCTGCACGGTTACCGGCGAGTGCGTTCGCCTGCATGGCCGCGCCCAGCGCGACCACTTTGTCCGGATCAAGATTGTTTAGCGGGGACTGCTTGAACAAAGCGCCAACGGCCTGCTGCACGTGTGGCATGCGCGTCGCGCCACCGACCATGACAACACCCTTGACCTCCTCCACGCTGAGTCCGGCGTCGCGCAAGGCCTTACGGGTCGGTGAAAGCGTTTTGGTCACCAGATGCTGGGTCATGTCCTGGAAAACCTGCCGGGTGAGCTTGAGGTTGACCATTTCGCCGCTGCCCAGTTTGGCCGAAATTTGGGCGACATCGGAGGCGGTAAGGTACTCCTTGGCAGTGCGGGATCTGGCCAGCAACAGGCGCATGTCCTCATCGGACAGCGGCGCAAGTCGTGCCTGATCGACGATCCAGCACATCAGTCGATGGTCAAAGTCATCCCCCCCCAAAGACGCATCGCCACTGGTGGCCATGACTTCAAAAACACCTTTGGACAGGCGCAAGATGGACAGATCAAAGGTACCTCCGCCAAGATCATAAACGGCGTAAATTCCCTCGGCTGCATTGTCCAGCCCGTACGCGATCGCGGCGGCAGTCGGCTCGTTGAGCAAGCGCAGCACATGTATTCCGGCCAACCTCGCTGCATCCTTGGTCGCCTGGCGCTGGGCATCGTCGAAATACGCCGGCACCGTGATCACCGCGCCATGCAGGTCACCGCCGAGTGATTCTTCGGCACGCCGGCGCAACACTTTGAGAATTTCAGCCGACACCTCGACCGGGCTCTTCGGGCCTGCAACGGTGCGAAGCTGCAGCATGCCCGGCGCATCGATGAAGGCGTAGGACGTGTTTTCGGCGTGCGCATCCTTGAGTCCGCGCCCCATGAAACGCTTCACCGAGGCAATGGTGTTTTTAGGATCCTTCGCCTGCATCGCATGTGCCGCGCGACCCACCTCCGGCTGCCCGTCGGCGAGGTAACGCACGATAGAGGGCAGCAGCACCTGGCCCTCGGCATCGGGCAGCGCAACCGCGATGCTGTTCCTGACCGTCGCAACCAGGGAATTGGTTGTTCCGAGGTCTATGCCGGCGGCAAGACGCGCCTGATGCGGTTCCGGTGACTCGCCTGGTTCGGAAATCTGCAACAGCGCCATCAGTCGTCCAGTTCCGTGATGGCGTAATGAATTTCTTCGCCTAGTTTTTCTAGAAACATCAGCTTACGAAAGGTCAAAGCAGCCGCCGCGTAATCATGGTGCGCGTCAATTTCAGCTTCAGCATCGCGATAAAGCCCATCCATCCCCGTCCGCAGCAAGGCCTCAAGTGCGGACAGCCTGGCTCCGTCATGCAAAGCCGCCGCTTCTTCGAGTGCCTCGCGCCACTCCATCTGCTCGACGAGGAAATCATGCGGCATGCTGGTGTTGGTTTCAATTTTCGGGTCGATGCCGTGCAATGAAAGCAGGTAGCCGGTGCGCTTGATCGGTTTTTTAAGGGTCTGATAAGCCTCATTCACGTGCATAGCCCATTGCATCGACATGCGGCGCTCGTTTTCGCCTGCATGGATGAAGCGATCCGGATGCACCTCGGCCTGCAGTCGCCGATAAACCTGGTCCAATTGCTCCAGCGGCAGGCGGAAGCCTTCGGCGAGACCGAACAGCTTGAAGTGATTCTGGTTAATGTCGAGAGTCATGCGCGCTTAATAAAAAAGGGGCCATCGCCCCTTTTTCAAGCGTGGCCGGCGATCAGACGTTGAAACTTTCACCGCAACCACATGCGTCCTTGACGTTGGGATTGTTGAACTTGAACCCTTCGTTCAGACCTTCCTTGGTAAAGTCCAGTTCGGTCCCGTCAAGGTAAGGCATGCTCTTGGGGTCGACCACGACCTTGACGCCGTGGCTTTCGAACAACTGGTCTTCCGGCTGGACCTCATCGGCGTATTCCAGCTTGTAGGCAAGACCGGAGCAGCCTGAGGTGCGTACGCCAAGGCGCAGCGCGATACCCTTTCCGCGTTTGGAAAGAAAATTCGAAACATGGGTTGCCGCTTTTTCTGTCAGTGTGATGGCCATGTTTTGCCTCAGGCGACAGCCTTTTGCACCGGGGTGGCGATGCCGTGCTTCTTGCGGTAGTCATCAACCGCGGCCTTGATCGCGTCCTCGGCCAGGATGGAGCAATGTATCTTCACCGGCGGCAGCGCGAGCTCCTCGGCGATTTGTGTGTTTTTGATGCCGGCAGCCTCGTCGATGGATTTGCCCTTTACCCACTCGGTCACAAGCGAAGATGAGGCGATGGCAGAACCACAGCCGTAAGTCTTGAAACGCGCATCCTCGATGATGCCCTGGTCATTGACCTTGATCTGCAGCTTCATCACGTCACCGCAAGCCGGGGCGCCGACCATACCGGTTCCAACGCTATCATCACCCTTGTCAAAAGAGCCGACGTTGCGCGGGTTTTCGTAGTGATCCAGTACTTTTTCGCTGTAAGCCATTTTAGATCTCCAAAAGCGTAAATCGTAAAAGGTGAGTGGTGAATGGTAAAAATATCTCAACCAATCAGCTTGTCACCATTTTCTATTTCCCGTTTGCCATTCACCGCATTCAATGCGCCGCCCATTGAACGGAATTCAAATCGACGCCATCTTTGAACATTTCCCAAAGCGGCGACAGTTCGCGCAATTTTCCAATTTTTGCACGCAACAGATCGATGGTGAAATCGATCTCCTCCGCGGTGGTGAAACGACCGATGGTAAAACGAATCGAACTATGCGCCAGCTCATCCGAGCGGCCCAGTGCCCGCAGCACATACGATGGCTCCAGGCTGGCCGAGGTGCAGGCCGAACCCGAGGACACGGCGACGTCCTTGATCGCCATGATCAGCGACTCGCCCTCGACGAAATTGAAACTGATGTTCAGGTTGTGCGGAATACGATGCGCCATGTCACCGTTAACGTACACCTCTTCCATGTCCTTGAAACCGTTATGAAGCTTGTCGCGCAATGCGCGAATTCGTTCGTTCTCAGCTCCCATTTCCGCCTTGGCGATGCGAAAGGCTTCACCCATGCCAACGATCTGGTGGGTCGGCAGCGTGCCCGAACGCAGGCCCCGCTCATGGCCGCCGCCGTGGATTTGCGCTTCAATGCGCACCCGTGGCTTGCGCCGCACGTACAGCGCGCCGATGCCCTTGGGGCCGTATACCTTGTGCGCGGTAACCGTCAGCAGGTCGATCTTGAGCTTTTGTGTGTCAATAAGGATTTTTCCCGCGGCCTGGACGGCATCACAATGAAAAATGATGCCCTTTTCCCGGCAGATCTCGCCGATCTCGGCAATCGGCTGGATGACGCCGATTTCGTTGTTGACCATCATCACCGACACGACAATCGTGTCAGGACGGATGGCGGCCTTGAATTTTTCCAGGTCGAGCAGTCCGTCGGGTTCCGGCTGCAGGTAAGTCGCCTCATACCCTTCGCGCTCCAACTCGCGCACCGTGTCCAGGGTCGCCTTGTGCTCGGTCTTGACCGTGATGATGTGCTTGCCCTTGCCCTTGTAAAAATGGGCTGCGCCCTTGATGGCGAGGTTGTTGCCCTCGGTCGCGCCGGAGGTCCAGACGATCTCCTTCGGGTCGGCGTTAAGCAGCGCGGCCACGTCTTCACGCGCCTCTTCCACCGCGTGCTCTGCAGTCCAGCCATAAGCGTGTGAGCGGCTCGCCGGGTTGCCGAAATGTTCGGTCAAAAAAGGAATCATCTTTGCGGCAACGCGCGGATCAATCGGCGTGGTCGCAGAATAATCGAGATAGATGGGAAACTTCAACGCTGACTCCTGTGTGATTTTCTGAACACCCTTGAACTCAGGCCGACACAACCGCCGGGCGCGGGCGCTTGTCCTGTAGAACGGTAATCTTGGGATCTGTCGGGCGACCAAGCGCCTTTTGTTCCGCGACCAGATCCGAGAGCTTCACCGAACTCAGGTACTCATACATTTTGATGTTGAGGCGCGCCCACAGCTCATGGGTCATGCAGCGCGTTTCCTCGTGGCAATTTTCCTTGCCACCACACTGTGTCGCGTCCAGCGGTTCATCAACCGCCCGTATGATATCCGCGACAGACAAGTTTTCGGTTGTGCGTGCCAGGCAGTAGCCGCCGCCAGGACCGCGTACGCTTTCAACAAGAGCATGCCGGCGCAATTTGCCGAACAACTGCTCAAGATAAGACAGTGAAATGCTCTGACGTTTGCTGATACCCGACAGCGTGACAGGACCGCCCCTATCGTTCAGGGCCAGATCAAGCATTGCCGTCACTGCAAAACGTCCTTTAGTAGTGAGCCGCATCAAACAACCTTTCTAATCCCGACCAGATCTGTCAACTATACCCAAACCCGACTAGACTAGTCAACTACTACTTTTCCGCGACTTTGCGTAGCGGCTGCGATTCAAAGCGGTCGGCGACCGCTAGATCATCGCTACGATGGGCGCGCAAGGATTCCAGTTCTGCAAGAATCCCCGTGAGGCGACGATCGACCTCAAGCGAATGGTCGAGCAATCCTTCAAGCGCCTTGGAAACCGGGTCGTCTTCCCCCTTGGCAGTAACGGCATAGGCGGAAAATCCCAGTCTTGCAGCCTTTTCCTCTCGCGATTTGTCAGCCTCATCGAGAATGATCCGCGCCGGGATGCCTACCGCAGTTGCCCCTGGCGGAACATCTCTGACCACCACGGCATTGGAGCCAATTTTCGCCCCCTCCCCAATCAGAATGGGTCCCAGAACCTTGGCGCCGGCGCCAATGACTACTCCCTTGGCCAGCGTAGGATGGCGTTTGCCTTTGTTCCATGAGGTACCGCCGAGCGTAACGCCATGATACAAAGTGCAATCTTCCCCTATTTCCGCAGTCTCGCCAATCACGATACCCATACCGTGGTCAATGAACACCCGACGACCAATGGTCGCGCCAGGATGAATCTCAATGCCCGTCAGCCAGCGCCCCAAATGTGACAAAAGCCGGGCAAAGAAATGCAGTTGCATCGCCCACAGTTGATGCGAAAGCCGATGAATCTGTAAGGCATGAAAGCCGGGGTAACACGTCACCACCTCAAGCGTGGACCGCGCAGCCGGGTCGCGCTCGAATACTGATGCAATATCTTCTCGCATGCGTGAAAACATATTAATTCAATTAGTTGGCAATTTTTTATAATGTAAATAATAGAATAAATCTAAACTCTGAGAGCCGTGCTTACTCAAGACTTCCGTCGCGCCGCCTGCCCTGCAAGAGACCCTGCTTTGAATGGTACAAATTTCCGAGTGTTTCAGTCAACTTTATCCGGCCGACCTTCCGCCATACGCTTATCCCATTCGGTCAGGATGCCGCGAAGGATATTGACCTCCTCCTTCTCCAGCCGGGCGCGGCCAAACAGGCGGCGGAGGCGTTCCATCAACTTTTTGGGATAGGCCGGGTCAAGAAAACCACTGCTAGTGAGATTGAGTTGAAGATGCGTATAAAAACGCTCTATATCGCCAATTTTGGCCGGCTCCTGAAACGGCGGAACCCCGACCACGCCCCCCAGCAAGCCCATCCGCAATTCATACGCCACCAACTGGACCGAAGCCGCAAGATTAAGCGAAGAGTAGCCCTTGACCGCCGGGATCATCGCCGCGAGCTGGCATTTGAGCACCTCGTCGTTGGAGAGTCCTGACATCTCGGTGCCAAACACCAGCGCCACCTCAAACTTACCCGCCTCGGCAAGAACCTGGGACGCCGCAACGCGAATATTCACCGGATCGTAAGCCAGTTCGCGTATCCGGGCCGTCATCGCAACCGCAAAACCGGTCGACTCAAGGGCTTCATCAAGAGAGGCGCAAACCCGCGCCCCGGCCAGCACATCGTCCGCGCCGCTCGCCATCGCGGTTGCCTGCGGGTCCGGAAAAAATCGCGGCTCTACCAGTACGAGACGGCTCAGCCCCATGGTCTTCATCGCCCGCGCCGCAGCGCCGATGTTGCCCGGATGCGTAGTGCGAACCAAAACAACGCTTATGCGCTGCAGCAAGTCGGCCTGGTCAATCACGCGCAGATCCGCGTGCAATATCCCCCCCAAGCTCGATAATCGAGGTCGGCTGATACCCTTGCCCTGCTAGAATCCATACTTCGCACCTCAAGTACCCCGCTCTTTCTCATGCAACCAATGCTCAACATCGCCGTGAAAGCGGCCCGCCGCGCCAGCAGTATCATCACTCGTGCGTCGCGCGACGTCGAAGGACTCACGGTGGTGAAAAAACGCCACAACGACTTTGTCACCGAAGTGGACAAGGCCGCAGAAGAGGCGATCATCAACACACTGCTGGAGGCCTACCCGAAGCATGCAATTCTAGCAGAGGAGTCCGGCGCATCCGGCGAGTCCGAATACGTATGGATCATCGATCCGCTCGACGGTACGACCAACTTCATCCATGGTTTCCCGCAATACTCGATTTCGATCGCCCTCTCGCACAAGGGCGTACTCACCCATGCCCTCGTCTACGACCCGACGCGCAATGAGTTGTTCACCGCCAGCCGCGGTCACGGCGCCTATCTCAACGACCGGCGCATTCGCGTCTCGAAGCGCACGCAGATGCGGGATAGCCTGATCGGAACGGGCTTCCCGTTTCGCGATATGCAATGCCTCGATGAATACATGGAGATGCACAAGAGCGTCATCCAGAAATCCGCGGGCGTGCGCCGGGCCGGCTCGGCAGCGCTTGATCTGGCGTATGTCGCCAGCGGCCGTCTCGACGGCTTCTGGGAAATGGGCCTCGCCCCCTGGGATATGGCGGCAGGCGCACTGCTGATTCTCGAAGCTGGCGGCCTGATCTCCGATTTCGAAGGTAACGAAGACTACCTTGAAAGCGGACATGTGGTTTGCGGCAACCCCAGGGTGTTCAGCCAGTTGATGCAGGCGATAGCGCCACAGGCCTTGCCAACTCCAAGCACCGCCCCGAAAACCGTCAAGACCATCGTCCCCAAAGCCCGGAAAGGCTAAGTCCTGTTCGACGCGCTGCGCAAACTGCTAGCCGGCACCGCCCGCACTGACGCCAGCCGGCAATCCGCGCTCGATGCCGCGATCGCCTTGCACGAGGCTGGGCAACTCGACAGTGCAGAGGCGGCCTACCGCAAGCTTCTGGCGCTCGCGCCCCGGCACGGCGCCGCGATCCACCTGCTTGGCTTGATCAGCCATCAACGCGGCGATCACTTCACCGCGCTACGCGAGATCGAGCGCGCCATCGCGATTGACAAGGCTGTGCCGCTCTATCACTTCAATCGCGGCAACGTCCTGCTTGCGCTCGGGAGACCGGATGAAGCTTGTATGGCTTTTAACACCGCGCTGGTGATCAAGCCGGACTATGCGGCGGCACGCTACAACCACGCCAAGTCATTGGCACAACTGCAGCAGTACGCCGAAGCGATTAGCGCATTTCGGACCCTGCCAGCCGACCTGCCCGGGCTGCGGCACGACTTCGCCATGGCCCTGCTCGGCGAGGCGGCCAGGCATGGCGGCGATGAAAACGCCCTTCTGGACGAGGCGATCGGGCTGCAGGCCAAATCCTGGCAGTCCGCCCCCGATCCATTCGAAGCACGGGCGGCGCTTGGCTGGGCGCTGGAACAGCGCAAACGCTGGAGCGAGGCGGCCCGGGAGTACGAAGGTGCACTAGCGCTGAATCCGGGCTCGGCAAAGGTGCACAACAACCTGGCCAATTGCTACAACCAGCTGGGTCGCATCAGCGAGGCGGTGGAACATTACCGCAAACTATATGCGATCGCCCCGGATTTTCCCGATGCCCTGACCAGCGTGCTGGCCAACCTCAACTATGATCCGGCGGCGACCCCGCAACAGGTGTTCGAGGAACACTGCGCCTGGGCTCAAGCGGCCGCGTCCCCGCATTACCACTCCGCCCCTCGCTTCGACAACAATCCTGACGCGGCGCGTCCCCTGCGCGTGGGCTTTATTTCTCCCGACCTGCGCCGCCACCCGGTGAGCTATATTTTTGCGCCCATTCTCGCCGCCTTCGATCCGCGCAAAGTTGAAACGGTCTGCTATTACAACTTCCCGCAAAAGGATGTCGTCACCGAACGGCTGCAAGCGCTGGCGGGCACTTGGCGTGACGTCGCCGCGCTGTCCGACGAGCAACTGCACGACCTGATTGGAAGCGACCGCATAGACATCCTGGTAGACCTTGCCGGTCATACCATCCATAACCGCCTGATGGTGTTTGCGCGCCGCGCAGCGCCGCTGCAGGTTAGTTGGCTCGGTTATTTCAATACCACCGGCCTCGCAAGCATGGATTACTTCATTTCCGATCCGCACTCCTCCCCAGCGGGTCAGGAGCAGTATTTCAGCGAAAAACTGCTCCGCCTACCAGACACGCGCTTCTGTTACCAAGCCTCGGAATTCATGCCGCCGGTTAGCGATCCGCCTTTCTTGCGCAACGGCCATATCAGCTTCGGCTGTTTCAACAACTTGTCCAAGGTGAACGCGCGCGTTTTGCAGGTTTGGGCGGGCGTGCTCACCGCTGTTCCGCAATCGCGCCTGATATTGCAGGCTTCGGCCCTCGACGATGTGTCAAACCGCGAACGCTTCACGCAGCTTGCCAGCCGCGCCGGCATCGCGCCGGAGCGGCTGGAGTTGCGCGGCTTCAAGCCGGTCGCCGCCGCGCCCTTCGCCTATCACGATATCGACATCGCACTCGATCCATTTCCTTTTTGCGGCGGCATGACCAGCCTCGAGTCGCTATGGATGGGCGTGCCGGTCGTCACCCTGGCACAGACCATGATCGCTGGACGCCAGACCATGTCCCTGTTGGCTAACCTGGGTCTGGATGACCTGACTGCGGCAGACGAGCAAGCCTATATCGACATCGCCAACAGGCTGGCACAAGACCGCGTCCGCTTGGCCGAACTGCGCAAAACCCTGCGCCCCCGATTCGCAGCGTCCCCGCTGCAGGACTATGCAAAATTCACCCGCTCGCTCGAAGACGCCTTCCACGGCATGTGGCATACCCGGCTGGCAGCAAGAACGAGCCCGTAATACCGGCAGGCCCGAAATCAATACCAACGATTACACTGTCGCCATGCTGACAAAACACCACCTAAAACTTCAGCGCTTCCTGCGAAGCATGGCACTTTTGTTTTTTGCCTCGCTCGCCATCGCCGCGCAGGCCGCACAGCTGCGTATCGGGCTTGGGGCGGATGTGACTTCGATCGACCCGCATCAGATCAATATCGCCCCCAACAACGCCGTTGACTGGCATATTTTCGAGGCGCTGACACATGTCGACGCCGACACGCGCCTTGTTCCGGGACTGGCAACATCATGGCGTGCCATCGACGGCACAACCTGGGAGTTCAAGCTGCGCCGCGGCGTGAAATTTCACGATGGCGCAGATTTTACGGCAGAAGACGTGGCTTTTTCCATTGACCGCGCCACCGAACTTGGCGCCAAGGGTGGACAGTTCGCCAATTTCGTCAAACCCATCGTGTCGAAACAAATACTTGACCCATACACCATCCGCTTCAAAACCGCGATGCCCTACGCGATATTGCCTTACGACCTGAATTCGATCTATATCGTTTCGCGCAAGTCGGCAGCCGGTGCCGGCACGGAAGATTTCAATTCGGGCAAGGCCGCCATTGGCACCGGCCCCTTCAAGCTCGCCACATTCAGGCGCGGCGATCGCGTTGAATTGGTCCGGAATGAAAGCTACTGGGCTGACAAGCCCGCCTGGGAGAAAGTGACCTTGCGCATCCTGCCCAGCGACCCGGCTCGAACCGCCGCGCTGCTGGCCGGCGACGTCGACGCCATTGAAAACATACCAACCGCCGATACAGCGCGCATCAAGGCGAACGCCAATTTTCGGCTTGAGCAAAAGGTCTCATGGCGAACAATTTTTTTCCATCTTGACCAGTACCGCGACCATCCACCCGGCGTGACTGACAAAAGCGGCAAGACCCTGGCAAAAAACCCATTCCAGGATGTGCGTGTGCGTGAAGCCCTCGCCCTTGCCATCAACCGTCAGGCTATTGTCGAGCGCGCCATGGAGGGCTTTGCCTTGGCGGCGGGCAATATCGTCGCGCCGCCGGTATTCGGCCATAACGCCACCGTCAAGCCAGCCGCTTACGATCCAGATACCGCGAAAAAATTGCTCGCCGCCGCCGGTTACCCAGACGGGTTTTCTATCGTCCTTGCCGCACCCAACAATCGCTATGTCAATGATGACCAGGTCGCCCAGGTCGTCGCGCAAATGCTGGCAAGAGTCGGTATCACCGTATCGCGTGTCGAAACCCATCCAGCCGCGAGCTATTTCACCAAGGCGCGTAATGGCGACTTTGCTTTTGCCATGCTCGGCTGGGGATCGTTTGGCGCGGACTTGGCACTGCGCACGCTGGTGGCCACCAGCAATGCCGAAAAGGGATACGGCACCTGGAACTGGGGGCGCTACAGCAACCCGCGGGTTGATCAATTGGTCGAACAGGCGCTTGCCTCGGTCGACCCGGCCAGACGCGAAGCGGCGGCACGCGAAGCCATGGGCATCGCCATGAAGGACTATGCCGTCATCCCGGTGCACCACCAGATCGCCTCTTGGGCGATGAAAAAGGGACTCGCCTACACACCGCGCACCGATGAGTTTACTTTCGCGCGACACTTCCGGCCGCAGTAAGCGCAAAGCACTGACAGAATGCTCGTCTACATCATCCGTCGACTGATGCAAAGCGTGTTGGTGCTGTTCGCCATGTCTGTTCTGGTCTTCGCCGGGGTATTTGCCATCGGCAATCCGGTCGACATCCTCATCAACCCGCAGGCGGACCAGGCGGAGATTGCCAGGGTTACCACCGCCATGGGACTGGACAAACCGCTTTGGGAGCAATACACCGTGTTCCTCAAGCAGGCGGCGGTGGGTGATCTGGGCAAATCCTTTGTCTACAACATACCGGCGATAAAACTCATTCTCGAACGCCTGCCCGCGACAATGGAATTAGCCCTCTCAGCCATGCTGATTGCCGTGTTGCTGGGAATTCCGCTCGGACTATGGGCCGGCATGCGTCCGGATTCCTGGCCCGGCAGGTTGATCATGAGCGGTTCCATCCTCGGCTTTTCCCTGCCCACCTTCTGGGTCGGACTGATGCTGATCATGGTGTTCTCCGTTCAACTCGGATGGCTGCCCTCCAACGGCCGCGGCGAGACGCGCGAACTATTGGGCGTGGCGGTCAGTTTTCTCACCATCGACGGCCTGTCCCATCTGGTCATGCCGGCCGTCAATCTGGCTTTGTTCAAACTCTCTCTGATCATACGGCTCACCCGGTCGGGCACCCGCGAGGCCCTGCAGCAGGACTACGTGAAGTTCGCCCGCGCCAAGGGTCTGCCCATGCGCCGCGTGATCGGCGTGCACGTGCTAAAAAACATCATGATTCCCATTATAACGGTCATAGGCTTGGAGTTTGGCTCGGTCATCGCCTTCGCCATCGTCACCGAATCGGTGTTCGCCTGGCCAGGCATGGGCAAGCTCATCATCGACTCAATCAATGTGCTGGACCGTCCCGTCATCGTGGCGTATCTGTGCGTCATCGTGATCCTGTTCATTTTCATCAACCTCGCCGTCGACCTGGTGTATTCGCTACTCGACCCCAGGGTGCGACTCGGTGATGCGCAGCGCTGAAGCATGAAAGCCGACCAGACGCCCTTTCAGCGCATTTGCGCCGACTTCGCCGCCAGCAGGCTGGCGCTTGCCGGACTGGCCCTGCTCGTCCTTATTCTGCTCGTTGCGGTCCTCGCGCCCCTCGTGTCACCACAAAACCCCTACGACCTCGCGCAACTGGATGTGCTGGACAGCCGACTGCCGCCGGGTGCGCAGTCGGGCGACGGAAAAATGACCCATTGGCTTGGCACCGACGATCAGGGGCGCGACATGCTGTCGGGCATTTTTTACGGACTGCGCATCTCCATCCTTGTCGGCATCAGCGCCACTGTGGCGGCGCTAAGCATAGGCCTGGCGGTCGGCCTGCTCGCGGCCTACTTTGGCGGCAGGACTGACACCATCATCATGCGCATCGTCGATATCCAGCTGTCGTTTCCCGCCATACTCATCGCGCTCATTCTGCTGGCATTGCTTGGCCAGGGCACTGGCAAGATCATCATTGCCCTGATCACCGTGCAATGGGCCTACTACGCGCGCACCGTGCGCGGCACGGCACTGGTGGAGCGGCGCAAGGAATACATCGAGGCCGCCTCATGCCTCGCGCTCTCCCCCGCGCGCATTGTGTTCCGCCACCTGCTGCCAAACTGCCTTCCACCGCTGATCGTGGTTGCAACGGTTCAGGTCGCGGCGGCGATCGCCCTCGAAGCCACACTATCTTTCCTGGGCCTCGGCCTGCCTATTACCGAACCTTCGCTTGGCCTGCTGATCGCCAATGGATTTTCCTATTTGCTCTCGGGAAAGTACTGGATAAGTTTTTTTCCCGGACTGGCACTGCTGCTCACCATCGTAAGCATCAACCTCGTCGCCGACCAACTGCGCGATGTGCTCAACCCAAGGCTGCAAAAATGAGCGACACGGTGCTCAGCGTAAAGGGATTGCAAACGCATTTTTTTACCAGGCAGGGCATGATCCGGGCCGTGGATGACGTCAGCTTTTCAGTCTCACGCGGCAAGATCATGGGGCTGGTCGGCGAATCCGGATCCGGAAAATCGATGACCGGCTATTCCATCATGGGCCTGATTGATCCGCCGGGGCAGATAGTCTCGGGGCAGATTCTGCTGAACGGGCAGGACCTGCGCACACTCGGTCCCTCGGCCATGCAGAAGCTGCGCGGCGATCGCATCGCGATGATCTTTCAGGATCCCATGATGACGCTCAACCCGGTGTTACGCGTGGACACCCAGATGGTCGAGGCCATTCACGCACATCGAAAGATTTCCGCGAAGGCCGCGCTTACCGAGGCGCGTGATGCGCTGGAGCGCGTCGGCATCCCCTCCCCCGACGAGCGCCTGAAGTCCTACCCCCACCAATTTTCCGGTGGAATGCGCCAGCGCGTTGCCATCGCCATTGCCCTGCTCAACAAGCCCGATCTCATCATTGCCGATGAACCCACCACCGCGCTGGACGTCACCATCCAGGGACAAATACTTCACGAGATACAAAAGCTTTGCCGTGAAACGGGCACGGCGCTCATATGGATCACCCACGACTTGTCGGTCATCGCAGGGCTCGCCGACGAAGTCAGCGTCATGTATGCCGGCAAACTGGTCGAACAAGGCGGCGTCAACGATGTTCTCTCCCACCCCGCACATCCCTACACGCGCGGACTGATCCGCTCGGTTCCGGGCAGCAATGTGCGCGGCAAACCCCTGCATCAGATTCCCGGCATGACGCCATCCCTGCTGGACCTGCCCGTTGGCTGCGCGTTTCGCGAGCGCTGCGACCGCGCCAGTACCCGCTGTAACGCGGACCCTCTGCCGGAGCCGCGACCAAACGGCGGCGTATTCCGTTGCTTTCACTCCTGCGACGAAACAACAATGATGGAAGCCACGACGGAACCGCCGTCTGCAGCAACACCATGACCCTACCCGCCCTGCTGCAACTTCACGGCGTTTCGCGCCGCTTCGTCAAACAGCTGGATACCGCTGAAAAACTGGCCAACCTTCTCGGCGCAAATATTCGCGAAGAAGTGGTTCATGCCGTGGACAAGGTCGATCTGTGCGTCACGCAGGGCGAAGTGGTTGGCTTGGTGGGCGAGTCGGGCTGTGGCAAATCCACCCTGGGACGTCTTGCCGCGGGCTTGCAACTTCCCGATGAGGGCGAGCGCCTTTGGCGCGGCAAGCCGGTCGCGACCATGCAGGCGGGCGAAAGACGCACGACACAGTTGGCGATACAGATGATTTTTCAAGATCCCTACGCCTCACTCAATCCGCGCATGCGCGTCGAAGACCTTATTGGCGAGGCGCCAATCGTGCACGGACTGGTTTCAGTCGGAGAAAAGCGGGACTATGTCGCCAGCCTGCTGGAGAAAGTCGGCATGGACCCCAGCCTGATGCGACGGTTTCCGCATCAATTCTCAGGCGGGCAGCGGAGTCGCATCGGTATCGCGCGCGCGCTGGCGGTAAAGCCGGAGTTTCTGGTCTGCGACGAGGCCGTTGCGGCGCTCGATGTATCCATACAGGCACAGGTTCTGAACCTGTTCATGGCTCTGCGCCACGATCTGGCGCTTACCTACTTGTTCATCAGCCACGACCTTGGCGTGGTACGTCACCTGTCCGACCGTGTTGTCATCATGTACCTTGGGCGCGTGCTCGAAACCGCACCAACCGAAGCGCTTTTTTCCCGCCCCAGTCATCCGTACACACAAGCCCTGCTTGCCGAAGTGCCGCGCCTTGATCTTCGACACCGCAGCTACGCGCTGATCAAGGGTGAAATCCCCTCACCGCTGCATCCTCCCTCCGGCTGCCATTTTCATCCGCGATGCCCCCACGCCATGCCACGCTGCAAGACCGAACAACCCGCCCTGCGCGAAGTCGCCCCGCTGCGATTTACCGCGTGCCACCTCAATGACCAGCAATGAACAGGCTTGAGCGCGGATGAATAGCCTGAAGAAGCACGACTGGCGCGGGTTTTCAGACGATTGTAGGGGCGCGCGTCCGCCATGCGCCCCTTACGCAAGCCAAGCCTCGGGCTGCTCACCATGGCGAAGCCTTCCGTGAGCAGCACCACGCCAGGAGAACAAAGCGGCTACGCTGTTTTTCGCATTCGCGACTATCGCTTGCTGATTGGAGGATCCTTTCTCACGACCATCCTGCAACAAACCCAGGCCGTCGCCCTGGGCTGGGATATATACGAGCGTACCGGTTCGGCCATGGCCCTTGCCTGGATGGGCCTTGTCCAATTTATCCCCGTCATGCTGCTATTTTTGCCCGCCGGCCAACTCGCCGACCGCTACGACCGGCGGTGGATCATGGTGCTGTCGCAATTACTGTGGTGCGCCGGATCTATCGAGCTCGCCGTGACTGCCTGGACCAATGCCAGTGTCAGTTGGATGTATATCGGCCTTGCCACCAGCGGCGCGGCGATGATGATCAATCGCCCCTCGCGCGATGCGCTGGTGCCGCAGGTCGTGCCACTGCCCCTGCTCGCGCGGGCGGTGGCGTGGAACTCGAGCAGCTTTCAGATTGCATCGGTCGTCGGTCCGATGCTGGCTGGAATTTTTATCGCAATGGGCGGCGCCCTGCCTGTGTATTCGCTCAACGCTGCCCTGGCAATTGTTTCACTCGGGCTTACGATCGCTATCGGAGTACGTCCATCGGCAACAAAGCAGCGCGCAATTTCCTGGGGCGAGGCCTTCGCCGGGCTAGCCCATGTATGGAAGACCAAAGTCATACTCGGACTGATGGCGATCGATTTGTTTGTCATCGTCATGGGCGGCGTTTCCGCCTTGTTACCAATCTTCGCCAAGGACATCCTTCATGTCGGTCCCGCCGGTCTGGGCTGGCTCTCGGCCGCCCCGGCGCTCGGCGCCATTGCCATGGCCCTGCTGCAAGGCCATCGCAGGCCTTACCAAAGAAGTGGTCGCATCTTCATCGCGGCGATGGCCGGATATAGCGCTGCCATGCTGACCTTCGGGTTATCGCACTGGTTCTGGCTGTCGTTCGCCGCGCTGCTGTTCGGCGGAGCCTGTGATTTCACCGGTGCGGTCATACGCCAGACCGTATTGCAGCTGCAAACACCCGATAATTTGAGGGGCCGCGTATCCGCGGTCAACCGCGTGTTCATCAGCTCATCCAACGAACTCGGTGCCTTCCGCGCCGGCCTGCTGACCTCTTTAGCCAGCCCGGCGGTAACCGTAGTTGCGGGCGGCATCGCCACGCTGGCGTTCGTGGCTGTCGGCATCCGCCTGTTCCCATCCTTGCGCCGGCTAGGCCGGCTTGAATAACGCGGCAGCCCTGCGCTGTCACGACGTCCATAGCTCGGGCTTGGCAATCACATAACCCTGGACACCGGAAACACCGAGTTTACTCAGGACATCAATCGACTGCTCTTCTTCAATGCCCTGGGCGATAACCGGAATGTCCAGCGACTGCGCAATGCGAACCAGTGAAGTAACGAGAAAGCGCGCCTCAGCGCTGGTGAACAAATCGGCGGTAAATTTTGATGACAGTTTGATGTAAAACGGCAGCAAGCTCTCAAGCCGTTTAAGCGCCTCGCCGCTAACCAGAAAATTATCCAGTGCGAATTGCGCCCCCGCCAGTCGAACCCGCGCAGCGAAAACCGGCGTGGCCTCGATATTCTCGATAAAGGCGGCTTCGCTCGTCTCGAACACCAGCCGCTGCGCCAATCGCGGCGCGAGGGCGAGACGCGCACCCAGATGATCCAGAAACACCGCGTCGCGCAACGACGCGCCACACACATTGACGGCGATGATCCCGGTCTCATCCACCGGATCGACAGCGAGTCTATCCATGACCAGGTCAAAAACCGTCGCATCAAGGCGCGGCCCGAGTTTGTGACGAAGCGCCATTGGCACGAACAATCTGGCCTCTACGAGAAGCCCCTCGGACTCCTGCAAACGCACGTTGATTTCCTTGTGCAGCGGCGCCCTCGCAGGCAGACCGACAACGCTCTGCCCATAGAGTGACAAGCACCTCGCCGCCAGTGCCTGCTCGATCAATTTCCGCCAGTCAGCGGAACCGCGTGTACCGGCATCGGCTTGCGCAAGCTTGACTATTTCGCAGCCGCCGCGACCGGCCGCGGCAGCGCGCGCCAGCGCAAGATCTGCGGCGGAGAGTAGTCGAGAAAAATGCTGTCCGAGACTTTCAAATTGAACCGCGCCTGCGCGGATCGACGACACACCGCCAAGGTCCGCACCCTGAAGCATGGTCTGCAGCTTGACACACAAGTCGGTGACATGGCTTGCCGCAAGCTCCGCGCCATCCCCCGTTAGTAAAACCACGAACGTTGCCCCGTTCAGGCGACCGACGCACACATCCGGAGCCCTGCCTGTCGCCGCCAGCATGTCAGCCACCTGCCGCAGCAGCTCATCGGCTTTTTGAAATCCAAATTTGGCATTGAATTCTGTCAAGCCGGCAATCTCGAACAGTGCGAGGGTACCGGGCTTTATGCCCTCGGCGGAACCGAGGATTTGTTGCACCTGTATTTCCAGGCCACGCCGGTTATAGACCCCGGTTAGCGGATCCATGAAAGCATCGTGGCGATACTGCTCGGCACGATTGACCTCTTCGTCAATCGCCGAACGAATTTTCTGCGATAGCGTGTTGAATGCCGCAACAACGCTCTTTAATTCCCGGGCGCGCGGATGAATGTCGATGACGCGGAACTTTCGCTCCCCCAGATCCCGCGCCGCCACCTCGATCGCAGACAAGGCACTCAGAACCAGCGCCAGCATACCGCGCAATCCGAGCAAGGCAAGCAAATAAAGGGCAAACAACCAAGCTGCGGTCTGAATAGTGCTCTGCCAGAGATGGGCATAGGCGAGAGCCGGACGCGTCGTCACCACAACCCGCCCGATCTGCCGCCACCCGGCGCTAATCAAGGACTGCCCGCCTGGTGCGTGGATGGGAAACAGTCGTTGAAACCATTCTGGAATCCCCGATTCAGCGGCTTGCAGCTTGCGGCTGACCAGCGTGTCGCCGGTCACCGTGATGATGTCTATACGCTCGAATTGCCCACGGTCGAACACCGGATTGACAATGGTTTCCAGCAACACTGCATCGCCGGGATTCGCAGAAGAACCGATTGCGAGCGCCAGAAACGTTGCTGTTTCCTGGGCATGCGCTTCCAGTTGGTTCTGCAGGTAGCTACGCGTGCCTGAGACCGCCATGAAGCCCACCCCTGCAAGCATGAGCGCGAACAGCAGTGAGACAGACAACAGCAAATAGTGACTCAGTTTCATACAACTACCCGGTATGAACTCATAGAGTTGATTCCCTTTCCAACCGATCGATCAGGCCTTGCCAGGCGCGAATTTGTGATGAACTGCCTTTGCGATTACCCTGGATGATCACGACATCCTCGTCATTGAAACTAAAGACCGGGACAAGGTCGGTGCGCTCTGAGGCCGGACGAATCCCCCCCTCCAGATTATCCAGTATCAAGGGTTCACTGCCCGGACTGGCGTAATAGGCCAGGACCATATGCGGCTGGTTGAGCTTGATTGCACGAACATAGGTGATACGCAACCGTTCCACCGGAACGCCGAGTTCCTTCAGCAGGAAATATTTCGCTATGGCGAAGTCTTCGCAGTCGCCACCATGACTGCCATAGGTTTCCGCCGGAGTCGCCCAATAATCGAGCTGCCCCCAGTGCTGCTGATCCTCGAAAAAGGGCACTGCGTTGACGAAGGCGTTGACCGAGGTCAGTGGCGCAGACGCCGAGCCCGGCAACGGCCGCTGCGCTTTGGCCCCACGCTGCTTATGGACGAAATCAGTCCAAGCACCGACACGCTGCTTCGCGCTATTGCCGAAACGGCTTATGAGATTGGCGATAAGACCGGGGGTGACCGTTGTGGAAAACCCAAGCTCCACCGCCGCAAAGCAAAATACGGAAGCGAGGGCAACACCAGACACCAGAGCACAAAAAACCGTTCTCGTTCTGACAGGCCGGTAACCGGGAACCCCGGAGCAGTCAAATTGCATCGAAACAAACCCTGTTTGCCCGCATCAACGCGTTTCGGGCAAGCCTAGCACCGGCAGCGAAAAAGACAGCCGGCTCCGGCTATTTCGAAGCACCGGCGAAAGGCCTCCCGGAAAACTCCGCATCAACGGGGACGCCGGTAATGCCGGCAGTTTGCGGCAACCATTGCGGGCGCGCGCCGGATGAGCCACTCAGCAATTGTGGCTCGCGCACCGAACCTCGGGCATTACGTGCGACGATACGCTGTTCGTAGTCCTTGGCGAGCATTTCATCCCGCTTTGCGATCAACTCCGTGACCCGCGTGGTTTCTTTGACGGGGAAAAATTGCGCGGCTTCTCGAGAGCTTTTGTGGGCAAATTTTATTTCAACGATATCGCCAGCTTGAATTCCAGACTGCGACGCGGTGATCAAAGCCCTGGCTGCGCCGGCGCCATTTGCCAGCAAATCTGGAAAATCAACGTCTACCCAACGTTCAGCGCTCTTGCGCAGGGTTTCAGGCGCGTGGTCCAGCGCCAGAAAAACCCCCGGCGCAACTTTGAGGTAAATATCGGAAACCCTTCCGGTCGCCTTCGTTCCGCCAACATGGCCATCAATGCGTGATTCCCTCGATGCCTTTGGCGTTTCGCGCAAAGCGGGGGCGGAAGGAAGTCCCGCAGCACTTGGCAACATGGCATTGAGGTCGCGGGAAAGCTTGTCTTCTTTGATCAAATCACCCCTATCGTGGCCGGGAAGTGCGAATATCATCGCCAGCAAAGCACCGGTAACCACAACCAATATCAGGGATACGCTTCGCTCGGTCATCATATTTCCTCACCACGCAAATATTTGCTTGAACTAAACGTTTTCTGTTCTGGATAACGGCAATATTCCCGAAAAATTTAGGGAAATAGCCATGATTATCAGAAATTAGCGCATTTTTCTGACTCTAAGCTGCAAGATAAGCACCACAACGCAGCTCTATTCGTGATTTTGCTTCGGCGACCCAGAACCATAACATTTAAATGCGTAACTCTCCTACGCATGCAGTGTAACCATTTCACCCGTCCTCCGAGGCGATTATCTCCAACAAAAACAAACTTGAAGATGATCAAGGGGCGCACGATCCGGGTCGAGTAGCAAGCAGGATGTAAAATGCAACATTAAATATGAATTCGGCGGCGGGTTAAACGCGCACCGATACCTGATGCGACCGCAACCTCCCCACCAACGACTTCGTCAAAGCCGCCCCTGACGACCATGCTTGAAGCAATCAACCTCGAATGCGTGCGCGGTGAGCAACAGTTGTTCGCCGGCCTTAACATGACCCTGGCACCTGGCCAACTACTGCATGTATCGGGCAAAAACGGCAGTGGCAAGACCAGTTTTTTGCGTATTTTGTGCGGACTGCACAAACCCTATTCCGGATCGGTTCAATGGCGCGGGCGGCTGATCTCGTCTTACACAGATGAATTTAATCGCGACCTGTGCTACATCGGCCATCTCAGCGGTGTGAAGGAGGAACTGAGTCCGATGGAGAATCTTGTCATCGCCAGCTCGCTCGCCGGAATAAAGCCCGGCACGGCGCGCCTCCTGCAGTCCTTGGACGATTTCGGGCTCCTCGACCGCGCAGAACTTCCGGTCCGATACCTCTCACAAGGCCAGAAACGTCGCGTGGCGCTGGCGCGGCTGGCCCTGTGCAGCACATCACCCTTGTGGATTCTTGACGAACCCTTCAATGCGCTCGACAAAGCCGCCGTAAGCAGGCTCCGCAGTTTGCTTGCCGCACACGTACTTGGCGGGGGCATGGTCGTGCTCACCACCCACCTCGATATCACCATAGACGGTGTCGAGCCGCAGCACATCAATCTCGACCGGCCGCGGGAATTATCATGATCGGCACCTTTGCCTGCGTCTTCCAGCGCGATCTGTCGCTGGCGTTCAGGCGCAAGGGCGAAGCCCTCAATACCCTGGTCTTTTTTGTCATCGTAACCAGCCTGTTTCCCCTTGGGGTCGGCGCGGAGCCCAATCTGCTGCGCGAAATCGCTCCCGGAATTTTGTGGGTCGCCGCCCTGCTCGCAGCGCTGCTCTCGCTAAACCGCCTGTTTGAACCCGATTATGCCGACGGCACCTTGGAGCAGCTCGCATTGGTCAGCGAGCCATTTCCGGTTATCGTGATGGCAAAAATCGCCGCCCACTGGTTCATGACGGGCCTGCCGCTTAGCTTGCTAGCGCCCGTCATCGCGCTGCAATTTGACCTGCCCGGCGCTACCATCTGGCTGCTGTTCCTGACACTGCTGATCGGCACGCCGGTGCTCAGCCTGCTCGGGGCCATCGCCGCCGCACTCACCCTTGGCCTGCGTGGTGGCGGCGTCTTATCCGCCCTGTTGGTGCTGCCTCTTTACATTCCCCTGCTAATATTCGGCGCCGGCGCCGCAGGCGCAGCGAGTGCGGGTCTGGGTGGTCACGCCCATCTTTTCCTGATCGGCGCATTGCTGCTTGTTTCCGCGGCTATCTCGCCTTGGGCCACTGCCAGCGCACTGCGCATTGCAATGGACTGAAGGCGACAGGTAATAACAGGGAACAAAAAACAGTAAGAGGAACTCAGAGCATGACCAGCACCTCCAAACCGCACGAAAAACCAGGCAATCAAACCGCTGCATCAGCCATACCCTCCGGTACTCGCTGGTTTAAATACGCTTCACCCCAGACATTTTATGGCCCCGCCGGCAAACTCGCGCCGTGGTTCGCTGTGCTGTCGGCGCTCCTCTGCATAGTCGGACTGTACGTGGGGCTGTTTTTGGCGCCGCCCGACGCACAGCAAGGTGATTCATACCGCATCATCTTTATCCATGTTCCTGCCGCCTGGATGTCGATGTTTATCTATCTTGTCATGGCGGCTTGGGCCGCCGTCGGGCTGGTGCTCAATACCCGGCTTTCTTCGATGATGGCCTCCGCGCTCGCCCCGACCGGCGCCATGTTCACCTTTATCGCACTTTGGACCGGCGCCCTTTGGGGCAAGCCGACCTGGGGAACCTGGTGGGTGTGGGATGCCCGGCTCACCTCGGAATTAATTCTGTTATTCCTTTATTTTGGTTTCATGGCACTACAGGCCGCCATCGACGATCCGCGACGCGCCGATCGCGCCGGCGCAATTCTGGCCTTGGTGGGCGTCATAAATGTCCCGATCATCTATTACTCAGTCAAATGGTGGAATACCCTGCACCAAGGTGCGTCGGTCAGCCTCAAAAGCGCGCCAACCATGGCCATGATCATGTTTGTTGGCATGATGTTGATCGCCCTCTCGTTCTGGATGTACACGATTGCCGTGACCCTGCTGCGGGTCCGCTGCCTCATCCTTGAGCGCGAACGCAACACCGAATGGGCGGCGCAATGGGTTCCTGATGCCCGAGGAGTACAAGCATGAACTGGGCAAGTTGGAGTGATTTTTTCGCCATGGGCGGTTACGCGACCTACGTTTGGGGCTCGTATGCCGTGACCTTCGGCCTACTGTGCCTTGAAATTGTGCAATTGCGCCAACGCAGCCGGAAGGCTCGCGATAAAATAGTCGGTCACTTAAAACTCAAAGCAAGCCTCTCTCAGTGAAACCACGGCATAAACGCCTGATTCTTGTTGCATCCGGTATCGCCGCCATTGCTGCGGCCGGCGTACTGGTCTTGGGTGCTTTCCAACAGAATCTGGTGTTTTTTTTCACGCCGACCCAGGTAGCAGCCAACGAAGCGCCGACCGGTCGCAGCTTTCGCATCGGCGGCCTCGTTGAAAACGGCAGCGTAAAACGCAAACCCGACGGTGTGACGGTGCAGTTCACGGTCACGGACACCGTCAAAAGTGTCCCCGTGGAGTACCGGGGCCCGCTGCCCGACCTCTTCCGCGAAGGCAAAGGCGTTGTTTCCCAGGGTCGCCTTGGCACGGACGGGGTGTTCCGCGCCGACGAGGTTCTGGCGAAACACGACGAAAATTACATGCCTCCGGAAGCCAAGCACGCGCTCGAACAGGCCGGAAAGGCGGAAAAAACCCTTATCAGGTGAACCGACGACGGCATTATTCGTCCACCGCACGAGCCTCGTGCAAACCGTACCGGACCAACATCGCGCCACCAGCCATTCTCTCAGCTGAACTTCCTGTACAAGACAAACAATCTGATGCATCGCCCAAGGCGTGAACCAAACAACCCATGATCCATCGCTGCCCCCGGCCTGCCGCCGTGCACGCCCCGTCGTCCTTGCAAGCCAAAACACATTTATCACGAAAGCCCACCCATGATTCCTGAACTCGGACACTTCGCGCTGATATTGGCCTTGTGCGTGGCCATGGCACAGGCGACCCTCCCCCTTGCTGGTGCGGCCATCGGCAAGCCTATATGGATGGCACTGGCACGTCCCGCCGTGCTGGCGCAAGCCTTGTTCGTCTCGATCGCGTTCGGCTGCCTCGCCTACGCCTTTCTTAGCAACGATTTTTCTGTTTCCTACGTGGCGCAGCACTCCAATACAAAACTGCCCGCGGCATATCGCTTCGCCGGCGTATGGGGCGGACACGAAGGTTCCATGCTGCTGTGGACATTGATGCTGTGCGGCTGGTCGGTTGGTGTCGCCGCATTAAGCCGCCACCTGCCTGACAAAATGGTCGCCCGTGTGCTGAGCGTGATGGGCCTCATCAGCGTTGGCTTCCTGGTGTTCATGCTGTTCGCATCGAACCCCTTCGAGCGGCTGTTCCCCGCGGCGGCCGACGGACGCGACTTGAATCCACTATTGCAAGACCCGGGCATGGTCATCCATCCGCCCATGCTGTACATGGGTTACGTCGGATTTTCTGTGGCCTTCTCCTTCGCTATCGCCGCGCTGCTGCAAGGACGACTCGATGCGACCTGGGCCCGTTGGTCACGCCCCTGGACGATCGCCGCATGGTCGTTCCTGACGCTCGGCATCGCGCTGGGCAGCGGCTGGGCCTATTACGAGCTGGGCTGGGGCGGATGGTGGTTCTGGGATCCGGTGGAAAACGCTTCCTTCATGCCCTGGCTGGTTGGCACTGCGCTGCTGCACTCGCTACCCATTGCGGAAAAGCGCGGTGGCTTCAAGGCCTGGGCGGCGCTACTCGCCATCGCGGCATTCTCGCTCAGCCTCCTTGGCACCTTTCTTGTCCGATCCGGCGTGCTGACCTCGGTGCATGCGTTTGCAACCGATCCGACGCGCGGGGTCTTCATCCTGGCTTTACTGACTATCGTTGTGGGCGGATCCTTGCTGCTGTTTGCCCTGCGTGCGCACAAGATCGGACTGGGTGAGGGATTTGAACTCGTTTCGCGCGAGTCCATGCTGCTGACCAACAACGTACTTCTCGCCGTGGCGACCGCCGCGGTGATGCTTGGCACGCTGTACCCGCTGGCACTCGATGCCTTGAACCTGGGAAAGATTTCCGTCGGAGCCCCCTATTTCGAGGCGGTATTTGTGCCGCTGATGGCACCGGCGATTTTTCTCATGGGCATCGGCCCCATTGCGAAGTGGAAACGCGATGTCATGCGCGAAATTGCCCTCAAACTGCGCTGGCCCGCCCTGGCCGCGATCCTACTGTCGGTCGCCGTGCCCTTTGCCATGGGCCGCTGGAGCGCCATGGTTTTCCTCGGGCTGTTCCTCGCATTTTGGGTGGTGATCACGACCCTTGCCGGCGCCCGCAGCCGCGTTGCCAGTGCAGGGGCCGGGAGCACCGCGAGGGGACTGCGCCTCCTGCCCAGCTCTTACTACGGCATGGTGTTC
Source organism: Pseudomonadota bacterium (assembly GCA_025356665.1). GTDB lineage: Bacteria > Pseudomonadota > Gammaproteobacteria > Burkholderiales > SG8-39 > CAITSH01. Next base: position 182,177 of record JANXRV010000019.1, read on the forward strand.
GCCCATCTTGGCGTCGCAGTGTTCATCCTCGGCGTAACCATTTCGCGTGGCTACGAGACCGAATCGGATGTAAAAATGAACATAGGCGACACAACACAGCTGGCTGGATTCACCTTTAAGCTGAGCGCGATCAACGGCGTCAATGGGCCCAATTATCAAGCGGCACGAGCCACGGTGGAAGTATTCAAGGGCGAGGCCCGTGTGGCCGTACTCAGCCCGGAAAAACGCCTTTACACCGTGCAGAACATGCCGATGACCGAAGCCGCCATCGATGCGGGCGTGTTTCGCCATCTCTACGTGTCACTGGGCGAGGAGGTCGAAGCGCGTGCCTGGACGCTGCGCATTTACCACAAGCCGCTCATAAGCTGGATCTGGGCGGGCTGCCTGCTCATGGCCCTTGGGGGAGCCCTTGCGGTTTTCGACCGACGCTACCGCACCAAGGCCAAGGCGACACCTGCTTTGTCTGGCGCGGCACAGCCGGCAACCTCCTAGTCAATGGACACCTAATGGTCAAAGCACGCTTTCTCATCCCGCTGCTCCTTTTTCTCTTGCTGCTCATTCTGTTGGGCGTGGGCCTCAAACTCAATCCACGCGAAGTTCCGTCCCCGCTAATCGGCAAGCCCGCGCCGCAATTTGATCTTCCCCAGCTCGATGAAAGCGGCAAGGCCAAATCGTTCAGCCACAAGGACATGCTGGGCAAGGTGTGGATGGTCAACGTCTGGGCCTCCTGGTGCGTGTCTTGCCGTGAGGAGCATCCGGTGTTGGTCAATTTTGCCAAAAGCGGCGTGGTGCCAATTCTGGGTCTCAATTACAAGGACGAGCGTGCCGATGGTTTGCGCTGGCTCGCACAGTTCGGCAACCCCTACACACTGTCGGTTTTCGACTATGCCGGACGGCTCGGCATCGACTACGGCGTATATGGTGTGCCCGAAACCTTCATCATCGACAAGCGTGGCGTCATCCGCTACAAGCAAATCGGCGTTCTGACCCCGGAAATCCTGCAGAAAAAAATCTTGCCGCTCATAAAGGAACTTGAAGCCAATGCGTAAGCTGATCTTCGCCTTGTGCCTGGCCCTGTCGTTTGCGGCAACGGCAAAAGAAGCCGCCCCCCTTGTCGCCGACCCGGCCCTGGAAAAGCGCGTGATGGCCCTGTCCGAGGAGCTTCGTTGCCTCGTTTGCCAAAATCAAACCATCGCCGAATCGCATGCCGGGCTGGCCATCGACCTGAAAAACCAGATCCGCGAACAACTCGCTGCCGGCAAAAGCGACACTGAGATTCTCGACTACATGGTCGCGCGTTATGGGGACTTCGTCTTGTACCGGCCCCCGGTCAAGGCCAGCACACTGCTTTTGTGGTTTGGGCCCTTCGCCTTGCTCTTTGGCGCAATCGTGTTCTTGCTCCTCAACATCCAGCGGCGCCGTAATGCGCTCTTGCAGAGGCCCACAGAGCTGACGGATGCCGAGAGAGCGCGCGCGAAAGAACTGCTAGAAGATGCCCCCGGAGGAACACAGGCATGAGCATCTTTGTAGCCATTTGCATTTTTCTAATAGTCGTGGCCCTGCTGTTCCTGATAACGCCGCTGCTTTCGCGCAAACCCCTGCCGGGCACAAGCGCGCCCGCTTCCGCACGCAACGCAACGGTCTACCAAGACCAACTCGCGGAAATTGACCTTGAACTGGGCCGTGAGGCAATCACCCAAGCGCAGTGGGCGGCGTCACGCGCCGCCATCGAGCGCCGTGCTCTGGACGAAGCAGAAGAAACCCCGAACTCACCGCGCGTGAGCGAGGCGACCGCGCCGGCGCGACGCGCCACCATCACAGCATCGATCCTTGGGATCCTGCTGCCGCTCGCCGCGGTTGGCTTGTATATCCTGCTGGGTGCGCCACAGGCGCTCTCGCCTGCCCCGGATGAAGGCCAGCAGGCGGTGACATCCGAACAAATAGAAGCCATGGTTACAAAACTGGCAGAGCGCCTCAAAAGCAATGCCGGTGACACCGATGGCTGGATCATGCTGGGGCGCTCTTACGCCGCCATGGGTCGCTTTCAGGAGTCTGCCAATGCGTTCTCCAAAGCCGCCGCGCAGCGCCCCGCCGACGCCCAGCTTCTCGCCGATTATGCTGATGCGCTTGGCATGGCAAATGGCCGCAACCTCAAAGGCGAGCCCGAGGCGCTTATCACCCGCGCGCTCAAGGCCGACAGCGGCAACGTCAAGGCACTCACGCTGGCCGGAACCATCGCCTACCAAAACGCGGACTATCGCAAGGCCATCGCGCTGTGGGAGTCTATCCTGCCCAAAGTGCCGGCGGAGGATCCGTTTGCCGAATCGGTGCGCGGCATCATCAGCGACGCCAAGACGCAACTGGAAAAAACCCCAACAACGAAAAGCCGTACGCCTCAATCCAGCGCAAAGGCCGAAGCTGCCCAAACCGGAGCGGCGTTGTTGCAGGGAACGGTCAGTCTTGCCCCTGCGCTCAAATCAAAAACAAACCCGGACGACACCGTTTTCATATACGCCAGAGCCACCTCCGGCCCGCGCATGCCCCTGGCCATCATGCGCAGCACGGTGCGGGAATTACCGGTGCAATTTTCCCTGGACGATTCAAACGCGATGAGTCCGACGATGAAACTATCGGCATTTGACAAGGTTGTCGTCGTCGCACGCGTGTCCAGGTCAGGCAATCCCGCGCCGCAAAAGGGCGATCTGGAAGGCGTCACGTCCGAAATGGCGCCGCGCGCACGCGGCTTGAAAGTGGAAATCAGCAGCACCATCAATTAAATAACTCTCGGCCGACCCTCGCAGCAAAGCCCTCTCCATGAAGCCCGCGTCGCCAACTACAGCACCCGCACACACGCCTATGATGGTCCAATACTTGGGCCTGAAGGCGCAGCATCCGGACATCCTGCTGTTTTATCGCATGGGTGACTTTTACGAGCTATTTTTCGAAGACGCCGAAAAGGCCGCGCGACTGCTCGACATCACGCTCACATCACGCGGGCAGTCAGCCGGCGTTCCCATCAGCATGGCTGGAATTCCATGGCATTCGGCCGAACAATACCTCGCCAAGCTGGTCAAGCTCGGCGAGTCTGTCGCCATCTGTGAGCAAATAGGCGATCCGGCCACATCAAAAGGCCCGGTCGAGCGGCGCGTAACGCGTATCGTCACGCCCGGCACGCTCACCGACTCGGCCCTGCTCGATGACAAAACAGACAATGTCCTGCTCGCCCTGTCCGCGAAAAGTGCCGCGGTAGGCCTCGCCTGGCTCAACCTGTCCAGCGGCGAATTACGCGTCACCGAAGTTCCGCCGCAACTTCTGGCCGCAGAGCTGCGCCGCATCGGGCCGGCGGAAATTCTCGCAGCCGATGCCGGGTCGGCGGAACTGGCCGGATTCACCGTGACGCGCCTGCAGGCCTGGCATTTCGAATTCGAGGCGGCACGCAAGTTAGTGCTGGCGCAACTGGGTGCCAGCAGCCTCGACGGCTATGGCTGCGAGGACTTGCGTCCGGGTATCGCCGCGGCCGGAGCCTTGCTCGAATACGCGAAAAAAACCCAGGGCCAGGCACTGGTTCACGTCACCGCCATCATTCCGGAGCACATCAGCGAATACGTGCGTCTCGATGCGGCAACGCGACGGAACCTGGAACTGACTGAAACTCTTCGCGGCGAGCCCTCCCCGACGCTGTTTTCCGTTCTCGATGAATGCGCGACCGGCATGGGCAGCCGCCTGCTCCGTCATTGGCTGCACCACCCGCTGCGTGAACGCGGCACATTGAACGGGCGCCAGGATGCAGTGAGTGCGCTCGGAGGCGATACGCCGACACACGCTGCCGTGCAGGCGCTGCTGCGGCGTTTTGCCGATGTCGAACGCATTACCGGACGCATCGCGCTGCAGACGGCGCGACCGCGCGACCTCTCGTCACTGCGGACGAGCCTCGCGTTGCTGCACGAAATCCCCGGATCGCTGCCTGCCGGGCCGGCCGGCGTACTCGATGCGCTGCGCAACGACCTTGCCGTGCCGCAGCCATGCCTCGATCTGCTGCAACGCGCGGTGCTCGAAGAGCCGTCCGTACTGCTCAGAGAGGGCGGTGTGATCGCCGACGGCTACTCGGCCGATCTCGACGAATTGCGTGCGCTTCAAACGCACTCGGGGGATTTTCTCGCCAAACTCGAACTGCGGGAGCGCGAGCGCACCGGTATTCCCAATCTTCGTGTCGAGTACAACCGGGTGCACGGCTTTTACATCGAAGTCACCAACGCGCAATCTGAAAAGGTTCCCGATGACTACCGCCGCCGGCAGACCCTCAAGAACGCTGAGCGCTACATAACGCCGGAACTCAAGACCTTCGAGGACAAGGCCTTGTCGGCGCGTGATCGCGCCCTCGCCCTGGAAAAATCCCTCTACGACGATTTGCTCTCCAGACTGCTGCCGCACGTGCCGGTGCTGCAACGCACCGGCCGGGCGCTGGCCCAACTTGATGTACTGGCCTGCTTCGCCGCGATCGCGGCGCGCCGCGGACACTGCCGGCCACGATTCACCGAAGAGCCGCAAGTCTCGATTGAATCCGGAAGACACCCGGTCGTCGAGGGACAGATCGAGACTTTCATCCCCAACGATTGCCAACTATCCCCGTCAAGGCAACTGCTGCTCATCACCGGCCCGAACATGGGCGGAAAATCAACCTACATGCGCCAGGTTGCCTTGATCGTGCTGCTGGCCCATGTTGGCGCCTGCGTCCCGGCCAAGTCGGCCAGCATCGGCCCCATTGACCAGATATTTACCCGTATCGGCGCATCCGATGACCTCGCTGGCGGGCGTTCCACCTTCATGGTCGAGATGACCGAGTCCGCCAACATCCTGCACAACGCCACCGACAAAAGCCTGGTGTTGATGGACGAGGTCGGCCGCGGCACCTCCACCTTTGACGGCCTAGCGCTGGCCTGGGCCATCGCCCGCCACCTGCTCGAAAAAAGCCGCTCCTATACCTTGTTCGCCACCCATTACTTTGAGCTGACCCGTCTCTCTCTTGAGTACAAGCAGGCGATTAACGTGCACCTTGACGCGGTCGAGCACAAGGATTCCATCGTTTTCCTGCATGCCGTCGAGGAAGGACCGGCGAGCCAGAGTTACGGCCTCCAAGTCGCGGCACTCGCAGGCGTGCCCAAAGCGGTGATAAAAAGCGCGCGCAAGTACCTGCAACTGCTTGAGAACGACAGTTTGGCACGAGGCGGCCAGCCCGACCTGTTTTCGCCGGGACAGGCCGCGCCCGAGCCTGATCCGGAGGTCGATGCCGCCCGTGCGCTGCTCGACACAGTCAACCCGGATGAACTCAGTCCGCGCGAAGCACTCGAACTACTGTACCGTCTGAAGCGGCTCTAGCCTGCCCGGTCACCCCATCGCCACCCTCGCTCATTCCAGCAATCCTGACACGAAAGAATCCATGCGTCGTTTTCTCGCCCCCCTTCTTGCAGTCGTGCTTTGCTCCTGCAGCGTGCCAGCACCGATCCCGCCCGGCGGCTGGAATTTTGCCGTCATCGGCGACACGCCCTACGACGCGCGCGAAGAGGCTTTGCTGCGCCCGATGATCCAGGCGATGAACAGCGAGGACTTGGCATTTGTCGTCCACGTCGGCGATATCATCAGCGGCGACGGCCGCTGCACCGATGCTATTTTCGAACAACGCAAAGCCTTGTTCCAGGGCTTCACCCATCCATTCATTCTCGTGCCCGGAGACAACGATTGGACAGACTGCCACCGCGGCGGCATGGACCCGATGGAACGGCTGGGCCGTATCCGCCAGTTATTTGCCACAGGAGACGCAGGACTGGTTCGACACGGCGCAAAACTCGAGCGCCAATCCGAATCAGATAAGCGTTATAGCGAATACGCCGAAAACGTGCGTTGGAAAATAAAAAACGTGATGTTCGTAGGGCTGAACATTCCTGGCAGCAACAACAATCTTGGGCGCAACGCACAAATGGACGCCGAGCACAGGCGGCGCATGGATGCCAACTTCGAGTGGCTTGACCAGGCCGTAAAAAAAGCCGAACAGCAGGACGTTGCCGCGCTGGTTGTGCTGATTCAGGCCAATCCCGATTTTGAGGGCACTTGGAAACGCCCGCCGGGCGTGCCCGACGGATTTGAATCGCTGCGCAAGGTGCTCGCCACCCACGCGCTTTGGCTTAAAAAGCCGCTGCTATTCATCCACGGCGATACGCACAGTTTCCAGGTGGATCGGCCGATGAAGAACCCGGCAGACGCAAGGCCCATAGAAAATCTGGTGCGACTTGAAGTGGACGGTTCACCGCGGGTCGGCTGGGCGCGCATCAATGTCAATACCGACACGCCCGGGCTGTTTGCCATCCGCCGCGAGCGGGCTCCGCAGCCGCCGCAAAAAATGGAATAGCCGGCGCCACGGCGCAACTAAAGGGCGAAAACCTCGCTCTGCATCCGGAAGCGTCGCGGCATTGATGGCCAAGCCGTCGGCAAAAATCCGCTTCTACATTGGTTACTAGGGCTGGCAGCCGGGGCAGTTGCGCAGCGAAATCAAACGCGGCGCCTGGCATGTGATGGCCGCCGACGCCGCCACGCTGTTTCGCGCCGATACAAGCAAGTTATGGGCGGAACTGATCGGCCGCATGCGCAGCGTCACGGCGTTGGCGGCTGTGGAGCCGGTCGCAGCCCTTCGCTGAAAACCCGATACCTTGTCATTGCGAGCGCAGCGAAGCAATCTCGTCGACGGGCGATTGTCTGCGCGGCGGCGACGAGATTGCTTCGTCGCTTCGCTCCTCGCAATGACAGGAGAGGTGGCCGGAAACGCCCTACTGGCGCGGGTTTTCAGCCGACCGGAAAGCCTTATCCAGCGGGGCTTTCCGGCCGGTTTTCCAAGGCTCAGTGCTCCTTTTCCTGCGTAGCGGAGGCTGCAACCTGCTCGGACTTTGTAAAAATCATCCCGCTTTTTTTCCAGTCAACCTTGATCAAATCCTTCGGGCCAAAGCGACCCTCGAGAATTTCCCGCGACAGCGGATTCTCCAGTTGCTGCTGGATTGCGCGCTTCAACGGCCGCGCCCCATAAACCGGGTCGAAACCGGCACGTGCCAGTTCGGCCAGCGCGGCATCGGTAACCTCGATTCCAATCTCCAGCTTGGCCAGACGCCGCTCAAGCAGGCGCAACTGTATCTTGGCGATACCCTGGATATTCTTCTCGTCCAACGCATGGAACACCACGATCTCGTCGATGCGGTTGACAAACTCCGGGCGGAAATGCGATTTCACCTCGCCCATGACGGCGAGCTTGATCACGCCCGGATCGCTGCCCGACATGCTCTGGATCATCTGCGAGCCCAGATTGGAGGTCATGACGATAACGGTGTTCTTAAAGTCTACAGTGCGCCCCTGGCCATCGGTCATCCGACCATCGTCCAGCACCTGCAGCAACACGCCAAACACATCCGGATGTGCCTTCTCAACTTCATCGAGCAGGATCACAGAATAGGGTTTGCGGCGTACCGCTTCGGTCAGGTATCCGCCCTCGTCATAGCCCACATAGCCCGGCGGCGCACCGATCAAGCGCGCAACCGAATGCTTTTCCATGAACTCGGACATGTCGATGCGAATAAGGTGATCTTCCGAGTCGAACAGGAAACCGGCGAGCGCCTTGCACAACTCGGTCTTGCCCACGCCTGTGGGGCCGAGAAAAAGAAACGAGCCGTAGGGCTTATCCGGATCGGACAGGCCGGCGCGCGAGCGGCGTATCGCGTCAGAGACAAGCCGCACGGCCTCGTTCTGGCCGACCACACGGTCGTGCAACTTGGCCTCCATACTCAACAACTTGTCGCGCTCGCCCTGCATCATCTTTGCAACCGGAATACCGGTGGCGCGCGAAACCACCTCGGCGATCTCCTCCGCACCGACTTGGGTGCGCAGCAGCCGCGGCTTCTCGCCGTCGGCCGGGCCTTTCTCGGCCTTCTTCAATTGCGCCTCGAGTTGCGGCATTTTGCCGTATTGCAACTCCGACACCCGCTGCCAGTCGCCCTTGCGCGTGGCCGCCTCCATCTCAAGTTTGAGCTTTTCAAGGTCTTCTTTGATGTGCTGCGAGCCCTGCACGCTGGCCTTCTCGGCCTTCCATATCTCTTCAAGGTCTGAATATTCACGATCGAGTTTTTTTATCTCGTCTTCAATCAAGCCAAGCCTGCGCTGCGAACCTTCGTCCTTCTCGCGCTTCATCGCCTCGCGCTCAATCTTGAGCTGTATCAGCCGGCGGTCGAGTTTATCCATGACCTCGGGCTTGGAGTCGATTTCCATTTTGATGCGCGCCGCCGCCTCGTCTATGAGGTCGATGGCCTTGTCCGGCAGGAACCGGTCGGTGATATAGCGGTGCGACAATTCGGCAGCAGCGACGATGGCCGGGTCGGTGATATCGACACCATGGTGAACTTCGTATTTTTCTTGCAGGCCGCGCAGGATTGCTATGGTTGACTCGACCGACGGTTCCTGCACCATGACCTTCTGGAACCGCCGCTCGAGTGCGGCGTCTTTTTCGACATATTTGCGATACTCATCCAGCGTGGTCGCGCCGACGCAATGCAACTCGCCGCGCGCAAGTGCCGGCTTGAGCATGTTGCCCGCGTCCATGGCCCCCTCAGCCTTGCCGGCGCCAACCATGGTGTGCAATTCGTCAATGAACACGATGATACGGCCCTCATCAAGGGAGATTTCCTTGAGCACTGACTTGAGACGCTCCTCGAATTCACCGCGATATTTTGCCCCGGCAAGCAAGGAAGCCATGTCCAGCGACAACACGCGCTTGCCTTTGAGCGTCTCGGGAACCTCATCGTTGATGATGCGCTGGGCAAGGCCCTCGACGATGGCGGTCTTGCCCACTCCCGGTTCGCCGATCAACACTGGATTGTTCTTGGAGCGGCGTTGCAATATCTGTATCACACGCCGTATTTCATCGTCGCGCCCGATGACCGGGTCAAGCTTGCCCTTGCGCGCAAGTTCGGTCAGGTCGACGCAGTATTTTTTTAGCGCTTCGCGCTGCCCCTCGGCTTCCGGACTCGCCACCGACTCGCCGCCTCGCACAGCCTTGACCGCTTCCTCAATGGCTTTTTTGCTGCCTCCCGCTTCCTTGAGTAGTCGCCCCGCCTCCCCTTTATCCGACGCGAGCGTGAGCAAAAACAACTCCGAAGAGATGTACTGGTCACCAAGCTTTTGCGCCTCTTTGTCAGTGAGGTTGAACAGGTTGTTCAATTCACGCGATATCTGCACCTCCCCGCCTGCGCCCTCGACTTTAGGCAAACCTGAAATGGCCTGTTTGAGCGATTCACGCAGACGCGCAAGGTTCACCCCGGCGCGAGCAGCAAGCGATCCGGTGCCGCCGTCTTCCTGCGCAAGCAGCGCCGAGAGCACGTGTATCGGCTCAATGTAAGGGTTGTCGTTACCAAGGGCGAGACTTTGTCCATCAGCCAAAGCCTGTTGGAATTTGGTCGTTAATTTGTCAAGGCGCATACCTGGCTCCGCAGTTCATATCGGTATATCCACAATGGGGCCAAGGGATTGTTTTTCAAGGGTACGGTAGCTAAAATTCACCGTAATGGCTTGTTTGGCTTACACTCGGCCTGCTGCGGCACTTATGACATCGACATGAAATTCGAGCTTGAAGAGCACATCGGGAAGTACCAGATAATCGAGGAAATCGGCAAAGGTTCGACCAGCCGCGTTTACCTCGGCTGCGATCCCTTCACCGGCCGCGAAGTCGCCATCAAGGTTTTCCTGTTTGACGACCATCTTTCCGAGCAGACGGCGCGGATGCTGAAAAAGGGCTTTCTTGCAGAGGCCGGCCTGGCGGGCAAACTGCAGCACCCGCATATCGTCGAAATCCTGGACGCCGCCAGCGACAGCGATCGCAGCTACCTCGTCATGGACTATGTGCCCGGGACGACGCTCGAAGCCTACTGCGATGTCACCACCCTGCTGCCACTGCACAAAGTGGTCGAGATTATATTCAAGATCATCCGCGCACTGGACTACGCCTTCCAGCACGGCGTCATCCACCGCGACATCAAGCCGGGCAACATTCTGCTGTCGGCCGGCGGCGACATCAAGGTCAGTGACTTCGGCGCATCTTTCCAGCGTGTTCACGGGCATGAGACGACACAATTGTCCGGCATCGGCTCACCGGCCTATATGTCGCCCGAGCAGATCCGCCTCGAGGACGTCAGCCACCAGACCGACATTTACTCGCTCGGCGTGCTGATGTACAAGCTGCTGACCGGTCGCCTGCCCTACACCGCGTCCAACCAGGTCAGCCTCACCTACGAAATCCTCAACGTGCCGCCGCAGCGACCCTCGACCTTCAGACCGGACCTACCGCCGCTGCTCGACGAAATCGTGCTCAAGGCCATGGAAAAGGACGCCTCACGGCGCTATTCAACCTGGATTGATTTCGGTAAAGACCTGACGCGCGCCTTCAATTCACTGCGCATGGCCGGAGAACAGGCCACCGACTCGGAAAAATTCACCGAACTGCGTCGGTTGCAATTTTTTGCCGATTTTGATGACGTCGCGCTTTGGGAGGTTTTGCGCATCGGCGCATGGCGTTCCATGCCCCCCGGCGAGTTCATCATCCGCGAAGGCGAACAGGGCGACAGCCTTTTCATGCTGGTATATGGCGAAGTCGCTGTCACCCTCACGGGCAAGTCGCTTAGCGTGATCAAGCGCGGCGGCTGCTTTGGCGAAATGCTTTACTTCAGTGAAAATGCCGCAAGCCGCAGCACGACGGTCACGACGCTCACCGATGTGACTGTCGTCGAGATAAAAGCCAAGGCCTTGAATGCGGCGACGGAAGCTACCCAGGTTGGTTTCAACAAGGCGTTCATGCGCGTGCTTATTGAACGCCTTACCCAGGCCAACGTGCGGCTCGCCGACCACGCCTAAGCCGATTCGCCGGCGCCCACGCGTCTGCCCCTAAAAAGCGCCGACACCTTCATAGCGGAACCGCCCGCTGGCTGGGCCTGATCAGAATCCTGCAGCGATGCGAGCGCGCCGAGCATGGCCTCGACGAACGGGTCGGTCGTCCGCCCTGCGGCATAGGCAAACCACAAGGTCGTCGCAACACGCGCCTTGTCCCAGATCACCAAGCTGCTGGACATCGGCAAGAAGCTTATGTGCCTGCTTGAGCAAGCGCTGGCCTGCGCGCGTGAGTGTCATCCCGGGCAGGGAAACGCGTGAACAAGGCAAGCCCCAATTCTTCTTCCAGCGCCCGTATCTGCGCCGACAAGGCTGGCTGAGAAGCAACTTCTCTGCGGCCTTGGTCAAATGCCCCAATTCCGCCACCGTCACAAATGCCCTGGCTTGGTAAATTTCGATGGGATGGAAATTGAATCTTCAATCTTTCGGCAGGATTACGCTCAATATAATGCATTGCAACATAGACTTATCGACGTCATTTGCGGCGCCGATATCCCCTATCCAAATATCTGATTGGAATTAGTCTAAAAGAACACTTACCTTGTATGAGTGCAGCGCAGCATTTGTTTTTAATCAATATTATACAAGGAGTATGCCATGAAGCTCGCATTCCCGCATTACGAAGGCGACAGCATCATTCGCCCATTTATATCACCCGCCTTAGCACGTCCGCTCAAGCGCGCGAAAGCAGTCGATTTGCTGCAAAGCAATATTTCTGCAATAAATCCAGATCCTGTCGTTCTCAGCAGCCTCGAACTGGAATCGCAAGTTCGCGCCTTGCGCCGCGAGTATCTGCGTGAATGGATAAAAGGCATTTTCGACCGTAAGGGCGACTAAGTAAGCTACAGCTCACGCAGCAAACGTGGGGCGGCTTTCTCCTCCTCAACGTCGGTCTCACGTTCGTACGCGCCTGTCGCGCTAGGGCTGCGTCCAAATAAACGAGGACACTCAGATGAGTACGCTAGAAATCAGCAAACCATTCAAGCTTGACGCGGGGCTAGCAGTCATTGTTTCGGGAAGGCTGGCCACCTTCACCGCCCGCTTGGCCACATGGCGGCTGAACGTCGAGCAGCGCGATCTGGAAGCGTATCTGGGCGCAGCGCAGAACATGGCGGACCTTGATCGCAGGCTGCGTCACGCCCAGGACACGATGCACCAGACTTGGCTCTGAAGCGTGCCAGCAGAACTGGTCTTGCGTTTGCCTGCCTTCGATCTCGACCAGGCCCAAATCCGAGTAGGATTGTCTGGCAGACGAAAGGCCCGCTAAAGTTTCCCCTGAGTACCGGTGCGCGACCTCCTCCCGCTATCCGGTACTGGCGTCCATCACGGCGGACGCCGCGTGACCAGCAATCCTGGTTGCGTCAGGGACCGGTTTATCGACTTCCGGGCTAATGCAGCACCGCGCGCACCGTCCAGAATCCCAGCAGGGTGAGGAGGATGGAGCCCGCAAGATGGCCGGTGACATGCAGCAAGGCCACCTCATAGCGTCCGGCCTGTAGCAGTGAGAGCGACTCTGCAGAAAACGTCGAAAAGGTCGTCAACCCGCCCAGAAATCCGGTGATTACAAACAATCGCAACTCGGGGGACATGGCCCCCGTCTGGGCGATCCATCCCATCGACACACCGATGAGGTAACCACCGACAAGATTGGCAAGCAGTGTTCCGAGCGGAAACAAAGGCAGAACATGATTGAGGGCCAGGCCAAGGGCCCAGCGCAACCAGGCGCCCAGTGCGGCACCCACACCTACTGCCGCAAAGCCGGCAGCCGACATTTCAGCTCCCGGCTTTCCAGCGCGCGGTCGCATCCTCATCCGACGCCCGAGCCTCGACCCAGCGCCCGCCCTTGTCCGTCTGTTCTTTCTTCCAGAATGGCGCCTCGGTCTTGAGGTAATCCATAATGAACTCACAGGCGGCAAAAGCCTCGCCGCGATGCGCGGAACTGACGACCACGAGCACAATCTGGTCAGTGGGCCTGAGTGCGCCGATGCGATGAACCACCAGCGCGTCAAGAATATCCCAGCGCTCTCGCGCCCTGACCACAATCGCCTCAAGCGCTTTTTCGGTCATGCCCGGGTAATGCTCCAGGGTCATCACGGCAACTTCGTCACCTTCGTTGATGTCGCGTACCAGACCGATGAAGCTCGCGATCGCGCCGATCTTTGGATTGCCCCGGCGCAGCGCCAAAATCTCGGCACCAACGTCAAAATCCACAAGTTGCACACGCACGCTCATATCAGCCCCCGGTCACCGGGGGGAAAAAAGCCACCTCATCTCCGGCCTTGACGCATGTTTCCGGCTTGGCCATGTCCTGGTTCACGGCGACACGCAGCGCACGTTTTTCACCCAGCGCCAATTGCCACGCTTCACCGCGTGTCATCAGGTGGGCGCGCAAGGCGGCAACGGTCGCAACGCCGCCCGGAAGCTCGCATTCCTCGGCACCGACGCCAAGTTGCTCGCGCAGGCTGGCAAAAAAAAGAACTTTTACGCTCACTGGAACAGCTCCGAATAAGCCAGCAATTGCACCGTATCGCCGTGCCGGATCGTCTCGTGCGGCGGATTGTCTACCAAGCCATCGGCCCATACGGTGGATGTCATGACGGCCGAATCCTGGGATGCAAAAAGATCAAGCCCTCCCTTGGCATTCCATTTTACGCGCAGAAATTCACGCCGCGAGTCAGGCTCTACCCAATCAAAATCCGCACGCGCCGCGATCGTACGGGGCATCGGGTTGGACAGGCCCTGGGTCTTTAGCAAGAACGGGCGCACGAAAATAAGAAAAGTTACAAAACTGGACACCGGATTCCCGGGCAAGCCGATGAAACTCGCCGCCCCGACACGACCAAAAGCCAGCGGGCGCCCCGGCTTCATGGCAATTTTCCACATCAGGAGCTTTCCTTCGGCCTCAACGGCCGGCTTGACGAAATCGGCGTCGCCCACCGATACACCGCCGGATGTGACAATGATGTCGTTTTCGGCAGCCGCGCGACGCAGTACCTCGCGGGTCGCCGCGAGATTGTCGGGCACGATACCGTAGTCGCGAACATCGCAACCGAACATCTGGCCAAGACCGTTGAGCGTGAAACGGTTTGAGTTATAGATGCGCCCCGGCGCCAGTGGATCCCCGGGCATCACCAGCTCATCGCCGGTAAAAAATAAACCCAGCCGAACGCGCCGGTGCACCGGAAGCGCGGCAATGCCGACAGACGCAGCAAGGCCCGTGTCCTGCGGTCGCAGGCGAATACCCGCGGGAAGAATTTCCCCACCGGCCTGAATATCGCTGGCGACGCGGCGCACCCATTCACCCGGCTTAGGCAACTGATTGACGATCACTGCGCCCTCCTCGACGCTGCACTGCTCCTGCATGACCACGGCATCGGCACCCTCTGGAATGGGCGCACCGGTGAAGATACGGGCGGCCGAACCGGCTTCGAGCGCAGATCCCACCGCGCCGGCAAAAATGCGTTGCGTGACGCGTAGACGCGTTCCGGGCCCGGCAAGATCGGCCAGGCGCAGTGCGTAGCCATCCATCGCGCTGTTATCCAGAGGCGGCACATCCATGCCAGAGCGTTGCGCGACGGCAAGCACCCTGCCAGTGGCCGCCAAGGTGGCAACGGTCTCGGTTTCGGTGACGGCTTTGGCGCCATCAAGCAGCTGTATCAGCGCTTCTTCAACGGAAAGCAGGCCTTTGTTCATTTCAGTTCCAAGTATTGTGTGATGAAGGTGGCAATGCGCGCTGGCTTATCAAGGTCGAACCATGGCAGCTTAGTGGCAAGCTCATGGTCGGAGGCAATTGCCACGATGTGCGGATCCTCGGGGTGCAACAGGCCTTTGCCGTTGGACAAACGCGAGATTTCGAGCTTGGGCAGGGCGCTGAATTTGTAGCCCTCTACCAGCACCAGATCGCAAGGGCTGAGCCGTTCAATCTGCTCATCCAGCGTTGGCTCGGCGGCACCGCGTGATTCATGCATCAACGCCCAGCGCCGCTCCGACACCACCATCACCTCCTGACAACCGGCCTCGCGATGCCGCCATGAATCTTTACCGGGCTGGTCGACATCAAATGCATGATGGGCGTGCTTGATCAGAGAAACCTTCAGCCCCTGCGCAATAAAACAGGGAATGAGTTTCTCGATCAGTGTGGTCTTGCCACTACCGGACCAGCCGGCGAAACCGAATGTCTTCATTGCCGCAAGGCTTGCACCGCGCCATGGCCGGGCAGATGAATGAATAGGGATTCATTATATCAGCGCGACTATAACGGGTCTCCAGTCGCATGCCAGCGGGGGCAGCTTCGGCCAAAGCCTGGCGCAAAGCCATCCGGAGCGAAATGCTGAAAAGGTCCGCGAATCGGGCGTTTCCAGCCATCGTTCCTTGCTTGGCGATGCGTTCACCACGCCGACTCTGGCACGGCCTCATGCCGGAGCGATCCGCCCATACTCGATGTGCAGACGTGCCATCCCCGGCAGATCGATCAGTTCGCGGTCATGGCAGGCAATCAGCGCCGTGGCGCGGCCCTCGGCGCAGATTGCCGCAATCAGCGCGATCACCTGTTCGCGCGATTCGGGGTCGAGACTGGATGTCGGCTCATCGAGCAGCAGCAATTTCGGTTCAAGCAGCCAGGCGCGGGCGAGCGCCACGCGCTGCCGCTCCCCCCCCGATAATTTATGCGATGGCGTGAGCCTAACCGCCTGCAGGCGTGCCCACGCAATCGCCCGATCGACTTGTTGCGCAATGTCCGCAGAAGGTGCGCCGCGCGCCCTAAGACCGTAGGCGATATTTTTTTCCACGCTGGTTTGAAAGAGGTAAGGATGCTGATGCACATAAATGATCTGGCGACGAACGTGGCCCGGATAGCTGCCGAGCGCGAATTCGCAGCTTTCGAAGTGCAGCCTTCCCTGCGCCGGCTCAAGCCCGGCAAATATGCGCAGCAAGGTACTCTTGCCGCTGCCGTTGTCTCCGGTAAGCACATAGGCGCGGCCGGCCTCGAGCGCGATCCCGGCGCCGTCGAGGATCATGCGGTCACCGAAGCGCTTGTGCACTCCCTCCAGCGCCGCCCATTGCCCCAATTGCCCCAATTGCCCCAATTGTCCGAATTGCCCGCTCACTTCATTCCCCCTTCACCTTGCAAAAAAGCCAAGGCGGCGTTTACCGCCAGCGCGAGCACCATGAGAACCAAGCCCAATGCGATACCCTGGGCGAACTCTCCCTTGCTTGTTTCCAGGGCAATGGCAGTGGTGATATTGCGCGTCAACCCGGCGATATTGCCGCCAATCATGAGCGCGCAGCCGACCTCGGAAATGGCACGACCAAAGCCGTTCAGCACGGCGGCGACCACGGCAAAGCGAACCTCGTTGAGCGTGGTGAGGGCCGCACGCCACGGCCCGGCACCCAGACCCACGGCTGTCTCATGCGCACGCGGGTCGGCGCCCTGCACTGCGGACAGCGTGAACGCGGCCATGATGGGGAAAGCGAGAATCGCCTGGCCGAGGATCATCGCGTCCTGGGTGAACAGCAATTGCCAGCCGCCGAGCGGCCCGTTGCGCGACAGCAGCATGTAGAGCACCAGCCCCACCACCACGGTCGGGAAGGACAGCAGGCTTTGCACCGTGATCACCATGGCGCGACGTCCGCGAAAACGCTTCATCGCGAGCACATAGCCGGCGGCAATGCCCGGCACCAATGCCAGCACCAGCCCCATCACGGCGACCTTGATCGAGACCCAGATGATGCCCCACAGTTCGGGATCACCGCCAAACAGAAGGCGCAATGCCTCTGTGAGCGCTTCGGAAAGGTTCACGTGCGCTATGCTCGCCGGGTCTGTGGACACGCGTCCGGGCGGAACGCTGCGGGCGCCACGCCGCTACTTCGCGCTCGGGAAAAACATCTGCTCGCCGCTCACCTTGAAATCGGCAATCGCCCCTTGCCCGTCGGCGGAAGTGATCCAGTTGATCAAATCCATCGCACCGTCGTAATTGAGCCCGGGGTATTTTTTCGGATTAACGGCGATGATGCCGTAGGGATTGAACATTTTCGTGTCGCCTGCAAGCACGACATCGAGCCCGGTCTTGGCGCGATAGGCGGCGTAGGTGGCGCGATCCGAAAGCGTGTAACCCTGCATTTCACCGGCCATGGTCAGCACTTCGCCCATGCCCAGCCCCGCCGATACAAACCAGCTTCCGGTCGGCATGACCCCCGCCTCCTTCCAGTACACCTTCTCCATCTGATCGGTCCCCGAGTTGTCACCGCGTGAAATGAATTTCACCCTGCCCTGCCCGATCACTTTAAAGCCATCGATAACGCTCTTCTGGTTCTTCAGACCGAGCGGGTCGGCTTTGGGGCCGACGAGGATGAAATCGTTGTACATGACATCCTTGCGATTGATGCCGCTGCCCTCGGCCACGAACTTGTCCTCGGCCGGCCGCGCGTGCACCAGCACCACGTCGACGTCACCGTTCCTGCCCAACTCCAGCGCCTTGCCGGTTCCAACCGAAATGACCAGCACTTTGCAGGCACATTTAGTTTCGTACTTCGGCAGCAGCACCTTGAGCAAACCGGAGTTCTCGGTGCTGGTGGTGGTGGACATCTTGATGTCCCGCGCCGCCGCAGGTGATATCAGCACCAGAGCAAACAACCCAATCAGCAGCCCGTTCATGACGATTTTTGCCCATTAATCTGGTAACTTAACGATGTTATGAGAATGTGAGCAATTCACCAATATGCAAAGTCGTTCATATGTTTAAAGTCAATCTGCAATACCAGTGGCAACCCCGCGCCGACCTGCTAATCACGGTCGATGCGACACTTTTTCGCGTGCTTTTCGCCATCCATGAAACCGGCTCGCTCGCCGGCGCCGCGCGTAAGGTGGGCATGTCTTACCGGCATGTCTGGGGCCTGATGGGCAAATGGGAGCAAATTTTCGGCCAGCCAATGGTAACGCTGCATCGTGGCAAAGGCGCGGAACTCACAGACTTCGGTGGCAAACTGCTTTGGGCAGAACAACTCGTGCAGGCGAGGCTGGGCCCCGAACTCGAGAGTGTCAGCGTTGCAATCGAGCGCGCATTGTCGCAGGCCATGGAAACCTCGCCCAACCGGCTGGCGATCTGCGCCAGCCACGACCTCGCGCTGGCACAATTGCGCGACATGCTGGCGCAACGCCCCGGCTTCAAGCTCGACCTGCGCTTCCAGGGCAGCATAGACAGCCTCGCTGCGCTCGCCAAAGGCCAGTGCACGCTGGCCGGCTTCCACGTCGCCGAAGGCATGGAGCAAAGCGCATCGGCCCAGTTCCGCCGCTATCTTAAACCGCGCCAGTTCCGGCTGATCGGGCTGGCAACACGCGTGCAAGGCCTGATGCTTGCGCCGGGCAATCCGAAACGGCTTGAAAGCCTCGCCGACCTGATGCAAGCCGGCGTACGCCTTATCAACCGGCAGCGCGACTCGGGGAGTCGCGTCGAATTTGACCAACTGCTGTCGGGTGCCGGCATCGCACCATCGGCCATCCAGGGCTATCAGGACGAAGAATTCACCCATCTCGCCGTCGCCGCGACCATCGCCGCCAATAAAGCCGATGCCGGCTATGGCATCAAGGCGGCGGCGGAACACTACGGCCTGCACTTCATTCCTCTTCTCACCGAGCGCTATTACCTGGCCTGCCGCAAGGATTCACTCGACAACGTGGCGATGTCCGATTTTGTCGGCGTATTGCGCGGGGCGCAGTTCAAAGCCATCGTCGACAGCCTGGGGGGCTATGGCACGGCGATTACCGGCAGGCTCTACGACATTGCCAAGGCCATCCCGAACCAGCGCCCGCCCGCCGCCCCCCGCTCACCATCGCACCGGAAAAGCGAGATCACGTGAAAATCAACGCGCGCAATACCGCAATGCCATCAAGGGCAGCGACCTCATGAACGCGGTGGACTAGCCTGACAGGCTAGCGCCGGTCGAGGGAAACGCCCTTGACCATGGCATAAACGGCCACGCCGGGGACAAGCCCCAACTGGCTGAGCGAGCGCCGTGTAATACGCGAGCGCAGGGCAGTCCCCCCCACCTGCATGACCACATCCACCGCGCCAGCACGGGGCGCCTCGATCGCACTGATGGTTCCTGGCAGGACATTGAGGATGCTGATCCCGACAGGTGGCGTCAGCGCTAGCGAAACATCCCTGGCCCGCACGCGCATGCGTACCGTCTCACCGACCAGGGCCGCCACATCCGGAACCAACAACCTGCCGCCGTCAACGCCGATGACACTGATATCGTCGTCGAGGTTCTGCTCCAGCACCTTGCCCTCTATCACCGTGCCGCCGTCGAAGCTGCCGGCGAGTTGCCTCAGTTCCGGGCGGCCCATCACTTCAGCAACAGATCCCGCCGCGGCGACCCTGCCCTCGGCCACCAGCACGACCTGGTCGGCGAGGCGCACCACCTCGTCCACCGCATGGCTGACGTAAATGATGGGCAGGTCTATGCTGTCGCGCATCAATTCGATGTAGTCGAGGATTTCCGTCTTGCGGTGACCGTCGAGCGAAGCGAGCGGCTCGTCCATCAACAGCAGGCGCGGGTTGGCCAGCAGCGCGCGGCCGATGGCGACGCGCTGCTTCTCCCCGCCTGAGAGTGCCGCCGGACGCCGTACCATCAGGTGATCCAGGCCAAGCAGAGCGATCACCGCATCGGGCTCGGCCAGGCGCGCTCCCTGTTCCGACTTGCGGTATCCATACAACAGGTTCTGCTTCACCGTCAGGTGTGGAAAAAGCCGCCCCTCCTGGAAGACGTAGCCAATGCGTCGGCGCTCGATCGGCAGATCAATGCCGCGCGCGCTGTCAAACAACACCTCGCCATTCAACTCGATGCGCCCGTGCGCCGGCCGGTTGAGGCCGGCAATGGCATTGATGATCGAGGTCTTGCCTGAGCCGGAGCGGCCAAACAAGGCCGTCACGGCTTGCGTCGAACTGAAGGCGACATTCAGTTCAAAACCGCCCAGTCGTTGTTCGATTTCAACGTTCAGCGTCATGGCCCATGATCCGCTTTGTCGCGCGACGCACCATCAATTCGGACACAAACAAGGCAGCCAGCGACAGCGCGACGGCAATCAGGCTAAGCCGCAAGGCCGCCGCATCGCCGCTTGGCACCTGGGTGTAGGTGTAAATCGCCAGCGGCAGCGTGCGCGTCTCGCCCGGGATGTTCGACACAAAGGTGATGGTGGCGCCGAACTCGCCCAGGCTGCGCGCGAACGACAACAGCATGCCCGTCAATATGCCCGGCAGGGCCAAGGGCAGCGTGATGCTCAGGAACACCCGCGTGCGATTCGCACCCAGCGTGCGCGCCGCGGCTTCGAGCTTGAGGTCTATGCTTTCAAAGGACAGCCGGATCGCCCGTACCATCAGCGGAAATCCCATGATGCCGGCCGCGAGCGCCGCCCCCGTCCACTTAAAAATTAATACCAAGCCAAACCACTGCTCGAGCAAGGCGCCGATCGGGCCGTGCCTGCCCATGGTAACGAGCAACAGATAGCCCACAACGACAGGCGGCAGAACCAGCGGCAGGTGGACCACGGCGTCGAACAGGGATTTGCCGGGAAAATCCGAGCGTGCGAGCAGCAGCGCCACCGCAATGGCCAGCGGCAGACTGATCAGCACGCTCCAGAAAGCCACGCGCAGGCTGAGCCGCAGGATTTCCAGCTCTTCAGCGGTCAAAAGCATGGTGAATAAGAGGGCAAAGCGTGGCCACCTCGGTTGCAGGATGACAAGGGTACCGCCGGGTTTCAGCAGTGCATTCGGACTGGCCTACACCAACGCCAAGCGACCAGCCCTGCACCATGCCTATTTTACCCCGCTCGCGGCGGGACTCCCCGCCGCGAGCAGCGCGGATCAATGGAAAACCAACCCGTCCGGAAAGGCCTCCATCTCGTAGTCGACAACCGACTCCGCCATGCTGGTCAAATCCCATACAGGCACCGCGACAGACAACAGCGCGCGCTATCCATCCGGCGCGATTTGAAACCTAGTGAGCCAATGCGCTTCGAATAATTCGATTGCAATCATCGTTTCATCCCCGCCTGCTCAGAAACCATACTTTTCAAAGACCGCGCGGGCAGCGGCCTTGCCCAGCCAGGACTGAAACAATTGCGCCGCCGCTTTTCCTGTCGCAGTCACCGCGACCGGGTAAATGATCGGCGGATGGGAATTTTGCGGGAACTCGGCGACGACCCGGACGCGCGGGTCCGCCGCCGCGTCCGTTTTGTAGACAATGCCCAACGGGGCTTCACCGCGCGAAACCAGCACGAGTGCGGCCCGCACATTCTCGGCCGCCGCCACCCTGGGCTGTACATCCTTCCAGACTCCGAGAAACTCCAGCGCAGCCTTGCCGTATCTACCCGCGGGCACTGCCTCCGGATTGGCCATGGCCAGCCGTCCGTCGCCAAGCAGCTTCGCCAGGGGAAAGCCCGGCGCGATGGTGACCGCCGCCCTGCTCGCGGCCGGCGCGATCAACACGATGCGATTGCGCAACAGGTTTTGCCGCGTCGCCGGCTTGATCAGCTTGCGCTGCTCCAGATAGTCCATCCAATCGAGGTCGGCCGAAATGAAGAGGTCAGCCGGCGCCCCTGATTCGATTTGCTTGGCCAGCGCCGAGCTGGCGGCGTAAGAAACGACGATTTTGTCCGCACTGCCGGATTCATAGAGCCTGGCTGCTGTGTCGAGCGACTCCTTCAAGCTGGCGGCTGCAAAGACGGTGACAGTTTCGGCCGCAGCCGTCCGGCAAAGCATCCCCCCGGCCAGCAGCAGTGTCAAAATAATCGGTGTCTTTGTCATACGCCTCTCCACATCCGTAATCGTCGTATCCAAATGTATATAACGAAAGCCAAAGCCCGGTCAAGGCATTCAAAATATGAAATGGCAAAGCTATTTTCTGCGCGGCGGATGCAGCAGCCTGGCAAAACGGCCCAGATCGGCGGACACGGCGCGAGCAGCAGCGACCTCCATAGCGCGGTAACGCTTCACCACGTCATGGCCGAAGGGCGTGAGTATCGCCCCACCGCCACGCTTGCCCCCCGTCGCGGTGACGACGAGAGCTTTGGTAAAACTGGCATTGATGGCTTCGACCAGCAACCACGCACGGCGATACGACATGCCCATCTCGCGCCCGGCCGCGGAAATCGACCCGGTGCGACCTATCGCCTCAAGCAAGTCGGCCTTGCCCGGCCCGATCGCCACGACGGCGCCCATCAGGATGCGAATTTTTGGCTGGAGTTTTGCTGCCATGGTCTTGTTGTATCGATTTATCGATGCACTGAAAGAACATTCTACACATGCACCGTGCGCCCTATCCCGCCCCTGCGGCTTGCCCCCGCCTTTCCGCTGCGCTATAGTCTTCCGCGGGGATCGGCAGACTCCCCGACAAGACGGTGTCCCGTCCAAGTTCTGCAAACGATGCTTTGGAGATATCTCGTGGACACCGTGGTTCCCGCCATTCCCGCCATTCCGGTTTCAAGCCTGCGCCGCCGGCTCGGTTCGCGCGGTTCGCCCCTCGCTATCGATGCGCGCCGCACCCCTGCCTATGAAGGCGATACCGTAACCCTGCCTGGCGCGCTTAGACGTGCCCCTGAGTCGGTCTCCCAATGGGGCCCCGCACTGCCGCAGGGCCGTCCTGTCGTCGTCTATTGCGTCCACGGGCATGAGGTCAGTCAAAGTACTGCGCAGGCCCTGTGTGGCCTTGGCATTGACGCCAGTTACCTTGAAGGCGGCATAGAGGCATGGAAGCAAAGCGGCGCCCCGACCTTGCTCAGACAATCGGGGCCGGGGTTTGCTCCGGGCGTCCCCACACGCTGGGTGACGCGCGCGCGCCCCAAAATAGACCGTATCGCCTGCCCCTGGCTGATTCACCGCTTTATCGATCCTGAGGCAGCGTTCCTATACGTACCGGCCGATGAGGTCACCGCGGTCGCGCAACGCGAGAACGCCATTGCCTATGACGTACCGGATGTGCGCTTTTCCCATCGCGGCGAGCGCTGCAGCTTTGACGCGTTCATCGAGGACTTCGGGCTGCGCGACCCGGCGCTAGATACGCTCGCGGCGATTGTGCGCGGCGCCGACACGGGCAGGCCGGAATTGACGCCGCAATCCCCCGGCTTGCTTTCGGTTTCGCTCGGTTTGTCGGAACTGTTTGGCGACGACCACGAAATGCTCGAACACGGGATGATGGTCTACGATGCCCTCTACGCATGGTCAAGCCGCGCACAAGACGAAATCCATAACGCAAAACTCTTCGAAAAAAAATGACAACCACCTCAAAACCCGCACCAGTCGGCCTTTTCCAGGCATTCGTCTATTGGCTCAAGCTCGGATTCATCAGTTTCGGCGGCCCCGCCGGGCAGATCGCGATGATGCACCAGGAACTGGTGGAGCGACGCCGCTGGATTTCCGAGAAACGTTTCCTGCACGCGCTCAATTACTGCATGGTGTTGCCCGGCCCCGAGGCGCAGCAGCTTGCGACCTACATCGGCTGGATGATGCACCGTACCTGGGGCGGCATCATCGCCGGCGGCCTGTTCGTGCTGCCCTCCTTGTTCATCCTGATCGGCCTGACCTGGATCTACCTCGTCTACGGCCAGGTGCCGGCGGTGGCTGGCTTTTTGTACGGCATCAAACCGGCGGTGACGGCGCTGGTTTTGTTCGCCGCCTGGCGCATCGGGTCGCGTGCACTAAAAAACGCCTGGCTCTGGAGCATCAGTGCCGCCGCCTTCTTCGCGATTTTTGCCCTCAAACTGCCGTTCCCCTTGATTGTTCTTGCCGCCGGCATCATCGGCTATGTTGGCGGGCGTGTTGCCCCTGAAAAATTCACCACCGGCGGCCACGGTGCATCGGCCAAGCACTACGGTCCCGCGCTTATCGACGACGACACGCCGACACCGGCCCATGCGTTGTTCAACTGGCGCAGACTGGTGCTCGTGACGGTGGTTTTCCTTGGACTTTGGGCAAGCGTTCTGGCTTTTCTGTGGACGACCTTGGGCTGGGGGAATCCGCTTACACAAATGGGCTGGTTCTTCACCAAGGCCGCCCTGCTGACCTTTGGCGGCGCCTATGCCGTTCTGCCCTACGTCTACCAGGCCAGCGTGGAAGGCTACCAATGGCTCACGGCCACGCAAATGATAGACGGGCTGGCCCTCGGCGAAACCACGCCCGGGCCCTTGATCATGATCGTGGCCTTTGTCGGTTTTGTCGGCGCCTGGACCAAGCAGGTGTTCGGACCGGACGCGCTTTTGCTCGCCGGATGCGCGGGGGCGACAGTCGCCACCTTCTTCACCTTCCTGCCGTCGTTTTTATTCATTCTCGCCGGCGGCCCGCTGGTAGAGAGCACGCATGGCAACCTGAAGTTCACTGCGCCGCTCACCGGCATCACTGCCGCAGTAGTCGGCGTCATCGTCAATCTGGCCGTTTTTTTCGCTTGGCACGTGTTCTGGCCAGCGGGATTTTCCGGAAAATTCGAGTGGTTTGCCGTGCTTATCAGCGTTGCGGCCTTCATCGCCTTGTTCCGCTTCAAGGCTGGAATGATCCCGGTTATCCTGTGCAGCGGAGTGCTTGGCCTGATTTACAGCATGCTTACCTGAGGAGCAATGAATGCCCGCGTACCTGATTGCAGAAGTCGACGTGACCAACCCGGATGCCTACGAGGAATACAAGAAACTCGCGCCTGCGGCGATCGCCCGGCATGGCGGGCGCTACCTCGTCCGCGGCGGCGCGTCTGAAACGCTGGAAGGGCCGGCAATGACACACCGCATGGTGATACTCCAGTTCGAAAGTATGGAACAGGCACGCAGTTTCTATCACTCTCCCGAATACAGCGCCGCCCGCGAAAAACGCAAGGATGCCGCTACCGCGCGCTTTGTCATTGTCGAAGGCTTGTAGCCTGCGACGCAGCAATCAGCAACCGCCCTCCGCAAAACAAAGGGCACCTTACGGTGCCCCCTGCCCTCTTTCCTCCTTGATGCTCGTTTGCCTGCCGGTTATTTTTTTACCCACTTGGCGGATTTTGCGGCAGCAGCGGGTGATGCAGCGGCCATCTGCGGCTTGACATCCTTGCCCTTGGCTTTTTGTTCCTTGATGTAACGCGCCGCGACCCTGTCCTCGGCGGTCGCCAGCAGCGCCTTGTCCTTCGCCGCTGCCTCATCGGCTTTGGCCTTTGCCTCGGCGACTTTTACCGGATCGGGCGGCGTGGCCGGTGGCGGCAGCTTCGCCCACACAGTGCTGCCAAAAGTCAGCGCAAATGCGGCCAGAATGAGTTTTGTTTTCATGTCAGTCGTCCCCCCCGTGAGTTTGGGCCGCGCCCGGCGTGGCCGCTGCCGCGGGCTTGATCTTGCCCGCCTTGACATCGTCATACCAGTATTCGTGATGCTCCTTGGCCCAGGTCTCGTCGACCTCGCCGGTACGCATAGCCTCGTAAGCTCCGCCCATGCCTATGGTTCCCATATAGATATGGCCCAAGGCCCCCAGCACAAAAGTCAGCGAGCCGATCAGGTGCACGACGTTGGCAATCTGCATGGTGTTACGCGTCTGACCGAAATTCGGAAAATCCAGCACCAGCCCCGAAGCAGCAACCACCAGTCCAAGTGTTGTCAGCCCCCCCCAGAACCACAGCTTCTCACCAGCGTTAAAACGGTGGGACGGCACGTGTTCACCGGAGAAAAGACCGCCGAATTTGCGCACCCAGATAAAGTCATGCACACGCGGGAGGTTGTCCTTGACGAAGGTGAAAAACAACATCAGCGCACAAAGGATAAACAAGGGGCCGACAAAATTGTGCAAGCCTTTGGCCAGTTGCGTCAACCACGCGAACAAAGTGTGGCCGATCAAGGGCAACAGCACATGCTTGCCAAACAGGATGATCAAACCTGAGATACCGAGTATCGAAAAACTGATCGCGGTGCTCCAATGAACGATGCGCTCCCAAGGGGAAAACCGTGAAATTTTCTTCCCGGTCGGCGCGTCATGCAGAGGGATGGTCCCTTTGATTTTGTAAAATGCCCCGATCATCAGCATCATCGCGACAAGCGCCCAACCGCCAATCACCGTCACCGGGCCATTGCGGATCCGGCGCCATGTTTCGCCGCCCGACTGAATGAGGACGCCCGCCTCCGGCCCCTTGACCGCGGTATAAGCCTCTTGGCCGGACCGAACATCGCGCCACGTGGGTGCGTTGTTATATGGCTGAGACTGCTGGCGCTGCGCCTGACTTTCCTGCGCAGGCTGACCCGTTTGCGCGACGACGGCACCACTTGACAAAGCCATCGCGACAAACACCACAGTCAGACTGCGCGAAGCGAACATGGGGAATCTCATGGTGATCGCGTCCTATTCGGCCCGGGTGTACTCGTTTTGCGACTGGTTACGCGTCTTGATTGCCGTTTCCCACTGCGCCTGGTTGCCCTTGAACTGGTCATTCTCCCAAGGCTTGGAGTCAGGCTTGCCCTGATATTTACCTTGCTTGTACACAATGACTTGCTCTTTTTCACCGCAAGCGGAAAGACCGAGCGTGGAGACGACAGCGAGTGTGGCTGCGGCAACGATGCTGCCGCGGATCACGACTTGGCTCCTGCGGCCGGCGCCGGTGCCGGCTGCGCGGCGGGCGCCTGAGCGCCTTTGGGCGGGCCGTAGGCCGTGCCCCAACCCCAGACCTCGGAGCCTTTGCCGCGCTTTGTCACGCGCTCACGATAGATGTTCGCAATGACATCGCCGTCACCGCCGAGCAGCGCCTTGGTCGAGCACATTTCCGCGCATGCGGGCAACTTGCCTTCAGCCAGTCGGTTGCGGCCGTATTTGCTGTACTCCTCGGGCGAGTTGTCCTTTTCCGGACCACCGGCACAGAAGGTGCACTTGTCCATTTTGCCGCGCAGGCCAAAAGCGCCGGCCTGGGGAAACTGCGGCGCGCCGAACGGGCAGGCATAAAAACAGTAACCGCAACCGATGCAAAGGTCCTTGTCATGCAGGACCACGCCCTCATCGGTGCGATAGAAGCAGTCCACCGGGCAGACCGCCATGCACGGCGCGTCCGAGCAGTGCATGCAAGCGACGGATATTGATTTTTCACCGGGCACACCGTCATTGAGGGTCACAACACGGCGTCGGTTCACCCCCCATGGCACCTCGTGCTCTTGTTTGCATGCCGTTACGCAACCGTTGCACTCGATGCATCGTTCGGCATCACACAAAAATTTCATTCTAGCCATCTTGTTATCCTCCTGATTGGCGGCCTTGACCCGGCCGTCCTTGAGTCTTTAGTCTTAGGTCTTAGGTCTTAGGCCTTGACGATCTGGCAGAGCGTGGTCTTGGTTTCTTGCATCATGGTGACGCGGTCATAACCGTAGGTCGTTGCAGTGTTCACCGCATCGCCGCGCACGATAGGCGCAGCACCATCGGGGTAGTAGGGCAGCAAGTCCTTGCCCTGCCACCAACCGGAGAAATGGAAGGGCACGAACGCGTGATCCGCGCCCACCCGCTCCGTCACCATGGCCTTGACCTTTATCTGCGCACCGGTGGGTGATTTCACCCACACATACTCGCCGTTTCGAATACCACGGTCGTTGGCCGACTTGGGATTGATCTCAACGAAATTATCCGGCTGCAATTCAGCCAGCCACGGATTGGAGCGCGTCTCCTCACCGCCCCCCTCATATTCGGTCAGGCGGCCGGAGGTAAGAACGATCGGAAACTCCTTGGAGATGTCCTTGTTCTTTTGCTGCACCGACTTGTACAGGGTCGGCAACCGCCATAGGGTTTTCACGTCATCGTGAGTCGGATATTTATCGATGAGATCCGGGCGCGG
Organism: Pseudomonadota bacterium; assembly: GCA_025356665.1. GTDB lineage: Bacteria > Pseudomonadota > Gammaproteobacteria > Burkholderiales > SG8-39 > CAITSH01. Next base: position 209,954 of record JANXRV010000019.1, read on the forward strand.
CGAGTAAAGCGGTTCACGATGCTGCGGCACGCCGTCCGGGAAGTTCCACACCACGGCACGCGCCTTGGCGTTACCAAAAGGATGGCAACCATGCACCTGCATCACCACGCGCTGGATACCGCCGGAGAGATCGGTCTTCCAGTTCTTCCCCTCGGCTTCGGTCTTTTCCGCCTCCGTGAGCTCATCCCACCAGCCGAGCTTTTTCATCAGCACATGATCGAATTCTGGATAGCCCGTGGTGAGCTCTGCGCCCTTGGAATGGGAACCGTCCTCGGCCAGCAGGTTGACACCATCGCGCTCGACGCCAAAGTTTGCACGAAAGTTGCCGCCCCCCTCCATCACGTGTTTGGAGGTGTCGTAAAGATTGGGGGATCCGGGGTGCTTCATTTCCGGTGTGCCGTAGCAAGGCCAAGGCAGGCCGAAATAATCACCATCGCAAGGCCCGCCTTTGGCGCGCAGGGTCTTCACATCGAAGGTATGCATGTTCTTCATGTGAAGCTTGAGGCGCTCGGGCGACTGTCCGGTGTAACCGATCGTCCAGGTGCCCTTATTGATTTCATTGCGCAGGATGTCTTCGGCCATCGGCTCTTCGTTCTTGCCAAGACGGATTGTCTGCTTGCCGTCCTTCTTGCCAAGCAGCTGGTCGGCAAAGCCGAGCTTTTTCGCCAGCAGATACATGATGGTCTGATCGGCCTTGGATTCGAACAGCGGCTCCACCACCTTTTCACGCCACTGGATCGAACGATTGGAGGCCGTACACGAACCGTCTGTTTCAAACTGCGTTGCTGCGGGCAACAGGTAGACCGAACGCCCCTTTTTCTCCTCGACGCCCTCGACCGGCATGTTGGCCATCGCCGCCGTTGCCGAAGGATACGGATCGACTACCACCAGCAGGTCGAGCAGCTTCATCGCCTTGGCCATCTCCAGCCCGCGGCTCTGGCTGTTGGGGGCATGACCCCAGAAAAATATGCCACGAATATTCGATTCCTGGTCTATGACTTCGTTCTTTTCCATCACACCGTCAATCCAGCGCGACACCGTGATACCGGGCTTTTCCATCATCGCCTGGCTGGCGAAACGGCCCTTCATCCATTCATAGTCGACATTCCAGACGCGCGCCCAGTGCTTCCATGCACCGGTGGCAATGCCGTAATAGCCGGGCAGTGAATCGGGGTTGGGGCCGACGTCGGTCGCGCCCTGCACGTTGTCGTGACCGCGATAGATGTTGGCGCCGCCGCCCGAAACACCGATATTGCCCAGGGCCAGTTGCAGGATGCAAGAAGCGCGAACCATGGCGTTGCCGATGGTGTGTTGAGTCTGGCCCATGCACCAGATGATGCTGGCAGGTTTGCTCTTGGCCATGGTCTCGGCAGCAAGCAAAACCACATCCCCGGGCACACCGGTCACCTCGAGGACCTTTTCCGGCGTCCACTTGGTCAGCGCCTCTTCCTTGATCTTGTCCATGCCATAAACACGGGCCTTGATGTATTCCTTGTCTTCCCAGCCATTCTTGAAAATGTGATGCAGCATTCCCATCAGGAAGGCAATATCAGTGCCCGAGCGCAGCCGAACATACTGGTCGGCCTTGGCCGCGGTGCGCGTGAAGCGCGGGTCGCAGACGATGATCTTGGCGCCCGACTCCTTGGCATGTAGCGCATGCAACATCGACACCGGATGCGCTTCAGCGGCATTGGAGCCGATAAACATCATGCACTTGGTATTCTGCAGGTCGTTGTAGGAGTTGGTCATCGCGCCGTAACCCCAGGTGTTCGCCACGCCCGCCACCGTAGTGGAGTGACAGATGCGCGCCTGATGGTCGCAGTTGTTGGTACCCCAGAGCGACACCCACTTGCGCATCAGTTGCGCCTGCTCATTATTGTGTTTTGATGAACCGACAAAGTACAAGGAATCCGGTCCGGACTCCTTGCGCAGGGCCGTCATCTTGTCGCCGATTTCGTTGACCGCCTGCTCCCAGGAGATACGCTGATACTTGCCGTTGACCAGTTTCATCGGCGTCTTCAATCGGTGCGAATCATGCGTCATGCCGTGCTCGCGTACCGCCGCGCCCTTGGCGCAGTGAGCACCCAGATTGATCGGCGAATCGAACACCGGTTCCTGCCGTATCCAAACGCCATTTTGAACCACGGCGTCGACGGCACAGCCGACCGAACAGTGGGTGCAGACCGTACGTTTGACTTCGAGTTTGCCGCCTTCTTTGTTCGCGTCGGCGGCTTCGACCCTGCCTATCATGTTGAACGGGAGCTGGCTGGCAAATGCGCCCACCCCGGCGGCGACGCCGGAACGCTTGAGAAAACTTCGGCGATCGAGCGTTTTGCCCATCACCCCGGCAAGACTGCGGCGCAGTTTGCTCGCGCCCTGAAGCTGCGGCGACTGGACGTCGGCGGACTTTCTGGTAAGCAGCATGGTCATGGTCGTTATCCTCGATCAGACTTCTGTTGTGCGGTAGTAATTACGAATATGAGCGGTTTCCTGATAGCCCTGGCCGGATTTTTTGTCCTTGTCCTTATCCTTAGGGTCACGTACTTCGGAGACACGTTGCGGCGCCAATTTGGCCGCGATAGCGGCAACCGTGGCGGCACCACCTGCGCCGGCAGCCAAAAGAAAAGTTCTGCGACTTGTTTTAATTGCCCTGGTGTCCGACATATCGTGCTCCTCGTTTTTCCGAAAAGAATACCTATCACTACCGCTGCCTCTACCTCTACCTCTACCTGATGCCGCTACGCTATTCCCCATGAACGCTTAAACCATAGAGAGCGCTTCCGTTTCAATTTCAAAAAACGCCTTCGAAAAACGCCCTACATGCCGATAAAAAAGCGTTTCATCACACGCATCCAAGGCAATTGAAAACTGTCTGAAACTGGGCTCAATATAGTTGATAAATAACTGTTTTTGTTGCTGCGCCGCAGCAACCGTTGATCCGCGCATGACCAGATGGCGCATGATTTCGCACAGCGCGGCAATATGATCTTCATAAATACCCGCCCCGCCCAGCCTGGCCAAGCCCAGAGCGGCGAGCTCTTCGCGTAGTTGCACCAACCTTCTTTCCTTCATTGAATCAGATGCATAGTGAAGTGCATAGGGCGTGACCAAGGCCTTGCCGGTGCTGATGAAAACCCGCGAATACTCAAACCCGACCGTCTCAGGATCGGCCTGCCGGCAAGCCGACTGCAGCGCGGCCCAGCTGGATGCCAAAACTGCCCCCGCCTCCGCATCCACCGGTGCGGCTTCTGCAATTGCGGCAAGCAGCCCCGCATCCGGACCATCAAAGTAAAGCCTCGCGAGCAACGCGTAGTACTCAGCACGGGCGCGATCCTCATCATTGAGCATGGGCTCGAACTGCAAAGGTAGGGAACTCATTCGGACCTCCTCAGGCACATCTCAAGCAGTCAAGGCTTGGGGTTCTTCACGTCGTGAATCGACATTTCATTTTGGTTTTCCATCATGTCAATGACGCGGCAGTCGGCGCACATCGTCAGACGCTTGAGCGCGCCTTCACCGGAAAACATCGAATGCAGCTTGAGCTTCGCCGTCATGTTCGCGACCATCTGGCGCGTTCCGAAGGGCTTGGCGCATTTGACGCAATTGAAGGGCTCGGCCTCGTTGAGAACACGCTCTTCCCTCGCCGCAGCAGACAGCAGCAGGCGCGGCGTCAGGGTGATGGCTTTTTCAGGACAGGTCGTTTCGCACAGCCCGCATTGCACGCAATTGCGCTCAATGAACTTGAGCATGGGTTTGTCGCGCCCGTCAACCAGCGCCGACTCCGGGCATGCGCCGACACATGACATGCAAAGGGTGCAGGTATCTTTGTTGACACTAACCGTACCCCAGGGTGCACCGGCGACAAGCGCAATCTCATCTATGGCCTTCGGGGCGTTTTTTGCGAGATGTTCGAAAATAAACTCAAGGGAACCGCGCTTCTCGTTGGCCAGGTTGAACAAACCCGGTTTGGAGACGCCACGCGCCGGCTTAAGTTCCCACAGCGCCGTTTCCAGCGCCTTGAACTCAAGATCGCGAAGCAGGCTGAGATGCCTGCCTTCGTAACCCAGCGCGTTCAGTATGGTCTGGCCGAAGCCCATTTGCGTTTCGATTGCCCCACCATAGTGCTCGGCCTCGTCCCCCGTCGCGAACACCACAATCTGGCTCGCGCCGTAGGCAATCGCCCCCAGCAGCACATCCAAACCGACAGAAGCAACATGATGGACTTCGAGCGGCATGACGCGCGCTGGGAGGCCTTTGCCACGACGCGCCATGCGCGCGAGCTGCTCACGTCCCTGGGCGCCACTATGCAACAGTACGCAGCCGTCCTTGCCGCCGGCCTGTGCATAGGTGCTGAGCAACTTCTTCAGTCTCGCCCCGAGCTCAGGCACCTTCGGGTAGCCGTAAGTCAAGGCGCCAGACGGACAGACCGTGGCGCAACCGCCACAACCCATGCAAAGATGCGGCTCGACCCTGATCTTGTCACCGGCCGACACGATCGCCTGGGTGGAGCAGGTGTCAATGCAATTGGTGCACCCGGTCTTGCCCGAGCGCCCGTGGGCGCACAGCTTTTCGTTGTACTGGAAATACTTCGGCTTTTCGAACTCCCCGACCAATTGCCCCAGCGTGGCGACGGCAAGTGCCTGCTCTAGCGGGTCGGCACCGGGTGCGAAATAGCCTTGCGGCAGTTGGGGCGTCTTCAGCGACGGCGTACGCGACAAGTCGAGCACGATGTCAAAGGTCTCGCTGCGACTGGTATCTTTCCTCGTAAAATCGATGGCACCGATCGCGCCGCAGGCCTTGACGCAAGCGCGGTGCGACGTGCACTTGTCCATGTCGACCTGGTAGGAAAAATCGATGGCCTGCTCGGGACAGGCGTTGATGCAGGCGTTACAGCGTGTACACGCCTCCAGGTCGATCGCATTGGCCTGTTCCCATTGCACTTGGAAGGCACCGAGCCAGCCCCCGACAGAGGTCACCTTCCCCGACCAGACCGGATAGCCGCGCTCGCTTGGCAATTCCGCGCCGGCTTTGCCGGCACCGGTCATCAGCACGTTCACGTCGAGTTGTCCGGCCAGTTTTTCTGCCCAGGCGAGTGCGGCGGCCCCCTCGCCGATGATCAGCAGTTGTCCGCCCGACTGATACGCTACGCTGGACACCGGCTCGGCTTCGGGCAGGTCTGCCATCGCCAGCAAAGCGGCGATTTTGGGCGTGGCGAACTTGCCTTCCTTAGACCAACCGGCGGCTTCGCGGATATTGATGAACTTGAGCACGACCGGCGCGCCAGCCTCGCCGGCGAGCTCATTGAACAGCGGCGCCTCCTGGGTGCAGGCGACCACGCAGCTCTCGTCCTGCAACGCGGCAACGAAACTATCCGCCTCGCCGCGGCAAAGCTCGTGATGAATGCGGATGGGTTGCCCCAGTTGCAGCGCTTTTTCCAGAGCCTTGGCATCGAGCGCCATGGTCTGGTTGCAATCGCATAATTTCAATGTCTTGCCGACGAGCGCCATAGGGTCTGCCACTTACTTAAGGGACTTAAGGGTTCAGTTAAGGGTTCAGTTGCCAATATGAAAGCCCGCGCATGGTAGCAGGGAAGCCGCCGCCGGCAAGGCGCCTATCCGCGCTTGGTCGTTTCCGGCTTCACGGTGACGGGCGTTAGTGACTGCGCCGAATCGAGCGCCATCGGTGCTATTGGTGACATGGGTGACATGGGTGACATGGGTGACATGGGTGACATGGGTGACATGGGTGACATGGGTGACACGGATGACATAGGTGCCACTGATGCAGGCGCCCCGCCGTCAGCAGGCACCGCAGCCGGATGCGAAACCGCGTCAACGATAAGCGGGTCTGGATCCGTGCCCTCCGCCTTCTTTTCCTCGAACAGAAACAGGCTTTTCGACTGGTTGAGCTTGCGCAGCAGCGCCTCCGGGATGGGATCCTCTATGCTGTAATCGTCGATATAAATGTCGAGCTTGTCCATGGCCGCAAAACCAAAATGCGGGTCATTGAACAGCTTTTTAAGCGCGGCGCGCTTGAGCGCCTCATCGACGCCAGGTTTAAGGAACTCGCGATACTCCGACGCAATACCCCGCAACGAATCCACCGGCGGCAACGGAACCACCGGCGCCGCTGCCGTCGGCGCACCGGCCTCGTTGCCTGCGCTGACGGGCTTGCCAACGGTTTCAGGCACGGAAACCTGCGCCGCCGCCTCAGTCGCTGCCGTTTCCTGCGCGTCTTTGGCCGCGATCTTGCGGCTTGACCAGCGCGATAAAAACGGCGGTTCTTCGCGTTCTGTCATACTTTTTTCGTATCACCTCGATCACGCTTCGCCCCGAGAAACGAGGGCGGACGGCTGCGCTTTTTCACCTCGGGTTTGTAATGCGCCACAACGTAAGCGGATAGCCAGTCGTGCAGTTGCGGCGGAAGGGGCACGCCGTCCACACGCTCTTGCGCGTCCATCATGCGTGCCGCCTCGTTATAACTGAGGGTCACAGCTGAGGGTCGCGGTGGACCGTCCTCCTGCCGCCAAACCACAAAGGCAAAAGCCTGTTCGGCGCTGATATTGAGGTAATACCCCTCTGCCTCGTCCCGATACAGCGCGATAACAAACCCTGGGTGCAACCACAATTCCTGCTTGCCGCCCTCTTTCAGGCATCGCGCTAGGGCCCCGGCCGGTTCCTCATCGGGCACCACGCCAACGGCTTCCCATTGTTCGGATTGCCAACGGTTGTCCAGCAGGGTTTTCTGCATGAGCACCGCCACAGCAAGACTTGGACGCTCCATCGGATGCTCTATACTATTAGGGTTTGCAAATAACCCTGACTAATCAGGGGCTATACGACTTAGCATACCCCAGCGAATGACCGACCGCATCATACCCATCACTGACGCACGCCGTGCCAAACCCCTGCCGCAAAGCACGGCGCCGGCCGCGAGAGTGCCCGACTCCGCCCTGTCTGACGCACGCGGACGGCGCCTGCACGACCTGCGCATCTCGGTTACGGACCGCTGTAATTTTCGCTGCACCTATTGCATGCCCAAGGAAGTCTTCGACAAGGACTACGCCTACCTGCCCCATGCAGCCCTGCTGTCCTTTGAAGAAATCACGCGCATCGCGCGCGTTTTCGCCGACCAAGGGGTGCAGAAAATCCGCCTCACCGGCGGCGAACCACTGCTGCGCAAGAACATTGAAAAGCTGATCGAGATGCTCGCCGCAATTCCCGGCATCGACCTCACGCTGACCACCAACGGCTCCCTGCTGGCGAAAAAAGCCCGCTCACTCAAAAGCGCCGGTCTCAACCGCGTGACGGTCAGCCTGGACGCCATTGACGATGCCACCTTCAAGGCCATGAACGACGCCGATTATCCGGTGGCTGACGTGCTGGAGGGCATCGCCGCTGCCGCTGAGGCGGGCTTCTCGCCGATCAAGGTCAACATGGTGGTCAAGCGCGGCGCCAATGAACACGCCATCCTGCCCATGGCGCGCCACTTCAAGGGCAGCGGTCACATCCTGCGGTTTATCGAATTCATGGACGTCGGTGCGAGCAACGGCTGGCGCATGAACGATGTCATACCATCGGCCGAGGTGGTGGCGATGATCAATGCCGAGGCGCCGCTTGTCGTCGCCGATCCCAATTACAGCGGCGAAGTTGCCGAGCGCTGGCGCTACGCCGATGGCGCGGGCGAGATCGGCGTGATTTCATCGGTCACTCAGGCTTTTTGCAGCACCTGCACACGCCTGCGACTATCGACCGAGGGCATGGTCTACACCTGCCTGTTCGCCACCGATGGCTACGACCTTCGCGGCATGTTGCGCGGCGATGCCGACGACGCGGCGCTCAAGGATGCCATCAGCCGCATCTGGCGCGCCCGCAGCGACCGCTATTCGGAAATCCGCACCGCCGACACCGTGCGCGACAGCAAAATAGAAATGAGCTACATCGGCGGATGACAGCCTCCCTCAAACCGGCGATCACCCGCGCCTCCCGCCCCCTCACCTTCGAGGTCGAGGCGATAAACGAGCGCGGCGAAACAACAACGACGCCCATCGCCGGCGAAAACCCGCTCACCCTGTATATCGACAAGCGCGAGATCGTCACGCTGATGACGCTGGGCCAGGCGCCCGAAGCCCTCGCCATAGGCTATTTGCGCAACCAGCGTCTGGTCCGCTCGATAGCCGACATTAAAGCGGTGCAGGTCGACTGGGAAACCGATTCGGTCGCCGTCACCACGCGCCAAGGCATCAAGGGTCTCGATGACAAAATGAAAAAGCGCACCGTCACGACCGGATGCGGCCAAGGCACGGTGTTTGGCGACTTGATGGAGGAAATCGACACCATCAAGCTGCGCCATGACGTGACGCTGTCGGAAGAAACCCTCTACAGCCTGCTCGAAGCGGTCCGCCAGCATGAAACAATCTACAAATCGGCCGGCGCCGTGCACGGCTGCGCCCTTGCGAGCAACACCCCCGCCGGCTCCAAGATCATCAGCTTTGTCGAGGACGTCGGCCGCCACAACGCGGTGGACGCCATTGCCGGTCGCATGTGGCTCGATGGCATAGATGGGTCGGACAAGATTTTTTACACCACCGGCAGACTCACCTCCGAGATGGTGATCAAGGCGGCACAAATGCAAATCCCCTTTCTGGTCTCGCGCTCCGGACTGACGCAAATGGGCTGGAATATCGCCGCACGCATCGGCATCACCATGCTCGGGCGCGCCGTCAACAAGCATTACCTGCTGTTCACCGGCAAGCAGCGCTTCGTCAAGCCGGTTTCGCCGACCCTGCTGGCATGAGCCTGATCGGAAACCTCCTGCGCAGCACGTCGGCACGCCCCGTCGCGAAGGTCGACGCCGAGGCCGATGCCGCCGGCAAGGAAAGCGCAGAACTGCGTCGGCTATACCTCGACATGCTGCAGCGAACCATCATCAACACCGTCTACGAAGACCCGGCGCAAACCTTTGGCACCACCTATCAGCCGGAAGTGCGTGAGATAGGCTCCGACTGGCCGTCTGTGGCGCACAGCATGATAGGCAACCGGCGCATGAGCAACCTGCGCCGCGCCTGCGAGGAGGTGATCGCCGAACGCATCCCGGGCGACTTCATCGAGACCGGCGTGTGGCGTGGCGGCGCCTGCATCCTGATGCGCGCCGTGCTCAAGGCCTGGAACATCACCGACCGCCGCGTCTGGGTGGCCGACTCCTTTGAAGGCCTGCCACCGCCGACACCGGACAAATACCCCGCCGACCGCGGCGATAATTCCTTCGAGTACCGAGAACTCGCCGTGTCGCTCGAACAGGTTCAAGCCAATTTCGCCAAGTACGATTTGCTCGACGAGCAGGTGCAGTTTCTCAAGGGCTGGTTCAAGGACACGCTGCCTGCGGCGCCGATAGAACGCCTCGCCGTGCTGCGCCTGGATGGCGACATGTACGAGTCAACCATGGACGCGCTCAATGCGCTGTATCACAAGGTGTCGCCTGGGGGCTTTGTCATCGTCGATGATTTCATCCTGCCCAAGTGCCGCGCCGCCATCGCCGATTTTCGCAAGGCCAGGGACATTAGCGAAGACATCATCGACATCGACGGCGCCGGCGTGTACTGGCGCAAACTGAAATGATCGCGCCCGACCACCTCAACCAGATCACCGGCATGATCCTCGCCGGCGGCCAGGGTCGGCGTATGGGCGGTGTCGACAAAGGCCTCAAGACCTTCCGCGGCAAGCGCCTGGTCGATCACGCCTTCGAACGACTGGCACCGCAGGTGGCGGGCGTAATCATCAATGCCAACCAGAACCTGAGCGCCTACCGCGAACTCGGCGTGCGTGTGGTCAGCGACGCCATCGAAGGCTACGCCGGTCCCCTTGCCGGACTCCACGCCGGCCTGTCCGTCTCAAAGCGCCCCTACCTTGCCACGGTGCCCTGCGACTCGCCCTTCCTGCCCGCCGACCTGGTCGCCCGCCTTTACAGCCATCTGGATGATGCCGGTGCCGAGATCGCGGTGGCCAAAACCGGAGACCAGGCGCATCCGGTGTTTTCCCTGGTGCGGCGCGGCGTACTCAACCATCTCACCGACTTTCTCAAGGGTGGTGGCCGCAAGATCGACGCCTGGTATTCAACGCTGTTCGTTGTGGAAGTCGCCTTCGACGACCAGCCGGACGCCTTCTCCAACATCAACACGCTCGAAGAATTGCAGGCACACGAGAAAAAGCCGGTATGAGCACGCTACAGCACCTTGTCAGCTGCATGGACGACTACGATCCAAACGCCTTGCACGTGGACAAGGCGCGCGAGGTCATCCGCTCATTTCTCGTACCGATACGCGAAGCCGAGCGCCTGCCGGTACGCCTGGCCCTGGGCCGCATCCTCGCCGAGGACATTGTCTCGACCATGAACGTGCCCGCACACGACAACTCGGCCATGGACGGCTATGCCTTACGCCACGCCGATCTCGCCGGCGACGGCCCGACAACACTCAAGGTCATAGGCACTGCATTCGCCGGCAAGGCGTTTGGCGGCGCGCCGGCCAAGGGTGAATGCGTGCGTGTCATGACCGGTGCCGTCATGCCCACTGGTTGCGACACCGTGGTGATCCAGGAAATCGTCAAGGCCGAGGGCGATATAGCGTTGATTCCCCCCGGCCAGAAACAGGGCCAGAACCGCCGCTTTGCCGGTGAAGACCTCACGCTGGGAAATGTCGTACTCAAGTGCGGCCAAGCAATACGCCCGGCCGAGCTCGGACTCATCGCCTCGCTGGGCATCGGCGAAGTCACGGTACGCCGTCGCCTGCGCGTAGCGTTTTTTTCCACCGGCGACGAACTCGTCTCGGTCGGCACACCGCTCAAGGAAGGCCAGGTCTACGACAGTAATCGCTACACGCTGTGGGGCATGCTGGCACGGCTTGACGTCGAAATAATCGACCTCGGTGTGGTGCCCGATGATCCGCACAGTCTTGAGTACGCATTCAATGACGCCGCAGCCAAGGCCGACGTTGTCATCACCTCCGGCGGCGTTTCTGTGGGCGAAGCCGACTTCACGCGCAAGCTGCTCGGCGAGATGGGCGAAGTGCTATTTTGGAAAATCGCCATGAAACCGGGGCGCCCGATGGCCTTTGGCAAAATCGGCAAAGCGCATTTTTTCGGTCTGCCCGGCAACCCTGTCGCGGTGATGGTGACCTTTCACCAGTTCGTGCGCGATGCCCTGCTTCGCATAGCCGGACGCACCGACGACACCACCCTGCCGCTGCTGCGCGTGCCGTGCACCAGCACCATCAAAAAATCCGCTGGCCGTACCGAGTATGTCCGTGGCCGCATGACGCAAGGCCCGGCAGGTGAATGGCAGGTGGCGATTACCGGTTCGCAAGGTTCGGGCGTACTGCGCTCCATGTCCGAGGCCAATTGCTTTATCGTCCTCGGCCACGAGCAGGCCGGCGTCAAACCCAGTGACGCAGTCAGCGTGCAGGTCTTCGACGGCCTGAGCTGAAAGTAGTCCATCGACTGAAAAGCGCCATCTGGAAAGGCTTTCCAGCCTAATCGGTCAAAATTTCAATCGCCGGACGGCATGATGGAAGCGTGTATTCGCCTGCAATGCCCGGCCTTGTCGAGGCAAAAGTGGCGGCCATTTCGGTGGCTATTCGACAGACAGCGAGGCGAATGAAGGTGCTTTACTGAAGCTGCCGCCAACCGTTGAAAAGGAGTCCGGACATGAAAACCCTCATTGCCGCCTTGCTGCTCGTAACGTGCAACGCCCACGCTGAATCACGCGCCAAATCCTACGAACAGTGCGTTGCCTTTGCCGACATGGCCCTGGTCAGCTCGACCCTGGCCAAGCACGGCATCGCGCGCGAACGCGCTGCAACCATGCTGCCCGACATTTACTCGCTCGAGGACGGCGACGTGAAAGACATCGCCGGCAAGATCCTCGAAGCCGCCTATCGCCGCTCCAGCGTCGATCCGGCCGAGCCCCGTGCTTTCGCCCTGGCACTGGGCAATACCTGTATCCAGAACGGCGGTCGCCTCGAGGGCTTCCTCGGCGTCAAGTCCTGACCGAAGCGTTTTGCGCGTCTCGCGCCTTGAGCGCCTTGGCCGCCATGAACAGGCCGCCGTCGGCACCGTCGATGAAGTGCAGGTGCCGCCCGGCGTAGTCGAACACAAGGCAGGTCATTTGCGCCCGGTCCGATACGTGCATGCCGTAGACCAGTTCACCGCTTGCGAAACATTCTTCCAGCCAGGCCGTCAGCGCAACGCGTTGGGTGGCGGTTCCGGCGAGAATCTGGCGAAAGCAGTCGTTGAATTTGCGCACGTCCGAGTTACGTGCCAGCACCGTCTTGTAACGTCCCCAGTCGTTCTCGGCGGTCTTTATCTTGAAGTGCATCAGGAACCAGCCGAGCACGACCATGAATCGCAGCTTCATCAGGTAGCGCCATTTGCCCGTCGCGCTTCGCCCCACGGTCTGTACGCCAATCTCATCGGTCAGTTTCATTTCGCTCAGGCTGAAACTCAGGTCGGGCGGGAATACCGGATGACAACTTTCGTCCGAGCCGTAGATCTCGCGTACCTTGGCGATCAGCGTGCGATAGACGCGGGCGCCTGCGTCCTCATCGTCGCCCAGCGCCCGCACCATCATGCTGACGGTTTCGCCATGACGGCTGGGAATATCCTGCCAGCGGCACTCCAGACCCTCGAAGCTGCCGCGCGGCGCAACATCACCGGCCTGCACGGCACACAGCGGCGCGCTGGCCGGGTCTTTCATGTAACGGTCGGCGTGGGCCATGCCACCACCGGCAAACACCGCCTGGATGTAATGCTCTGACACACGGTAGCGCGCCACCTGGATATTGAACCCGGCGGCGCGGATTTGCGCCATCGCCAGTGTCGCCACGCGCAACGCAAGGCCAAAGGACTCGCGCGCCATGGCCTGCGTCTGCAATAGCGCAGCGCGCGAGGCGTCGAGCAGTTGCGGCGGCACGCACAACATGGCGCCGTCGCCTTCAAAGATAAACGGAATATCGACCTTGCCTGCGGCGTTAAGCGCAGCCGTGATCATCGCCGCGCCCACCGTGTTGACGTTCTTGTACCTGCCGGCCTCAACCGCCGCTGTGGAATCGCGCACGTCGCACATCACCACATGCCAGTTGTCGGGCAAGGGCGAGTAGCACTCGGGCCGGCCGACATCGGCAAACTCGGTGAGCACCGGTAACTGCGTGTAAAAAAGCGTGGTTTCCATCAGGCGTTACGGGTTGATTCGATGACGAGAGTTGCAGTAGGTTCCCTCTCCCCCCGCGGGGGACAGGGAGAGGGGGTTGCCTGCAGATGCGCAATTGCCAGCATTCACCCTCTCCCCAACCCTCCCCCGTCAAGGGGGAGGGAGTTAGTTTGGTGCGCGATCAAAAAGAGCCGCCATGTCGGCATTGAAATTTACCTTAACCGACCGGAAACCCGTGACAGTCGTGGCTTTCCAGACCCGCCCTATGCGGCTGCGTCGTCCTCTTCCGGCTCGTCGTTGGCCTTGCCCAACAGCAGTTCGGCCTGGGGCACCGGCAGCGCTTCGACGTCTTTCAGCTTGCGCGTCATCTGCCGCGTGCGCGTCTCCGCCTGGCCGATGGAATTGGTTACAGTCTGCAGTTGCGCCTTGGTTTTGGCCAGCACATCGCCAAAGCGGCCGAACTCCGTTTTCACCGCCGAAAGCAACTCCCAGACCTCGCTGGAACGCTGCTCGATGGCCAGCGTGCGAAAACCCATTTGCAGGCTATTGAGCAGCGCCGACAGCGTGGTGGGTCCGGCAATGGACACGCGGTATTCGCGTTGTACGAAATCGGCAAGGCCAGGCCGGCGCAAGGCTTCGGCGTACAGACCCTCGGTCGGCAGGAACAGGATGGCGAAGTCGGTGGTATGCGGCGGCGCGATGTATTTCTCGCGAATCGTCCTCGCTTCGAGCTTGATGCGGTTATCTATGGCTTTGCAGGCCTCCTCCACGCCGGCAATATCGGCGCGCTCCTGGGCACCAAGCAGGCGCTCATAGTCCTCGACCGGGAACTTCGAGTCGATGGGCAGCCACACCGGCGAACGCGCGTCCTGCCCCGGCAGCTTGATGGCGAATTCAACGATGTCACGCGAACCGGGCACGGTGGCGACATTTTTGGCGTATTGGTCGGCGGTGAGCGTCTGCTCGAGCAGTGCCGACAACTGCACCTCACCCCAGGTGCCGCGCGACTTCACGTTTGTAAGCACGCGTTTGAGGTCACCCACGCCCGCCGCAAGGGTCTGCATTTCGCCCAAGCCCTTGTGCACCGCCTCGAGACGGTCACTGACCTGCTTGAACGATTCCCCCAGCCGCTTTTCGAGTGTGGCGTGGAGTTTTTCGTCAACAGTCTTGCGCATTTCCTCCAGGCGCGTGGCGTTGTCGGTCTGCAATTCCTTGAGCTTGGTTTCCAGCGTCTGGCGCACTTCCGCGAGGCGTTTTTCATTGGATTCGACCAGCTTTGCGAGTTGCTGCGCGAAGGAATCGATCTGGTTGTTCTGCACCCCGGCGATGGTAGCCATCTGCTGCTGCAACGTCTTGCTGAACTCGGCCATGCTCGCCGAGAGCTCGGCGCGCTGCGCCAGCGCGCCTTCCTGCGACTCCTTGCGCCCAAGCGCGATATCCGCGCGCAACTCGCGCTCAAGGCGCTCGGCGATTTCGTCCGAGCGGCGCGACAGGCGGTCGAGGCTGTCCTGCGCGAGACCTTGGCGGCTGCGCAACAGCACGACGATCTGCAGGGCAATCGCCGCCACCGCCAGCACTAGCAGCAGGATCAGCAAGGCGTCGGTCACTATGGCGTTTCCTTTTGCGCTTTAATCCCCACGATTTCGCATCCAGTCGGCGGTTTGGAAAAACGCATTGTATAGTCCCTTGCGCAACGCTTCTTCCACGCCGACCTCCTCCATCGCCCGCCTCATGCAATCCATCCACTGATCGCGCTCGCTGATTCCTATTGCGAACGGCAAATGGCGGGCACGCAACATCGGATGGCCGTATTTTTCCATGTACAGCCCGGGGCCGCCCAGCCAACCGGACAGGAACATATACAGCTTTTCGCGCGAGGTCTCCATCGACGGCGGGTGCAGCTTGCGGATGCCGGCGTAGACCGGCTCCAGGTCCATCAAGTCGTAAAAGCGGTCCACCATCTCGCGCACTTTGGCGACGCCACCCAGTTCGTCATAAGGCGTTTTGCCCGGCCCGTTTATCATGCTTTCCCTATGCTTCTCTCAAGGCCAGGATAGGCGGACGGCTGAGCGCCGCGCGCGCGCCCGACCAGGCGTTGTAACCGACACAGACAAGGCCCAGCGCGGGGCCTGCCAGCCAGATCCAGCCATTCATCCGGTACGGAAACAGGAACACAAAATGTGCAATGGCCCAACCTATGGCCACCGCCGCCGCCGACGCCAGCAGCCCCGAAATAATACCCAGTGCGGCGAACTCGGCGCGTTGTGCCGCCACCACCTGCGCGCGGCTGGCGCCAAGGGCGCGCATCACCGCCGCCTCCTGCATGCGCTCGTCCTGGGTTGCGAGCAGCGCCGCATACAACACCAACACGCCGGCGCCGAGCGCGAACAGGAACACGAACTGCACTGCGCGCACCACCTGTTCGATCAGCGCCTGGGCCTGGGCCATGATGGCGCTCATGTCGACAACAGTGAGGTTGGTAAACGCCTGCGACAACTTGCTGGTGAAGGTGCTGTCGCCCGCCGGCAAATGGAAACTCGTCACGTAGCTCGCCGGAAAATCGGCCAGGAGGCCAGGCGTGGCGATGACAAAAAAATTCACCCGCATCGAGTCCCAGTCGAGCTTGCGCAGGCTGGTGATGGGCGCCGAGAACGTTCTCCCCGCGACCTGCCAGGTGAGCACATCGCCAAGCTTCCAGCCCAGGGTCTTGGCGATGCCCTCCTCTACCGACAAGGCGCCGCTTTTACTGTCTTCATCGTTGAACCAGCGTCCCGACACCACCGTGTTGTGCGCCGGCTGCGCCGCCATGTAGGACAGGTTGAACTCGCGCTCAACCAGGCGGCGGGCGCGATCCTCAAAATCGTTTTCATTCACCGGCTGTGCGTTCTTGGCGCTGTAGCGCCCGCGAATCATCGGATAGACCGTGGGCTCGGATAATTTGCCGGTGCGGAAAAAGTCCAGCACGCCCGGCCGTTGCTCGGGCTGAATGTTGACGATGAAGCGGTTGGGCGCATCCGGGGGCACCTTGGAGCGCCAGGTTTCGAGCAGGTCACCACGGGTAAAGGTGAGCATCAGGATGGCGGCAAGCCCGATCGACAGCGCCAGGATTTGAACGGTATTGGCACCGGCGCGCCGGCGCAGGCTGGCGAGGCCGTAACGCCACGACAAGCCACCCCCACCCGAGAAACGGCCCAGCCCATGCAACGCGGCATAGCCGAACGCCGCGAACACCACGCCGGCGAGGGCGAAGCCGCCCAGCACGATCAAGCCCAGCTTGGCGTCGCCTGCCTGCCAGATCAGCAGGCCGGCGATGGTCAGCGTGCCGGCGGCATAGCCGGCCAGCGCCCCCTGGCGCGGCGCGCCGACCTCACGACGTATCACGCGCAGCGCCGGCACATTCTTCAGCTGCAGCAGCGGCGGCAGCGAAAAACCGAGCAGCAATGCAAGGCCGACCAGCATGCCTTGCAGCGCCGGCAACAGCGTAGGCTGCGGCAGATCAACCAGCATCAGGCCGGACACCATCGCGGCAATGACGTATTGCGCCGCGTAGCCGGCGAGACCGCCGACGATGGCCGCCGCCACGCCCAGCAGCAGGAATTCACAGGCAAACAGCGCGAACAAGCGCGACTGGCTCGCGCCAAAGCAGCGCATCACCGCATAACCGTCCAGATGGCGCTGGCTGTAGCGACGCGTCGACAGCCCCACCGCCACCGCCGCCAGGATCACCGCTAGCAAGGCGGTCAGCCCGATGAATTGCTGCGAGCGATCGATGGAGGCGCGTATTTCCGGGCGCGCGTTCTCCAGACTTTGCAGGTTTTCGCCACGCGCCAGCTTGGGTTTAAGCCAGGCCTCGAACTGCGCCACGGGTTCGCGCTCGCCCGAGGCGAGCAGCGTGTACCAGATGCGGCTGCCCGGCTGCACCAGACCGGTGGCGGCGATTTCGTCGTCGCGCAGCATCAGGCGCGGCGCAATGTTGAAAAACGACGCGCCGCGGTCTGGTTCCAGTGTAAGGATCGCGCCAATTTTGAAACTGCTATTGCCCAGTTCGATGGCATCGCCGACGCGCGCCGCCAGCGTCGCCGCCAGCCTCTCATCGACCCAAACCGTGCCCGCTGCGGGGATCCCGGTCGCCGCCGCATCGGGCGCATTGACCTGTGGCGCGGTGCGCAACCTGCCGCGCAGCGGATAGCCCTCGGACACGCCCTTGACACCGGCGAGCTGCGCATTTTCGCCTTTACGCGCCATGCTGACAAAGCCGGTGCTTTGCGCCTGGCGCAGGCCGCGACGCCTGAGCTCGTCGCGCAATTCGCTGCGCACCGGCCGGTCGCCCTGCACCACCAGGTCGGCGCCTATGAGTTGTTGCGCCTCGCGCGCCAGCGCCTGGCGCACCCGGTCGGCAAAAAAGCCGACGCTGGCGACACTCGCCACGGCCAGCACCAGCGCCAGCGCGAGCACGCGCAGTTCGCCGGCGCGCCAGTCGCGCAACAACATCCGCCAGGCAAGTTTCAGTGTCGCCATGAGAAAAAATCAGTCATTGCGAGCACAGCGAAGCAATCTCGGGGCAGTACCGGCCATGCCCAAGCGCAACGAGATTGCTTCGCTGCGCTCGCAATGACAACCGTTCAATCTGGAATAGACGCTTGCTCACGACACGATTCTTCCAGCCGCAAGGCGTATCTGCCGGCCGCAGCGCGCCGCAAGCGACTCGTCGTGGGTCACCAACAACAAGGTGGTGCCGGCCTCAGCATTGAGTTGAAACAGCAACTCAATGATGGAAGCGCCGGTCGCGGCATCGAGGTTGCCGGTCGGCTCATCGGCCATCAGCAATTTGGGCCGCATGACAAAGGCGCGTGCCAGCGCGACGCGCTGCTGTTCGCCGCCCGACAGCGTGCGGGGGTAGTGGCGCAACCGCTCCCCCAAACCCACGCGCTCCAGCATGGCGCCGGCCAGAACTGCGGCGTTGGCACGGCCGGCAAGCTCCAAAGGCAGCATGACGTTCTCCAGCGAGTTCAGCGCCGGCAGCAGTTGAAAAGACTGGAAGACAAAGCCAAGCAGGCGAGCGCGCAGCGCGGCGCGGCCATCCTCATCGAGGTCAAACAATTCTTCGCCGTCGATGCGAACATTTCCGCTGCTGGGAACGTCCAACCCCGCGAGCAGGCCGAGCAGCGTCGATTTGCCCGAACCCGAGGCACCGACGATGGCTAGCGCCTCGCCGGGCATGACCGCGAGGTCGATCTGCTGCAAAATGACAAGTTGCGAATCGCCGTTGGGAACGCTTTTGGCGAGGCTGCGAACTTCGATGAGGGCTTGACCGGAAGGATTGGGATTGGACATGTTGATAAAGAATAAGCGCGCCTTGTTGCATTTGTTGTTATTGCTGCTGCCGGTTTTTCCCGCCGCGGTATGCGCCCAACCGGTAGCCCCTGCTGCCACTGCAAAAAGCGGCGGCGTTGCAAAAGCGGGGGGGCCGAACATTGTCATTTACGGCGACAGCCTTTCGGCTGCCTACGGCTTACGTCAAGATGCGGGCTGGCCCAGCCTATTGCAAGAGCGACTGGTGCAAAAGAAGTTCAATTATAACGTTGTGAATGTCAGCATCAGCGGTGAGACCAGCGCCGGCGGCGCGGCGAGGATAGGTGCGACGATACGCGAGGCCAAGCCGGCGGTGCTGGTGGTGGCACTTGGCGCCAACGACGGCTTACGCGGGCTGCCGGTCGCCCAGCTGCGTGACAACCTCGCGGCGATCGTCAAGGCCGCCAAAACGGCTGGCGGCAAGGTCGTCCTCGTCGGCATGCGTATGCCGCCCAACTACGGCCAGCGCTACACCGAACAGTTCCAGAGCAGCTTTACCGACCTGGCCAAAGCGCAGCATCTGGCACTGGTACCGTTCTTGCTGGAGGGTGTGGCACAACGGCCGGAGTTATTTCAACAGGATCAGCTCCATCCGACCGAGGCAGCACAGCCGCTCATCCTGGAGAACGTATGGAAAGCCCTGAACCCTCTGTTGAAGAAATGAACAAGCGTGTCGTAAGCCTGACAGAACCAGACCGCCTGCCTGTCTACCAGGTGGAAGAAGTGCTGGCTGAACGCCGCCTGCGCGCAGGTAAGCATTTAATCGAACAGAACGGCATCCGCGTCGAATTCGAGCGCCGCAAACCGGACTGAGTTCCCCCTCGTCTTTCGAGCCGGATTTCTGCGCTACTGAAGTCGATCTTGGGGAAATCAATCGCAACAGCCCGCCCTTAAGAGGCGTACCAAGTGTCAGCCGGGCCCGCGGCGGCGACCCCGCCTCTTTCGCGACATCCGGCGCCTGCCCGTGCTTACCCGATTACAATAGCCTCCCCAGGCGCGGCATCCCCCCTTGCCGCCAGAACAACCCAGCAAGACTCAGGATTGCCCGCTTGAAATATCCGGAAAAAGTCGGCGTTGCCAGCATTGACGATTTCGCCGAAGTCATCGATGTACGTTCGCCGGCTGAATTTGCCGACGACCATGTTCCGGGTGCCATCAGCGCGCCGGTGCTAAGCAATGACGAACGCGCGCAAATCGGCACGCTGCACAAGCAGGCATCGCCGTTTGACGCAAAAAAAGCCGGTGCCGCGCTGGTGTCGCGCAACATCGCCACCCACCTGGAAACGCTTTTTTCCGGCCGCGAACGCGACTGGCGCCCGCTGGTCTATTGCTGGCGCGGTGGCAAACGCTCCGGCGCCATGGCGCATATCCTGCGCGAAATCGGCTGGCACGCGGCGTCCCTGGAGGGCGGCTACAAAGCCTATCGCACCGGGGTGCTGGCGCAACTGGCCGAACTGCCGGGACGTTTTTCCTTTCGCGTCATCTGCGGCGAAACCGGCAGTGCAAAAAGTCGCCTGCTGGAGGCGCTGGACGCCGAAGGCGCGCAGGTGCTCGACCTGGAGCAGTTGGCCAGTCACAAGGGCTCGCTGCTGGGCGGCCTGCCGGGCAAGCCGCAGCCGGCGCAGCGCATGTTCGAGAGCATGGTGTGGGACAAGCTGCGGCACTTTGATCCGTCCAAACCGGTCTTCGTCGAGTCCGAGTCAAAGAAAGTCGGTCAAGTGCAGGTGCCGGACGCCCTTATCCTTGCCATGCGTGCGGCCGATTGCATCCACATCGAGACTGAGCTGGCCTCACGTGTGGCTTTTCTCATCGGCGACTACGCCCACTTTCTGGCCGACGCATCCAGTCTCAGGGATCGCCTCAACTGTCTGGTCGAACTGCACGGTCGGGAAGTTATCGCGCGCTGGAATGCCGCAATCGAGGCTGGCGACTGGACCACTCTGGTCGCTGACTTGTTGCAAAACCACTACGACCCCGCCTACAAAAAATCCATGCCGAAGAACTACCGGCGCTTTGAGCAGGCCGACAGCCTGCGGCCAAAGGACTTGACGCCTGAGGGGATCCGTCAGGCAGCCAAGATGCTACTGACCACGACCTGAGCAACGCCGCTGGCTGCAACGCAGGTGATCCAGGCAACCGCCTACGGCGTGGCTGCCGTATGGCTTAGCGGCTGGAAAGACCAGCCTGACGGGGCTTTCCAGCCGTCAAACGCGGCACTGGCGAGGCAAGCACGCGGCCCCAAAAAAAAACGCAGTCACAAATCACCGAGCGCCTTGATGTGCTGGACAACGCTGCGGCCAAGCGCGGATAAGGCATAGCCGCCCTCGAGCATGGAAACAATCCGTCCCTTTGCATGGCGGTCGGCGACGGCCTTGATCTGCTTGGTCACCCAGGCATAGTCGGCATCAGACAGGCACAACATCGCCATATCGTCCTCAGCGTGCGCGTCAAAACCGGCGGAAAAGAAAATCATTTGCGGCTTGAACGCCTCCAGCGCCGGCAACCAGACCCCGGTCACCGCCTCGCGCAAAGCCGCACTGCCCGCCCCGGCTGCCAGCGGGACGTTGAGCATGTTTGCCGCCGGCCGTTCGGTGCCGCTGTAAGGATAAAACGGATGCTGAAAAATGCCCGTCATCAGCACGCGCTCATCGCCTGCGAAAATATCCTCGGTACCGTTGCCGTGATGGACATCAAAGTCAACGATGGCAACGCGTTCAAGCCCGTGATGCTCGAGCGCATGCTTGGCCGCCACGGCGACGTTGTTGAAAAAGCAGAACCCCATGGCGCGTGCGCGCATGGCGTGGTGCCCCGGCGGTCGCACGCTGCAAAACGCATTGTCCACCTCGCCGGCCATGACCAGGTCGGTCGCAAGCACCGCCGCGCCGGTGCCGCGCAGCAGGGCCTCCCAGGTGCCCGCGCACATCGCTGTGTCCGGATCAATGTGCACGATCCCGGTCTGCGGCGCCGCATTGCGGATTTCGACGATGTAATCCATCGGATGCACGCGTTCGATATCGGCCAACTTGCCCTGCGGCGCATCGATGCGCGTCAGTAGCGGCGCGATGCCCGAGGCAATCAGTTGGTCCTCGATGGCCGTCAAGCGGGCCGGTTGCTCCGGATGGTGGCTGCCCATGTCATGCTTGAGAAAAGCCGGATGCGTAATAAATGCGGTGGTCATCGTTTCAGGCCGTGCATAAAAAATTCGACAAAACAAAAGTGCGATTAAAGAGTAAGGACAGCGCGCCCGCGCCGATATGCAGGAACGCAAGGAAAATTTGACCTTGATGCTGCAATACGGCTTCAATCATATCGGAATTCCAAGCTAAACTTGAGCCCTGAACCTCATCATCCTCGCCATGAACAATCCCTCCATCAACCAAATCATCCAGCAGGCCGGCAAGATCGTTTTAGGCAAGGAACAACAAATCCGCCTGGCACTCGCCTGCCTGCTCGCACGCGGTCATCTTCTCATCGAAGACTTGCCCGGTGTGGGCAAGACCACCCTCGCCCATGCTCTGGCCAAGCTCCTGGGCCTGAATTTCCACCGCATTCAGTTCACCAGCGACATGCTGCCGGCGGACATCATCGGCGTGTCCGTCTATGACCGCGACAGCGCCCGTTTCAAGTTTCATCCCGGCCCCATTTTCGCGCAGCTCATCCTTGCCGACGAGGTCAACCGCGCCACGCCCAAAACCCAGTCGGCACTGCTCGAGGCGATGGAGGAGCACCAAGTCACCACCGAAGGCGAAACACGCGCCCTGCCTGAGCCATTTTTTGTGATTGCGACGCAAAACCCCTCAAGCCAAGTCGGCACCTTTGCCCTGCCCGAATCGCAGCTTGACCGGTTTTTAATGCGCATAGAGCTAGGCTATCCCGACCGTGCCGCAGAACGCGAACTGCTGCAAGGTGTTGAACGGCGCGACCTCATCGCCTCCGTCGAACCCTGCCTGCAAGCGGGAGAATTAGCCGAACTGCAGAACTTGGTCGGCACCGTGTACGCATCCCCCGCGCTGATCGATTACATCCAGGCCTTGACCGAACATACGCGCCGCTCGCCGGCCTACGCCTCCGGGCTTTCGCCCCGCGCCGCACTGGCACTGCTGCACGGCGCCCGTGCGTGGGCGCTGATAGCAGGGCGCGACAAAGTGCTGCCAGAAGATGTGCAGGCGATCCTGCCCGGCGTTGCCGGCCACCGACTGCGCCCGGCCCACGACGGCGTGAGCCAGAGTAGCGCGGATATCGCGCGAACGCTGATCGAAGCGGTGTCCATTCCCTGACCATGCCTGAATGCGCCTGAACATGCGCCGGAACATCCGCGCAATCCAGACAATCGGCCGCAAAGCCCCATCTGGCGCGGCTTTCCAGCTCCCCTGTCGCTCCGCACTGCGGAAAAACTGAACAACGAGCCGTGAACTTCGACCGCGTATTACGCTCCTCGCAGCTCTACAACCTGCTGTTCCCGCGCAAGGAACCCGAGCCCGGAGTCGTTTTTTTGTCGCAACGTCGCGTCTATATCCTGCCCACGCGGCAGGGGCTCACCTTCTGCCTTGCGTTGCTGGTGATGCTGCTCGGCTCCATTAACTACAATCTGTCGCTCGGTTACGTGCTGACATTCCTGCTGGCGGGCGTGGGTATCGTGTCAATACTGCACACCTTCCGTAACCTTGCGCATCTTTACATCAGCCCCGGCCGGGTCGAACCGGTGTTCAGCGGCAACGACGCCCATTTCCAGTTGCACATCGAAAACCGCAGCCGCCACGAACGCTTTGCCATCGCGCTCAATCGCGCCGGCGTCACCACAGGCTGCGACATCGCGCCGGGTTCGACCGCGAGCGTCACACTCATCATTCCGGCACAAAAGCGCGGACTGATGCCCATCGGGCGCGTCACCTTCGACACGCGCTATCCACTCGGCCTGTTGCGCGCCTGGAGTTACGTTTCGCCCGACCTGCACTGCCTGGTCTACCCGCAGCCAGACACCGCGCGCCTGCCGCCGCCGCAAGCACAAGCCGACAGCGGCGATACCCTCGCCCTTGGCACCGGCACCGACGATTTTTTCGGCCTGCGTCCCTACCAGCCGGGGGACTCGCCGCGCCACGTTGCCTGGAAGGCCTCCACGCGCGAAGGACCGCTGCTAACCAAGCAATTCAGCGGACGGGCTGCGGCACAGATGTGGTTCAACTGGAGCGACCTGCCGGGGGCCCTGGACATCGAGGCAAGGATGTCGCGCCTGACCCGCTGGGTGCTGCTGGCCAACACCGGCGGCATCGCCTTCGGACTGCGCCTGCCCGGACTGGAAATCCCCATAGGCGCGGGCGAAACACACTGCCTCGCCTGCCTGCGGAAACTCGCCTTACACGACCCCGTGGCCTCACGCGAGGCTAGGCGCGCATGAACATGCCCGCCACCCCGACGCCGCTGCGCTTCAGCAACCTCGCCTGGCTGCTGGGTGGACTCGCTATGGCCGCGGCACCGCATGCCGAGCGCCTGCCGGCCTGGATCTCCGTCATCGCGCTGACGCTGCTGTGCTGGCGCGGCTATCTCGCCTGGACGGGTGAACCGTTGCCGCGCCAATGGCTGCTGGTTCCGTTTGTCGGTGCCTGCGTGTTCGGCGTATACATGAACTTCAACACCATATTCGGACGCGATGCGGGAGTCTCGCTGCTGGTCGTTTTCCTCGGCCTCAAACTCATGGAAATGAAATCCTACCGCGATGTGTATATCGTGATGTTCCTCGCCTACTTCATCGCGCTAACCAATTTTTTCTATTCACAAAGCATCCCCACCGCCAGCCTGATGATGCTCACGGTGTTAACGATCACCGCCAGCCTGGTGAGCTTTCAGGCGCCCTTGCGCCCGCAACGCGAGAATTTCAAGACCGGCGGTCTGCTGCTGGCGCAGGCGGCACCGCTGATGCTGGTGCTGTTTTTCCTGTTTCCGCGCGTGCAAGGCCCGCTGTGGGGCCTGCCACAAGACGCCTACAGCGGCATAACCGGCCTGTCCGACTCGATGGCCCCCGGCAATATCAGCCAGCTTTCGCAGTCGGACGCGGTGGCCTTTCGCGCCAAGTTCGACGGCCCGATGCCGCCGCGGCGGCAACTTTACTGGCGCGGACCGGTATTTTGGAATTTTGATGGTCGCACCTGGCGGCCGGGCGAGCCGCGTTTGCGCGGCGGCACCTACAAATTCGAGGGCTTTGAGCCCCGCTACGACTACGCCGTAACGCTGGAACCGCATAACCGCAACTGGCTGTTCGCGCTGGAACTGGCGGCCAACATCCCGCCGCGTGCGCGCGTCACCGCCGACTATCAGCTGCTATCGCTGCCACCTGTGCGCAGCCGCATCCGTTACGAGATGCGTTCCTACACCAACTACAAGGCGCTCGAGGCAGACAACGAGGAGGAGCTCGATCTCGCGCTCAAGCTGCCGGCGAAACTCAACCCGCGTACGCTGGAACTGGGCCGGCGCTGGAAGCGAGAGACCGGCGGGGATACGAATGCCATCGTCGAACGCGGGCTGACCCTGTTTCGCAACGGCGGCTTCAACTACACGCTGGAGCCACCCCTGCTCACTTCCGCGCATACCGTCGACGAATTCATCTTCGACAGCAAGCTGGGCTTTTGCGAGCACTTTTCCGGCGCCTTCGCCATCCTCATGCGCTCGGCCGGCGTTCCCGCGCGTATTGTCACCGGCTACCAAGGCGGCGACATCAACCCGGTCGACGAGCAATTGATCGTGCGCCAGTCCGACGCCCATGCCTGGGTCGAGATATGGAAGGACGGTGCCGGATGGCAGCGCATCGACCCGACCGCCGTGGTCGCGCCGGTGCGCGTCGAATCGGGTATCGCGCAAGCAGTGCCCGACGGACAACCGGTACCCTTCATGGTGCGCACAGACCGCCTGTGGCTGCTGCAAATTCGCTACCAGATCGAGGCGATGGCGCACAAATGGAATATCTGGGTGCTCGGCTACAACCCGGAGCGCCAGCGCGAAATACTGTCCTTCATCGGCATGGACGCCGCCTCCTGGCAAGCCCTTGCGATGGCCTTGTTCTGGGGCATTGCCGGCATCATCGGCCTGCTCGCGCTATGGTTGCTGCGACGCCTGCGCCTTGACGATCCGGTGCAGCGCCACTGGACGCGCTTTTGCGACAAGATGGGGCGCGCCGGGCTGGCGCGCGCGCCGAGTGAGGGACCCTTGGACTTTGCCGGGCGCGCCGCGCAGCGCTTTCCGCACCGCGCCGAAGCGGTGAACAGCATCGCCACGCTTTACATGGACTTACGCTACGGCGCGAGGCCAGACGGCACAAAGCGGACCAAGCGCACGGACCTGCAGCAACTGCAGCGACTGATCAGCCGGTTCAAACCATGATGCGCTTGCTGATACTTGCCCTGCTATGCGTGCTGCTGCGAAGCGGCGCGCTTGTTGCGGCACCGGCGCCTTACCTGAAGCGCGCGGAGGTAAAAACATTCATCGACGAGATGGCGCAAAAGCACGGCTTCGTCAAAAAACAGCTCGAGTCCTTGTTCAGCCGGGTCCGCCATCAAAGCGCGGTCATGAAAGCCATCCAATCCGGTGCGCCCGAAGTGCGCTCCTGGCAAAACTACCGAGCACGCTTTGTAAATCCGCTGCGCATTCAGTCGGGCATCGAATTCTGGTCACGGCACGAGCAAGCCCTCACGCGCGCCGAGCAGGAATTCGGCGTGCCGGCAGAAATCATCGCCTCCATCATAGGCGTGGAAACGGTCTACGGCCGCAACATGGGGAACTTTCGCGTCATGGACGCACTGACCACCCTCGCCTTCGACTATCCCAAGCGCAGCGAATTTTTCCGCACAGAATTGGAGAGCTTTCTCTTGCTTGCGCGCGAAACCAAGCGCGACGTGTTCAGCATCAAGGGCTCCTACGCCGGCGCCATCGGCATTCCGCAATTCATGCCGGGCAGCTACCGCCGCTACGCCGTCGACTTTGACGGTTCGGGCAACACCGATTTGAGAGCCAGCCCCGCGGACGCGATCGGCAGCGTTGCTAACTTCCTCAAATCCCATGGCTGGGTCGCCGGCAGCATGATTGCCGTGCCGGTGAGCGTCAGCGGTCAATCCTTTCGCCGCCTGCTCGACGCCGGCCTCAAGCCAAGCACCTCCGCGGCGGATTTGGCAACACTGGGTGTGGCCTTGTCCGCCCCCTTGCAAGCGGACACCTTGTGTGCGCTGATCGAGTTGGAAACGCCCGGCCAACCCGGGGAGTTCCTCGCCGGGTTGCAGAATTTCTGGGTGATCACCCGCTACAACCGCTCAAGCTTTTACGCCGCCTCGGTGATCGAACTCGCCGCCGCACTCAAGGCCGAACGCGCCAATGCCAGCCCCGGAGCACGCCCCGTACAGCCACCGGCCGCAAGGTAGTCGAATCTGGCGGGGCTTTCGACTATCATGGCAAATTGAAACGTCTTCCCCACCGCGCGCTCGGCATCCTGTCCGGTGCGTCAACACTGCGGTTCCCTTACCCGCATAATAAAAAGGTTTCACCATGAACCAGCCGCAACGGCAGTACCGCTATTACGAGTTCGTGATGGCAGCCTTCGTTACCATCCTCATTTGCTCAAACCTCATCGGTCCGGCGAAAATTTGCCAGATGGATTTGCCCCTAGTGGGGCTCGTGACCTTCGGTGCCGGTGTGTTGTTTTTCCCGATATCCTATGTGTTCGGCGACGTACTTACCGAGGTCTATGGTTACGCCAAGGCCCGTCGCGTGATCTGGGCCGGGTTTGCCGCGCTGGCATTTGCATCCGTCATGGCAACCGTCGTTGTGGCCCTGCCGCCTGCCCCTTTCTGGAACAACCAGGCGGCTTACGAAATCGCATTTGGCACCACCTGGCGTATCGCCCTGGCATCCATGTTTGCCTACTTTTGCGGCGAGTTCGTCAATTCCTTCATTCTTGCAAAAATGAAAATATGGCATGAAGGGCGGCATCTTTGGGCGCGCACCATCGGCTCCACCGTCTTTGGCGAGGCGGTTGATTCAACGCTGTTTTATCCCCTGGCCTTTTACGGCACGGGCATCATTCCGAACGACAAACTGCCGCTGGTCATGTTGGCACAATTCATCGTCAAAGTCGGCGTGGAAGTCATGTTCACACCGCTCACCTACAAGATCGTAAATGCACTAAAAAAAGCCGAACATGAAGACTATTATGACCGTGGCACGGACTTCACTCCATTCAGCCTAAAGTCATGATTTTTTTGACAATGTCATAAAAATTGACGTTGTCATAATTTGCCTTTCACCGCACGGTGGAATAAGATTTCCCCTCTGGCGTTCAACTGGTAAGTTCAATCAAGAGCCCCCAGCCCATTCAGGAGCCCGGTTGGATAATTACAGCAATGATCACGATGTCAGTCAGAAGGTTAAAACCACCGACCCGACCAGCGTCCGGAAGGAAATCGACCGGATATTCCTGGACCTCTATCCGAGTGCTCCCACCCATCCTCTCGACCGCGCGTTTCACGATATCGAGCGACTTTATAACGGCGAATTTCCCGGTTTTCTGGTCTGCGACACCGCATACCACGATATCCAGCACGTCCTTGATGTCACGCTTGCCATGGCGCGCCTGCTTGACGGCTATGAGCGCGGCCGCGGTGGCTCCGAACCGATAGGACAGGATTTATTCCAGCTTGGCATCGTCACCGCGCTCTTCCACGATTGCGGCTACTTGCGCCACGATTCCGAGGCTGACCGCAATGGCGCGGAATTCACCCGGACGCATGTGACACGCGGCGCGAACTTTCTCAAGGATTACCTCGCCACACTGGGACTCCCGCAATACGGCGGAGCCGCCGCCGACCTGGTGCATTTCACCGGCTACGAGCGGCCGGTGGCGAGCATTACAATGCCCAACCTGAACATGCGCCTCATCGGCTACCTGCTCGGATCGGCCGATATCATTGCCCAGATGGCGGATCGCTGCTACCTGGAAAAATGCCGCGACCGGCTATATCCGGAATTTGTCGCAGGCGGCATCGCCAAAATGAATCTGCCTAACGGCGACTCACAGGTTATTTTCTCCTCTGGCGACGACTTGGTAATGAAAACGCCGAAGTTTTATGCCGGCGCCAGCCGACGACTCAATGGCGACCTGCAGGGGCTGCACACCTTCGCCGGCAAGCACTTTGGCGGCCAGCAGCTCTATCAAGAAGAAATCGACAAAAATATCAAATTCGCAGAAATGGTCGGCAAGGAGCAGGATACCTCCGTGCTTCGCCGCACGCCGCCGGACACCCTTGCCCCCGAAACTGATCCTGACAAGGCTTGATCGCCTTCTATTACGCTTGATTGTGCCGATTGCGCCGGCCTAGCCAGGCGCAGCCAACCGCCTGACCAGCCTCAGGCCGGACGCGCAGGCAGGAATTTAACCGGATCAACCGGTTTGCCCAGACGGCGTATTTCAAAATGCAACTTCATCTGATCGGCGTCGGTGTTACCCACCTCCGCAATTTTCTGGCCCTTCACCACGGTCTGCCCCTCCTTCACAAGGATCTCCTTGTTATGGGCATAGGCAGACAGGAACGTGTTGTTGTGCTTGATGATGATGAGCTTGCCGTAACCGCGCAGGCCTTGCCCGCTGTACACGACCCGCCCCCCCGCCGAAGCGAACACCGGATCACCCTGCTTGCCAGCGATATCAATGCCCTTGTTGGTCGCCTCTGAGAAACCGGCGATAAGTTTGCCTGGAACCGGCCATCCCCAATCGACCTTGTCATCGTCCTCTGAGGCCGGCGCGGGTTGGCTGGGAGTGGGCGGCGGCTTGGGCGCAGGCTGCGGTTTCGCTTCGCCGCCTTTTTGCATCAACGCGACATTTTCCTCAGAGTAAGGCTGTTTGCCGGCCTTTGGTTCAGTTTTGAGCATGTCGCCGGTCGGTGTGGCCTGGCTGCCCAGCGCTTGCGATTCGACGGCACCGGCGCTTCGCACCGGGCTCGCCTGGGCGACGCTCTCGGGAGCACGCAAACGCAACTCCTGCCCGACCTGAATGCGATTCGGATCGGAAAGACTGTTCCACTGCGCCAACTCGCGATAGTCGAGTCCTTGGTCGAGCGCGATGTTAAACAGCGTGTCACCGCGTTTCACCACATACATTTCGGCACGACTGTCTGCGACCCGCGGCACCGCCACGACGGGCGCAGGTCCGGGAACGGCGACGCGCGGCTGCGATGCCGAGCCGCGCTCGACTACCGGCGCCACATTTTGGTTCGCGCATCCGGCCAGCACCGCGAGCAGCAGCGCAATCGAAAAACGTCCCGTGAACACCATCATTGCTTGCCCACCCTCAGCGGTACAAACCGCACTGGATCAAGCCAGGTTTCAGTATAACCAGCGGCGGTACGTTCGATCAGGCACAACGACTGTTCAGCCGAGCCAATGGGCAGGATCATCCTGCCGTTGGGAGCCAGCTGCTCTATCAGCGCCATCGGCACCTTGGGAGCGGCGGCGGCCACAATAATCGAATCGAAAGGCGCCGCTTCGGGCAATCCCAGGTAACCGTCGCCGTGCGTGAGCCTGAGGTTGGATATACGCAAAGGGCGAAGATTGGCGCGGGCACGCTCGAGCATGCCGGCGATGCGCTCAATGGAAAACACATCCTTGCACACCTGTGCCAGCACCGCCGCCTGATAGCCGCACCCAGTGCCCACTTCAAGCAGGCGGCCAAGATCGCGGCCCTTCTGCAGCGTCTCGATCATGCGCGCCACAACATAAGGCTGGGAGATCGTCTGCTCAAAGCCGATCGGCAGCGCAGTATCCTCATACGCCCTTGTCGCCAGGGCCTCGTCGACAAACAAGTGCCGGGGGACAAAACCCATTGCCGCCAGCACGCGCTCATCGCCGATGCCCTGCTCGCGCAGCCGCTCGACCATGCGGTCGCGCGTACGCTGCGAGGTCATGCCGATGCCGCGTACCTTGACCGTCATGCCGCCAACCAAGCGCAAATGAGCGCAATTTGCTGCGTGTGGGTCAGGTCGACTTGCAGCGGTGTGATAGACACCTTGTCCGCCGCTACCGCATGAAAATCGGTTCCCGGCCCGGCGTCCTGCGCAACGCCGGCGGCACCGACCCAATACACGGTCTGGCCGCGCGGATTCACCGATTTGATCACCGCCTCGGCCTTGTGGCGCTTGCCCAGACGCGTCACCTCTGTGCCTTTGAGCGCCGCATAGCCGACATCCGGAACGTTCACATTGAGCAGTACCGGTTGCTTGACCGGGTTGCGCACGAAACGACCGACCAGCTCGGCAGCGACCCGCCCTGCCGTATCGAAATTATGCGGCTCGCGGCTATTGAGTGACATGGCGATCGACGGAATGCCGAGCAAATAGCCTTCGGTCGCGGCGGCCACCGTGCCGGAGTAAATGGTGTCATCGCCCATGTTCGCGCCGTGGTTGATGCCCGAGACAATGATGTCGGGCAGATGCTCGAGCAGGCCGGTGACGGCCAGATGGACGCAGTCGGTCGGCGTGCCGTTAACGAAATAAAACCCGTTGGCAGCGGTTCGCACGCTCAATGGGCGGTCCAGCGTCAGAGAATTCGACGCTCCGCTGCGATCGCGCTCGGGGGCCACCACCGTCACCTCACCCAGCGGTGAAAGCGCCGTTGCCAACGCGGCGAGACCGGGGGAAAAATAACCATCGTCGTTGCTTAACAGGATACGCATGCCAGGCGCCGCTTGGCGGCAAGCTCTTTCAGGGAGTGGTGTTCCGGAGGACTGCGCGGATTATAGCAGCGCACCGCCACAAACGAGCCCTCGGCACGATGCCGGCAGGACTAAATATGCCGGCCTATTCCGGATCGCCGTGCGTCAAGTATTCCCACATACGCTCGTAGATCCTCCCGGTACCAACGGCGCGCAAGGTCGCCTCTTCGGCGGAAAATACCGCCTCGCCGCCTCCGGCACCCCTGCCCCCATCGGCCGCGAGCACATCCAGTTCCACGCGCGCGGCATCCTCCAGATACCAGGTGAACACAACAGCCTCTTGCAGCGAGGCACCGGCGGTGACGACGCCATTGCCGCGCATCACCACAGCCCGATTTGCGCCGAGGGTTGCGGCGACGCCGGCCGCCTGCTCTTCGGTGCGGATAAGCTGCGGGTCGTCCCAGAGCGGCGCGCAGGGCGCGAAATAGCTGCCGGTACCATGGCGCGCCTTGGGCGTAAGGCGCAGCGTCGACAGGGACATCGCCTTCGCCGGCATGCTGCGGGCCACGCCGCCGACATCGGGACGGCGGCGATAAATCTGCTGATGAATGCGCACCTCGCCCAGCACGCCCTCAGGCAGCGGGCCCTCGACCGGCACGACCACACCGTCCTCGCCCGGGGCGATCAATCCCATCGGCCTTGCGGCACAGACAAGAAAATGACCGGCATCGAGGCGCGCGCTGCAGTGGCCGTAGGCATGTGCAAGGCCGGAGCGGCCAAGCGCCCGCGCCGCGCGCCGGACAAGAATCTGCCAATCCCTGGAAGGCGTCATGCGCAGCGGCCCGCCCCCGGTCATTTTCGGAACTCGGGGATGTCCGGCCTGGAACCCCACATGCAAAATGATTCAAAGTTAAAAGGGAACTGGCGCGGCTGGTAGTCAGCCTCCTGCTCCCGGGTGATGGTGCGTACGCCGGTCGAATATTCGTAGACCATCGCGTCAGGCCCCTCGAAATATAGAAACATCGCCCCCGAGGTGGGATGCCGGCCCGGACCAAACACGATGCGAACACCCTTCTCCTTGAGGAAATAATACGAGCGCATGATGTCGTCGATGCTCTCGACCTGGTGGTTAATGTGCTGCACCCCGTGCACCTTGGATGGAAAGAGCGCAATTTTGTGATGCACCTCGTCGATGCGCAGCAGCGGTGCATCACCGATCCAGTCGCTCACCTTGGCACTGCAAACCTCGGTCCAGAATTTTTCGTCGCGCGCCGCATTGGTTGTCTTGAGACCGATATGCGAAAAACTGGTGATTCCCGCATCGCGGCTGCCAAAGTAGCGCCGGCCGCTGACATGCGCCTTGGTGACAAGGTCTATCTTGTTGCCGCTCGGATCCTTGAACGTGATGTAGGCCGCAACCCGGCGCTGCGCGCAGCCATCGGATGTGCCCCACACAACTTTGTGGTCCAGGGCGTCCAGCGCCGCGCCTGCGGCGTCCAACTCGGCCTTGTCGTCAAGCTCGAAGGCGGCGGTGTGGTCATGCGCCTCACCCTTGAAATAGACGATGGTGTGATCGCGGCTGTCGCCGCGAAAATACAGCGCATCCCCGTCGCGGCCAACCGCCTCGAGACCGAGGATGGATGTGGCGTAACTGGCGCATGCGTCAAGGTCTGCGGTGCCCAGGCGAATGTAGCGGATGTCCCGCAGCTTGATCATGAGACCCCCTACAACTTCACACAGATGTTGCGCAACTCGGTGTAAAACTCGAGCGAATGCACCCCGCCCTCACGGCCTATGCCCGACTGCTTGGAACCACCAAAGGGGGTGCGCAGGTCGCGCAGGAACCAGCAATTCACCCAGCAAATACCCACGTCGATCTGCGCCGAGACACGGTGCGCGCGTGAAAGATTGGTCGTCCAGAGGGTTGTCGCCAGGCCGTACTCGGTGTCATTGGTAAGCGCGATCGCCTCCTCCTCCGAGTCAAAAGGACGGATATGGCAACAAGGCCCGAAGATTTCCTCACGCACCACCGCCGAACTTTCCGGCAAGCCGGTCCAGATGGTGGGCTCAACCCAGGAACCGCCAGCCAGCCCCTCATCGAGCTTCGGAACGCCGCCACCGGTGACGATGGTCGCGCCATCGTCCTTTGCCTGCTGGTAATACGACAAGACCTTGTTGCGATGCGCCTGACTGATCAGCGGACCGATGCCGGTCGCTTTGTCTTCCGGGCGTCCCGGCTTGAGGCTTTCTGCCTTCAGCTTCAAAGCGGCGACAAATTTGTCAAAAATGGGCCGCTCCACGTAGAGCCGCTCGGTGCCAAGGCAGACCTGGCCGCAATTAGCAAACACGGCGCGGCCAATGCCCTCGATCGCAGCGTCAAAATCACAGTCGGCAAACACGATGCCGGCATTTTTTCCGCCCATCTCAAAAGAAACCGGGCGCACCTTGTCGGCGACGGCTTTCATGATCGCCGCGCCGGTGCGCGTTTCACCGGTGAAGGTCACCGCATCGATCCCCGGGTGCTGCGTCAACAGTTCACCCGCAGAGCCCGGCCCAAAACCATGAATCACGTTGTAGACGCCCTTTGGAATACCCACCTTGTTCATCACCTCACCCAACAGCGCCGCGGTGCTTGGCGTTTCCTCTGAAGGCTTTACTACAACCGTATTGCCGCAGGCGAGCGCCGGACCGACCTTCCAGGTCATCAGCAACAGCGGTAGGTTCCACGGCGAAATGACCGCGATGACGCCCTTGGGCACGCGAATGGCATAGTTGAGCGCACCCCTGCCATCCGGGGTGGCCATCTGGAATGTCTCGTTCGGCACGTTCTTCACCACGTCGGCAAAGACCTTGAAATTGGCCGCGCCGCGCGGAATGTCGATGTGCTTCGCCAGCGTGTGCGGCTTACCCGTATCTGCCACCTCGGCATCAAGAAACTCGTCAAAGCGCCGGTTGATCTCATTGGCAACGGCGTAAAGCAGTTCGGTCCGCTCGGCCAGTTCCATTTTTCCCCACGGGCCGGTCAGTGCGGCACGCGCCGCCTTGACCGCGGCGTCGACCTCGCCCACACCCGCCTCGGACACCATGCTCACCAAACGCCCATCGGCGGGCGAGCGGTTCTCAAAGGTCTTGCCGGACTTGGCAACGATGTATTCACCGTTGATAAAATTCAGGGTATTGCGCACTTGCTGGCCTGCGGGGACTGCGGCGGACTTGCTCATCATCTCGACTCCTTCAGTTTCTTTTGTTAATCACGGCGCAACCGGTCTCAGACCCCGGCGCTTCAATACACCAAACCTGCGCGCTCGCTGACAAGACGCGAACCCGGCATCACCAGACATCGCCAGGAACCACCGGGAATCAATGCGCGGTGGGCTGCACCGCAACGTTGACGTTGCCACTACCCGAGGACTGCGCGTAATCGCCATATTGCCTGCCGGACAAAGGTCCGTAATCGGCGCGCATCGCCTCCAAACCTCCGAGCAAGGTCGCAATGACGCGTCCGCCCATTTCGGCGGCGGTGGCCTGGCTGTATTCGGCGAAGCCCTGGCTCAGCCGGTCAACGTCCCCTGCGGCAAGACCGGCGATAAAGTCGCGATCCAGCGCAAGCCGCTCGTCGCTCGGCCACAGATGCGGGCCACGGGCAATTTTGTGCGTCAGGGCGCTGCTGGCGAGAAACACCACACGCCGCCCGGATTTTTTTGCCACTTCATGCACCAGCCGACCCGCCTTCATATTCTCGGCGTGATCGGCCGCGAGGCAGGTCGGCAGTTCGATCAGGGGAATGCCTGATTGCGGATCAAGGTAAACCATAGGCACCCAGCAGGCATAGTCCCAGGTGCGGTGCTCGTTATCCGTTGTGAAAGCCGGCATGCCCTGTGCCTTCATGGCATCCGCCAGGGCGCCGGCAAAAACCGGGTCGCCTTTTCGTTCGTAGGGCAGACCTGGAATAAGGTCGGGCGCCTCGTCGGCCACGCAATAGCCCTTGTGCAAGGCGTGCGAGGTCACGTACCAGTTGAAACTGGACACCCAGTGCGCCGACTGCAAAACGAACAAATCAGGCTTCAGGCCGCGCAGCGCCTCGCCCATGGCCTTTGAACCGGCAATCAGCCCGCGCTGAAAATCAGGCGCCTTGTCTTCTATACCCATGCGCGGAACGTGTGCGGTAATCGCCGCCGCAATGATGCCTCCAGCCATGTAATCTCCCCTTAGCGCGGCGTCGGTAATGTGATGGCCGCGACACTGTTCTCGAAAATAAAACGATTATAATTCCTTCCAACCCAAAGCAGACGGTCATTCCAAGACTGCAGCAGGTCCAAGCCATCCGGGACTAACCGGTTTCACCGCCCTGCAAGCACAGCCGACGCACACGCACCCGGTACTGCTAAAACGAGGAGAGTCGCAATGCAAAAAACATTTTTACGCCTTTTCACCCTGGCATGCGCCACGCTGGCGCTAGCCTACGCTCCTGCGGGGATTTCACAGGGTGCCCGCAACTATCCTGACAAACCAGTGCGCATCATTGTCGGCTACTCGCCCGGCGGACTTCCCGACACCATTGCACGCATTGTTGCGCAAAGACTGGGCGAAACCTGGAAGCAGCAGGTCATTGTCGATAACCGTCCCGGCGCAAACGGCCTGGTCGGCGCCGAAACGGTGGTGCGATCCGCTCCGGATGGCTACACCCTTCTGGTCACTGACAACTCGACCCATACCATCCATCCATTCCTTTACGCCAAGATGCCCTTCGACCCCACCAAGGAATTGATACCCGTATCAATGACCGCGCGGGCGCCGCTCTACCTTGCCGTGCACCCGTCATTCCCGGCCACCAACATGCAAGAATTGATCGCTCTCGCCAAAGCCAGCCCCGGCAAGTACTCCTACGGTTCTTCGGGCATAGGCAGCACCCACCAACTGGCAATGGAGTTCCTCAAGTCCTCGCTCGGGCTCGATATCGTGCACGTGCCCTACAAGGGCACCGGACAAAGTGTGCCGGCCCTGGTCGGCGGACAAGTCCAAATGGCTTTTTCCGGCTATACCTCGCTCTCGGCGCAGGTAAAGGACGGCCGCGTCAAACTGCTCGGCATCAACTCGCTCAAACGCTCGCCGGCAACGCCCAACGTACCGGCAATCGCCGAAATGATCGCGGGTTTTGACTTTGCGCCCACGTTCGGCTTTTTCTCGCCGGCGGGACTGCCCAAGGACATCGCGGCAAAAATCGCCGCTGATGTTGCCGACGCACTAAAAGCGCCGGAAGTCGCCACGCGCTTTGCCAATCTCGACATCATCCCGATCGGCGCATCCGGCGAAGAATTTGCCGTGTCACTCAAAGCCGACGCCGAACGCTACGCCAAGGCGGTCAAACTCTCAGGCGCAAAAGCCGAATAGAACCGCGAGCGCAAGGATTTTCGTCATTGCGAGCGCAGCGAAGCAATCTCGTCGTCCTTGTGACCCACACCACAACACTGCGAGATTGCCGCGTCGGCTTCGCCTTCTCGCCATGATGACGATGACTGCGCCAAGGGCGGCTTAACCCGCCGCCAGTTGCGCCTTGAGCTGTGCCAGCGCCCTCGCCCGCCAAAGCGGCCAGGCACGCTTGTAATCCTGCACCGGCACCGACGCCAGCACCTCTGCATCGTCGAGATAAGTGATTTTGCCACCCGGGCCGGCGATCATCATCGCCTGCGCCTGCATCTTTGCACTCATCTCCAGGTACACGCTGCGGCCGACGGCGCGCGGCAGATTCTCGCCCACCACCACCGCACCATGCCCGCGCATCAGCGCTGCGGGTGCGCCACCGAGTGACTTGGCCAGCGCATGTCCGAGGTAAGGCGTTTTTACCAGCATATCCGAGCCCTTTTGCGCATCGCGGATCTCAAAATTCGGCAGGCCCTCGCCGACGAACGCCGCCATGTGAAAAAGCGGTCGCATCGGCACCTGCGTGATACTGAAGGGCACCACCGATGGCGAATGGTTGTGCACCACTGCATTGATCTCGGGTCTGGCCTTGAACACCTCGCCATGAATGAAGCGTTCACGCACCGACTCCCTGCCGCGCGCGTCGATCGGATTGCTGTCGAGGTCATACTCCATAAGATCTTCCTCGGTCACCAGCTCGGGCGCGAGCGAACGTGAAAGCCAGTAGCGACTCGGATCCGTCTCCGAACGGACACTGACATGCCCATAGCCGTCAATCACGCCATGTTCGGCCAGGATGCGATACGCGGCCACCAGATCTTCTTTGAAACTCATGCTGTCGTTCCTTTATAAACGTGCGTCGATAAATTAGACAATCGATTGAACATGGGACCCATACGGGACACATAGGGGACCCATAGATGGAACACATAAGCAAACATGGAACACATTACAAACACTGAATACATTCGATCACGACTCAATCGGCCTTGATGCCCGCCGCCTTGACCACCGCCGCCCAGCGCGGCAATTCACGCCTGACCAGGTCGGCAAGCCGCCCGGGCGGTCCACCTGCGGGGTTCAAACCCTGCCTGGCAAGTTGCTCGCGAATATCCGCGCGCCCGAGCAGCGTGTTCAATTCGGCGTTGAGCTTGCCGACGATCTCGGCCGGCGTACCGGCCGGAGCGAACATGCCGTACCAGGTCTCGACAACAAGATCGGGAAAACCCGACTCCTTGAGCGTAGGCGCATTCGGAAAGGCAATGGAACGCTCAGCTCCCATAACCGCAAGCACGCGCAAGCGGCCGCTTTGCACATGCGGCACCGCCGTCTGGATCGCCACCACGCTCGCCTGAACATGACCCCCAACGAGGTCACTTATCGCGCCGGCCGCCCCTTTGTAAGGGACGTGCACGATATCGATATGCGCCTCCTGCTTGAACAACTCCATGGCGAGGTGCTGCAACCCGCCGTTGCCCGGGGACGCGTAATACAGTTTTCCCGGCTGGCTTTTTGCAAGCTCGATGAACTCACGAACCGATTTCGCCGGCAGGTCGGCAGGAACAAGCAGTGCCATGCCGCTGGTGGCGAGAATCCCGACCGGCGCAAAACTCTTCACCGGATCGAATGCTAGCCTGGTGTTCAGCGCCGGATTGGTCCCGAAAGAGGTGGCGGCGCAAAGCAGCGTATAGCCGTCCGGATGCGCCTTGGACACCAGCTCCGCGCCAATGTTACCGGTGGCCCCGGCACGGTTATCGGTGATAACAGGAACCTTCCAGACATCAGACAGCCTGGGCCCCAGCGTGCGCACGAGAATGTCAGCCCCGGTGCCCGGCGTGTAAGGAACGACGATTTGCACCGCGCGCGCCGGGAACCCGGTCTGCGCCGACAGCGGTGACCACAAGGCCGGCAGCACTGGCAGCAAGATCGCCGCGGCAGCGCCCAGCCATTGCAAAGTCGACTTCGAGCCGCCCATCCCTTCGCCTAGATCTCGACAGCTTCGAGCGCTGCGGGGACAAACAAGTCGCCCCCCCTGGCGAAGACACTGCAACAAACCCTGCCGGTATTGATGGCGAACGAATGCTTCCAGCACCTGCCGACTGAATTTCAGGCCATCCGCCAGCCTTACCGTAGCGTCGGCCAGCGCCCGGGGGCTTTGGAACAAGCCGCAGGCCATCAGAAGTTGCTGTTTTGCCATCTTACTCACAGGTTCCCATATTACTCACGGGTTCAAAGCGTAGGCGTTATTTGATTCAAAAGGCAGGCGTTATTTAACCGCCGGCGGAATCGGCATCCAGGGGGCGATTCGTAGGCCATTTTATCGCTGCGACAAACAGGCTGGCGCCAACTGCGCGGCATTTATTTTTATGCCGGTAATATAATCTATTTTTGATAGACTTCGAACCAACCGGGCGGCAAAATGCCGACGGACCATCACACAGCAGGAGGAGAAGACATGAAATTCACCAAATCGGTTGTCGCCGGCCTTGCCGCCGCAACCCTGGGCTTGGCCCTGCCAGTCTCGGCCCAGACGGTCAAGATCGGCTTCATCAGCTCCTATAGCGGCGCCGCAGCCGCCCAGGGCGACCAGCTCGACAAGGGCGTCAAACTGTACATGAAGCTCAACGGCGACAAATTGCCGCCAGGCGTCAAGGTCGAGCTCATCACACGCGATGACACCGGCCCCAACCCCGATGTGGCCAAGCGCATCGCACAAGAGTTGATTGTGCGCGACAAGGTGAACTTCCTCACCGGCATCGTCTGGACGCCGAACATGGCAGCAATCGGCCCGCTCACCACCGAAGCCAAGGTGCCCTTCGTCAGCATGAATGCCGCCGGCGCCCGCATCATGAACAACGCGCCTTATATGACGCGCGTTTCGTTCACCCTGTGGCAATCAGCCTACCCGCTGGGCCAGTGGGCCGCCAAAAAGTACAAGAAAGCCTACACTGCAGTCACCGACTTCGCCCCGGGTCATGAGGCCGAGGAAGGCTTCATCAAAGGCTTCAAGGAAGGCGGCGGCGAAATCATCGGCAGCCTGCGCGTGCCGCTCGCTAACCCGGACTTCGTTCCGTTCATGCAGCGCATCAAGGACGCCAAGCCCGATGTCGTGTTCGGTTTCAACCCGGCTGGCAAAGCGGCAACGGCTATGATGAAAACCTACGCCGATCTTGACCTGCCCAAAGCCGGCATCAAGTTCATCGGCACCGGCGACATCGTCACCGATGAAGAACTGCAAGCCATGGGTGACGTCGCACTTGGTGTCACCACGGTGCACCATTACTCTGCCTCTTCCGAGCGCCCCGCCAACAAGGCTTTCGTCGCCGCTTACCGGAAAGAGTTTGGCGAGAACCTGACGCCGGGCTTCATGGTGGTCGCAGCCTGGGATGCGATGGACGCCATTTTCTCCGCCATCCGCGAACAGGGCGGCAAAGTCACCCCGGAAAAATCAATGGAATTGCTGAAAAACTGGAAGAGCACCACCAGCCCGCGCGGCACCGTTGCCATCGATCCGGAAACACGCGACGTGATCAATCCCGAATACCTGCGTGAGGTGCGCCGGGTCGGCGGCAGGCTCGCCAACGTCGAGATTGAAACCATCAGCACCGGGATCAAAGATCCGATGAAAGAAGCAGACAAGAAAAAATAAGCCTGCAAAAAAGCCCCCGCGCCGCTGCAAAGCGTCGCGGGGGCTTTTTTTACCCGAACCCTCAATCACCGCTTATCACCACTTAGCAGACACCCGTATCTAACACGCATGGAAGCATTCCTCTCATCGCTGGTCAGCGTCGCCTTTCACGGCGTGGCCTACGGCATGATTTTGTACGTGATCTCGGTCGGCCTGTCGGTGACGATGGGGCTGATGGGCTTCACCAACCTGGCCCACGGCGTGTTCGCCATGGCCGGCGGCTATATCCTCGTTTCATCGCTTGGGCACGCCCTTCCCTTTCCGCTTGCGCTCGCCCTGTCGTTCATCATCGTCGCCGCCGCCAGCGTCGTGCTGGAACGACTGCTCTACTCGCGCCTGTATGGCGCCTCCGAACTGGAACAAGTGTTGTTCACTATCGGCCTGATTTTCATGTCGGTCGCCATTGCACGCCTCATTTTCGGCACGCTGCAACAACCGGTCATCCTGCCTGAATATCTCAAAGGCCAGTTCTCCCTGTTCGGGCGCGATTTCCCCGCCTACCGGGTTTTCCTCATCCTGTTCAGCTCCGCCATGATCGCCGGACTGTGGTTCGGCGTTGAGCGCACCATCTGGGGCGCGATGGTGCGTGCGGCCGTGGACAACCGCCCGATGGCGCAGTCCATAGGCATCAACACCAAGCGCCTGTTCAGCATCACCTTCGCCGTCGGCAGCGGCCTCGCCGGCCTCGGCGGCGCGCTGGGCGCGGAAATCGTCGCCGTCCAACCCACGTATCCGTTTGAACAACTGGTCTACTTCCTCATCGTCGTTTCGGTCGGCGGCCTGGGCAGCCTGCGCGGCCCCTTCGTTGCCGCCCTGTTGATCGGCATCACCGATACCGCCTGCAAGTACTGGGTGCCGCAGTTCGGTGCGTTTTTCATCTACGTTGCCACCATCGGCCTGCTGCTGTGGCGGCCGGCCGGACTTTTCGGGAAACGAACATGAGCCGGGACGTCGGATACAACGCCGACCACGGCCTGCGCTGGACCGAATGCTTGCCATGGATCGCCGCTGTGGCGGTCTATTTCGTCCTTCCCGATTACCTGTCCCTTGGCGCGCGGGTGCTGACCTATATCCTGTTTGCGCTTTCGCTGGATTTGATCCTGGGCTATGCCGGCATCATCACGCTGGGGCACGCAGCATTCTTTGGTTTCGGCGCCTACGTGACCGGCATCATGGCGGCGAAAATGGGCATCACCGACCCAATCATCCAATTGCTAGTCAGCGGCGTGGCCGCCGGCCTGCTCGGACTGATCACCGGCGCGGTGATCCTGCGCACACACGGCCTCACGCAGTTGATGCTGACCCTCGCCATCGCCGCGCTGTGCCTGGAGATCGCCAACAAAGCCACCCTGCTCACCGGCGGCGCGGACGGTTTGTCGGGCGTGGTGATCGCGCCCATCCTCGGGCAGTTCAAATTCGACCTGTATGGCAAGACCGCTTACCTGTGGTGCCTCACGATGGTGTTCGGCGGCTGGTGGCTGATCCGCCGCCTCATCTACTCGCCCTTCGGCGTCGCGCTCACCGGCATACGTGAAAACAGCACGCGCATGCACGCCATAGGCGCGCCGGTCTACTGGCGCCTGGTTGTGGTCTACATCATCTCGGCGGCCATCGCCGGCGTCGCCGGCGCCCTGCTGACACAGACCAACCAGTTCGTCGGGCTTAACGTGCTTGGCTTTGAGCCATCCGGGGAGCTGCTAGTCATGCTCATTCTGGGCGGGGTCGGCCGGCTCTATGGCGCCTTTGTCGGCCCGCTGGTGTTTCTGATCGCGCAGGATTACCTCGCCAAACAATTCCCCGAATACTGGTACTTCGGCATCGGTCTGATGTTGGTGATAGTCGTGCTGTTCGCCCGCGGCGGCATCCTTGGCATCATTGACAGGCTGGTTGACAGATTCAAGGCCAAAAAAGCATGAGCGCCGTTCTCGAAACACGCCAGTTGTGCAAGAGCTTCGGCGCGCTGACGGTGGCCGAAAAAATCGACTTCCGCCTGGAAGCCGGTGCGCGCCATGCCCTCATCGGTCCGAACGGCGCCGGCAAGACCACCTTTGTAAATATGCTCACCGGGCGCCTGGCGCCCACCTCCGGACAAATCTTTCTTGCCGGCCAGGACGTCACCCGCCTGCCGCAATCGGGCCGCGTCAAGCAGGGCCTGGGACGCACCTTCCAGATCAACACTTTATTCCGCAACATGAGCGTCATAGATAACGTCGCCCTGGGCGTGGCCGAGCGCCACGGCGTGGCCGGCAGCATGTGGCGGCCAGCCGCCGCGCACCGCGCCGTGCGTGACGAGGCGCTCGCCCTGCTCGACACGCTGGGCATCGCTGACGATGCCGGCAAGCGTGTCATCGACCTGCCCTACGGCAAGCAGCGCCTGGTTGAGATCGCCATCGCGCTCGGACTGCAACCCAAGGTGCTGCTTCTGGACGAACCGGCTGCGGGCGTGCCCTCGATGGAGTCCGAGCGCATCCTGCAGGCACTCGACACCATGCCCAAGGACATCGCAATCCTCATCATCGAACACGACATGGATCTGGTGTTCCGCTTCGCCAAACGCATCACCGTGCTGGTTCAGGGCGAGGTACTGTGCGAGGGCACGCCCGACGAGATCGCCGCAGACAAACGCGTGCACCAGGTCTACCTCGGGGAACAAAATGACGACTGACGCATCGGCCCCATCCGCCACCCCCGCACTGAAACTCAGTGGCGTGCGCGCGGGCTACGGCGCGACCGTTGTTCTGGAGGACATCGGCTTCGAACTGCCTGAGCGCGGTTCGCTCGCGCTGCTCGGCCGCAACGGCGTGGGCAAAACCACCTTGCTGGCAACCATCATGGGCCACACCACCTTCCACGCCGGCGCCGTCGAATACCGTGGCACGGAAATGAGCCGCATGCCGGTGCATGAACGCTCGCGCCTGGGCATCGGTTACGTGCCGCAAACGCGCGACATCTTCCCATCGCTGACGATCGAGGAGAACCTCAGGGTCGCCGCGCGCCCCGGCCGCTGGCCGCTTGAGCGTGTCTACGAGCTCTTCCCCCGCCTTGCCGAGCGCCGCAGCCACCTGGGCAACCAGATTTCCGGCGGCGAACAGCAAATGCTGTCCATCGGCCGCGCACTGATGGGCGACCCGGCGCTGCTGCTGCTGGACGAACCAATGGAGGGCCTTGCCCCGATCATCGTTGAAATGCTGATGGGGGCCTTGCAACGGCTGATCCGCGAAGAAGCCCTCACGGTGATCCTGGTGGAACAGTCGGCGAAACTCGCGCTGCAAGTCACGCAACAGGTACTGGTGCTAAGCCGCGGCCGCATCATCCACAGCGGCGCCAGCGCCGAACTGCTGGCCGACCCGGACCATCTCGCCCAGCTCGTCGTCGCGCACTAGCTCAGCCCCTTGGTCCTTGGGACCGTTCCATTGCATTGAACATTGGCACGGTTGCACATCGCATCTTGCACATTACACACCGCACATCGCACATAGTGCTGGAAACGCCCGTCTGGCGCGGGTTTTCAGGCATATGCTAGGGAATGGCGCTTACTTAGCACGTTCCCCCTCCCCTTGCGGGAGGGACAGGGAGAGGGGGAATGCCGGCAGATTCGATCTTGCACGCATTCACCCTCTCCCCCGCCCTCCCCCGTCGAGGGGGAGGGAGTACCTTGGTCGCGGTTTTGCAAGATGTCATGATTTATCAAAAGCGCTTCAGCATGCCGCTAAGTAAGTGCCATTCCCGACTGGCGCAGCTTTGCAGCCTATATTCCCTCCCGCGCCGAAACCGGCTTACCTAGGCGCGGGTTCCGTGGCGCGTTGATGGTTCATCGCGAGCCGCGCAACATCGTGACCTGACCTGGATTTGGAACCAGGCCCGCTTCGCCCCTGGCTGTCATTGCGAGCGCAGCGAAGCAATCTCGTCGTCCATATGACGCCAACCAAGCGAAGCCAAACGCAATGCAGCGAGATTGCTTCGTCGCTGC
The DNA here is from genome assembly GCA_025356665.1 of Pseudomonadota bacterium. Classification (GTDB taxonomy): domain Bacteria; phylum Pseudomonadota; class Gammaproteobacteria; order Burkholderiales; family SG8-39; genus CAITSH01. Next base: position 254,267 of record JANXRV010000019.1, read on the forward strand.
GCGCCTCGCAATGACATAGTGCTGGAAACATCCGCCTGGCGCGGCTTTGCAGCCTATTTTCGACTGGAAATGCCCTACTGGCGCCGGTTTTCAGCCTGCTCATCGGCCACTGCGGGGCCTTCCGCACGCTTTGCCGCTCACGCCTGCCGGCCCGCCGCGGCAAGTCCGGTCGGCAAGCACAGGCAGATCGCGGTTGATTGCATGATCAAGCTTGAGCAACCCTCTCCAGCCTCATAAACTGCTCCCCCACAAGATCCGGCGCCGCTTACGGCGTCCGGCACAGAAAAGACCACCCCAAAAGGAGAGCCACTCGCATGGCTGCGTCAGACGCGCGCTACAAGCTGGGCATAGATATCGGCGGCACCTTCACCGACCTGACATTGATCGATGCCGACAGCCAGGACATCCACACCCACAAGGTGCCGAGCACGCCCGACTCCCCCTCGCGCGCAGTAGCGCGTGGCATCAGTGAATTAATGGCGCGCATCGGCTCCACACCGGCGGCCATTGGCGGCTTCGTTCACGGCACCACCATCGCACTGAACGCGCTGCTCGAGTATCGCGGCGCCAGGGTCGCACTGATCGTCAGCAAGGGCAACCGCGACATTCTCGAGATCGCGCGCCTGGTCAAGCACGACACCTTCAACCTGCGCGCGCCGGCGCCGCCGGACCTGCTGCCACGACGCCATGTGATCGAGGCGAACGAACGCACCGACCGCAGCGGTCAGGAAATCACGCCGCTCGATGTGGCCGGCCTGGAAAACTCGCTCGCCGCACTAAAGGACCAGGACATCGCCAGCCTGGCTGTGTGCTTCCTGAACTCCTATGTCGCACCGGAGCACGAGCGGCAAGCCAAGGCCGTGATCGAAAAACTTTTCCCCGGCAAACACGTGTCGCTGTCCACCGAGCTGTGGCCGGAAATCCGCGAATACGAGCGCGCCATGGTCGCCGTGCTCAACGCCTACGTGCAACCGGTGCTGTCAAAGTATGTCCGCGCGCTGCAAAAAGATACCGCCGCCATCGGCATGAGCACCAAGCTCTACATCACCCAGTCCAACGGCGGCGTGATGTCGGCATCCACCGCAGAGGACAAGCCGGTGCGCACGCTGCTGTCCGGCCCCGCATCGGGCGTGGTCGGCGCCGCCTACATCGCACGCCTGGTCGGCGTGAAAGAGGCGGTGACGATAGACATCGGCGGCACCAGCGCCGACGTGTCGCTGATCCGCGACGGCGAGCCGGCGCACTCGACCGAGGCCTGGGTCGGCGCCTATCCGGTGGTGATGCCCTCTGTCGACGTGTTCGCGGTCGGTGCCGGTGGCGGCTCCATCGCCTGGTTCGACCCGATCGGCCTGCTCAAGGTCGGCCCGAAGAGCGCCGGCGCCATGCCCGGCCCCGCCGCCTACGGCAACGGCAACATTGAACCGACAGTAACCGACGCCTACATCGTCTGCGGCTACCTCAACCCGGAGAACTTCCTCGGCGGCGCGATGAAACTCGACCGCAAGCTGGCCGAGGCGGCGGTGGGCACGATTGCCGAACGGCTCAAGGTCAGCCTTGAAGAGGCGGCCGAGGCCATCCTGAAAATCGCCACCTCCAACATGACCACGGCGCTGCTGCCTATGATGACCAAGCGCGGCGTCGACCCGCGCGATTTCGCACTCATTCCCTTTGGCGGTGCCGGCGCGACCCACGCCTGCCTGCTCGCCGAGGAAATCATCATTCCGCGCATTGTCGTGCCGCCCAACCCCGGCACCACCTGCGCCCTGGGCGCCGCCATCGCCGACGTCAAGAACGACTACATCAAGAGCCTGCGTGGCGACCTCGCCAAGACGCCCGCCGAAGCAATCCGCGCCGGCTTTGCCGAACTGGAGACCTCGGGTCGCGCCTGGCTTGCCGCCGAGAATCCAGTCATCGACACGACCGTCGTGCGCTTCTCGGTCGATGCGCGCTACTACGGCCAGGCCTTCGACATCGAGGTCGACCTGCCCGGTGATGCCGCAAGCCTCACGGCGGACGCCATCGCCGCGTGCTTCCACGACACCTACGAGCAGCTCTATCGCAACAGCGACCGCAAGGCGCGCATCGACCTGGTCAACCTGCGCGTGCGCATCGCCGGCAAGACACGCGAGCTCTCGCTCAAGCGCCTCGCCAAGGGCGACGGCAAACCGCTGGCCAAGGGCTCGCGCAAGATCTGGTACGGTGGCAGGCATCACGAAGCCAAGCTCTACGCCCGCGCACAATTCGGCGCCGGCGACCGCATCGACGGTCCGGCCGTTGTCGAGCAGATCGACACCACGACTGTCGTTGCGCCCGGCTTTGTTGCAGAGACTGACGAGTTCGGCGTACTAACCCTGACAAGAAAGGGATAAGCATGAGCTGCCACCAGGCTGATCTTCCCCTTCCCCTTGAACTGAAGAGCCGGGATGGGCAGAACCACAGGAGCGAGACATGAACACCAATCCAATCGTGCTTGAAATGCTGATGCAGCGTTTTCGTTCCGTGGCCGAGGAAATGGGCTACTCGGTGCAACGCACCGGCTACACCGCCTTCGTCAACGAAACCGCCGACCTGGGTGTCGCCCTGGTGACACCCAAGGGCGAAATATTCGGCTACCCCAAGGGCATAGGCATCACCACCTTCATCAACCTCGATATGTCAGACGCCTTCAAAGCGTTTGATCATTACGATGAAGGCGACATCGTCATCACCAACGACCCCTATAGCTCCGGCGCGATGTCCTCGCACCTGCCGGACGTGAATGTCTTTCGTCCGGTGTTCCACCAAGGCAAGCTGGTTTGCTTCACCTTCGCCTATGTGCACTCCACCGACGTTGGCGGCAACGTCGCCGGCAGCCTCACGCCCTCCAATTACGAGGTGTTCCAGGAAGGCATACGCATCCCGCCGCTCAAGCTCTACAAGAAAGACGAGCTCAACGAAGACATCTTCCGGCTGATCATGAACAACGTGCGCGTGCCGGCCGACAACTGGGGCGACCTACGCGCCATGGTCACCGCGCTGCGGGTGGGCGAGCGGCGCGTGCACGAACTGATCGAACGCTACGGCCTGGTTGATTTCCTGTCGTCCATGGACGATTGCCTCGCCTACAGCGAGGCGCGCGCCAGGGCGCTCATCAAGAAAATTCCCGAAGGCACCTACCGCTTTCACGACTACCTTGACGACGATGTGACGAGCGAGATTCCGGTGCGCCTGGCGGTGGCGGTAACGATCAAGGGTGATTCCATCCACATGGATTTCACCGGCACGGATCCGCAGCTAAAGTCCGCGTTCAACCTGCACAGCGCCGGAAAGCCGCATCCCTGGCTGATCTATAAGCTGATGTCGGTGTTCATGACGATGGAACCGGACATGCCCTTCAACTCGGGTATGATGCGCCCGGTGTCGGTGACCGCCCCCGAGGGCTCGGTGGTCAACTGCGTTTTCCCCGCCGCCATCGGCCTTCGCACCACCATGGGCGTGCGCCTGCAAGACGCCGTCATGGGCGCGCTTGCACAGGCCCTGCCCGACTTTGTGCCGGCGGCCGGCTCGGGCACCATCGTGCCCGTCGTGTTCGCCGAGCCCAGCCCTAGCGGTCGCGGCGTCGAGGTCAACGTATTGGAGCCGCTCTCGGGCGGCACCGGCGGCTGCTCCCAGGCCGACGGCCTGCATGCGCGTGACGTGGTCGACATCGCCAATATGCGCAACAACCCACTCGAAGCGGTTGAGAGCAAATCCTCGGCCCGCGTGCATCAATACGGCCTGCGTCCCGATTCGGGCGGCCCGGGCAAGTTCCGCGGCGGCTGTGGCGTCGTGTTCGAGTTCGAGGTGCTGGCGCCCGATTGCGTCATCATCGCGCGGGGAATGGAACGCCTGCGCTTTCAGCCCTGGGGCCTGCTCGGCGGTTGTGGCGGCGCAAACGGCCAGATAGAAGTCAAACGTACCGGCGCCGACCAGTTCGAGGTCGTCTCAAAGGCCGACGCCATCCGCGCCACTATCGGTGATGTGATTCGACTTTCCACCGCAGGCGGGGGCGGCTACGGCGAGGCATTCGAGCGCGATCCGCAACGCGTGCTCGACGATGTCTTGAACGGCTTTGTCAGCATCGCCGGAGCCCGGAGCGATTACGGCGTGGTCATTAACAATGGCCAGCTTGACAGCGCCGCGACCGCCAAGGCGCGACAAGGCCACCAACCGCTGGTTCACGCCGGCCTGCACACGCTGGGTACGGCGCGCGAGAAATATGAACAGGTCTGGACCCCCGCCGTGGCCAAGGCCCTCATCGACATCCTGTTCGCGCTGCCCCAACCGATGCGCTATGAAGTGCGCGGACGGCTGTGGCGTGCCATGGAAAAGCGTCGTAACGAAAGCCAATCAACCGATACGGCCGCGCTCGCCGCACTCTGGGTCGAGCTCAAGAAGCACATGGAAAAAAGCCTGATGCGCATGGATGCGCCCAAACCACAGGCTAAAGCCGCATGAGTGCCATCAATTACGGCACGCGCGCCAAACTGGGCATGTTGCTGCCCTCGGGTAACCAGGCCGCCGAACCACAGTTCCACGCCATGCTGCCGGCCGGGGTGTCACTGCACACCACGCGACTAAAGCTGACCGGCAGTTCGGAGAAGGACCTGCTGGCCATGACCGAGCGCGTTGAGGAGGCGGCCGAACTTGCCGCCGACGCCGGCGCCGACCTGCTGGTGTTTCACTGCACCGCAGTTTCCACCTTCAGCGTGGAGCTTGAGCAATCGATCAAACAGCGCGTGGCAAAGGCCAGTGGCAAGCCGGTCACCGCCACCTCGGAGGCTATCGTCGCGGCGCTGCGCGCAGTCGGCGCCAAAAAAATTGTCATGCTCTCGCCCTACATCGAGGCGATCAACCAGCGCGAAGCCGTGTACTTCAAGGCCGCCGGTTTCGAGATTCTCGACTGGGCCGGGCTTGACTGCCCGGATGCCAATGCCATGATGGCGGTGACGCCGGAGAAATGGCGCGAGTTCACCCTTGCCCACCGCCACGCCGACGCCGACGCCTATCTCATCAGCTGCACCACGGTGCGTTCGGCCGATGTCGCCGAAGAACTGGAAGCGGCGCTGGGCCGCCCGGTGGTCACCAGCAATACGGCGGCGGTCTGGCATTGCCTGCGCACCATGGGCATCCCCGACCGTGTGCAGGGATTCGGCCAATTGTTATCGCAACACTGAGAGGCGATCGCCTGAAAACCCAAGCTTGGCGCGGGTTTTCAGGTGATCGCGCAGAAAAAAATCGGGCGAAAAGTCCGGCAGTATCTTTAATGAACAACGTTAATCAACAACATTAATCAACACAATTAATCAATATAAGGAGGCCGTATGAAAGCGTATTTTCTGAGACTTGTTGCTGTTGCCCTGCTGGGCCTGGGCGTCGCGTTTGGCGCCTTCGCGCAGTCCTTCCCGAGCAAACCGATACGGATGATTGTGCCCTTCCCGCCCGGCGGACCGGCGGACATTCTGGCGCGGGTACTGGCGCAAAAAATGAGCGAGGGCTTCGGCCAGCAAGTCATTGTGGACAACCGTCCCGGCGCCAACACCATCATCGGCGCCGACCTCGCCGCCAAAGCGGCACCCGACGGCTACACCATACTCATGGCCATCGACTCCACGCTGAGCATGAACCCGGCGCTCTACACCAAACTGCCCTACGACCCACTCAAGGATTTCGAACCGGTGTCGCTGATTGCGATTGTGCCCGCGATGCTGGTGGCCAACCTCAATGCCCCCTTCAACACCGTGCCCGAGCTTATCGCCTACGCCAAGGCCAATCCAGGCAAGGTGATGTTCGGATCGGGCACCATCGCCATGCAACTTGCCGGGGAACTCTTCAACAATATGACCGGCACGAAAATGCAGAACGTCCCCTACAAGGGCGGCAACACCACCATCACGGCACTGATGGGCGGCGAGGTGCCGGTTATTTTTGAAGGTATCTCGACCGCGCTGCCCAACTGGAAGTCCGGCAAGGTCAAGGCACTTGGCGCGATGGGCGCAAAACGCCTACGGCAGGCACCCGAGCTCGCGACCGTGGCAGAATCGGGCGTTCCGGGCTACGAAGCCCAGGTGTGGCAGAGCATCGTCGTGCCGGCTGGTACGCCGCGTGACATCGTCGCAAAACTCAACACAGAGATCGTGCGCGTCATGCGCCTGCCCGAAACCAGCGAACGCCTGAGCGCAGCGGGCATCGAACCGGTTGGCAGCAGCGCCGAGGAGCTTGGCAGTTTCATGCGTTCCGAGACCCTCAAGTGGGGCAAGATCATCAAGGAAATCGGCTTGAAAATTGAATAAGACAATACCGATAAAAACATCAAGGAGAACCAACATGAACACAGTATTACGCGCAGCCCTCGTTGCGCTCGCACTTTGCAGCCAGGCCGGCCAATTCAGCCAGGCATGGGCACAGGGAGCTGCGAGCTTCCCCAACAAACCCATTCGCATCATTGTTCCCTTCCCGCCCGGCGGTCCTTCCGACGTGCAGGCGCGGCTGATCGGACAAAAAATGTCCGAAAACTGGGGCCAGCAAGTCATCATCGACAACCGGCCCGGTGCCAACACCATCATCGGCGCCGAAGCGGTGGCCAAAGCGGCGCCGGACGGCTACACGCTGCTGGTGGCCATAGACTCAACACTGGTCATGAACCAGACCCTGTACGCCAAGCTGCCCTACGATCCGATCCGCGACTTTGCCCCCATCACCACCACCGCCTTGTCCCACATCATCCTGGTGACCGATGCCGCGACAGGGCCAAAGACGGTGCAGGAACTGCTGCAAATGGCCAAGGCCAATCCGGGCAAAGTCAATTTCGGCTCCGGTACCATCACCACGCAATTGGGCGGCGAACTGCTCAAACGCGCGGCCGGCGTGAACATGACCTACGTGCCCTACAAGGGAAGCCCGGGCACCGTGCAAGGCCTGCTCTCTGGCGATGTCAATTTCATCCTTGACGGCGTGACCTCCAGCGGACCGCATATCAAAAGCGGCAAATTCCGGGTGCTGGCAACCGCGGGAACACGGACCATCAGCACGCTGCCCGATTTGCCCAAGGTGAGCGACCTGCCTGGCATGGCCGGCTTTGACGTCACCGTCTGGCTTGGCATGGTTGCGCCTGCGGGCACCCCGGCCGACATCGTTGCCAAGCTGAACACGGAAATCGTGCGCATCCTCGGCCTGCCCGATGTCAAAGAGAAATTCGTTGCCGCCGGCCTTGACCCGATGTCCAACACGCCATCGGAATTCGCCGCCTACATCCGCAAGGAGTCGGAGCGCTGGGGCAAGGTCATCAAGGACACCGGCATTCGCCTGGATTAAAGCCAGCCCCCCCGTCCACAGAAGTCATTAAAGCCCACCATGCCAACCCTCACCGCGCTTGAAGTCGGTACCGTATCGCGCACCTTCTTCGCCGCACCGCTGTGGGTCGGCATGGAACACGGTTTTTTCCGCGATGAAGGCATTGAGGTCAAACTGAGCATCTTCGGCAATGCGTCGCAGGTCGAACCCCTCGTCTCGGGCCAGATGCACATCGCACTCGCTTCACCGGAGGTGGTGCTGCAAAACGCATCTCAGGGCGGGCCCCTGCGCTTTCTTGCCGGCAACGCCGGCAAGATGTCACATTTTTTTATCGCCCAAGCGCGCTTCAAACGCATCGAGGATCTGCGCGGGGCGACCATAGGCATTCTCAACATGGTCGAGGGCACTTTCTTCCAGTTGCAGGAAATCATGGCCCGCCACGGCCTGAAATATCCGGACGACTACAAGGTCAAGGAAACCGGCGGCGCCCCGCCGCGGCACAAGGCTTTGGTCGAAGGCGGCATCGATGCCGGATTGCAGTCCATTCCGTGGGTCTATCTGGAAGAAGATGCGGGGTTTTCCAACCTGTGCGATGTGGCCGATTACGTCCCCGACTGGCAGTTCACCACGCTCAACGTCAGCCGCGACTGGGCCGCGCTACACCGCGATAGCGTCATCGGATTCCTGCGCGCCATGATCAAAAGCACCGCGTGGCTGCATGACAACCGCGCCGGCACCGCTGAACTGGTGGCGCGGGAAATGCACATGTCGCAAGCGCACGCAAAACGCGGCTGGGATTACTACACCAGTCGCGGCGTGCTGGCGTGCGACCTGTCACTTAACCTGCGCGGCCTGGAAGAGGTCATCAAGACGCAGATTGCAGCCGGGTTGCTGCCGCAAGACAGCGCCATTGACACCGCCGCTTACATCGAGCCGGCTTACCTTGCGCAAGCAAGGACTGGCACGGTTTGATCTCATTACTTTCATTATCACTTTCATTACTTTCATTACAATTCGACCATCACGCATCCCACCGCCGTCTCTTTACTTAATCGCACTGGAGCACACATGAACGCCAAAGATCAGGTCGCGAAGACCATTCTTCACGACACTCCCGTACCCGGCACCGAACAGACGGACATCTGGGGCAGCGACGCCATTGCCGCCATGCTGGGCGAATTGGATATCCCCTACCTCGCGCTCAACCCCGGCGCGAGCTACCGAGGCCTGCATGACAGCATCGTCAATTACATCGGCAACAAGAACCCGCAAATGCTCTTGTGCCTGCACGAAGAGTCCGCCGTTTCCATAGCCCAGGGCTATGCCAAGGCCTCGGACAAGATGATGGGTTGCGTGCTGCACTCCAACGTCGGCCTGATGCACGCCTCGATGTCGGTGTTCAACGCCTGGTGCGACCGTATTCCAATCCTGCTGCTGGGCGCCACCGGCCCCTGGGATGCCGCCAAGCGCCGGCCATGGATCGACTGGATCCACACCGTATCGGACCAGGGCGCGATCATCCGCGACTACACCAAGTGGGACAACCAGCCGGGCTCCGTGCCGGCCACCTTCGAAGCCCTGCTGCGCGCCGTGCAAATCGCCGACACCGCGCCCAGGGGCCCGACCTACGTCAATCTGGATGCCGCCATCCAGGAATCCAAGATCGGCCCGCTGCCCAAGCTGCCCGACGCCAAGCGCTTTCGCGCCCCGGCGCCGGTACTGCCCGCACCGGAGTTGCTCGAACAGGCGGCCAAGCTGCTGTCTGAGGCCAAGAACCCGGTCATCCTGATGGGCCGCGCCCTGCGCAGCGAGGCGGGCTGGAAGCAGCGCGTGGCACTGGCTGAAAAACTGCAAGCCAAGGTGTTGACCGACCTCAAAATGCCGGCCGCCTTCCCGACCGACCACCCGCTGCACCCGGTGGCCCCCGGCGTGTTCTTCTCCCCCGCCGCCTGCAAACTGCTGCGCGAAGCCGACGTCGTGCTGGGCCTGGACTGGTACGACCTTGCCGGTGCGCTCAAACAGGCCTGGGGCAACGAACCGATTTCGGCCAAAGTCATCAACGTGTCCCCCGACCAACTGGTGCATCGGGGCTGGAGCATGGACTATCAGGCCCTGCCACCGGTTGACGTCTATATGCTTTGCGAGACCGATCCGGTCGTGCCGCTGCTGACCGACAAAGTCAAGGCGCGCCCCGCCGCAACACCGCAGGCCCGCGCCGAGCTGCCGGCCCTGGACAAAACCGTTGTCTCCATCCGCGGCCTCGCCAACGCCGTCAATGCCGCCACCGAAGGCATGGACGTATGCTTCACCCAGCTGCCCCTCGGCTGGAACGGCGAATACCGGCACTTCAAACACCCGATGGAATACCTCGGCCTTAACGGCGGCGGCGGCATCGGCGCCGGTCCCGGCATCACCGTGGGCGCGGCACTTGCGCTCAAGGGCAGTGGCCGCCTGCCAATCGGCGTGCTCGGCGACGGCGATTTCCTCATGGGTGTGACCGCGCTGTGGACCGCAGCCCACTACGAAATACCGGTGCTGATGATCATCGCCAACAACCGCTCTTACTTCAACGACGAAGTACACCAGGAACGCGTAGCCAAGGAACGTTCGCGTCCGGTCGAGAACAAGTGGATCGGCCAGAAAATCGGTGATCCGGACATTGACCTCGCCATGATGGCGCGTGCGCAGGGCGCCGAAGGCATAGGCCCTATCACGCGCGCCGAGGATGTGGCTGGCGCGATCGCGCAAGGCATCGCCGCCGTCAAGGCCGGCAAGGTCTGTGTCATCGACATGCGCGTGCTGCCCGGCTACGACACCAACATGAGCGGATCGCAAGCCAGCCAGAAACGTTAAGACGCGATTTAGACCATAACCCGTAGCTGTCATTGCGAGCGCAGCGAAGCAATCTCGTCGCGGCAACGATGTCCGGCGCATGCCACGAGATTGCTTCGTTGCTTCGCCCCTTGCAATGACAGCGTGCTTTTTTTTAAGCGCGTATAAAGTATTCGTTGGTTAAGTTGTCTCATGTATCCGCCGTCCGGCAACAGGCCGCAGAGCCTGTAAGCCATACACTAGGAGCAGACCCCATGTTTTCACGTCGCAGTTTCATCAGAACAGCCTCGGCACTTGCCGCGCTGGCCACCCCCCTCTCCAAAGCCTGGGCGCAAGCCTGGCCAAGCCGGCCGATCAAGTTTGTCGTGCCGCTCACGCCCGGTGGCGCCAATGACTACCTCGCCCGCCTGTTCTCCGAGCGTCTGCAAAGCGTGCTGGGGCAACCCGTGGTGGTCGAAAACAAGCCCGGGGTCGGCGGCAACATCGGCACCGAATATGTCGCCAGACAACCTGCAGACGGCTATACCCTGCTCATTTCCTCCAACACCCACGTCATCAACGTCAATTTTTTCAGCAAGCTGCCCTACGATCCGATCAAGGATTTCGAACCGGTGTCCATGGTCGGCAGCATTCCCTTCGTCATGACGGTCAACGCCAGCACACCGGTGACGACGCTAAAAGAGTTCATCGCCATGGCCAAGGCCAAGCCCGGGACCGTGACCTATGGCACCGCCGGCATTGGCACCCCACACCACCTTGCCGCGGAACAATTGAAGAGCCTTGCCGGCATCGACATGACCCACGTGCCCTACAAAGGCGCCGCCGGCATCGTGCCGGCTCTGCTGGCCAACGAAATCACCGTGACCATAGGCGCCATCAACTCGCTGCTGCCGCATATCCGCAGCGGCAAACTGCGCCCCATCGCCATCGCCGCCGCCAACCGCACCGCCATCCTTCCCGACGTGCCGACCATGGCCGAAGCCGGCCCCTTCCCCGGTCTGAGCATGGACGTGTGGTTTGCCGTGCTGGCCCCCGCCGGAACCCCGCGCGCCATCATCGACCGCTACAACACCGAGATCAACAAGATGATTCGCGACCCGCAACTGGTGAAGGACAAGCTCACGCCGGTGGGCATAGAGGCCACCGGCACGACGCCCGAACGCTGCATGGAAATGCTCAAGGCCGACCTGGCGAAGTACATCAAAGTGGCAAAGGACGCCAACATCAAGCCCGAGTAAAACACCACCGCCAGCCACCACCAGCACCCGAAACTGATAAGGGACGCCATGAACAAGCAAACCATGTGCAAGATGGTCGCAAAAACCGCGCTCACGACGGGCCTATGCTTTGCAGCGCTATCAGCTCATGCGGCAACTGTGACCGTAGATTGCGATGCGGGTAACACCATCATGGGCGTACTGGGTGGGGTCAAGCCAGGTGACACCGTGCTGGTGAGTGGACTGTGCAAAGAACACGTCAACATCGCCCCGGAAATCACACGGGTCATATTTGACGGTCAGAAAAAAACGACCATCCAGCACCCGGGTGGCCCGGCGGCCTCGCCACACGCCGTGTATGTCCGCGCCAAGGAAATCATCATCAAGGGTTTCACCGTGACCGGTGGCCAGGATGGCATTCACCTCTCGGGCCCCGCCTCGGCGGTGATAGAGGGCAATGTCGTGATCAAAAACAGCGGACGCGGCATTCATATCGACAAAGGCAGCATCGCGCGCATCCTCAACACCACTGTCGAGCAAAGCGGCAGCATAGGCATCGACGTCACGGGGGCCTCCTACGCCTATATCGGCGTCTTCATTCCAAGGGTGCCGACGCTGGCGCCGAACACCATCAAGAATAACGGCGGCCCCGGCATCAACATCGAGCGCACCTCGGGCGCCTGGATCGTCGGCAACACCATCAGCAACAACAAGGAAAGCGGCATTGCAGTTCACCGCAACTCCCAAGCCGACGTCATCGGCAACCTGATCAACGCCAACGACGGCGACGGCATTACCGTCAGCTACAACAGCGGCGTCAACCTGCAAAGTGAACCGCGTCGCGACGGCCCCAACCAGACCGATGCCGGGCAAAGCAATGGCGGCCATGCCCTACGTTGCAGCATCGGCGGTTATGTCGACGGACCGCTGGGCAGCCTCGCCGGCGCAAGGGGCGGGAAACTGATTGACAGCGCTTGCATCGATCGCCTCACCAGCCCCTGAGGCTGCGTAGCCGTTATAGACGCGCCGGGTTTCGACCCGGAGCGGATATGTAATCAGACCTGAAGCGGACACCACAAGGCGCCATGCACTACTGGACCTTGATACCCAGTTGCTTGATGATGCGTGCGTACTTTACGGACTCTGCCGCGATAAATGCCTTGAACTCTGCCGCGCTGTTCCCGACTGGATCGGCCCCCTGGGAGGCCATGCGATTCACTACCTCCGGGATTTTGAGGATGCGGGTGATTTCAAGGTTCAGCTTATCAATGATGTCTTTGGGTGTCCCCGCAGGCGCAAGTATTCCGACCCAGAGCGAGGTATCAAACTCGGGGAAACCGGTCTCTGCAAGCGTTGGCCAGTCGGGCACCGCAGATGAACGCTTGAGCGTCGTTACTGCCAAGACCTTCGCTCTGCCGGACTTTACGTGAGGGAAGATGGTCGATACGCCATATATCCCCAGCGGAATTTGCCCGCCGAGGAAGTCGGGCAGCGATTGGCCGGCACCTTTGTACGGAACATGCACGAGCTGAATTCCCGCCGCAGACATCAGCATCTCACCGGTCAGGTGCTGCGAGCTGCCATCGCCCACTGACGTAAAACCCATTGTGCCCGGCTTGGCCTTGGCGAGCGCAACGAGCTCCTGAATGTTCTGTGCAGGAACGCTCGGATGCGCCACGATCACAAGGGGCGTGATCGCAACGAGCGAAATCGGCGCGAAATCACGCTCGGGGTTATACGGCGTCTTGGCATAGAGATGCTGATTAATTCCAATTTCTGCTCCCGATGCCACCAACAGGGTATAGCCGTCAGCGGGCGCCTTGGCGATCGCATCCGCGCCTATCATCCCGCTCGCACCGGTTTTATTTTCCACCAGCACGGGCTGGCCCAGCCCTTCGGTGAGTCTTGCTCCCAACAGTCGGGCCAAGGTATCGTTCAGGCCGCCAGGCGGGTACGGCACGATCAAGTGGATCGGCTTCGTCGGATAGGCGCCCGGTTTTTGCGCGAATGTTCCGAACGGCGCCACGAGCCCAATGGCGCAGAGTGCGATGATAATTTTGCGACGATAATTCATTTCACCTCCCGAGGCAGAAGGGGAATTATGCCGAAATATGGCAATGCCAGCGGGAGGAGCTGTTCGGCTGCTTCTGGCCGGTCACCGTCCGTTGGCCTGGGGACGCTTCTCGACCCAAATCGGCCGCCCGCGCTAAAGCGGTAACGCAATCGCTATGTCTTGCGGTGTTCCTGATACAGTCAGGTGTATCAGTGTGCACCGCGTCACTTCAACGGGATTGATACACGAATAAAACGAAACCGGCTTTAGCTGTTAATTTTAAATTAAGCCAAATCTGTACGACAAAAAGACTTTTCGACAAAAAACCGTTCGAGTACGACTTTGCATTCCGTCGTTTCGGCAACCTACTTCACGTTGGGGGTCGCACGGTGGCCAGCAACGTATCCATATATATGTATGGCTAATAAGCCATACTTGTGTTGGTCTTTCGCATGGTCAAAGCTAGGGAATCGCTGATCAAGTAGTCGCGAGCGGCGGCAGTTGAACGCGATTGAGTTGAATTTGTGAATTGAACGAAATTTTTATCAAAATGAAGGCCTCTTTCATGGCACGAGCAGGGCATTTCTCGGTATTTCCTTCACG
>JANXRV010000035.1:0-4194 GCA_025356665.1 Pseudomonadota bacterium
CGAAGATCTGGTTGAGCGTGACGTGCTTGGGCGCAACCCCCTTCAGGTAAAAGGCGGACATCGCCACCGGCGGTGACAGGAAGGCCGCCTGCAGGTTCACGAATACCAGCGTGCCCCACAGGATGGGATCGATCTCGAAGTGCTTCAAGAGCGGCAGGAAGATCGGCACGAAGATCACGATGATCTCGGTCCACTCCAGCGGCCAGCCCAGCACGAAAATAATCGCCTGCGACAGGATCATGAACTGCACCGGCGTCATATTGAGCGACAGCACCCACTGCTCAACCAGTTGCTGCCCGCCCAGAAGCGCGAATACTCCCGAAAACAACGCCGAGCCGACGAACAGCCAGCACACCATCGCCGTCGTTTTGGCGGTGAGGAATACCGATTGCTTGAGGCGCTCAAAGTCGAACGTGCGTGCATGAAGCGCCAGCAGAAACGCGCCGGCGGCGCCAATGGCGGCAGACTCGGTGGCGGTGGTAATGCCGAACAGGATGACCGCGAGCACTACCATGGTAAGCAGACCCAGCGGCATGACCGATGAGATCAGCAACTTCAGCAACTCGAACGCCTCGGCCTCCATCTTCCAGTAGTACCAAAGGAGCAACAGGGCGGTCGCTGCAACAATTCCCCAGAACCAGACATAAAATTCCGGCGCTGGGCCGGCTTCCGCTGGCGCAGTTCCGCCTTGCTTCAGCAGTTCCGGGTCGCCCACCTGTTCCGCGACTCCCGATTCCTGCGCCGGCGTTTCCTGGTCGGATGCCGCCGCGTTGCTGCCCAGCTCCTGCGGCTTATCCGGATCCGCCATTGGTGTCTGCGCAACGGCAGACACAGGCGCAGCCTGCTTTTGCGTGATGCTTGCCACCGGCTGGACATCGGGCTGCTGGTGAATCACCACGTACCACCAGATACCCCACAGGGTCACCGCCGCGAGTATGAGCGGAAACAGCGCGTTGAGAAAATTCTTCCAGACTGCGCCGTAAGACAAGCGGCGGCCCTCGTGTTCGATCGCCAACGCCTTGCCGGGCATGAACAGCGCGGTAACCAAGCTGACCAGCATATTTTTCGAATAGGCTTGCTGGAAGTTCCGCACCCAGTCGGACACCGGCACCTGCTGCTCGGACTCAGGCAGGGGCGGCGCAATCTTGGGATTGATCAACGCCCAGCCGACGATGTAGATGAGGTAGAGGAAGGACAGGAAAAAACCCGGAAACATCGCCGAAGCGTAGAGCTTCACTACGGATTGCCCTGCGACCGCGGCATAAACGATGATCATTACCGAGGGCGGGATCAGGATACCAAGCGTACCGCCCGCCGTGATAACACCCGCAGCAAGCCTTACGTCGTAGCCAGCCTTAAGCATCGGGTTGAAGGCGATCACACCCATCAGCACCACCACCGCGCCCACGAGACCGCTGGCGATGCCCCAAAACGTGCACACGATTAGCGTGGCAACCGCGAGCGACGCGGGCACCCGCCGGAACGCGAGCTGAATGCTGTAGAACATCTTGTCCACCAGCGCGCCCCGTTCCATCACGTAGCCCATGAGCACGAACAAGGGGATCGAAATCAACACATCGTTATTCATTGCACCGTAGGTGCGTTGGACCATGAGGTCGAAAATCTTGTTGTGTGTCCAGGACTGCGACGGGTCGTAAAAGGCGATAAAACCAAAGAACATGCCCAGACCCATCAGCGTGAACGCGGTCGGGAAGCCCATCATGATCACCACCACGATGAGCGAGAGCATGAGTAGTCCGAGTGCTGGATCGCTCATTTTTTCTCTCCCTTCGGATGCCGCCCCAGATCTTCGGCAGCCCGGTCGCCGAGACCGCGCTGGTGCGCCGCCTCGTCGATATCGTGAACATTCGCTATCGCCAGCTTGCGCGATTCCTCGTCCACGTGCGTGCTGCTGGCGAGTTGCTGTTCGATCACGTCGATTTCCTCGGCATCCTTCAAGCGCGCCGGCCACTCTCCGGTCTTCAGGCACACGACGCAGCGAACGATCTCGGCTATCCCCTGGATCAACACCAAGGCGCCGGCAATCGGGATGATGGTCTTGAACGGATAAACCGGCGGCCCATCCGAAGTCACGTTCGAGTGTTCATTGATACGCCACGAATCGCCCGCGTAATCGATTCCCGCATACACCAGGGCGACAATGCCGGGCAGAAAGAAGACGATGTACAGGACTAGATCGAACGACGCCTGGGTGCGCGGCTTCATCGAGCCGTAGAGGAAGTCGCCCCTGACGTGGGCGTCCTGCGCCAGCGTGTAGGCGCCGCACATCATGAAAATCGTGCCGTACATCATGTTGGTGGCGTCGAAAATCCACGCCGTTGGCGCATTCAGGATGTAACGCTTGAACACTTCGATGCAGACCGTGGCCATCAGCGCCATGATCAACCAGGCGGCCGCTTTGCCGGTCCAGGTGCTTATGTGGTCGGCGGTAAGTAAAAATTTCTGAACATTCATCGAGAAACAGTCAATCTATACAAAAAAGCCGATTCAAAAAAAGAAGCACCATCCGGATCGAAATCCGGATGGTGCTGGAGCATTTGAAACGAGGCTCAGGCCTTCTTCGCGGCCTTCTTTACATAATAATGATTGTAGGCCATGGTCCGCGGAACTACGGTATCCTGCTCCCACTTCACCGCACGTTCGGCAAACGCTTTCTGCGACGCGACGATTTCCTTGAACAACGGATTGTCCGCCGATTTCTTTTCGACAACCTGGTCGTAGACCTCGAGTTGCCTTTGCAGGATGGCGGCCGGGGTCTTGTAAAATTTGACCTTGTCCTTGGTCTGCAACTCGATGTAGTCCCTGGAATAGCGATCAACCGCCTTCCAGGACATGTCCTGCGACGCTGCTTCCGCGGCATTCGAGATGATCGCCTTCATTCTGTCCGGCAACGCATCGTACTTGGTCTTGTTGAACATGATCTCGAACTGCTCGGCGTTCTGGTGGTAGCTCTGCAACATGCAGACTTTGGAAACGTCGGCAAACCCGAGCAAACGGTCGGATGAAGCATTGTTGAACTCGGCCGCGTCGAGCAGCCCGCGATCCATCGCCGATACGATTTCACCACCCGGCAGCGCGTTCACCGCCAATCCCATGGCGGTAAATACATCGATAGAAATCCCCACGGTGCGGTACTTCAGGCCCTTCATGTCCGCTTCTTTGGTTATCGGCTTCTTAAACCAGCCGAGCGGCTGCGTCGGCATCGGCCCATAGGGGAAAGACACGACGTTGGCGCCGATCGAGGAATAGAGCTTGGCCAGCAACTCCTTGCCCCCGCCGTACTTGTGCCAGGCCAGCAGCATATTGGCATCCATGGCATAGGCAGGGCCCGAACCCCATAGCGCCAACGCATTTTGCTTGCCGTAATGGTAGACGAGCACGCCGTGACCACCGTCGAGCGTGCCTTTGGATACTGCGTCGAGCAGCCCGAACGCCGGCACCACCGCGCCGGCGGGCAGCACTTCGATTTTCAGCTCGCCACCGGTCATATCGTTGACCTTCTTGGCGAAATCGAGCGCGTATTCGTGGAAGATATCCTTGGCCGGCCAGGTGCTCTGCCAGCGCATGCTGATCGGAGTCGTTTGGCCCCTTGCGATCATCGGGAACGCTAAAGCGGCGCCCGCCGTTGCGGCCGTTGCCCCGCGTAAAAATTTGCGGCGCGATACATCAGGCTTAGCCTGCGTAGATTTTTTCGAATCCGTGCTCATGGTGGCCTCCTTGGGTGAGTATAGTTTTAATGGCATCGAACTCGGTGCCGGCGGTTTGCCCGGTGCTAAGTTCTGCTATTTTATGGCGTCGCCAAAAACGCCGTCTCACGACAGCACCTCCCCAGCGACAGCGAGCTATCGTATACCCGCCCGAGGGCTAAATCAAGATTGTTGCACGGGATAACTCGAGGAATGGCGGGACTCGATGGCGCGCGGGCGGGGCTATCGGCAACTTGTGCGGCCCCGGCTTATAGACATAGGCATCTACACATCTTTCTTCAAATTGAGCCGTAGGGCGTAATAACCAACGGGCATTGCGCCGATGAATTTCAATCGCGGCACACTACCGTGACAAATCATCGAAAAGCGCCCCTGAGGGGGCTTGGTCGATTTTGCTCCGTGACGTCTGTACCCCTCAAGGGGCTATTGAGAGAATTAATGTTGCGGCACTTTGATCCGGCGCAAT
>JANXRV010000043.1:0-64463 GCA_025356665.1 Pseudomonadota bacterium
GCCCAGAGTGCTTATCAACCTTGCCAATTCCCTCGTCCTCATTTCGCGTCTCCTGGTCCAGCGCCTCTGCGCCATACGGCCAGTTTCCGCCCCCACAGGCTCACCAGATGAGCCACCAACAGCATTCGCTAAATGAGCCAAAAATATCAACCAGGCTCCACCCATCGCCACATAGGAGAATTCACATGAACCTGAGCACCCGCAGCACCAACTACAACACCACCAGCACCGGCAACACACTCAGCAAATTCGGCACCCTCGCGCTTGTGATCGCAGCAGCGCTCGCACTTCCGGCCACCGGCTTTGCCAAGGAATTTCGCTCGGCCGACGTGCACCCTGAAGACTACCCGACCGTGATGGCGGTCAAGTTCATGAGCGACATCATCAAGAAAAAGACCGATGGCAAGCACAGCATCAAGGTGTTTACCGGCAACGCCCTGGGCGGCGAAAAAGACACCATCGAACAGACAAAAATTGGCGCACTCGATTTTGTCCGCATCAACGTCGCGCCGATGAACAACATCTGCCCCGAGACCATGGTACCGACCATGCCCTTCCTGTTCCGCTCCAAGGAACACATGCGCCACGTGCTTGACGGTCCCGTCGGCGACGAAATCCTCAAAGCCTGTGAAAAACAGGGTTACGTCGGCCTCGCCTTCTATGACTCGGGTTCGCGCTCCCTATACACCACCAAAAAACCGGTCAAAACGCTGGCCGATGCCAAGGGCCTGAAAATTCGCGTGCAGCAGTCCGACCTGTGGGTGGCCCTGCTGCAGGCGATGGGTGCTAACGCGACACCCATGCCCTACGGCGAGGTCTACACCGCGCTCAAAACAGGCCTGGTCGACGGTGCCGAAAACAACTGGCCTTCCTACGACACCTCCAAGCACTTCGAAGTGGCCAAGTTCTATTCCATCACCGAACACTCGATGGCCCCCGAGATGCTGCTGATGTCGAAGAAAATCTACGACAGTCTCACTGCGGCCGAACAAAAGGTGATCCGCGACGCCGCCAAGGAGTCCGTGCCCTACATGCGAACACTCTGGGACGAAAAGGAAAAAGCCTCGCGCGCCCTGGTTGAAAAAGGCGGCGCACAAATCGTCGAAGTCGACAAGAAATCCTTCTCCGACGCAATGAAGCCGGTGTATGACAAATTCATCACCGACGCCAAACTGAAAGACATGATCAAGCGGGCGCAGGACACCAAGTGACCAAACCGGGCGGGCTTTCGCCCTCCCGGCTTGTCATTGCGAGGAGCAAAGCGACGAAGCAATCTTGTCATAGGCGCAAGACGCCACTGCCGCGACGAGATTGCTTCGCTGCGCTCGCAATGACAGCTTCGCGTGTCAGCAGTATCCCACCCGCAATAACAAAGCAGCACCCCTGAAGGGCTACCCATGTTCACCCGCTTTTGCGCC
Source organism: Pseudomonadota bacterium (assembly GCA_025356665.1). Lineage (GTDB taxonomy): Bacteria > Pseudomonadota > Gammaproteobacteria > Burkholderiales > SG8-39 > CAITSH01. The sequence continues at coordinate 1,419 of JANXRV010000043.1, forward strand.
ACCCTGGCCAAGGCCTGCATGATGATCGCGGTGGCGGGCCTGGTGGCCATCATTGCCTGCGTCACGCTGCAGGTGTTCGGGCGCTACGTCCTCAATGACACCCCGACCTGGGCCGAGGCCCTCGCCATGATGCTGGTTCTCTACGTCACCATGCTCGGTGCCGCGGTGGGCGTGCGCGATGCCGGTCACATCGGCATGGAGTCGCTGCTGGCGCTGGTAAAAGAAAAAGTGCGGCTCAAACTCGAACTGGTGATCCACGCCCTCGTCGCCGTGTTCGGCGCAATCATGGCCTGGAACGGCACCATCCTCGCCGAGTCGGTCTGGGGCTACAACGTGCCGACGCTGAGCGTGCCCGAAGGGCTCAACCACATTCCCATCATCGCCGCCGGTACGCTGATCTGCCTTTTTTCCATTGAACACATCATTGCGCTCGCCAAGGGCGAGGAAGTGGAACCCTCGTGGCACTAATCATACTGAACGCCAACGCTTTCCCAGCGAGGGTTCGCCCTCTTCCCAGCCCTCTCCCGCTGCGCGGGCGAGGAAAATTTCATGGCTGTTTTCGCGGCAAGGAAACGACCTCGTGGCACTGACCATACTGTGCCTGGTGTTTCTTGCGCTGCTGATCCTCGGCGTGCCGGTGGCTTTTTCCATCGGTCTTGCCGCCGTGGCGACCATTCTCTACGAGGGCCTGCCCGTCGCCGTGGTGTTCCAGCGCATGACCGCGGGCATGGGCGTGTTCTCTTTTCTCGCCATCCCGTTTTTCATTTTTGCCGGTGAACTGATGCTCTACGGCGGCATCGCCGACCGCATCGTGCAATTTGCCAAGAACCTGGTCGGCCATGTGCGCGGCGGCCTGGGCATGTCCAACGTCGTCGCCTGTACGCTGTTTGGCGGCGTGTCCGGCTCCCCCGTGGCCGACGTTTCGGCCATGGGTGCGGTGATGATCCCGATGATGAAAAAAGAGGGCTACGACGCCGACTACGCCGTCAACGTCACGACGCACGCATCCCTGGTCGGCGCACTGATGCCCACCAGCCACAACATGATCATTTATTCGCTCGCCGCCGGCGGCAAGGTGTCAATCGCCGCGCTGATCACCGCAGGCCTGTTCCCGGCGGCCATCCTGACGATCTGCAACCTCGCCGCAGCCTACTTCGTGGCCATCGGGCGCGGCTATCCGGCCGGCATTTTCCCCGGATGGAATGCGGTGTGGCGCTCGCTTGCCGCAGCCATCCCCGGCCTGTTCGTGGTGGTCATCATCATCACCGGCATTTTGTCGGGTGTGTTCACCGCGACCGAATCTGCGTCGGTGGCGGTGATCTACGCCCTCGCACTGACCATGATCGTCTATCGCAGCATGACCTACGAGAAGTTCCTCAAGGCCGCGGCCAAGGCGGTCAAAACTACAGGCGTGGTGCTGCTACTCATCGGTATCTCGGCCACCTTCGGCTACCTCATCAGCCTGTACAGCGTGGCCGAACTGACCGGCGTGGCGCTGTCCAAGGTCTCCTCAGAACCATGGATGATTTTCTTGCTGGTCAACATCATCCTGTTCCTGCTCGGCACCTTCCTCGACATGGCGGCGACCATCCTGATCTGCACGCCCATATTCCTGCCCATTTGCGCGCAATACGGCATGGACCCGGTGCAGTTTGGCATGGTCATGCTGATCAATTGCGCCCTCGGCCTCAACACCCCGCCGGTCGGCACAACCCAGTTTGTCGGCTGCGCCATCGGCGGCGTGTCAGTGGGCGAGGTGATGAAGACCATCTGGCCCTTTTACGGCGCGCTGATCGCGGCGCTGATGCTCGTCACCTATATACCGGGCTTCTCGCTGTGGCTGCCGCGGCTGCTGATCAATTACGGCGTCTGATGCCTACGCTGTAACAAAACCGCAACATCACCAGCGTAACCTTCCGGTCACATTCTTCCCGGAGGACACATGGCCACCGTCAACGTATTTCGTGCGGAGCAATCCGAACTCGTCGCCTTTGAGCCCGGGCAGGTCATTTTCAGCGAGGGTGACAGCGGCGAGCTAATGTACGTTGTGCACGAGGGCGAGGTTGAGTTGCACGTAAAAGCCCAGCTGGTGGAAACGCTGGGCGCAGGCGGCGTTTTGGGCGAAATGGCGCTAATAGACCACGCACCGCGCGTCGCCACCGCCACCGCCAAGACCGCCTGCAAGCTGGTGCCGGTGACAGAAAAGCGCTTTGTGTTCATGGTGCAGCAGACGCCCCACTTTGCCTTGCAAATCATGCGCGTCATGGCCGAACGCCTGCGCCGCATGGACCAGCGGTTGTAGGGAACTACGTATCATCCGCGGCAAGCCCGCCACACCGCTTTTTTCTCAGGATCCAGCGCGGTCTTTTACCGCCGATTCATGCCATGGAATAAGCAAGTGGCGCACCGCACCGATGGCAAAATAGAATACAAATCCGACCATGGTCATGTGAATGATCACGGCAAAGAGCGCGTCCGTCTCATAAGCGTTCATTTTCGCGACCAGCATGTAGCCCAGGCCGTGATTTCCTCCCAGAAACTCACCGACCACGGCACCAATGATCGCCAGAACAATACCTATTTCCATACCTGTCAGGATATATGGCAGCGAAGACGGAAGCTCGAGACGCCGGAAAATCTTCCAGCGCGAGGCATTCAGACTAGTCATTACATCACGATGCCCGTGGTCCACCGATTTCACACCCAGCACGGTATTGGTTAGGATCGGGAAAAATGCCAGCACGGCGGCGATCAATATCTTCGATGTCATGCCGAAGCCGAACCAGACGATCATCAACGGCACCAATGCGACCTTAGGCACGACTTGCGTTGCCACGATGAAAGGCGTAAGCGTAAGCTCCAACCAGCGTAGCCTCCCGAGCGCGACGCCAAGGCCCACGCCAATGATTAAGGCCCAGAAAAAACCCGCCAGCGTTTCGTAAATTGTCGTGCGCGTGTGGTCCCACGTGGCCGGTGCGACAATCATTTCCTTCCATGCTTCCCATACGTGCGCCGGTGGCGGCAGGATAAAGGCCGAAATGCCGGTCTGCGCGACATAGACATGCCAGATGCCGAATATCAGGCACAACAGCACCGGTGTCGTAATCCATGGCAACAACCTGCCAAATGCAAAGCGCGGCCCGTCCAATTCCTCAATGGGTACCGCCGCCGGTAAGGCAGGACCCCCTTCGCGTTGCGTCACGAAATTTCCTCCAACCTGTGGCGCAGCGAGGTGACCATTGACGCGAATTCGACTGTGGCCTGCAAATCGATGTCACGCGGACGCGGAAAGTTCACCTTAATTTCACGATCTATCTTGCCCGGCCTGGGTGCGAGCAACACAATACGGTCGGCCAGAAATACCGCCTCGGTGATCGAGTGGGTTACCAGTACGATGGTCTTGCGCGTCGAAACAAGCTCGCCACCGCCGCCCCCCACATCCATCCAGATTCGCTGTAATTCCAGATTCATCGCATCGCGGGTCATCGCGTCAAGCGCCCCGAACGGCTCGTCCATCAACAGGAAATGTGGATCGTAGGACAAGGCGCGCGCAATGGCCGCACGCTGGCGCATGCCACCCGAGAGTTCGCGCGGCCAGCGCTTTTCGAATCCTTCGATGCCCACAAGCCTGGTAAGCGCGCGCGCCCGCGCGAGCCTTTCGATGCGAGACACTCCGCGCAATTCCAGAGGAAGCGCGATATTGTCCTCAATATTCATCCACGGGAAAAGATTGGCCTCTTGAAACACCATGCCCAGCTCATGCACGGCATCGCTGTTCCTCGTCCGCGCACCTTTCGGCCACAATTCATGCCCGGCCACTTTTATGAGCCCACGCGTGGGCCTGAGCAGACCGCCCATCATGCGCAGTAGGGTTGTTTTGCCGCAGCCCGAGGGTCCCAGGAGCACGAGAATTTCGCCCTGAGCCACCGACAGGCTGGTCTCCGTTAGCGCGTGGACAGGTTCATCGGTCGTGCCATACCACTTCTCGACGCGGCTGAGGTCTATACCCGCGCCGGACAAGTTAGTGTGCATCGTATCGGCGGTTCCGCTCATCAGGTCCGCTTAGCGGCGGCCGGTGCGTGATGCAGCGCCAGGTCGAGGTAGCGGTTGGTGTAGAGCGTGTCGACGGTCTTGGTCAAGTCACCCAAGCCGGCCTTGGCCATCGCGTCAGCCCCTTCGCGCCAGAGTTTTGGCACGTTGCGCATCAAGTTTTCCTTGCCCTGCGAGAAATACAAAACCTTAGCGACTTCAGAGTTTGCCGTCAGCACGTCGAGATTGCGGCGGCCCGGGATATCGAAATCCTTCGACGCGCGCGCGATTAGCGGGCCGATGGGACCGGCCACGACCTGGTCGACCGACGCCTTGAGGCCGCGCAACGCCCTCACCACCAAGTCCGGCTGCTTTTCCACCAGACCGCGCGTTACGAAATAACATTGCGAGGGCATCGGCGCATAGCGGTCGGTGCTCCAGTGAACAATCTTCTCCTTGGCCGTCTGCAGTGCCGCAAGCACGCCACTCGATGCAATAAAACCGTCAATCCGCTTCTGCCGTACCAACCCGAGCGCCGCCGGATTATTGCCGACGACCTCGCGGCGCAACTCGGTTTTTGGAATTCCCGTCTTCGCGCACATCAGGTCGAGGAACACATCGGTCGCACCGCCAACCGAAACGATACCTATTGTCTTGCCACGCATGTCCTGAATACTCCGCAGCGGCGCCTCCTCCGGACTGATTACCGAGAAGGTCGACCCCTGGTAGATAGTCGCCACCGACAGCAGCGGCAGGTTCTGCGCCGCCACCGCGCGCATGAACTCGATGGACGCGGTGCGGATCATGTGGGCCTGGCCTGCCGCGAGCTGCTGGATGGCCTGTGCCGCACCCTGTGCGCCGATTACCTTCGCATCTATGCCGACGTCGCGCCAGTGACCGCCGCTCTGTGCATTCATGATTTCGAGAAAGTCGGCGATGAAGCCGAAGCCGGTACAAAAAACGAAGGGATCTCCTCCTTGCGCGCGCGCGACGCCTGGCAATGATGCCGAGACCGAAAGCGCGGCAGCGGTGGAAAGAAATTCTCGGCGGTTGTGCATGTGACTCCTCTGGCTAATGTCCGGATTCGATAAACGCAAGGACCTCGCGGCCCAGGCGCTCATCAGCGGTATTGAAGTGTGCCATTGACGAACTGTGGTTGTGCCCCTCCAGCCAGATCGTCCGAGGTGCCCGGCCCTTGGCGACCGCGATGGCATGGGCCAGCTCCAGCCCGTAAATATCCAGCAGCGGATTTTCCCACTGCGCGATGGCGATCATGGTTGGCAACACGTCGGGCGTGACGTGTGTAATGACGGAGCCTTCCTTCATGCGCTCCGGGCTCGTTCCGAAATACGCGCGGACGTTATTCGCGTTTGGGTTTTCCGGAAGGTCGTCAATGCGCACCCGCGAAGACACGAGAATCAGGCCGCTCAACCCTGTGCCCGAACCGTCGGTCGGATGGAAGCGCTTGTCGTAGGCATAGCAGCCGGCATGGGCACCGCCGGCCGAATGGCCGATCAGGTAGATGCGCTTCGGATCACCGCCAAAGCGTTCGATGTTCGTCTTCACCCACGCCACCACCGAGCCAACATCGATGGCGCCGGAGGGATATTTATTCTGTGGTGCCAGCCGGTACTCCATGTTGACTCCGACGATTCCATGCCGGGAAAAGTACCAGCACACGTTTGAGAAAATCTCTGGCGTACGGTCCTTGTTCCCGACAACGAAGGCACCGCCGTGCACAAAAATAACAACGGGCGCGCCACGGGCTCCCGGCGGACTGAACACGTCCACCACTTGGCGCGGATCGGATCCATAAGGCAGATTGCGCTCGACGCGGCCCTTCTTGGGCGCATCGCGAAGGATGACATCGAAGGCCGCGCACTGGATGCTCGTGTGCTCGGTGATGGCGGTACCCCATTTTGGACCGAGCTCGTCCATCAATGCCAGCAATGACTGCGGGATCTCCGGCGGGGCATCGTTCAATCGATGTGGCACTCTCACCTCAACCGAGCAGAAACGCCGTGTCCGGATCGAGCGTGTCCAGATTGACCGGGCGTCCGTCCCGCTCGGCGTAAAGCTGAAGCTCGAAACCGTCGAGATCCTCGATAAAGAGCGCATAGCGGCCGGGATGCTCTATTTCCCGTACGATCTTGACCCCGGTCTCGGCCAGCAGACGCGCCTTGGACTCCCTGAGCGCGGCCTCGCTGGCCATCTCCATGCTGAAATGGTGAAAACCCACCGGGCGCGACTCAGCCACGCGCCACAGCATCAGACAGATCACGCCGGTCGTACCCGCAAGCGCGACAAAAGGCTTGTCGATGCCACCAGCTACCGGCGTCAAACCGACGATGTCGCGGTAAAAAGCGACGCCCTGCTCAAACCTTGACAGCACTATGGTCGCACGCGTGGTGTACTTCGGCTTGAAATAGCCGTGCGGCGGGAATGTCAGTTCCGGATTCAGGTGGTACTTTGGCTCGCGCGTAGGTTCGCCGCCCTCGGGCTTCCAGGCCGACTGTATGGTCGGCATGTAGCCGGTTTTCAGCTTCCACCACTCCTTCAGCGTGTCGGTATAGACCTCAACCTGGTTTCCGTCAGGATCAAACATGTAGACGGAATGCGTGTTGCCGTGGTCCCCGAGATAGAAAAAATTCGCTTCGCGCCGCACCGCATTTCGGTACCACTCGTGCAGATGCCAATCACTCTCCATCTCGAATGCGACGTGGTAGAAACCGATGAACTTCTTCGCCCGCTTTCCGCCCAGGCGCTCCGAATACTCCATGACACCGAGATCATGGTGGCTGTTACCGTTGGTCAGGAATCCGCCACGGGACTTGACGCGCCGGTAGGACTCGCCGATACCGACGATATCCTTGTAAAACTCCATCGAACGTTCCATGTTCTCAACGAAGAAATTCGCGTGAGTCAGGCGGCGCGGACCAATGTCTTCCCCCAAGGCGCTCATAAGCGTCATTTGCGCCCCGTCTGATTTTTATTTTCTTCCACGGATGCCGCAGCACCGAACATGCGATCCAGGTAGTAATTGAGTTCGTGGTGGATGCTCGCCTCCAGCGGGGCCATTCGACCCGGATGGTTCTGCACCGACTCCATTGAATTCTGCAGAGAGATCAATACGGCACGATCCTCTTCCAGCACGTCGGTGTAATACCTGCGGTATTCGGCCACTGCCTCATCGAAGCCCGGTTTGCCGAAAAAAGATTTTGGAAACAGATTGTAATAGACCAGCCGCGTTTTCTTTTCCGACAGTGGCCAGTGAATGCAGGGGCGCATATTCTCGGAACGCGCGAAAAAATGCATATTGGGCGCCATGAATCCGGATGCGGCAAAACTTTCCGGATGATCGGCCAGCGCCGGCATTTTCCCGATTAGCGGCTTACCCGAATAGGTGTGCGGCGCCGCCTCGTATATGTTGACCGTGCCGCCGCGCCGCGTCAGGCGCCGCCCGGCGTTGGGTCCCTGGCGTTTGACCTTGATGTGGCCGCCAAACGTGCGGCCGTGCACGACCGAGGCGTGATAGGTATCGAGCAGGTTCTCCACTATGAGCTTCCAGTTGCAGTCGACCTCGAACACCAGTTTGTCAGCGAGGAGGCAGTCTTCCTGACCAAGAAACCCGAACGCCTCCTCGAAATCGGCGATGAAACCCTCCAGCGGCTCAGTCTCTTTGTCGAAGCAGATGAAAATCCATCCCGCCCAAGTCCCGATGCGTACCTGGGGCAACCGGCAGTCCTTGCCGTTGAAATCGGGGACGCCACGCATGAATGGCGTACCCACCGCCCTGCCGCCAAGATCGTACAGCCAGCCGTGATACGGACACTGGAAGGTGCCGCCTTCGGCATGGCCGCTGCCGCTTGCGACCTCAACGCCGCGATGAGCACAGACATTGCCGAAAGCGTTGAGCACGCCGTGTTCGTCGCGCACGACCAGCACGGGTTCGCCCATAATGTTGAGCGTTGTGTAATCGCCCGGCTTGGGCACTTCCTCGACGCGACCGACGCAAAGCCAGTCCTTCATGAAAATGAACTGCTTTTCTGCGCGCAAGATCTCTGGCGCGTAGTAAATCGGGCCGGGTACGTGGCTCGCATGCTCTAGCGGAAGCCGCGCAGATGCGATATCTCGCGGCGACAATACGCCCTCGAAAGGGTGAAGCGGGGATGCCATTGTCAGTCTCCGTTTAGGCTTGAATTTGCGGATACCGAACCTGCGGTGGAGCGCGCCGCGTTCAATATTGGCAATCAACCAAACGTCAGATCAGCACTCTGACAGGCATCTTCAGGCTACCCCATTTCAAAATCAGACGCAAGGCTTGGTGCGGCCTATACGCCGGACTGTCCCCCTGTGGTGCAGGTCCTATGTGCCCGCTTCGTCCGTGACAGCGATGCAATCGATTTCAATGTCGAAGGGCCAGGGCCATGACCCAACGTTGACAAAGGTGCGGGCGGGCGGATCCTTGGTGAAATACTTCGCATAGACCTCATTGACAATCTCAAAATAACCCGCATTGGTGACATAAACCGTGCATTTGACTACTTGTTCGAGCGAAGAGCCCGAGGCCTCCAGGCGCCGCTTGAGACCATCGAGCACCAGTTCAGTCTGGCGTCGAATATCACCAAACGCGATTTTTGCACTTCCCGGCTCGCGCGGAGGCGTGCCCGACACGAAGACAAAGCCGCCGGCCTTGACCGCCGCCGACAGCGGTGTCGCCGACAGGCCTTTGTCGATATTGACGATTTCTTTTTTCATGCGATGTCCTTGGGTGATTAGGGGCTGTTGACATTCAAGCGAGCCAGACGAAGGTGCAGACCAGATGCAAGAAGGCCATATAGTGGGGATCGAGTTTTTCGTATCGCGTGGCAACACGCCGAAAGTGCTTGATGCGCGCGAAGAAGCGTTCGATCAGGTTGCGATCTTTGTACAAATGGGCGTCGTAGGCCCTGAGTTGCGTTCGGTTGGAGCGAGGCGGGATTACCGCTTGCGCGCCGTTGAACTGGATGAGCCGAACCAAAGCATCGGCATCGTAGCCCTTGTCTGCGATGACCGCATCGGTTTGGATGCCCGCGATCAACTCCGGGGAGCGCTCGATATCGGCAATCTGGCCCGCACTCAGTATCAATCGCAGCGGATTGCCCAAAGCATCCACCGCGGTGTGAATTTTGGTGCTCAGTCCGCCGCGCGAGCGCCCGATCGCTTGCGCGCCTTTTTTTTGGCAGCGCCAGACGAATGCTGGTGCGCGCGCACGATGGTGCTGTCCAGAAACACTTCTTCAAAGTCCGCATCCTTTGCCAGTTCTGCAAATGCTCTTTGCCAAACTCCGTTGTTCGACCAGCGCCCAAAGCGCTTGTACACACTATTCCAACGCCCAAATTCAGCAGGAAGATCACGCCACGGACTACCGGTGCGTGCTATCCACAGTACTGCCTCAATAAACTGCCGGTTATCCGCACCGGTACGACCCGGGTCCCCAGCCTTGCCGGGCAACATCGACTCCAAACGCCGCCACTGATCATCACGCAACCATCGACGAACCATCCTGACCTCCCGCAAATATCAGGATGTAAACAGATTTCCGGCTACGTTAACAGCCCCCACCCATAAAATATTGAATGTCAACAGCCCCTAGTTAGGCAACACAAAACCGTGCCCATATCCGACTCCGATCCACGGGTGTTCTTCGCCGCTGAGCGCACTCTTCTTGCGTGGCTTCGTACAGGCCTCACGCTCATTGCGCTTGGCTTCGTCGTGTCGCGCTTTGGGTTGTTCGTTCGGCTGCTCGCCATCCAATCGCAAACGTCCCTGCCTCCGCCTCCCTCCTCCTTGTCGGCTGCTCTAGGAGTCGCATTTGTCATCGCCGGTACCTTGGCAATTGTCCTGGCTGCTGTCCAGCACCAACGCTTTGTTGCCACGTTGCCTCAAACCGATCTGCCGCGCGCTTACTCCAGAGTCTTTGCAGTCGTGCTCTCCCTTCTCGTGGGCGCGCTAGGCGTGGTGCTCGCCGCCTACTTGCTCGTCACGCAACAGTGATGTCGCCTAACCCTTTGTTGCTGCGGACGGGCGGCCAGCCTCGTGCCAGAGTGGCCGTCATCGTGGTCCGCCGCAGAACAGCACGTTGGGCGTCTAGAGCTCTTGGGACATGAGTTACACCTCTACTTCGGTCCTTCAGCGTTAAGCCACGGTTGCCCAGGTCAGGTAGATCATCGATCTACTTGGCTACAAGCAAGTTAGCGATGGCCTGAAAGCGGATGCACTGGTGAGCGGCATCACCCTTGGCAATGCGCACAGCGAATTCAGTTTTGGCAAGCCGTTGGGTAACTCACTCGCCGGGCTTCGCCTTGCGATTGAATCCGGCCACCACCTTGTACTCAAACAAGCGGCATTCGAGCGCGCCGTTGAAGAGCGGCGTGCGCTTGGAGGCGGACAGGCCGATTTTCTTTTGCAGCGCCATGTCGGCCGAGAAGAGGTAGCAGGTCCAGCCGGCAAAGCGCGCCTTGAGGGCGTCGCCGAGCTTTGGGTAAAAGCCCTCCAGCGTTTCCTTGTCGCCGACCCGCACGCCGTAGGGCGGGTTGGAGATGAGGCAGCCGGGCTGAGTTGACTGAGACGGGGGCGCGGTCGGGGGCGAGATCTCCAGCACGTTGGCCTGCTTTAGCGTGACCAAGTCGTCGACGCCGGCGGCGACGAGGTTCTCGTGCGCATTTTTCAGCTCGTCGCCATACAGGTCGCTGCCGTGTATCAGACCGGGCACTCCCGGTGTGCGCCTTGCCTTGGCGTCTTCCCAGACGCGGCGCCACAGGTCCACATCGTGCTGGTTGAGCCGCTCGAAGCCGAAGGCGCGGCGGCTGCCCGGCGCGATGTTGCGCGCCATCAGCGCGGCCTCGACCAGCAGCGTGCCGCTGCCGCACATCGGGTCGAGCAGCGGCGTGCCCGGCTTCCAGCCGGACAGGCCGAGGATGCCGGCGGCGAGGTTTTCCTTTAGCGGCGCCTCGCCCACGGCGGTGTGCCAGCCGCGCTTGTACAACGGCTCGCCCGAGATGTCGATGTAGAGCGTGAAGTGCGTCGGGTCGAGAAAGCCGGCGAGGCGCACATCGGGCTCGCGCGTGTCGACGTTGGGCCGCTCGTCCGAGGTTTCGCGAAAGCGGTCGCACACCGCGTCCTTGATGCGCAGTACGATAAAGTCGATGCTCTTGAGCGGGCACTTGATGGCGTTGACGTCGACACGAATACTGCGCGACACGTCGAACCATGCCGGCCAGTCGATGGCGAAAGCGGCGTCATAAATGTCCTGCTCGCTGCGGTAGGGAATGTGCGCCACCGACAGCAGGATGCGCGTGGCAAGGCGGCTCTCGAGATTGGCGCGGTAGCACACCGCAGTGCTGCCGCGAAACGACGCGCCGCCGGGTACGGCCTTGACGCCGCTGCCGCCGAAGCTTTCGAGCTCCGTGGCGAGCAGGGTTTCCAGGCCGCGCGGGCAGGTGGCGAACATCGCATGGCTGGGGGCTTGCAGGGTCACGTTTGCACACTCATGGCGAGTCCATCATGATCAATTTAGCGCGGCAGACTAACACAATACCCATGCAGTCCCCCTTACGTGTCATGGTGAATTGCGACAACGCGATATTGCGCACCAAGCCCATTCCCTAAGCCGGGGCACCGGCACCGGCCCTCTCCCGGGGCGTTCTGCGCACCTGACGCGCCGCCGCCGGCGGCTGGCGCGCTTGAGTGATTGTGCCCAGTCGCGTAACCTTGTAGGCTTGTATCCTGCGGTGGGGGTGTTCCGCGTGCCAGGGAGCGGGTTCTGATGAACAGACAGCAGGCGGTTGTCCTCGTTGCGGCAGTTATCAACATTGCGTTGCTGCTGCTCTTTCCACCTTTCGATTACGTGTCGGCGACACGCAACAACGTGCCGACCTTCGAGGGCTTTCGCTTCGTGTTTGCCGACCATGGCAACAGCGTGAAGAACGCGAACTTCCTGCAAATCGAACTGTTCGTGGTGATGATTAACGCCGCCATCGGCTGGCTGCTGCTGCGTAGTCGCCCGGCCGGCAGCGACGGCAAAAAGCGCCCCAGTATCGACTGGCAGCGCATCGTGCTGTTTGGCACTGGTATCAACCTGATCCTGGTGCTGCTGTTCCCGCCTTTCCAGAACTACTATGCCGTCACCAATGCCGCGCTGCCGAGCTTTGACGGCTTCTACTTTGTATTTGGCGACCACAGCAAGCAGAACCTGGTGGTGGCCATCCTCTATCTCGAGGTTATTTTCGTACTGGTCAACGGCGCTCTGTTGTGGCTGGTGCTCCGGCGCACCAAGGCCGACGATCTCGACGCATTGGCGAAAAAACTGATGGCGCGTTAGCGCCCTCGCACCCTCGCACCCTCGCACCTTTCCTGCGGCAGGCCGCGTTAGAACGGTTTGACCACCGCCAGGATCACCGCCACCAACATCAGTAGTACCGGTACCTCGTTGAACCAGCGGTAGAACACATGCGAGCGGGCGCTGGTGCCGGCTTCGAATTTTTTCAGGATACGGCCGCAGCCGTGGTGATAGCCCAGCAGCAGGATCACCACCGCGAGCTTGGCGTGCATCCAGCCGCCTGAGGTCCCTATACCGTAACCCAGCCACAGCCACAGGCCCAGGCCCAGCGCCGGTACCGCCAGAATGGTCATGAAGCGATAGAGCTTGCGCGCCATCAGCAGCAGGCGCTGGCGTGCCGGCGGCGCATCTTCCATGGCAAGGTTGACAAAAATGCGCGGCAGGTAGAACAGCCCGGCAAACCACGAGGCGACAAAAACGATATGCAGTGCTTTGACCCAGAGCATGGCGTGGTCCTTGATTTCGAATATTGACGGTGGTGGCGCGACTACTTGAGCAAGCGGCGGAACAGCGCCAGCGCGATGGCGTGGGTCAGTGGCAGCGCTGGTGTGAACAGCTGAAAGCCCTGCGGTAATTGCGCCACCGGAATCACCGCCACTGGCCTTTGATGATGTTGCGGATGATGTGCAGGCGGCGGTGAAAAAAATGATCCGCGCCGGGAATCACCACCACCGGCAGCTCTTGCGGCTGCGCCCAGTCGAGTACATTGGCCAGCGGCACCGTCTCGTCTTTTTCACCGTGGATCAGGATGGTGTCGGGCGGCACTGCTGCGAGCGCGTAGTCGCGCCCGGCGGCCACCAGGCCTGCGGCAAGGCCGATCAGCACCATGCGCCCGGGGGTCAGGCGGCTGGCCACATGCGTCTGCACAAAAGCGCCGAATGAGAACCCGGCCAGCACGATGGGTAGCTCGCCGAAGCGGTCGCGCATTTGTGCGGCCACCGCCACCAGGTCGTCGGTCTCGCCCTTGCCGTGGTCGTGTTCGCCGGCCGAGGCGCCGACCCCGCGAAAATTCGGCCGCACTGCGATGTAATTGAGTTCGGCGAAGACCCGCGCCAGCGTTTGCACCACTTTGTTGTCGAGGCTGCCCCCGTACAGCGGGTGCGGATGGGCGATGAGCGCGATGCCGCGCGGTGCGTCGCCCGCGGCTTGCGCATTAGGATGGTCGATGAGCGTTTCGATTACCCCGGCCGCCCCTTGGAGCAGCAGGCGTTCCTGCTGGGCCATGTCCGGCCCTAGACCTTCAGCCGTTCGACGATGCGTCCGTGCACCAGATGCTCCTCGACGATCTCGTCTATGTCGGACTCGTCGACATAGGTGTACCAGGTCTCTTCCGGATAAATCACCAGCACCGGCCCCAGTTCGCAGCGGTCCAGGCAGCCGGCCTGGTTGATGCGCACTTTGCCCTCGCCAGAGAGCTTGAGCGCCTTGACCTTGTCTTTGGCATAGGCGCGCAATGCGCTCGCACCGCGGTCTTCGCAGCAGGCTTCGCCGTTATCGCGCTTGTTGCAGCAAAAAAATACGTGGTGCTTGTAAAAGCTCATGGGATTCGCCATCAATGGAGTGGCGGTATTTTAACTGCTGGCATCACTTTCCTGCCTGCCGGTCGCAACCAGCAGCAGGTAGGCCATCGCGGCAAACGGCCACAGGCTGGACACCAGGTGTGTGAGTCCGTTGAAGTTGAGAAAGTTGCCCTGCGGCCAGACCTGCAGTGCCTGCGCCAGATAAGGGTTGGCGGGGGCGATGTTCACCAGCACCGTGGCCGCCATCAAGGCCATGCCGGCGAACGCCAGCTTGGCCGGTCGAGGCAGCGCGACCGCGGCCACGGCGATAAGCAGGCCGGCGGCGATGCCGATCAGCGCCCCCGGCGTCATCCACGCCAGCACCGCCGACGGATTGAACAACACGCTGAAAGCGAGTGCGCGCACCACCAGCGCGCAGGCGAGCATGGCGGCCAGCAGCGTGCGCACCGGCTGCCCCGGCATGATCAGCGCCGCGGCAAATAGCGCCGCCGCCACCAGGTTGCAGGCGGCCACCGCCGCCTCGATGCGTATGAACACATCGGCCGGGTAGAGCAAGGCCGGCGAGGCATGGAACAGGTCGCGCAAGTCGCCCACGCCAAACAGCAGGGTCTCCGGGTCAAGCTGGGTGAACAACCAGAGCCCGAGCAGCGTCAGCCCCAGGTCGGTGTGGCGGCCGCTGGTGAACCAGCGCTGGCGCAGCCGCAGCGGCGGGCTGTTTTGCAGCAAGGTCGGCGCCCACAGTGCACCGGCCAGCGCGCCGATTAGCGCCCCGGCGCCGTTTGAGAGCACATCAAGGTTGGACGGGATGCGCGCAGGCAAATACGTTTGCACCGACTCGAGCGCAATCGACAACAACACGCCGCCGCAGGCGGCCATGATCACGGCCAGCGCGCCACGCAGCAGTGGGTGCAGCGCCAACGCGGTGAGCAGCCCGAAGGGCAGGTAGGCGACCACATTGGCGCCAAGGTCGAAGGCGGTGACATAGCGCGGCCAGTGTGCCCACAAAAACGCCAGCGGCGCCACGCCGCGGTCAGTCCAGCCCGAAAAAGGATGCAGGCTGCCGTAAATCACCAGCAGTGTGTAGACAGCGAATAGATAACGCGTCAGCGGAGAGGCTTGGGCCACCATGTGCCAATTGTCGCACGGTGTTGCCGGTACGCGCCGGCTATACATAATCGCCATAGCGGCGCTGTTGGCTGAAACATGGTCAGAATGGACGGCTATTCCGAGGCCAATAAAGAGATCCCAGTTGTTCTTTTGGGGGACTATTTCAGGTAGTGGCTGGCGCAACGTCGTATGGGGACGGATTGCAATTTATCGCGGCAGGTGCGGCCGCAAGTCTCCGGAGAGACTTTGCGTATCAGGCCGGTATCGCGCCTGTCGTGTGCCCAGAACGGTCCGGGTAGCGAATAAAGTCCGCCGCTCTTTCGGCAATCATGATGACCGGCCCATTGATGTTGCCACCGACAAGGTCGGGCATTACCGACGCATCCACAACGCGCAAAGCTTCCACGCCGCGAACGCGCAACAGCGGATCAACGACGGCGTGCTCATCCGTGTCAGCGCCCATACGGCATGTCCCGAGCGGATGATGCGCGGTCGCCCCAGTCTCGCGGATGAGGCGGTCCAGGTCATCATCATTTGGGTTGAGTGAGCTCGGTCCGGTCTGGCGGGCGATAAATGGCCCCAGAGACTGCTGACGCCCCATTTCGATTACGGCGCGCAAGCCGGCGCGCATGGTTTTCCAGTCGGCATCTGCGCTAAGCGCGTTTTGATAAATCAGCGGTGCTGCAGCGGGATCGGCCGATGCGAGGCGGATACGCCCGCGGCTTTCGGGGCGCAACAATACCGAGCGGCAGGCGAAGCCATCTTCGAAAGGTGGCTTGAATGGCGCCAGCCAGGGGCCGCCGGTCATGGGCCCGCCGCGAAAGAGCAGTTGTATGTCTGGCGCCTCTGTCGCATATTGGGTTCGCAGAAACGCCGTCCAGCCACTCGGTAATTCTGTGGCGTATCCTTTACCCAAGATATAAGCCTTGGCTAAATCGCTGACTATGCGATCGGCCCGCATGTGTTGCTGGAAGGGCCCGGCTTGCTTGCGCTGGTATTCGACGCCGACAGAAAGATGATCCTGTAGGTTTTCTCCGACACCGGGCAAGGCGGCGCGGATTGAAATGCCGTGGCGTCCCAGCTCTTCGGCAGGGCCGATGCCGGATAGCATCAGCAATTGCGGCGAGTTGATTGTGCCGCCACACAGGATGACCTCGCGTTCGGCGGCGACTTTGACTGTCATGCCGCTCTTGCGGTAGCTGATGCCGGTCGCGCGTTTGCCCTCAAACAGAATTGATTGCGCCAGTGCCCCTGTCACCACCGTAAGATTGGGTCGGGCGAGCGCGGGCCTCAGGTAGGCATCGGCCGCACTGCAGCGCCGGCCCTTTCGGATGGTTGACTGTATCAGCGCGACGCCGTCCTGAATGCCCGCGTTGTAATCAGCGTTGCGCGGCAAGCCCATGGCCTCACCCGCAGCGAGCCAGGCCTCGACGACCGGATCCTCGTAGTGAGAGGTGATCGTTGACAGCGAGCCGGATCCGCCGCGATACGCTGTTTCGCCGCCTTCCCATGTTTCCTGTTTTTTGAACCACGGCAGGACATCGGGATATGACCACAGAGTGCATCCGGCTTTGGCCCAGCGCGCATAGTCGGTTGCGTTGCCCCGCACATAAGCCATGGCGTTGATGCTGGACGAGCCACCGATGACTTTCCCGCGCGCACATTCGATACGCCGTCCGAGCAACGCGCCCTCAGGCTCGGAGAAGTACATCCAGTCGTGAAGGCGTTTGCCAAAAATCCGCCCCCAGCCGAGCGGGATTTTTATCCAGGGGTCGTAATCCCAGCCACCGGCTTCGAGCAAGGCAACGCTGCATGCGGGATCTTCGCTCAGGCGGTTTGCCAGCGTACAGCCGGCCGAGCCGGCGCCGACGATGACGTAGTCAAATGTTTTGTGTGGCATCCCGTGTTTTCAGCGACCGAGCAGATTCGGAAGGTATGTCACGATGGACGGGAAAATCGCCATCAAAAACATGCCTGCGGTGATGATCCAGACAAAAGGCCAGGCCGCGCTGAATATCTGCGACATGGATGCCTGTGGCGCCGCGCTCTTGAAGGCGAAAAGGGTGTAGCCGAAGGGCGGTGAGATGCCGCCCACAGTCGCCACGACAAGGAAAAGCGTATAGAACCAGATCTCATCAAATCCATAAAACGCGATGATTGGTTTGTAGATCGGAATCAGTACCAGCATGATGGCGACCTGATCCAGGAACATGAACAGGATGAAAGGCAGCAAGAGCATAAGGAACAGCATCAACCACGAAGACAGCTTGAGCGAAGAGACCATTTCGCCAAGCGCCTGTGGGGCGCCTGTGAAAGTCAGCAACTGGCTGAACATAACCGCGCTGCACATCACGATCAACAGCAGGGATGACACCCTGACACCCGAGGCCAAGGATTCCTGCAGCATATGCCAGGAGAGTTTGCGATAGGCTGCGGCAAGGACGAGGGACCCGGCTATGCCCGTCGCAGCCGCCTCGGTTGGCGTCGCGATCCCGAGCATGACAAGTCCCATCACCAAAAAGAAGATGCCCAGGCTGGGCAGCATCTTTAGAAAAGCGACGAGGGCGCTCGAGGCCGAACGTTCGGCCACAAGCTCTTGTGTGACATCGGGCGAGAGCTTTGGATTGAGCGTGACACGGATCCAGACGTAAACGAGGAACATAATCGTCAGCAAAAGCCCCGGCAGCATGCCGGCGATGAGCAGTTTGCCGGTTGAAATCTGGGCGATGGTTGCGATCAGTATGGCGAGGACGCTGGGTGGGATAATCGGGTCCAGGCTGGCGCCCGCAAGAATGGTTCCGGCGGATAGTTTCGGATCGTAGCCGCGCTTTAGCATGGTCGGGTAGAGGGAGCGTCCCAACAGCCCCGCCACCGCCATGGCCGCACCCGACAGGGCACCAAGAATCGCCGATAGCAGTATGCACAGTACGTACTGTCGCCCGCGTATGCGTCCGACCAGACGATCCAGGGAATCCAAAAGAACTTCCATCGCGCCGGAGCGGAATAGGATTTCCCCCATGGCAATAAAAAGGGGTACGGCGGTCAGTGCCCCCGACGTCCCTGATGAAAAAATGCTGTTGGCGAGGAGGCCGAATCCGGCGGGTCCGAAAAGAACCAGTACCCCGACTATGTTGAGGACGAGAAACGCGACAAAGATGGGCGCACCCAGCACCAGCAAGCCGATGAGGAGCGCGACCCCGAGGGAAAACAGCGGTACCCAGCTCATACGGCCACCTGCTCGGCTGCAACGGCGGGGACTTCGCCACACAACTGGCGTGCAAAATAAAGGCCGGCGCTAAAGAACCCATAGGGCACGGCGAAGGAAATGGTCCACTTAGGAAAGGGGTGATGCGCGATCGTGAAGATGTTGCCGATAAATTGCGCAACGGTTTCCGTCCCGGTAATCCAGGCGGCGGCGATACAGGCGACAAGGCCGGTTAGTATGCCAAATTTGCGCAGTACAGCGGCTGCTCCGGGCGTAACGTGTTCGAATAATATGTCGATGCTGATGTGTCCCGAGGCCTTCGTCATCGCAGGCAGTGCGAGAAAAATCATCAGGCAAAGCGCGTAGGACGTGAAGGGATGCGCCCAGTTGGTTGGCGCGTTAAAAAAATAGCGCGCCACCACCTCGTAACAAAATCCTGCGGCTATAAAAGCCAGGCAAAGGATGGCGGCCCCGAACGAGGCCCTGGTCAGGCCGTCATGCGCACGTTTTAAAATTGATAACACGCTATCTTCCTTCCGCTTTACGGCAAGCTGTTGCGGCCATCGCCCCGGAGCGGGGCGAGGCCGTGCTTACTTGGCGAGACCTTTTGACACCGCCAGCTTGCGCAATTCGTCAGATTCCTTGGGCATTTTCTTCGATGCATTTTCCCATTGGCCGGCAGCCCAGGCTTCGTTGAGCTTGGCTTTTTGCGCCGGCCCCATCTCGACGACGGTCATGCCCTTGCCGGTGAGTTTTTTCAGTTCCTCTTCGGAGAGTTTGCTGTAGCCGTTGTAATAGGACTCTTCAGCCTTGGCGGCGGCGGCGGTCATCACCTTTTTCTCCGCATCGCTCAGCTTGTTCCATGCGGCGATGTTGATGAAAAGCAATTGGGTCGTGGTGCCGAAGGCGGGACGCAGGACATGTTTTGAAACTTCATACCACTTGTAATTGAAGACACCGAACGTCGGCCATGCGGCGCCATCCACCAGTCCTTTGTCGAGGGAGGTGTAGACCTCGGCGGGGGGCAGGATGACCGGCGAGGCGCCCAGCAGTTTCAGCACGCCGTCGTAGGTCGGTGTGGCGCGAATCTTGAAGCCCTGCAGGTCACCCGTCGGCTTGACCGGTGAGCGCAGCACTATGTGATAGCCTTGATTGGCGGCGGAGGGGGCTAGCATCAGCAGCTTCACGCCGAACTGCCGGTAATGGGCATCGAGATGCTCCTTGATGCCCGCAGCGCGCCATTGTTCAAGCGTACCGCTTAGCGCCTCCACGGCGGTGGCAATCGGCGTGGTGCCAAAGTGGTAGGCACCATGCGTGTATAAAAGCTGGAACACGCCGGCGCCCACCGGCTGCAGTTGTTCAAAAGAGGGCACTGTCTCGGGGCCGCTGACACGGATCTTGATCGTGCCCTTGGTTCCCTCCTCGACATCCTTGACGAAGGGATCGACCAGCATTTGTCGCATTGGATAGTTCTGATCCCAACTTGACAACATCTGCAGGTCTGCCGCTGCGGCCTGTTGCGAAACCGCCCCAAAGGCTGCCGCGAACATCGCGAATATCAGACTACCTTTTTTTGTCATGTTCATGTGTTACCTCCTGATTTAATGGATGCCGGTTTGTTCCGGACGGGATGGTGCGTGCAAAGCTTTTGAAGATTATGGAAGTTCGAACAAGCCTTGTGGCAGCTGCCGCATGTGGACGAGGGTCTCTTCGAGAGGGATAACGTCAGCATATTTTGCGTGCATGTCGCAAAGACTCATGGCATGGCTCGCCTGCGATCGGTCAAAGCAGGCCTCCTCCACCACCGCGACGCGGTAGTTCATGCTGAAGGCATCAATGACCGTGGATCTAACGCAGCCCGATGTCGTGGTTCCGGTGACGATGAGGCTGTCGCATCCGAGCAGCGTGAGATAGGAGGCAAGGTTGCTGCCGAAAAACCCCGAGGGCTTTTGTTTGAGCACGACAATATCACCGGGGCCTGGCTTGATCGCTGCGACAATCTCGTTTCCATCGACGCTGCCGGGGTGTTGAATGTTTTCTTTGTTGCGGGCATTTTTCCAGCGCCAAGAGCCCGAATCCCAGTTGTCCTCGCGATAGCTGCCGGTTGTGTAGATCACGGGCAGGGCTTTGTGATGGGCTTCGTCTATCAGTTTGCGAATTGCGGCAATGCCCACCCATGCATCCTCTCCGCAGGAGTTGTGCCAGGTTTTGATTGATTCCAGGATCGGCTCGGGCTTTTCGCCGCAAAAGGCGTAGCTCACATCAACCACCAATAGCGCCGGTCTCTTTCCAAAGCCCGCATGGGCGCCGTAGCCCGAAGCCGCAAATACCGCGCGGTCGCGTTCGGTCAGAAATTGATCCCACACCCTCTCGGCCATTTTGTCCCCTGATTGGTCGTGCTTGATATTTTTGGAGATTATTCTTAATTATTGATAATAATCTTATTATCAATATTGACTGAAAAAGCCAATGCTGTCACTAATCATTCGTGTTTGCGCAGTCATGGTGTGATGGGGCAGATGCGAGGCCTGTCTGGTGTTCCGGATGGCAGCGGTACCGCGGTGGGGTCAAGGCTTGTGCTTGGCCATCAGGTCGCGCAGGAATTTTGCGGCTGTGGTGCTTTTTAATGCACGCTGCCACATTTCGTCGACCGCTTTGTGGTGCAGCGCCAGCGCTTCGGGTGCTGCCGTGATCATCGCCACCCCGACGCGTACATTGGGCTGTTCGCCCAGCCGGAACGGGCTCAGGCTGAGCAGTTGCCGGTCCGGTTGCCGGAATATTTGAAAGCCGGTGTGGGGTAGTGTGTCGGGCACGACGCCGATCTGGATGCCGATCGGTTCTTCTTCGATCATGCGTACCAGGTGCGCGACCTCGACCTTCGCCAGCGCGCGTCGCTGTGTGCGCTGCGCATCGGTGAGGCTGGATTTCCCCGCCAGGCCGTCACGCAGGAAGCGTTCTATTTCTATCGAGGAAACAAGATTGACAATGCCCGGCCGGCGTCGGTTGAAGGTTTGCTTGCGCTGCGCCAGGATCAGCATGATTTCATCGACATCCTTGATCGCTTTCGCATGTCCGTCGTATCGGACGGGAATGCTTTCTTTCAAAACATCGGCCAGTTTGTCGTCGAAGGTATCCGAGGCGAGCAGGTAGGAAATGGGCCCGGACAGGACGATGATGTGTTCCGCCGTTTCCTCGATCTGGCGGACCCGCTCGAAATAACTGACGGCGGAGGCAATGTACTCGACACCAACGCCCAGCAGTGTCGGTATCGACACCCCCAGCAACTCCGAAAGCCGTTCAAGCGTTTCGATTTTAGAGAGCTCGCCTTTTTCGAAACGGTAAAGTGCGGCCCGCGAAATGCCCAGGCGTTTCGCGATTTCTTCGGAGGTGAGGCCCGAGCCCAGCCGGAAGGCTTTCAGGCGGTTACCGATGTCGTCAAATCGAAAGCCCATTCAGGGAAACCTCGCTTGTGGGTGGTTTGGAACCGCGACATCTTTACATAAAAAACACCGGAGCCTGCCCCCGATCAGGCTATCGCCTTGCCGGCATGACATCCTGTTTGGCACTGCCTATTTGCGCCCAGATCCAGCGTGCGATTTGCAGCAGTCGCTGGTCTTCGGTGCGTCTGCCTATAAGCTGTATGCCGACCGGCAATTGTTGCGGGCCGGCATGTGATGGCAGTGTGAGTGAGGGGGTATGCAAGAGTGTCCACAGTTCCTGGAAGCGCGGATCGCCGGCCGAGGCCAGACCGGCGGGGGCTTCGCCAGGAACACAGGGTGTAAGCAGTACGTCAACGCGCTCAAACACGGTATCGAGTAGTCCCCGGCATCGTTCTGCCAGGGCCAGCGCGCCGGTATATTGTTCATGGGACATGCCAAATCCCAACTCCACCGCGCGCAGCATCGGTGTGCTTAGCATGTCGCGATGGCGGTGCCACTCATGCGCCATGGCCCGTGCGCGTTCGTAGCCGTTGATAAGCGCGCGTGCTGCCGTCAGATCGGCAAACACTGCCGGTAGATCGACTTCGATGACGCGCGCTCCGGCAGCTGCCAGCCGGCTGGCGGCCAGGTCTATTGCTTCGATTGTTTCTGCTTTCGCGAGCGGCCATAAATGAGTGCGGCAGATGCCGACCCGCGGTACAGGGATTGCAACCGGGGCCGGCACCGGCCTGCCGACCAGCACACAGTCGAACAGCTCGATGTCATCGAGGTCGCGGGCGAGCAGGCCGATGGTATCGAAGCTGACCGCCGCCGGCTTTACACCGACCGGGTTATAGCGCCCGAACGTGGGTTTGAAGCCGACGATGCCGCAAAACGATGCGGGCCGCAGCACCGAGCCGCCGGTTTGCGTGCCGAAGGCGACCGTCGTCATGTGGTCGGCAACCGCCGCTGCCGACCCGCTCGATGAGCCGCCCGGCGTGTGCAGGGGATTATGCGGATTGGTTGTCACGCCCGGAAACACACCGGCGAATTCGGCGGTGACGGTTTTACCCAAAATGACCGCACCTGCGGCGCGCACCAATGCAACGCAGGCGGCATCGGCGCGTGGTTGATGACCTGCGTATATGGGGGACCCCATCTCGGTTCGCATGTCGAAGGTGTCGATTACGTCTTTGACCCCGACCGGAACCCCGTGCAGCGGGCCTTTGACGCCCTTGTTGTTGCGATCCAGATCACGCGCCTGGTGGAGGGCGCTCTCGGCATCGAACACCGCCCAGGCCTTTACCACCGGCTCGCGCGCGGCGATGTGCGCGAGGCAGTCCGCCACCACCTGCTCCACGCTGATTTCCCCGCTGCGGGTCAATCGTGCGATTTCTACGGCGGAGAGTTGATTCAGTTGCATGGTGGGGCGTTTCTTATCCGGGTTAAGGGCGGGCTGCGCCGCAGCGCTCGTGTTGGTTTTGCTTTAGTTCGGGGTGATGCCGGTGGCTTTGATCAGGCGTTCCCATTTGACGACTTCTTCTTTGACGTATTTGGCGAACTCAGGCTGGCTGAGCAGCTGTGGATCCATGCCGATTGTTCTCAGGCGTTCTTTGGAGTCGGCCTCGTTCAGAACCTGGTTGATCTCGGCATTGAGTTTTTGCACTAGATCCGGGGGTGTTCCGGGCGGAACGAAAAATCCGATCCAGGAGGCGACGTGAAGCTCCGGAAATCCGGCCTCGGCCAGCGTCGGGACATCGGGCAGCAGCGTCATGCGGGTGCGGCTGGCGACCGCGAGGGCGCGCATTGAGCCCTGACGCAGATACGGCGCGGCCGTCGGGTAGGTGGTTGAAGCGAGATCGACTTGTTGGCTGACCACGGCGGTGTTGACCGGCGCACCACCTTGATAGGGCACGTGCGTGGCGGCGATTCCGGGAAGGCTTTTGAATACATATTCCGCTGCCAGGTGTTCGGCCGTACCGACCCCGGCCGAGGCGAAGGTGACGCGCGACTGTTTTGCATTGCGCACATAGTCAAGAAGGTTGTTCTCCTTTGTCGAAGCAGGTGCGATGAAAATGGTCGGTGTGCTGGCGGCGATGGATACCGGGGTAAGTTGCACCACCGGGTCGACGCCTTCCTTGGAGTTGCTGGCGTTGACCGCGATGGAGGTGGTGGTGACGAGGATGGTGTAGCCATCGGGCGCCGCCGCTGCGACCACCTTGGCGCCCAATATGCCGCCCGCACCGGCGCGGTTTTCCACCACCACTGGTTGGCCGAGACGCGCGGTTAGTCTCTGCCCGACGATGCGTGCGACGGTGTCGGCGATTCCACCGGCTGTAAATGCGACGATCATCCGGACCGTGCGGCTGGGATAGGCCGCGGTTTGCGCGGCCGATTGCGACCAGGCGGGTTGTGAGTTGATGGTTGCCGCGAATATTCCGAGGGTGGCGCAAGCCACCCCCAGCCGGTGTTTCAAGCGCGGGGTGTTTTTTATCATTTATAACTCCAGTTGATGGGCCGCATCACGCGGCCTGTTTTTGCCGGCCTTGTTCGATCAGCTCTACGAGTTTCGCCGGGAATATCGGCGTTTGCGCGAGGTGGACACCGAAGGGCTTCAGCGCGTTTTCTATCGCTGAAACCAGGGCCGCCGCAGCAGGCATCACCCCGGCCTCGCCCACCCCCTTGACGCCGAGCGGGTTGAGCGATGTCGGCGACTCAAAATGCACCACTTCAATCGCGGGCATTTCAGTGGCGGTGATCAGAAGGTAGTCGCCCAGATTCGTGGTGACCGGCTGGGCGTTTTCATCGAATCCCATCCACTCGAACAAGGTGTTGCCGATGCCATGTGCGACCCCTCCCAGCAACTGTCCTTGCACCAGCATCGGGTTGATCACGCGTCCGCAGTCGTGGCCGATGACAAAGCGCAGAATCTTGACCGCACCGGTTTCGACGTCGACTTCGACCTCGCTGGCGGCGCAACCGTTGGCGTAGGTCATCGCGTCCATGACGACATGTTCGGTGGCTTCAAGGCCAGGTGTCAGGCCTGGCGGAAGCTGGTAGCCTGGCATGCCAGCGACGCTCAGCGCGACATCGGCCAGGCGCACCGATTTTTCGCGCACACCCTTGATATAAATTTCATCGCCCTCGATGTCGAGATCATGCGGTGATGCCTCAAGCAGGTGGCTGGCGATCTGCAACGCCTTTTCACGCACCTTGATTGCGGCGACGTGGGCCGAAGACCCGGCCATTACCGCAAGACGGCTGTTAAAGCCGCCGATTCCCATTGAAATCGCCGCGGTGTCGCCTGTCGTGACGGTCATGTTTTCCATCGCGCCGCCCAGTTGCTCGGCCACCACCTGCGCCAGCATGGTTTTGGTGCCCTGACCCATGGCAGCCGCGCCCGAATAGATATGAACCCTTCCGGAGGGGCCGACCTTGACGGTGACCGCCTCGAAGGGGCCGCGCCCGGTGGCTTCGACAAAATTTCCCAGGCCGATACCGATATGGCGGCCCGCCGCGAGCGCCGCCGCCTGGCGCGCCGGGAAATCGTCCCAGCCGATGTGTGCCAGCACCTGTTGCTGGCATTTCAGGTAGTCGCCGCTGTCGAGCACAATCGGGATGCCACCGCGTGTTTTCATCGGTATCGAGTAAGGCATCTTGTCGGCACTCACGATGTTGCGCCGGCGCACCTCTGCCCGGTCTAAGCCCAATTCGGCTGCAATCCGGTCAAGCAGCCGCTCAATGGCAAAAGTGCCCTGCGGGGTGCCGGCACCGCGCACCGGGGTGACTGGCACTTTGTTGCTCAGCGCCACCTTTACGTTCATGGCATAGGCCGGAATGACATATTGCAGGGCGACTGCCGTCGCCGACTGCTGCGGAACGTTGAGTCCGCGCGCCGTGTAGGCGCCGTGATCATGGATGATGGCGCCGCGTACGCCCAGGATGCGCGCATCGCCGTCGACGGCGATTTCAATGTCCCAGTACTGGTCGCGCTCTTGTGTGCTTGCGACAAAATGTTCGCGCCTGTCCTCAATCCACTTTACCGGGCGATCGAGCAGCATGGCGGCAATCGCGATCGTCACGTCTTCCGGATAAAACACCAGCTTGGGACCAAAGCCCCCGCCGACATCAGGCGTGATCACCCGTACCTGGTTTTCATCACGCCCCAGCAGCGAGGTGAGCATGCGCATCGCGGTATGCGGCGTTTGTGTCGAACTCCATACCGTAAGCCTGTCCTGGGCGGCGTCATGTACGGCCACGACACCCCGGCATTCAATGGAATGGCTTCCGCCGCGGTGTTGCCATAGCGCTTCGCGAAACACGTGCCTGGCTTTGGCGAAAGCTTGCGTGACATCGCCGTAGCCCATGTCAAATTCGGCCAGCAAATTGTGGGGCGAGCGGCGGTGCACCAGCGGCGCGCCGGGGGCGAGCGCGTCGCGGCAATCGGAGGCGACTGGCAGGGTTTGATAGTCAATGTCGAGTAGCGTCGCGGCGTCCTCTGCGATATAGCGGTCGTCGGCAATGATCACGGCAACGGCCTCGCCAACGTGCACCACCTCGTCGATTGCCAGAATCGGGCGGTCCAGGTATTGGATGAAACTCGGGCTCGGTAGCGCCACGGCGAGGCGCTCGGCCTTGAGGAAGGGCCTCAGGTCGGCCATCGTGAGCACTGCATGCACCCCGTGCAGGGCCAGCGCCGCGGTCTTGTCTATGGAGCGGATTGAAGCGTGTGCGTGTGGGCTGCGCACAAAAGCGGCCTCCAGCATGTTGGGCAGGCTGATGTCGTCGACGAAGCGCCCCTTGCCGCGTAACAGGTCCGGGTCTTCGAGTCGTTTGACGCTTTGCCCGAAAGTGCGGGTGCTCGTCATGCGCTCGCTCCGCCGGTTTGGCCGTTGCCGGCGCGCATGCGCTGTGCCGCGTCGAGCGCCGCGGCAACAATACCTTCGTAGCCGGTGCAGCGGCACAGATTGCCGGATATTGCGACGCGCACCTCGCGTTCGGTCGGATCCGGGTTGTCGCGCAAAAATTCGATGAGCGTGGTCAGCAGGCCTGGCGTGCAAAAACCGCATTGCAGACCATGATTGTCAATAAAGGCCTGTTGTAACGGATGCAACTGGTCTGGCGTGGGAGCGATTCCCTCGACGGAGGTGACTTCGCGGCCGTTGGCCTGCACAGCCAGCATCAGGCAGGAGCGTGCGGAACGGCCGTTGACCAGCACGGTACAGGCGCCACATACGCCGTGTTCACATCCCAGATGTGTACCCGTCAGCTTTAGCCGCCCGCGAAGAAAATCGGCCAGCGTCATCCGAACCGGAACGGACTGCCTGTGGTGCGTGCCATTGACTGTGATGTCGATGTCCCTGTGTTCGCTCATAAGAGGTTTTCTCCAGACTGATTGCCGTCTCTTGCCAATGGCGGCGTCCGGCGTGCCGCAACGGCACGCTCGTGTGCCAGCAACAGTGCGCGGCGGGACAAGGATGTGGCCAATTGCCGGCGGTAGGATGCGGGCGAATGCACATCCGCCATGGCATCGATCTCCCGGCAGGTCTCGCACAGCTCGCGTAGCAGGGACTCCGACACCGTGTTTCCGAGCAGGGCTTGTTCAATGGCGGTCATCCGCAGCGGGACCGCTGTGGCACCGCCCAGGGCGAGCGCAACGCGGGTGACCTTGCCCTCTGCATTCTCCTCGAGAAGCGCTGCCGCCGAGACCACGGCGTAGTCACCGTGGCGCCGGGCAAATTCTACAAATGCGTAGCCGTGTCCCGCCTTCCATATCGGAAACTGCACGCCAGTCAGCAGTTCATCCGGCTCGACCGCCGGCGTCATGTAACCGAGCGGGAAATCAGCGAATGCGACATTTCGCTCGCCTTGCGGGCCGCAAATGGTGACATTGGCATCAAGCGCTGCGGCGACCGTGACAAGTTCGGCTGAAGGATCGAGCTGACAGAGCGAGCCGCCGAGAGTGCCGCGGTTGCGGGTTTGTCGGTGTCCGATGTGTGGCAGCGCTTCGTCCATTAGCGGGCAGTTTTTCCGAACCAGCGCGGAAAACTCCATGTCGCTTTGCCGGGTCATAGCGCCGATTTGCAGCGTGCCACCCGATTCGTGCAAGTAGTCGAGGGCGGTGACGCGATTGAGGTCGATGAGGTGGTCCGGAAGCAGGTAGCGCATATTCAACATCGCCATGAGCGACTGGCCGCCAGCCAGCAGCTTGTTGTTCTCGAGCGCGCCGAGCAGCTGAACGACCTCGCCGACGGTCTCGGGGTCGTGGTATCCGAAACGCGGGGGCTTCAATTAACCCCCTTATATTTTGAATTTTGAGAAGACATGGGGAAAACTAATAAGGTGATTGGAAGAGAGCTTGGGCTGACGCGATCTTGCTGCGGGCAATCCGACGTGTGGCTGATACAGCATGAAACGGGAGCGCCTGCTGAGCATAGCTGGTTCGACCGCAGGCCAGCGATAAAGCCCTCTTGGCATGCGCGTTTCCGTTCCACAGGCAAAGCGCACGCAAGTGTAGTGACGCTTGGCCGATGAACATAATTTCGCTTGCAAACCCACTGCCGCTAAAATCGGTCGTCGTGCTCGGGAAACGAGCCTGGAGGCATCGCTTGCCGGCGCGAGTAAGTCTGATTGTCGTCATTCTGCCGTCATTCGATTTTGATTTTTGCGCTTTTGACGATTGATTCCAGTACCCGGAAATCGTTTTCGGCCATGCGGCCAAATTCCTCGGGGCTGGAATACTTCGGAATCAGACCCAGTGTCTCCAGTCGTTGTCGCACATCCGGGGCGGCCATGGCCGCTTCTATGGCCTTTGTCAGTATGCTGATGGTTGCGGCCGGCGTGCCTTTGGGCACATTAAAGCCGAAGAAATTATTGGCTTCGAACCCCTTTACGCCAGCCTCTTCGATGGTGGGTACACCGGGCAGACTTGGCAGGCGCTGGTTTCCGGCCACCGCCAACACGCGTAATTTTCCCGATTTGACGTGGGGCATTGCATTGGGTCCGCTCAGAAACATCAGACTGCTGTTGCCGGAGATCAGGTCGATCAAGGCTTGTGCGCCGCCCTTGTAGGGGACGTGCACAATGTTGACGCCTGCCGTGAGCATGAGCAGCTCGCCTTCCAGGTGTGACAGGGTGCCAATGCCGATCGATGCAAAATTGTATTTGCCCGGTGCTGCCTTCAGATAGGCAATGAGCTCTTTGAGATTTTGGATTGGCAGCGCATCCGGGACCACCAGGATGTGCGGCCCGTTGGCAACGCCGGCGAGCGGCGCAAAGTCGCGGACGAGGTGTGCCGACTGTGACTGTGAAGGTGAGGCTGCCTTGTAAATGCCGGCATCAGAAACGGCTGAGAACAGGATGGTGTAGCCGTCGGCTGGCGCACGCGCCGCCGCCTGCATGCCGATGTTACCGCTGGCACCCGGACGATTTTCAACGACCACAGGCTGGTTTAGTGATTCAGATATTTTCTGACCGATGGTGCGCGCCAGGGTGTCGGTTGCACCCCCCGGGGGGTAGGGCACGATGATCTGGAT
Organism: Pseudomonadota bacterium; assembly: GCA_025356665.1. GTDB lineage: Bacteria > Pseudomonadota > Gammaproteobacteria > Burkholderiales > SG8-39 > CAITSH01. The sequence goes on from JANXRV010000043.1 coordinate 30,614, forward strand.
CGCGCGCTCGGGAAAACCGGCCGCTGTTGCCGCAGGTGCGAGGAGTGCGATGCCGGCTGTGGCGGCGCACCAGATGAGGGCAAGCATACGCACGCAGCGACGCTGATGCAGTTTCTTATGTATTTTGCCCATGTCGATGCATTCCTTCATTAAGGTGTTGTTTTGCGAGCTGACGATAAGTGTAAGCACGCGCCAATATCTTCAAAAATTTCCGGTTGTCGTGCTGTCTTAGCTTTTGGGGGCCAACTTTGCCTTGAGGCGTTGGGGCGTGACCGGAATGCGATCCACCGTACCGGCCGCCCCGAGTGCATCGTCTATGGCTGAGGCGATGGCGGCTCCAACAGCGTTGATGCCGGCCTCACCCGCGCCCTTGACGCCGAGGGGATTGAGCGGGCTGGGCGCATCCTCGGTTATCAGCACTTCAATCGGCGGAACCTCTTGGAGCGTTGGCATCATGTAGTCGGCGAAGGTGACCGAGAGCGGCGAGCCGTCCGCATCGTATAAAAATTCTTCGAACAGGGCTCCGCCCAGCCCCTGCACCACGCCGCCGGTGATTTGTCCTTCGACCAGCATCGGATTGACCGCGCGGCCGATGTCGTAGCCGACCATATAAGCTTCCACAGTGACGCCGCCCGTTTCGCGGTCGACCCGCACGATGGCGATATGCACGCCATAGGGATAAGTCATGTGCTCCGACTGAAACCAACCCTCAGCACTTAGGCCCGGTTCGTAGCCGGCGGCGATGGCTGCTGCCGGCGCAAGGCGGCTGGCGATTTCGCCGAGGGTCAGTGCCGTGCCTCCGGCGTGTTGCGTCCCCTGTCTGGGGCGGACTATGCCATCGACGATCTCAAGCGTGTCCGCCGTGGTCCCGGGTATTGCGTCGACGGCGACGCGTAATGCCTTCTCCCGTACCTTGAGGGCGGCAATTCGTGTCGCCGAGCCGGTCATGACGGTGGCCCGCGACGCGTGGGCGCCAAAGCCGTGTTCGATGCGGTCGGTGCGTCCGTGCACCACGCGCACCCTGCGGTAATCGACGCCCAGTGTTTCTGCGGCGATTTGTGCGATTACCGTTTCAACGCCCTGCCCGAGTGAAGAGGATCCGGTTATCACTTCGACCGTGCCGGTGGTGTCGATGCAGATACGCACACCATCGACCGGGCCCAGGCCGCTTTTTTCGACGAACATGCCCAAGCCGACGCCGACGGCCTCGCCTGCGGCGCGGCGTGCGGCGAGTTGCTGCTGTATCTGCGTCCAGTTGAAGCGTTCCAGCGTGCGGTCCAGGAGCAGCGCGTAATCGCCCGAATCGAGCACCAGGTCGGTGTCAAGTACCTGCATATCTCGCTGGTAGGGCATTTCGGCGCGGCTGATCAGGTTGCGTCGCCGTACTTCGACACGATCCAGGCCGTTGCGCGCCGCGATTGCGTCAAGAAGGCGTTCGCAAACGAATGTGGCCTCGAAGCGGCCGGGTGCGCGATACGTGGCGGCCGGCGTTTTGTTGGTAAGACGGAAATGCCCGACTGCGCGGTAAGCGGGTACGCGATAGGGGCCGGGCAGCATCCCGGCGGTCATGTCGGCCACGCGCGCGCCGTGTGTCCGGACATAGGCGCCCTGATCGTGGAAGAATTCATCGGCTATGGCGAGAATGCGTCCGTCGGGATCGACCGCGGCGCGAACCCGGTGCGTCTGTTCGCGCGAATGATTGCAGGCCATCAAGTTTTCGCGCCGGTCTTCTATCCATTTCACCGGCCGCTTCAGGCGCAATGCGCCCAGGCAAACCAGCACATCCTCGGGGTAAATTTCGCCCCGCACTCCGAAGCCGCCGCCGACATGGCCTTCATACAGGTGGATGGACGAGGGACTGCGCCCGAGCATGCGTGCCAGCAGGTCGCGATTGGGGTGGGGCCGTTTGGCCGCGCCGTGCAACTCAAGCAAGTCCCGTGCGGCATCGTAGCGGGCGATGGCCCCCCGCGTTTCCAGCGGCACACCCGAATGCCGGCCAATGGAAACTTCCAGTTCGATCACGCTGTGCGCCGCAGCGAACGCGGCGTCGATGTCGCCGTAGGCTTTGCGGATGACCGTCGGTTCGGTATCCAAGCCTGGCAGAAAACTTGCCACCGGCGAAAGCGCGGATAGCAGCACCGGAAGGGCTTCTATATTGACCGCCACTTTTTCCGCCAGATCTTCGGCGTCGTAGGCGGTCTCGGCGAATACGACGGCAACCGGTTCGCCTACATAGCGCACTACACCTGCGGCAAGAATCGGCTGCCGGTAGGGATCCAGGCCTTTGATGCGCGTGGCGCGTGTCTCGATTGGCGGCACGGTTGCAACATCGGTCGCGGTCCAGAGGGCGACGCAGCGCGGGTCGGATAGTGCGCTGGCAGTATCGATGGAGATTATTTTTCCGTGTGCGTGACTCGAGCGTACGACGCACATGTGCAACTGCCGCGGGAAGGACACGCCGGCGGCAAAGCGCGCCTGCCCCGTGACCAACGGCAGATCCTCGAGCCGGGTTACCGATCGTCCAATGACCGTAGCCTCGATAAGCGGCGGTGTGTGCGGCATGTTCACGGCGGCGTTCCAGCTGCCATGCGCAGTGTGCGCATTTGTGCAGCTGCCGCGCGTACCGCCTTGACGATATTCTGGTAACCGGTGCAGCGGCAAAGGTTGGATGACAGGGTGTCCAGCAGGTCCTCATCGCTGATGTGCGGATCAGCCTCAAGCACGCCCGTCGCGAGCATCAAAAACCCGGGCGTGCAAAAGCCGCATTGCAGGGCGTGGTGTTCGATGAAGGCCTGCTGCAGCGGGTGCAACTGATCGCCGGTGGCTAGTCCCTCGACGGTTCGGACCCGGCGCCCGCGCGCCTGAACCGCGAACATCAGGCAGGCGCGAACGGGGGTGTCATCGACAAGTACGGTGCACGATCCGCACACGCCGTGTTCGCAGCCTGAATTTGTCCCGGTAAGGCCGCAGTGATCGCGTAGCACATCGGCCAGCGTCAGCCGTGGTTCGACGCTGACCTCGTAGGGGCGGCCATTGACGGTCAGAGTAAGCGCTGTTTTATCGTTCATTACTGCACCGCCCCGGTATTTTCGTGCCGGTTTTGGGCGGCGCTCTCCAAAGCGCGGCGCGTGACCGTGGCGGCAAGACCGCGTTTGTAAGCCGCGGCTTCCGGCTGCTCTTCGATAGGTAGTACGGCGTCGGCCACCGCGTCGGCCGCTGCGGCGAATGTCTCGGCGGATTCTGCGCGACCGTTCAGCGCCTTTTCTGCGGCGCTGATGCGTCGCGGATGGGCTTCGACGCCGCCGACGCCGACATGGGCATCGACGATGACCCCGCCCTCAACGCGATAAAGCACCAGCGCCATCGCCAGCGCGAAATCTCCGGCTCTGCGATTGAATTCATAAAAGCCGGTGCGAGTACCGACGGCCGGCAGCGGAAGGCGGACTTCCGCCAGCAATTCGTCCGCTTCCAGGGCGGTGGACATTACGCCTTGAAAATAGTCGCGCGCGGGAATGTGGCGCATGCCGCGAGTGCTGCCTGCCACTAATTCTGCATCAAGTGTTGCGGCGACTAGGCACCATTCGGAAGCCGGATCGGCATTGGCGAGGCTGCCGCAAAATGTGCCGCGTGTACGGATCGGATAGTGCGCGATGTGGCGCACCACGGTTGCCAGCAATGCGCCGAGTGGTCCCTGAACCGGGGGGCGTTGAAATGCGGCATGACGCACGCAGGCGCCTATCGATAGCGCGTTACCGTCCACGGCCAGACGATCGAGGCCGGCCACGCCGTTGATGTCGATCAGGTGCGCCGGCTGCGCCAGGCGCAGCGCCATGGCCGGCACCAGGCTTTGCCCGCCGGCCAGAATGCGCCCGTCTTGCGGGGCCAACTCTGCCAGCAAGGCGATGGCCTGTGCGATGGTTGAGGGCGTGTGGTGGACGAACTTGGCCGGTTTCATCGCCGAAATTTGCGTGTGAACCAAAGCCACAAGGTCTTGATGATCAGCGAGAGGCCGGAGATCGGCTTGATTTTGCTTGGCCTGGCTTCCGTGGTTTCTGTCTGTACCCCCCCGGATGCTGCCGCCGCTTGAGTCTGTGCCAGCTGTGCCCGGAGTGCCTGGCCGAACTGCCCGATCAACTGCGAGGCGAAGGTCTGGATGACACCGGAGCCGCGTCCGTATTGCGCAACCGTGCCGGACAAGGCGACATTGGTGTGAATCAGCACTTTGGTGCCTGTGGCTGTGGGCTCCAGATGGAAGTCTATGACCGAGTCGGTGCCGCCACGCCCCTTTGGATCCTTGCCGGTTGCCCTGACGCGGGCGCTGTGTGCCGCATGATCAATCGATTCGAACGTGGCCTGCCCGACCAGCGACAAGGCAATCGGGCCAAGCCGTACCGCGACTTTGCCCGCGTAGGTTTTGTCGTCGATGACTTCAGTCAGTTCGGCGCCTGGCAGGCAGGTGGCGATGCGCTCGATGTCGAGCAGCACCTTCCAGGTCTCCCCAACAGGCAAGGGCACGTCCAGTTCATTATCGAATTCCATACCGCTCCTGGCGTGCGTTTAAGCGGATACCACCCGCCAGTCAATGGTTTCGCCGCCGCGGTAAACGAGGGCGCGCTCTTCCGGACCCTCCACCAAAATCTCCTCCGGGGCCGTCCAGTTGGACGCTTCTAAAGTGATGGTTTCGGTGTTCGGTTCCAGGCCATAGTGGCGCGGCCCGTTGAGCGAGGCAAATGCTTCCAGTCGCGATAGCGCGCCGGCCTTGGCGAAAATGCGCGTGTAGCTTTCTATCGCCACAGGCGAATTAAACAACCCGGCTGCACCGACGATGCTTAGTTTTTTCTTGACCGAATGCGGCGCCGAATCGGTGCCGAGGAAAAAGCAGGCATCACCCGAAGTCGCAGCGTCGACGAGTGCGAGCCGGTCGCTTTCTGTCTTGATGCAGGGCGCGCAATACATGTATGGCCGCAGACCCCAGCCGAGCCAGTCGGTGCGGTTCAGCGCGAGGTGATAGGGGGTTATGGTCGCCCCGACCTGCGGCGCAGCGCTACGCACGAAATCCACGCCGATTTTTGACGATACGTGCTCGAGCACGACCTTGAGGGCCGGGAAATCCTTTATCCACGGAATCAGGCGGCGTTCTATGAACACCGTCTCGCGATCAAACACGTCAACGGTCGGGTCGATTTCTTCGCCGTGCACCAGGAAGGGCATGCCGATTTTTTCCAGCCGTTCGAGTACACGCCTGAGCCTGTTGAAGTCACTCACGCCGGCGGCCGAATTGGTGGTGATGTTGGCCGGATAGAGTTTGCAGGCGGTGAACACGCCGCTGCGGAACCCGCGTTCGACTTCATCCGGGTCGGTGTCGTCGGTCAGGTAGCAGGTCATCAGCGGTAGAAACGTCGAACCTGGCGGTCGCGCCTGCATGATGCGTTCGCGGTAGGCGACCGCCGCCTTGACTGTGGCCACCGGCGGCAGCAGGTTCGGCATGATGATGGCACGGCCAAAGTAACGCGCGGTATAGGGCAGGGAGGCCCTGAGCATCGCATCGTCGCGAACATGGAGATGCCAGTCGTCCGGCTTTCGTATCGTGATGCGTTCGGTCATTGTCGCCTCCCTATCCTTGGAACGATATTATGTGTTTTATCCGCGCAGGCGGGGGACGCGCCCCCGCCTTTTAGGCACCTAGCTGATTCCGCGCATGCCGGCTTCGTAGGTATCACGCGGCGGATGGTCCACCATGGCGCCGGTCAGTTCGGACACATTGTGGATGCCGTGGGCTTCGCACCATTTTTCCAGCCCCTCGATCAGCGCAATCATGCCGGTGGGATTGCGGAAGCTGAGGTAGCCCACTTGCACCGCTGCCGCGCCGGCGAGCATGTATTCAACCACATCGTCCACTTTCATGATGCCACCGCAGCCGATGATGGGGATTTTCACCGCTTTTGAGCATTCATTGACCATGCGCAGGATGATCGGCTTCATACCGGGTCCGGAAATGCCGCCGTAGCCGTTGCCGATCATGGAGAGGCGCGTTTCGATATTGATTTTCAGGCCCAGCATGGTATTGGAGACGGTCAGCGCGTCCGCCCCGGCCCTCTCCGCCGCTTCGGCGACGGCGGTGATTTCACCCGCATTGGGCGATAGTTTGGCCCACAAGGGTTTGCTCGTCGCGGCCCGGCAAAGTTTCACCACTTTGTAAGTGTGTTCTTCATTGAGCGCGAAATTGCCGCCGCCGGGCTTGCGGGTGGGGCAGGAGATGTTGATTTCGATGGCGTCAACGCCCTCGATGCTCACATCCCGCGCCATGTCGGCAAAGTCCTCCACGGTTTCGGCAGAAATGCTGCACACAAGCGGGGGGGTAAAGCGTTTGTATTCGCCCACCTGGACATCCTGAAAATACTTCAAGCCCTTGGTCGGCAGGCCGATGGAATTGATCATGCCGGCTTCAATTTCGGAAACGCGTGGTGGCGGGTTGCCCTGCCGGTAATTGCGCGACACGGTCTTGGCTACGAGTGCCCCGAGCCGGTTCAGGTCGATCACCTTCGAAAATTCAGTTGAGAAAGTGCCGGACGCCGGCATGATCGGGTTCGGCAGGTCGACGCCGCCGACATTAACTTTGAGATTTACCATCCCATGCACTCCTGCAGATCAAAAACCGGCCCCTCGACACATACGCGACGCATTTCTTTTTTCCCGTTGACTTCAAATGTGCGCACGCAGATATAACAAGGCCCGAGCCCGCACGCCATGATCTGTTCAATCGCAGCCTGGCCGGGGATGCCGTGTTGCTTGCCCAGGCGTTTCATCAACTGCAAATGCCGGTTTGAACCGCAGGTGAAAAATGCATCGGCCTTCTTTTCGGCGATCAGCCGGGCAAGAATCGCCTCGACGTTCTCGACCGAGCTGCTGCCATCGGTATCAAGCACCTTGATGACAGTGCCGGATTGTTCGAATAAGTCCGCAGCCAGTGCCAGTTCGTCGCTGCGCGCGCTGAGGATTGCGGTCACCCGCACGCCGGCCTCGCTGGCGGTCTGCGAGATGGGGGCCATCGTCGCCAGCCCGACCCCGCGACCAAGCACGACGATGTTTTTCCAGCCAGGATCCAGCTTGAAGCCGATGCCAAGGGGCCCGAGCATATTGAGGCTTTCCCCCGGTTTCATTCCGGCCATGCCCTTGGTGCCGCGGCCGACTACCTTGTAAAGAAACTCGATGTGTCCTTTTGATCGGTCAACGCGATAGAGGCTTTGAGGACGGCGAAACCAGAGCTCTCCCTCGTCGGGCGACGGGCAGAGCAAATGGAAAAACTGTCCTGGCTGTGCCGCCAGCGCCTTGGGCGTGGCCTTGACGACCATATGCTTGTATTCGTCGTTGACCCATTCGTGGGAGAGTATGGGACAAAGACTTTCTTCGGCCGGACATTGGGCGGGGGAATGGCCGGAGCCGGGGCTGTCGACGACGACCGCGCTGCTCGCATTATCATGATTGGACATAGTTTTCGGGCCTCCGCCCCAGATTATTTAGTCTAGAAAATGCATTATAGGTGTGCGCTGTCCCAAAATAAACATGTTTTCTCAATTTTGGGATTTTTGTGTTGATTCTCGTGCCAGACCATGCCAGGCCAAGCTGCGGCAGGGTAGGGCAGGTGACTGCGGTTTGGGGCGTAACACGCGGCGGCGGCGACTCGTGCTCCGCCACGTGCCGGGGCCGGATGTTGTGGCTTAGGTTTAGATTGTGGCTTAGCGCAGCAGGTTCAGTAGCAGACTTGAAGCGGCGATGAGCGCGCTTGCGCCCGTGACGAGGGCGAGCCACAGCACGCGGCGGCGGGTGGCTTCGATGCGGGCGATTAACTGGGTGTTCTGTTCGGCGAGGGTCTTGATCACGCCGGAGGTGGCGAGCAACTGTTCGTGCAGGGTCGCGGTGGCGGCGTCGAGCGCGCCGATGTGCGCCTGTAGTTCGGCGATTTCGGCGGCAAATGGTGCGTCGGCCGGCGCATCCGGTGTGGGGGCTGTGTTTGGCGCGGCAGCCGGCATTTTTTTGGCGATGGTCGTCCACAGTTTTTTCGCGCCGTCGGCAACGTTGGGCGCGTTGCTCATGACTTCTTTCCAGGGAACGTTTTGCAATACCGAAAGCCAGCTTAGCGCCATGAGGGAAGCCTTTGCGAGAGTGTGCGTGCGTGAGCCGGGTTGCCTGACCCCGGTGCAGCGAGCATGAGCGATGTGATCAACATGAGCAGTGTAACTTTTGCCGCGTGATCCTTGTGTCCTGAATGCGCCGACCGAAAAGTCGCGCCAGACGGGTGTTTTCAGCTTGATGTTGCGACCAGGCCGGCGCGGCGACGGGCGGTTTTATTTGTCCGGCTTGGGTTTGAGTAGGCCTTCGAGGGCGGCAAAGGGCCGGTGCGTGGCCGCGTTGGTGCCGCCGGCCTTGCCATCCGGGGCAGCAGCCCCGGCGCCATCGCGGCCGGCGTGCTCGAGCAGGCGCGAATGTTCGTTGTCGTGGCAGTAGAGGCACAACAGCTCCCAGTTGCTGCCGTTGGGCGGGTTGTTGTCGTGGTTGCCGTCTTTGTGGTGCACGGTGAGCATGCGCAGGTCGGCGCCGGCGAACGCGCGCGCGCAACGGCCGCAGACATGCGGATAGAGTTTCATAGCTTGCGCGCGGTAGCCCTGCTCGCGCAGATCGCGCGCACGGCGCGCCTCGGCGACGATGCGGTCGAGCTTATTCGCCTCAGGCCGCGTCGCCATGGTCCCCCTCGATTGACGCCGCATGCGCCGCGGACGGCGGTGCGCCGTCGCGCAGGCGATTGAGGCCGTTGAAGACGCACAGCGCGGCATAGGCATCATTCGCGGCGTAGAGCCGCTGCCTGTCATCGAGTTGCGCGGCCGCCCAGTTGGAGGTGGTCACCCGTTTGGATTTGTGGAATTTACGGCTAAGCACTATAGCCACGCCGGCGCGCACGCCGGTGCTGCCGCGGTAGCCGTTTTTTGAGAACACGCTGTTCAGGTCGAGCAAAGCACCCATGGTCACGCCAAGTTTGTTCTGAATGTGGCTGCGATCCGACCCGAGGCCAAAGCCGACCTTGAGCACGTCCTCGGAGGCGAGCAGTTCAGCTAGCAGGCGCCGGCCCTCCTCGCGGTGCAGTTGAAACAGGAAGGCCTTGCTGCGCGTGGCAAACTGCACGACGTGCGGGCCGTTGTTGACCGTGGTCTTGAGGAACACCGGCTTTGATTCGGAATCAAAGCCGACGATTTTTTCGGCGCGGATCTCGCTTGCCGCAGATTCAAACTGCTGCAGCGTGGCTGGCGTGACGATGCGATCGAGTGAAAGACCCTCGAACGGATCGAGCAAGCCGGTTTCCTCCTTGCCTGGCGCGGGTATTCGCATCAGGGCGCAAAGCGCAGGTTTATTTTTTCCATGTAGTCGCGGTCGCCACCGGCGCTTAGCGTGGTGCCGTCACCGCGCGTTTGAGCTCTTCCATCGCGCGCTCAAACAGCCACTCGACCGGATAGTACAAAAAGGTTGCGCCAAGGGCGCGGAACGCCGCGATGTCGGCGAGCCGCCCGGGCATGCCGAAGGGCCGTCCCGCCGCGCGCATGTGCGCCGCCACTTCGGCGATGGCCTGCTCGACATCGGGGGGGCGCGCGCCGCGCTTGCCGGTCATCTCGTAGGAAAGGTCGTTGGGGCCGATGAGGATGACGTCCACGCCGGGCACCGCTGCCATTGCGCCGGCCTGCTTGACGGCGGCTTTGGTCTCGATTTGCACCACCACCAGTTTGTTCGCCGCGGCATCGCCGCAGGCATAGCGCACGAGTTCGACGATGGCCGCCGCCTCTTCGGCCGAATCGACGTGCGGCACGACGATACCGTCCACCTTGCGGTCAAGGTAGCGTACCAGCACCTCGGGCGCCTTGGACCAGCTGCGCACCACGCAGGGCAGGCCGGCGGCGCGCGAGGCGCGGATCAGGTCGGTGGCGGCGTCCAGGCCTATGCCGCTACGCTCGCAATCGATGAAGGCGACATCGGCGCCCAGCTTGGCCAGGGGCTCGATGATGTCGGCGTTGTGCCCGCCGATGTTGACTGCGATGGCGACCTCGCCACGGCGCATTTTTTCTTTAAGCTTGGAAGTCATAGACCTTTGCCGGGTTGTCTACAAGAATGCGTTTGCGCATTGCCGCGTCGGGGAACCATTTTGAAAACACATCCAAGAGGTCGCCGTCGTTGGGCATCGCCGATTTGATGAACACGTGCGGCCAGTCGCTGCCCCACATCAGGCGCTCGGGCACCGCTTCGGCCAGCGCCTGCGCGAAGGGCGTCGTGTCCGGGTAGGGCATGGCGCTCAGCGTGAGGCGGTAAGGCGCGGTGAGTTTCACCCACGCCTTGCCATCGCGCATCAGGCGCAGCAGCGCGGCAAAGCCGGGCGTCTCCAGGCCCGCGGCCACCGGCACATAGCCCAGATGCCCGAACACCATGTCCACCGGGAAGTCCGCGAGCTGTTGGTCGAGCTGTGGAAACTCGTTGACGTGCATCAGGAATTCGATGTGCCAGCCCATGGGCTTGATGCGTTGTGCCAGCGCGCGCAGCTCATCGAGCGGCAGCTGGCCCTTGTTGGTCTTGAGGTCGACGATGTTGGCGCGCAGGCCGCGCACGCCGGCCGCGTGCAGGCGCTCCAGTTCGGCCTGCGGCGCGTCGAAGGGCACTACGGCCACGCCGCGCAGGCGCTTGGGATCGAGCGCCAGCGCATCGAGCATGGCGCGGTTGTCATTGCCATAAATGCTCGGTTGTACCAGCACGCCGCGCTCGATCCCCAGGGCATCGAGCATGTGCCGGTAGTCCTGTGGGCTTGCCTCCGGCGGCGTGTAGAGCCGCTCGGCAATCAGCGGGTAGCGGCTTTGCGGGCCGCAGACGTGCGCGTGCACATCGCAGGCGTGCGCGGGCATGGGCTCGGCCGCTCGTTTGGGCGCGGGGTCGTGCGGCGCGCAGTCCGGCGCTGTGAAACTGGGCGACGCGTAGCCGGGTGGTGTCGTGGTCATGGCGGTCCTAGTCGATTTTTGCACCGGATTCTTTGACGACCTTGGCCCACTTGCTGACCTCGTCGCGAATGAGTGCGGCATATTCTTCGGGCGTGCTGGTCATCGGCTCGGCGCCCTGCTCGCTCAGATACTTGCTCATGGCCGGGTCTTTGACGATGCGCACTACGGTGGCGTTGATTTTGGCCACCAGCGCAGCGGGCAGCCCCGGCGGACCGACCAGGCCGAAGAAGCCGCTGGCCTCGTAGCCCGGAACGCCGGCCTCGGCCAGCGTAGGCACGTCGCGCAATGCCGGCACGCGCTTGGTGGTGCTGACGCCAAGCGCCTTGATCTTGCCCGACTTGATGGCCGGCACGGCGGAGGGGCCGGTCGCGAACGACACGTTGACGTGCCCGGCGATCAGGTCGCTCATCGCCGGCGGCCCGCCCTTGTAGGGCACGTGCAGCATGTTGGTGCCGGTCATGCTCTTGAACAGCTCGGCGGCGAGGTGGGGCTGGCTGCCGTTGCCAGCCGAGCTGTAGCTGAGCTGGCCTGGTTTGCTTTTGAGCAGCGCGATGAACTCTTTCAGGTCGGCGGCCTGCACCGACGAATGCACCACCAGCACCTGCGGTGTTTCGGCAACCAGCGTGATGGGCGTGAAGTCCTTAATCGGGTCGTAGTTGAGTTTAGGATAAAGGCTGGGGTTGATGCTGTGCACGGTGGATGCCATCAGCAGCGTGTAACCATCGGCTGGCGACTTCATCGCGTTTTCTGCGCCGATATTCGCGCCGCCGCCGGGGCGGTTGTCGACGATCACCTGCTGCTTCCACTCTTCGGTGAGTTTTTGCGCAATGGCGCGCGTCAGTATGTCGGTGGTGCCGCCAGCCGGGAAGGGCACGACGATGCGCACGACTTTGTTCGGGTAGTCCTGCGCCTGTGCGCTGGCGGGCGGGGCCAGGGTAAGGGTGATGGCGCCGACGAGGGTGCCAGCCAGCGTTGCCAGTGTCTTGAGTGGTTTCATTTTATCCTCCGTTGGTTTGTTGCAGGCCGGGCCCCTGTGCACGGCATGGTTTCGCGCGGTTAGCTTTTGAAAATTCTAGGTGGTGCTGAACAGGCGCCCCGCGCCCGGCACGACGCGCTTGTCACCGATGCGCCGAAGCGTGCCCCACATCGCTGCCTGGTTGCTGGTGACGACCGGCCGGCCCGACTCGCGCTCGAGCGACTCGATGATGTCCAGCGTGCGCAGGTTGGAGCAGCTGATGAAAATCGCCTCGGTCTCGGGGCGCAGCACTTCCATCGCCAGGGCTTTTACCACGTCGGTGGTGACGCTGCCGTGCGCCTGGGTCGCCAGCCCCTTCATCGCCACGATGTCGAATCCGGCCGCCTCAAGGTAGGTGCGCAGCTTTTCATTGAGCCAGGGCTCGTAGGGGGAGGCAACGCTGATTTTTTTGGCACCCAGCCTGTTCAGGGCCGCGACGATGGCGGCGGACGAGGTCACGCTGGGGATGCCGCTGTGCCGCTCCAGCTCGGCGGCCAGTGCGAGGTCTTGTTGCGGCGATTTTAGAAAGCCGCTGCCGGTGCAGCCGTGGCAGATGGCGTTGACCTTGGCATGCGAGAGCAGCTCGGCGGCGGCCGGTGCCTGGGTGCTGAGCCAGGCGAGGTTTTCCTCCGAATCGGCGTTATGCCGGATGCGCTGCGAGTGCAGCGACACGCCTTGTCCGCCCATGCGCTGGAACTCGTATTCCATCACGGTGTTCCATGATGGAACGATGATGCCTATCTTCAGGTCCCAGTCCACAGTTTTCTCCGCGACACTTCCGGTGTAAAGCCTGTGCCAAGCCGGCGGAAGCGAACGCGTCGATGGTAACCCTGAACGAGGGTCAAATCAATCGCGCGCGTCCCGGCCGGCGTTGCTGCAGCGCCGGCGCGTTCAGTCGACCTTGATATCGGCGTCCTTCACGACCTTGGTCCAGCGCGCGAAATCTTCCTTGATGTAAGCGGAGAATTGTTCCGCTGTGCTTGGCGACGGGTCGAGCGCGATGCCGGCGAAGCGCTCGCGCGTAGTGGGCATGGTCAGCACCTTGGCGATGGCGGCGTTGAGCTTTTCAACAATATCGGCGGGTGTGCCGGCCGGCGCGAGCACACCGGTGATGTTGGTCACCACGTAATCGGACACACCGGATTCCTTCATCGTCGGAACATCCGGCAGCAGCGCATTGCGCGTTTCGGAGGTCACGGCGATCGCGCGTATTTTTCCCGACTTGATGGCTGCGACCGAACTCGAGAGCTGGTCGAACAGCAGATTGACCTGACCGGCGACCAGGTCCACGCCGGCCGGGCCGCCGCCCTTGTACGGGACGTGGATGAAGCGCGTGCCGGTTATCGCCTGGAACAGCTCGCCGACGAGATGGTTGGAGCTGCCGGTGCCGCCCGAGGCCATGCTGATCTTGCCCGGCGAGGCCTTGGCCAGCGCGATCAGCTCCGCCACGGTTTTCGCCGGTAGCGAAGGGTGCACCACCAGCACGAACGGCGTGGTCGCCACCAGACTGACCGGCGCGAAATCGCGCACCGGGTGGTACGAGATCTTCGGATACAGACTGGGCGCCACGCTCACCGTGCTGTTTGATCCCATCATCAGCGTGTAGCCGTCGGGTGTGGATTTGGCCACGACCTCGGCGCCGATGATGCCGCCCGCGCCGACGCGGTTCTCGACGATGACGTTGCGCCCCAGCAGTTCGGACATGCCCGGCGCGATCTGGCGTGCGGTGATGTCGACGTTGCCGCCGGCGGCGAAGGGGACGATCAAGCGTATCGGTTTGTTCGGGTAGGGCTGCGCCAGCGCTGTCGCCGCTAATGCCAGTGCGGCCAGTGCGGCCAAGGCCATTCCCATATGCGTGACTATCATTTTCGTTTTCATGTTTCCTCCGGACAAGTTGCTGATTTGAATGAGCAGGGGAGTCCGGGCCTGCCCGGGGTCCTCCGCTGGTTTTGTATGATCGCCTGCAAACCCGTGCCAGTCGGGCATTTCCAGCTTGTTGTTATGGTGCGGCGATGCCCGCCAGACCCAAAGCCCGCCGGTCCTTCTGTCCTTGTTTTCTTGAGTCCGTGAGTCCTTGTGTCCTTGGGTCATGGCGTCAGTGCGGTTTGTTGTGATGCAAGCCCGGGCCCGGAACGTGTTCGGTGAGGGCGGCGGCATGGTGGCCGTGGGCGGGATGTTCGGGCACTTTGTGGCCGACGCGCTGCGGCAGCAACGAGCCGGTGAGCATGCCGGCGATGGCCGCGAGCAGGCCCACCAGCTGCGCCGGCCAGATATTGCTTCGCACCAGTGTTTCGAACAGGATCCAGGTCAGCAGGCCGGCGCCGATGGCGTAGTAGGCGCCCTGCGTGGTGGCGCGCTTCCAGTAGAGCCCGAAGGCCAGGGGAACGAAGGCCGCCACCAGAGTGATTTTGTAGGCGCTCTCGACCATCTGGAAAATGGTGGATGTGCTGTTGAGCGCGAACAGCAGCACCACGGCGGCAAACACCACGATGGAAATGCGCATCACGCGCAACAGCGTATGGTCCTGCATGTGCGGCACAAAGCCGCGTACGATGTTCTCCGAGAACGCCACCGAGGGGGCGAGTAGCGTGGCCGATGAGCAGCTCATGATGGCGGCCAGCAGCGCGCCGAAAAAGATCACCTGCGCGAACACCGGTGTGTGTCGCAGGATCAGCATGGGCAGCACCAGTTGCGAATCGGTTGCGACCAGCTGGCCGAATTCGGCCGGGTCAACCATGGTCGCGGCGTAGGCGAGGAACATCGGCACAAAGGCGAAGAAAAAGTAAATCGAGCCGCCGAGCACCGAGCCGCGCACCGCGGTGTTCTCGTCCTTGGCCGAGGTGATGCGCTGGAACACGTCCTGTTGCGGAATGGAGCCGAGCATCATGGTCACCCAGGCGCCGAAGAAGGGAATCCACACCTCGTAGCCGCCCTGCGGGAAAAAGCTCAGTTTGCCCGCTGCAGAGGCGTGCTCGATCACCGCGCCGACGCCGCCGGTGAGGCCGCTGATGACCCAGCCGATGAAGAGCATGCCGGCCATGACGACGATCATCTGGATGAAGTCGAGCACCGCCACCGAGAGCATGCCGCCTAGCACCGTGTAGGTGAGTACGATGCCCGCGCCCAGCACCATGCCCGCCGGCTGGCTGATCATGCCGGCGGTGACGACGTTGAACACCAGGCCGAGCGCCTTGATCTGCGCCGACACCCAGCCGAGATACGAGGCGACGATGCAGAGTGTGGTCACGACCTCGACCGGACGGTTGTAGCGCTGGCGGTAGTAGTCGCCTATGGTCAGCAGGTTCATGCGGTAGAGCTTGCGAGCGAAAAACAGGCCGGCAAAAATCAGGCACAGCGACGAGCCGAAGGGGTCGGCGACGACGCCGCCGAGGCCGTCCTTGACGAACGTGGCGGAGATGCCCAGCACCGTCTCGGCGCCGAACCAGGTGGCAAACACCGTGGCGGTGACCACCGGCAAGGGCAGGTGGCGGCCGGCGACGGCGAAGTCCTTGGTGTTGTGGACACGCGAGCCGGCGTATAGGCCTATGCCTATGGAGACGATCAGGTACAGCACGACAAAGGTGATCAGCATGCTCGCGGGGCCCTTGCGTTGTGGAAAGAAGTGGTGAAAAAACCTTGTGGAAAGCGCTGCGGGAATTATAGCGAGGCGCACCGGACGCGCACCGGACGTGTAATTGGACGCGTAATCGGGCGCGGCGTGAATTGAAACCTGCGGCATCAAAGCGGGCATAGCGAGCCTGATACAGAAAACCTATTGCAGCAACAGGAAAATTATGAGGCCCAGTTGTGTCGCCAGCAGCACTGCGATCCACGCCAACGCCCGCGACTGGCGCGCCTGTTCCCGCAGTAGTTGCGCGGTGGCGCGCTCGAACTGCCCGGCGCGGTCTTCGGCCAGCAGGCGGTGGGCGAGACGCGGCACTTGCGGCAACATCGTCGCCCAGGTCGGCGCCTCTTGTTTGAGCGCGCGCAGCAGGCCGCGCCAGCCGAGCTGCTCGTCCATCCAGCGTTCGAGGTAGGGTTTGGCGGTTTTCCACAGGTCGAGCTCTGGGTCGAGATCGCGGCCCAGGCCCTCGATGTTGAGCAGGGTTTTTTGCAGCATCACCAGTTGTGGCTGGATCTCCACGCCAAAGCGGCGCGAGGTCTGGAACAGGCGCAGCAGCACCATGCCGAATTTGATCTGCGACAGCGGACGGTCGAATATGGGCTCGCACACCGAGCGGATCGCCGCCTCGAGCTCGTCGACGCGCGTGTCGGGCGGCACCCAGCCTGACTCAAGGTGGACCTCGGCGACACGCTTGTAGTCGCGGTTGAAGAAGGCGAGGAAATTGCGCGCGAGGTAATGTTTGTCGGTATCGGTGAGTGTGCCCATGATGCCGAAATCGAGGGCGATGTACTGGCCGCACTTGCCCTCTTCGGTGGCGACCTGGATGTTGCCCGGGTGCATGTCAGCGTGAAAAAAGCCGTCGCGGAACACCTGCGTGAAAAAGATCTCCACACCGGCGCGGGCGAGTGCGGGAATGTCCACGCCCTTGGCGCGCAGCTTGTCGACCTGGCTGATCGGCGTGCCGTGCATGCGCTGCATCGTCATCACCGTCGGGCGGCACCAATCCCAGTAGATTTCCGGCACCGCCATCAGCGGCGAGCCGGCGAAATTGCGCCGCAGCTGCGAGGCGTTGGCCGCTTCGCGCATCAGGTCGAGCTCATCGTGCAAGTGCTTGGAGAATTCGCCCACCACCTCGCGCGGTTTGAGGCGTTTGCCGTCGGCCCACAGCGACTCCATCAGGCCGGCGGCGATATCCAGCAGCGCGACGTCCTTGTCGATTAGCGGCGCGATGCCCGGGCGCAGGATCTTGATCGCCACTTCCCTGCCGGCGTTGGGGCCATCGCGCAGCACGGCAAAGTGCACCTGCGCCACCGAAGCGCTGGCCACCGGCTCGGCTTGGAAGTCGGTGAAGATGGTTTCTATCGAGTAACCGAAGGCGCGTTCGATTTCGGCGCGCGCCTGGGCGGCGGGGAATGGCGGCACCTGGTCTTGCAGCTTGGCCAACTCCTCGGCGAGGTCCTCGGGCAGCAGGTCGCGGCGCGTCGACAGCACCTGGCCAAACTTGACGAAGATCGGGCCGAGCGCTTCCAGGGCCTGGCGCAGGCGCGCCGCGCGCGGCTGGGCAAAACTGCGCCGCGGCAGCGCCGCGCGGATGAACGCGGAGAGCTGGCCGCTGGGCGTGGCGGCGAGCAAAAATTCTTCGAGACCGAAGCGAAGCGCGACGGAAATGATGCGTAACAGGCGCAGAAGGCGGATCAAGGCGGGGAGCGATTCGGGCAAAGGCCTGCAGTTTCAGGCGGGGACATCGAATTTACCAGATTTGGACCGGCCGGCGCAGGCGCCAAGCCCGCCTTGAGAGCGGGAAATGGCCGGAAACGCCCGTCTGGCGCGGATTTTCGGCTATCGGGCTATCGGGCCGGGCCGACCGGGACGCCGCGCTATGACTAGGCCCTGACGGCAGTGAGGTCGATCTCGACTTTGCAGCCGGGAACCAGCAGCTTGCTCACCTGCAGCGTGGTGCGCGGCGGCGGCGAGGGGAAGAACTCTTTCCACACCTGGTCGAAGTGGTAAAAATCATTCAGGTCGGTGAGGAAGACCTGCGACTTCACCGTGTTCTTGAGTTCGCAGCTGGCGGCGGCGTAGACGCTCTTCAGGTTGTTGAGGATGTAGCGCGTCTGCTTCTGGATGTCCGAGCCGTAAAACGGGAAGGCCGGGTCCTGGCGTGCCTCGGGCGGCACGCCGGTTTTCTGGTCGGAGGCGAGCTGGCCGGCGGCGTAGAGCGTGTCGCCAACGAGCATTCCCTGGCAGTAATGCGCGCCCGGTCCGGGTGAGTTCTTGTCGGTGATGATCTGTTTTTTCGTGCCGGGCAGCACGCCCCACAAATCGATCTCGATTTTGCAGCCCGGCACCAGCAGCGCACCCACTTCGACTGTGGTGCGTGGCGGCGGCGAGGGGAAGAACGCCTTCCAGACCTCATTGAACATATAAAAATCGTTGAGGTCGGTGAGGAAGACCTGTGACTTCACCACGTCGGCGAAATCGCAACCGGCGGCGTCGAACACGCTCTTGAGGTTGTTGAGGATGTAGCGCGTCTGCTTCTGGATGGTTGAGCCGTAGTACGGAAAGGCCGGATCCTGGCGCGCCTCGGGCGGCACGCCGGTCTTGTAGTCGGAGGCGATCTGGCCGGCGGCGTAGAGCGTGTCGCCGATCAGCACGCCCTGCGAGTAATGCGCCATCGGCGTCGGCGTCTTGGCGCCGCTGATGACGCGGCGCGGTACCGATGGCTTGACGCCCCACAGGTCTATCTCGACCTTGCAGCCGGGCACCAGCAGGCCGCCCACCTGCACCGTGGTGCGCGGCGGTGGCGAGGGGAAGAACTCCTTCCACACCTGGTCGAAATAATGAAAATCATTGAGGTCGGTGAGGAAGACCTGCGATTTCACCACGTCGCCAAAGTCGGCGCCCGCGGCCTTGAAAACGCTTCGAATGTTGTTGAGGACGTAACGTGCCTGCTTCTGGATGTCCGAGCCGTAATACGGAAAGGCCGGGTCCTGGCGCGCCTCGGGCGGCACGCCGGTCTTGTAGTCGGAGGCGATCTGGCCCGCGGCGTAAATGGTGTCGCCGGCGGTGACGCCCTGGCAGTAGTGCGCCATCGGCTTGGGTGTGTCGGCGCCGGTGAGGGATTCGAGTTTCATGGCAGTGCCCCTTTGCTGGTTTTTGTTGCCGCGGATTGAAACGGTTTCGTGCCTATGGGCTGACGCCGTGCCGCCGCCCGCTAGCCGCCCAGATAGGCGCGATGCACTTCCGGGTCGGCCATCAACGCCTTGGCCGCGCCCGACAGCATCACGCGGCCGGTCTCAAGCACATAGGCGCGGTCGGCGAGGCGCAGCGCGAGCGAGGCGTTTTGTTCCACCAGCAGCACCGTGGTGCCCTGCTTGCGGATGGCGGCGATCATGTTGCCTATGGTCTCGACCATCATCGGCGCGAGGCCCATGGACGGCTCATCGAACATGCACAGCGCCGGGCGCGACATCAGGGCGCGGCCGATGGCGACCATCTGCTGTTGCCCGCCCGAGAGCGTGCCGGCGAGCTGGTTGCGGCGCTCTTTCAGGATGGGGAAGGTCTCGTACACGCGTTCGATGTCCTCGCGTATGCCGGCGCCGCCCTTGCGGACAAAGGCACCCAATTCGAGGTGTTCGTAGACCGACATCTCCGGCCAGATCTTGCGCTCTTCAGGGCAGTGTGCGACGCCCATGCGCACGATGGCGTCGGAGTCGGCGCAGTGTATCGGCTGACCGCGGAAATGGATGCTGCCGGCGCTGGGCTTGAGCAGCCCGGAGATCATGCGCAGCACCGTGGTCTTGCCGGCGCCGTTGGCGCCGATCAGCGCCACCAGTTCGCCCTCGGCGACCTGCAGCGACACGCCGTCGAGCACGCGCGTGTTGCCGCGGTGCAGGGTGATGTTGTCAAGCGACAGCATCGGCACCCCCGTTGATAGTGGTGGAAGAGGCGTCGGGCGGTTGTACGCCGAGATAGGCCTCGATGACGTTGCGGTCGGCGCGCACCGTTTCGGGTGCGCCCTCGGCGATTTTTTCGCCGTAGTTGAGTACGATGACGCGGTCGGAGATGGTCATGACCACGTGCATGTTGTGCTCCACCAGCACGATGGCAAAACCGCGCGTGCGCAGCTGGCCGATCAGCCGCACGATCTGCGCGCTCTCCTGGTGGTTCATGCCCGAGGCCGGCTCATCGAGCAGCAGCACGGTCGGATTGGCCGCCAGGGCCTGGGCGATTTCGAGCAGGCGCTGGTCACCGTAGGAAAGCTGGTCCGCGCGAAGGTGTATCTTGGCGGCAAGGCCCACTGTCTCGAGCGCCTCGCGCGCGCGCGCCTCAGGGTCGGTGTCGCCACGCGCGAGGGCGCCGGCCAGCACGCCTTCCATCAGCGGCAACACGCCGAACACCTCGGTTTTCTGGAAGGTGCGGACCACGCCCATTTGCGCGATGCGGAAGGCCGGCGCGAGATGAATGGGCCGGTCGCGGAACAGCACCTCGCCCGTGGTCGGCCGCACGCGACCGGTGATGACGTTAAAGAGCGTGGTCTTGCCCGCGCCGTTGGGGCCGATGACGCTCAGCACCTCGCCGGCGGACACGGCGAGGCCGATGTCCTTGAGCGCCATCAGTCCGCCGAAGCGGACCGAGACGTTTTTGACTTCAAGCAAGGCGTTCATGGTTTTTTGCGCCAGGCCCGCGGCAGCAGCGGCGCGAGGTGCTCGACCAGCGGGAAGATGATGCCGCGCGGCATGAACATGGTGGCAAGAATCAGGATGGCGGCAAACAGCACCATGCGGTATTGCGACGCGTCGCGCAGCAACTCGGGCAGGAAGGTGAAGATCACTGCGCCGAGCACCGGGCCGATCAGCGTGCCCTTGCCACCCAGAATCACCATGATCAGCATGATGGTGACGTAGGAGAAGTTAAACAGGTCGGGGCTGACGAAGCCGACATAGTGGCCGTAGAGCGCGCCGGCGGCGCCGGCCATCGCCGCGCCGGCGACAAACGCGATCATGCAGTAGCGGAAAGCGGATATGCCCAGCGACTCGGCCAGCACCTCGTTCTCGCGCACCAGCACGAAGGCGCGGCCTATCGACGAGCCGACCAGTTTGGCGCACAGCCAGAAGGCGATCAGCGCGGCAACCAGTGCGACGTAATAGAAGCGTTCCTTGGAGCTGAGGTCGATGTCGCCGATGCCGGGCAGGCTGAGCGCGGGGATCTGCAGCCCCGGCAGGCCCATGAACCCGCGGGTGACGTCGATCCAGTTGGCGGCGACCAGCTTCATGATCTCGGCAAAGGCCACGGTGATGATGACAAAGCGGTGTCCGCGCACGCGCAGGATCACCCAGCCCAGGGCGAAGGCGATGATGCCGGTGATGAGGGCGGCGGCCGGCAAGCCGATCCACATCGACCACTTGAGCTTGACGAACAGCAGCGCCGACACATAGGCGCCGAGGGCGAAAAACGCCGCGTGGGCGAGTGACAGTTGGCCGACGTAGCCGACAATGAGGTTGAGCCCGAGCGCGACGATGACGAAAATCGCCGACACGATGCAAAGGTGCAGGAAGTACTCGTCATGCACCAGCAGCGGCAGTGCGAACAGCGCCAGCAGTACCAGCGCCGTGAGGCCGGAAGAGCGGCGGGGGCCGGTTTTAGGGTTGGTGTGGGTGTTGGTGTCAGCCACGTTTGAACAACCCGTCGGGACGGAACAGCAATAACAGGATCACCGCAACAAAGCCAATGGCGTCTTTCCAGCCGCTGGAAAAATAGCCGCCGCCCAGGCCCTCGGCCAGGCCAAGCAGCAGGCCGCCGACGATGGCGCCGACAAAGCTGCCCATGCCGCCCAGGATGACGACGACAAAGGCTTTGAGCGTGGCCACGCCGCCCATGGTTGGCTCGACCGGGATGAAGCCGCCGAGTATGGCGCCGGCGGCGGCTGCCAGCGCAGCGCCAAAGCCGAAGGCGTAGAGGTAGATGCTGTCGATGCGGATGCCCACCAGCGCGGCGGCCTCCTTGTTCTGGAAC
The DNA here is from genome assembly GCA_025356665.1 of Pseudomonadota bacterium. Classification (GTDB taxonomy): domain Bacteria; phylum Pseudomonadota; class Gammaproteobacteria; order Burkholderiales; family SG8-39; genus CAITSH01. Next base: position 52,296 of record JANXRV010000043.1, read on the forward strand.
GTCGCGCGCATCGCCTTGCCCATGCGCGTGCGCTGGATCAGTACGTGCCCGACGATGATCAGCGCCGCCGTCATGGCCATCGAGAACAGGTAAAGAGGCGTGGTGTAGATGCCGGCAAAACTCATCGGGCTGGTCGGAAAGGGGTTGGGCACGGTCTGCGGCTGCGCCCCCCATAGCAGGTGTGCCAGGTTTTCGAGCAGGATCGACAGGCCGATGGTGACCAGCGTCGTGGTCATCACCGGCGCGTCGCGCAGGCGTTTGAAAACAAGCTGCTGGATGACGACCGCCAACACCACCACCAGCGCCACGGCGAGCGGCAGCGCGAGGAAGTAGTTGATCTTGGCGAGGCTGACCAGGTAAAAAGCGAAAAACCCCCCGATCATGTAAAACTCGCCGTGCGCGAAGTTCGCGATGTTCATCACGCCGAAAATCATCGTGAGTCCGATCGCGATCAACGCGTACGCACAGCCGATCAGCAACCCGTTGAACAGGTGCTGGCCGAAAATTACCAGATCAAACACGGCGGGCTTTTAGCTTGAGGTTGCGGTTACGGCTTGCCGATCTTCGCCGTCGCCACGACCTCGGGCACACCCTTGACAATGCGCGCTAGGAATACATCCTGGCCGTAGGCCTGGCCTTTGTCGGTAAAGCGGATGTTGCCGACGATGCCGGTGTAGTCGGTCTGTGTCAACGCGATGCGGATCTTTTCCGGATCGGTGGAGCCCGCGCGACGGATGGCGGCGACCATGATATTAACCGCGTTATGCGCCGCCCCGGCGAACTTGCTTGGGTTTTCCTTGAGCTTTTCCAGCGACATCTTGACGAAGGCTTCGTTGATCGGGTTCTTGATGGTGTGGACATACTCCACCAGTCCGTAGACGTTTTCGGAGGCCGGTCCAGCGAGCTTGAGGTAGCTGTCGCTGGTCCAAGAGCCTTCGCCCATCAGCGGCACAGTCATGCCCAACTCGCGGATCTGCTTGGTCAGCGCCGCCGCATGCTGGGTGTTGGCCGCGAGGATGATGCCGTCCGGATTCGTCGACTTGATCTTGGTGATTTGCGACAGGAACTGCAGTTCACTCGACTGGAAGAACTCGGTGCCGACGATGCTGCCGCCGGCCCCTTCTATCGACTTCGGATATGAGGCCACCATCGAACGGCCCCAATCGTCGTTGATGACGAGGAAGGCGAATTTTTTGGCATTGACCGCCTTGGGCAGCGCGCCGCCGAAGGCCGCGCCCAGCATTGGCGTGGTGGCGAGTGCACGGAAGAAATAGGGATTGTTCTGCTCGGTGAGCTGCGCCGCTGATGAGACGCCGGTGATGTGCGGAATCTTGTGCTTGCGGGCCACTTCCATCATCGCCGCGGTCGAGGTGCTGCAAAACGCGCCCAGCAGCCCGACGACCTTGTCGCGGGTGACCAGCTTCTCTGCGGCATTGACTGACTGCGCTGGGTTGCAGGCGCCATCCTCGACCAGCAGTTCAATTTTCTTGCCGAGCACGCCGCCCTTGGCGTTCATATCATCGACAAGCATCTTGGCAGTGTTGACATACGTGTTGCCGTCGTAGGCAACGGGCCCGGTCAGCGGCTGCACCAAGCCGATCTTGATGGTTTCCTGCGCGGCGGTGGTGCCGGCAAAGGTGGCAAGGGCGAGTGCGACTGCTGTGGTGAAAAATTTCATCTTCATGGTTGAGTCCCTTCTGGAAAGTAAGCGGGAAAGCCGGTCGTCTGGATTGAAGTGCGTTTTACAAAGCGGTGCAAAATTCAATGTACTTATTGAAATATACCTTAGCAAAACCTGTGCCATTAGTTTGGATAATTACAATTCTTTCGCGTTGCGCGATGGCCTGTGATCGGCTGCCTGAGCTGCCGCGCGAAACCCCGGCGCACCGCACAAGTGCCCCGCTGTTCATTCGGGGGCGGGTCGTGCCGCGCGCTGGCATTTTCGCGCGCAGCCGCTGCTGCGGAGAATTGCGCGGCGCGGTGTCGCTGTGTTAGCGTAGGACGTTGATCGGCACATTCCACCTCATTCACCTCATTCATTTTACACTCGGAGTCTCGGCCATGGCCAAAACGAAAGCGAAGCAAAAACTTCTGGTTTCGCACACGGAGAACACGCATTTTGAAGGTGGCGGCCTGCGTCCCCAGTTTGTGTATCGCGAACTCGGTGTTAGCGAGGCGACCGGCGGCGACTACAACGCGCACGTGATCAAGGGTGTTCCCGGTGGCATTGCGCCGGTGCCCGAGCACAAGCATACCGAGATCGATTTTCTTTTCGTCTACGTGATCAAGGGTTGGGTCAAATTTGACTATATCGGCCACGGCGAGCACACATTGAAGGCCGGCTCCTGCCACGTTATCCCGCCCGGCCTCGCGCACAGCGTGGTTGCCTGGTCCGATGACCTGGAAATGGTCGAGGTCGTTTCGCCGGCCGAGTACAAGTCCATCGACACCGTCAACGGCGTCGAGCAGGAAGGGGCCACCGCCTAGCAGCGGGCTTTTTCCCGCGGGCAAAACGCCGGCTCCTGCCGGCGTTTTGCTTTCGCGGAAGCGCTTCATGCCTTCAAACCCATCCGTGTGATCATGATGCGCTGCGCCTCGAACATTTCAAACGATGACTTGGTGTACTCGGGCGAGGACATGAAAGTTGCAGGCATGTCGCTTCGGTCAAGTACGGCGAGCACAGTCGGGTCTGACAAGGCCTGGCGGAACGCTTCTTCAAGGCGCGCCACAATCGCTGGGTCCATGCCCTTGGGACCGCCGAACCCAAAGGGGGTGTCAGGCACGGCGTAACCGAGTTCAAGCAGCGTTGGCGAGTTGGGCCAGCGCTTGGTGCGCTTGCTGCCGTAAGTGGCGAGCAGGCGCATGGTTCCCGCGTCAACTTGCGGCCCCCAGCTGGTGGATCCGCTGATGCCCATGACCGAACCACCGAGCAGCGCCTGCAGGCTTTCGGAATCGGCTTTATACGGAATGTGCTGGAATTCGACTCCGCCGCGAAAGGCGAGCTCCTCCACCGACAGGTGCGGCGATGAGCCGACGCCCGAGGATGCGTAGGTAAATTTGCCCGGATTGGCTCGCGCGTAGTCCATCAGATCCTTGACAGTCTTGACGGGCGAATCGGCACGTACCACCAGGCCATTGGTGTAGGCGCTGACACGTGCGATGAAGGTGATGTCCTTGAGCGGGTCGAACTGCACTTTTTGCATGTGCGGCACGCTCAGCACGCTCAGCGCCAGCTGCGACAGGGTGTAGCCGTCCGGGCGCGCGTTGACCAGCTCGACTGCGCCGAGGGTTCCGCCGGCGCCGGCCCGGTTCTCGACAACGATGGTGCCGGCGAGAAATTTCGCGGCACTCGCCGCAAAGGCGCGCAGTACGATGTCGCTGGTGCCGCCGGCCGTCCACGGGCTGATCAGCTTGATCGGCCGGCTAGGATAAGTTTGCTGCCCACGCGCCGTCGCGGGCAGCAGGCCGGCACCTGTGGCGGCCAGCAGGCCCTTGAGGACGGTGCGACGCACGGCATTCAGGGTTTTCATCGGTCGCGTATTCCCGGAAATATCACATGATCCGGTCGCTGCCCCCACAGATCCGGGTGGAAGGGCGGCTTCATCCGGCCGCTTGCGCCGCCGCTGCCGTGCCGGTGCGCTGGAAATTGGTGTCAAGACGCATCGAATAGTAATCGCCGTAACGGATCGGCGCGTACTTTGGCGCCTCTGCTGTCGCGACAAACTGCGGCAGACAACTTATGTGTGCGTCGACGTTCGGATCAAAGAACATCGCCATCGAAAAGCGATCCACCGATACCGGCGGACTGATCACGCGGTGCGGTGTCGAATTGAAGCCGTCGTTGGTCCAGCGCGCCAGCATGTCGCCGACATTGACGACGAAGGTATCGGCAATCCGCGGCGTATCTATCCACGAACCATCCGGACGTTGTACCTGGAGTCCGCCGACGCTGTCCTGGGTCAGGATGGTCAGAAAGCCATAGTCGGTGTGCGGATGAATGCCGAACATATCCTCGGGGCGTACCGGCGGCGACGGTGGGTAGTGCATCATCCGCAGGTTGGTCGAAGGTGGAGAAAAAAAACCGTCAAAAAAGTCCCTGCGCTCTCCCACCGCCACCGCGACTGGGTGTAGCAGCTTCAATCCCAGGTCACGCACTGCCGCGTCATAGCGCTGGAAGGCCCGCTTGAAAGCGGGATCGTCCGGCCACTGGTTCGGGCCTTGCAGCGCCTTGACCTTGTAATCGGGATGCGCAGCATCGACTTCATGACGGGCGTTGAACGATTCGATCTGGTTGGGGAGGCGCGCTGCCTGAAAGCGCTGCGATGAGGTCGAGATATTGCCGCCGACCGGCACATAACCGCGGTGCCAGGTGTTGCGCTTGAGCTTGATTTTTTCTTCGAGCGGCAAGGCGTGGAAGCGTTTGTTCGCATCGAGCGCCCCGGCCACCACATCGGGATCGACGCCGGTGTTGGCGAGGTAAAAAAAGCCGCTGCCCAGGCAGGCCGCTCGAATACTGGCGGCAATGTCCGCGACCGCGTCGTCATTGCCCGAGGCGACGAGTGCGCCGATGTCGATGATCGGGATCTCGACTTCGGCGACTCGCTTACCAGCGTCCATCGTGCCCCCTTTTTCAGAGGCAAACATCAGTCGATCCCCGCACTGGTGTCAGCGGCCTTCGCAACCCGGTGTGGCAGGCAGGGTAAAGTGTTCATGCTGCCTTGTTCGCGGTTGCACACTTGAGCGCCTTGGCCATCGAGACGGCATCATCACGCAGCGTGTCGAGGTGGCCGCGCATGCGTCCCGATGCGGCCGCGCCGTCCATGTCGAGAATCGCCTGCAGGATTTTTTCATGCTCCTTGATAGTGAGCGCCATCAGGCCGGCATGGAATGTTGAGGCGCGTCGGTAGGCTTCGAGGCGGTTGCGCAGTCGCAGCGTGTCGGCGCACAGGTAGTCATTGTGGCTTGCCGCGTAGATGCGCTCGTGGAAGAGCGCGTTGGCATCGTAAAAGGCGTCCGGGTTTTTTTTCTTCGCCGCCCTGACGCAGGCTCCGTGCGCGTCGGCCAGCAGCTGGCGGTCCTCCTCGGTGTGGCGCAGCGCGGCGAGTTCGGCGCACGCCGCCTCGAGGTAGGCCATGGTCTCGAACATCTGCCCGAGCTCGCTGACGCCAAGCTGCGCGACAAAGGCGCCCATGTGCGGCCGCAGTTCGATGTGGCCTTGCGAGGCGAGCTGCTGGAAGGCCTCGCGCACCGGTGTGCGAGATGCGCCGTACTTGGCGGCGAGCGCCTCTTCGTCGAGTTTCATGCCCGGCGTGAGCTTGCCCGAAACGATGTCGTGTTCGATCGCGGCGCGGATGTGCAGCACGCGGGTTTTCGGTTCGTGCGCCTTGACCTTAAGCGCGGAAACCCCGGGAATCTTAGGCGCGGGGGTTTTTAGCGCGGCCGCCTTCACTGCGCCGGCTTTCTTTTGCGTTGACATTGCAAGATTGTATGCGATACATTCAAGATCGTATACATCGTTTTTGGAGAAAAAATTGGATCTGCGGCTAAGGGGGCAGTCGGTGCTCATTACCGGGGCATCGAAGGGAATCGGTCTGGCGGCGGCGCGCGCCTTTGCCGCCGAAGGCTGCAATCTGCACCTCGCCGCACGCTCGGGCGACGCCCTCGTGGCGGCCCGCGATGAGATCAGCAAACAACATGGCGTGACTGTGGACATCTACGTCATGGATCTGGGCAAATCGGAGAGCCTCGCCGAGCTGGGCGAGCGCTGCGCCAACGTCGACATCCTCGTCAACAACGCCGGCGAGATTCCGTCCGGCCCGATTGAGTCGCTGGCCGAGGAAGACTGGCGCCGCGGTTACGACCTCAAGCTGTTTGGCTACATTCTGCTGACCAAGGCCGTGTACAAGTCGATGAAGGCGCGCCGCTCCGGCGTGATCATTAACGATATCGGCAACTCGGGCGAGAACTGGGATGCCAACTACATCGCCGGCAGCACCGCCAACGCGGCGCTGATGGCCTTCACCAAGGCCCTTGGCGGGCAAAGCCTGGACTTTGGCGTGCGCGTGGTCGGCGTCAACCCCGGGCCGGTCGAGACCGACCGCATGGTCAAGATCAACAAGCGCCGCGCCATCGACTGGTACGGCGATGAGAGCCGCTGGACCGAATTGCGCGACATGTATCCGGGCGGCCGGCCGGCGAGCGCCGAAGAGGTCGCCGACTTGATGGTCTATCTGGCCTCGCCGCGCGCCGGCTACATCACCGGCACCATCGTGACCATAGACGGCGGCATCGCCGCGCGCGGTTCGGTGATCAAGGAACGGAGCGAGCAAAAATGAAAAACTTCGAGGTCCGCAACCAGCACTTCGACCGTTTATTCAACACGCCGGGCCTGAAGTGGTTCGGGCAGAATACCAACCATTTCAAGACGCATCCGGCGGTGCGCCAGGCGATGATCGATTCGATCGACGCTGAGGAATTTCATGCGTATGCGCCGCCCATAGGTATCGAGGAGTTGCGCACGCTGATCCTTGCGGATCTTGGTTTGCCGGCTGCTGACGCGGCGGTGCTGGTCACCGACGGCGCTGTCGAGGCGCTCTACAACGTCTGCCGCACGCTGTGCGAGCCGGGCTCGGAGTTTGTCACCACCGACCCGGGCTGGAAATGGCCGATGCTGTACGCCAAGGCCTCCGGCGCGAAAGTCATCGAGATCCCGATCTACGGTCCGGAAAACAACTACCGCCTGTCGGTGGCGCAGCTGAAGGCGGCGGTGACCGAGAAGACGCGCATCATCTATCTGGTCGACCCGAACAACCCGCTGGGCGTCTGTTACACCGCCGAAGAGATCAAGGCCTTCACCGATATCGCGCGCAGTGTTGGTGCCTATTTTCTGCACGATGCCACTTACAAGCACTTTGCCGACGAGCACACGCTGGCCGCCCGCTACTATCCGGAACGTACCGTTACTATTTACAGCTTTTCCAAGTGGCTCGGCCTTGCCGGCCTGCGTGTCGGCGCGCTGATAGCGCACCCCGAACTGGTCGAGCGCCTCGCCGCCTCGCCGCCGAATAATCTTGGCTCGAATGTTATTTCGCAGCGCGCCGCCATCGCCGGCCTCAAGGTCAAGGGTGAGTGGATGCCCGACATCAACCGCCGCCAGCGCCGTAATCAGGCGCAGATCTACGAGGCGGTCAAGCGCATCCCCGGCATGAAGGTGGCGGTCTATCCATCGCAGGCGAATTTCCTTGTGGTTGAGTGTATTGACGCGGGCATCACGCCCGAGGCCTTGTGCGAGGCCTTCCGCCCCGAGGGCATCATGATCCGGCAAGGCGCGTATCACACGCCCAAGTTTGGCCACCGCTTTGTCAAAATAGCCACGACCGTGCCCGAGGACTGGAACGACGCGCTGTGTTCGCTGTTGCCGGCCATGGTGGAGCGCGCGCGTGGCATCAAAAATCCGGGGCCGTTGTTTTAGGGGGTCAGGTTTTAGGTTTTCAAGCCTTTTACGATGGCGTAATCGTGCAGTGGCGTTGCAGCTTGCAGCTTGCGGTTTGCTGCGTCTTCGTGACAGGTGCAACGCAAACGCCCTGATGCAGAGACGGCGCCGTCTTGAAAACAGATTTATTCACGGGTTCCAAAATGGCATACGCAAAGACCGATGACGGTGTGAAGCTGTACTACGAAGAAGCCGGCAGCGGCACGCCGATCGTGTTCGTGCACGAGTTCGGTGGCGATCATCGCAGCTGGGAGTTGCAGATGCGCTATTTTTCGCGCCGCCATCGCTGCATCACCTTTGCCGCGCGTGGCTATCCGCCCTCGGAGGTGCCGGCTTCGGACCAGGCTTATTCGCAACTGCGCGCGGTCGAGGACATCGCGGCGGTGATGGACGCCGCCGGCATCGCCAAGGCGCATGTGGTGGGGCTGTCTATGGGCGGCTTTGCCGTGCTGCATTTTGGCCTTGAACATCCGGAGCGCGCGCTGTCGCTTGTTGTTGCGGGCGCCGGCTATGGCGCGGAAAAGCAGCTTGAGACGTATTTTCGCGAAGTCTCGCTTGATGTCGCGCGTCAGTTCGAGGTGCAGGGCAGCGAGACTTTCGCCAAGACTTATTCGCTCGGCGCCTCGCGCGTACAGTTCCAGAACAAGGATCCGCGCGGCTGGCAGGAGTTCGCCACGCAGCTTGGTGAGCATTCTTCACTGGGCGCGGCCAATACCATGCGGGGCGTGCAGGCGCGCCGTCCCTCCATTTACGACCTCGAAGACCGACTGAAGAAATTGACGGTGCCGACGCTGGTGGTGGTGGGGGACGAGGACGACCATTGCCTGCAGCCGGGCCTGTTCATGAAAAGGACTATTCCCGCCTGCGGGCTGTTGGTGCTGCCCAAAACCGGGCACACGCTCAATCTCGAAGAACCGGCGTACTTCAACGGCTTTGTCGCCGACTTCATCGCGCAGGCCGAGGCCGGGCGCTGGGCGCCGCGCGACCCGCGCGCCTTGCCGCAGCAGATCATGAAAACCGCGTGAGCAAATCCGTCGCCGACCATGTCGTGCGCGACCGGCTCTGGGAACGGCACATGCTCCTGGCGCGGCACGGTGCGACGGCCGCCAATGGCGTCAATCGCCAGGCGTTGTCCGCCGCCGAAATCGCCGCGAGGCGCGAACTCATCGGCTGGGGGGCGGACCTGGGCCTCAAGCCCTACAGCGACGCCGCGGGCAATTTCTTTTTGCGCCTCGAAGGTCGTGATCCGGCCGCCGCGCCGGTGCTGAGCGGCTCGCATATCGACAGTCAGCCCACCGGCGGCAAGTTTGACGGTGTCTACGGCGTGCTCGCGGCGCTGGAGGCGGTGCAGGCGATTTGCGACAGCGGGCAAACGCCGGTGCGGCCGATTGAGATCGTCGCCTGGATGAACGAAGAGGGCTCGCGCTTCGCGCCGGGCATGATGGGCTCGGCCGTCTACGCCGGCGACATGGCGCTTGGCGACATCCTGCCGGTGCGCGATGCTGAAGGGATCACGGTCGCGCAAGGCCTCGCTGACATGGCGCACGCCTTTCCGGATGTGCCCCAGCGTGCGCTCGGACGGCCTGTCGCCGCCTATGTCGAGGCGCATATCGAGCAGGGGCCGGTGCTGGAGCAAAAAGGTTTCAGCATCGGCGTGGTCACCGGCATACAGGGCAAGCGCACCTTTCGCGTGTCCGTTAGCGGTGAGGACGGCCATGCTGGCACTGCGGCCTTGCGTGAGCGCAAGGACGCGCTGCTCGCGGCCACCGTCATGATCCAGGCGCTGTCCGCCGCCATGCACGATGACGAGGACATTGTGAAGTTCACCGTCGGCCGCTTGGAGATCAAGCCCAACGCGCCCTCGGTGGTGGCCGGGCACGCGCTGTTCTCGATTGATTTGCGCCACCCGCTCGAGTCGCGCCTGCGCGAACTTGGCGACCGCGTGACGGGCATTTGTGCCGCCAACGCCGGGCCTTGTGCGGTTGAAGTCGAGGAGCTGGTCACGGCCTGGCCGCTGGAATTTCCGGCGGCGATGCAAGACGAGGTGCGTGGCGCGGCGCAGCGCCTTAGCTTGCGCAGCATGGACCTGCCTTCTGCGGCCGGCCATGATTCGCGTTACCTGCACGGCGTCTGCCCGGCGGCGATGATTTTCGTGCCTTGCAAGGACGGCATCAGCCACAACGAGGCGGAGTCGGCCACGCCCGAAGACCTGTGCGACGGCGCGTGCGTGCTGGCTGAAACGCTGATGGCGCTGGCCGGGCGCTGAGGGACCCAAGCCCATGCCCCGTTTGCTGCTACGCCACGCCGACGCCATTCATCTTTGTGATGACGCCAGGCGTGTCATTCGCAACGGCTACCTGCTGATCGAGGACGGGCGCATCGCGGCCGTCGGTCCCGAACCGGCGCCGGCGATGGTCGTGGACGAGGAAATTTCCATGGCCGGCCATCTGGTGACGCCGGGCTTTGTGAATATCCACCATCACCTGTTCCAGACGCTGACGCGTGCCGTGCCGCTGGCCAACCGCGCCTCGATACTCGACTGGCTGTACGCGCTCTATCCGGTCTGGGCGGAAATCGATGCGGACGCGTATTACTGGGCGGCGCTGGCCAACAGTTGCGAGCTGCTGACATCGGGCTGCACCACCAACGCCGACTTCGCCTACCTTATGCCCGAGCAGGACGGCGAGATGGCGGCCGAGGAGATTCGCGGTGTGCGCGAAGCTGGAATGCGCTTTGTGCTGACGCGCGGCGGCATGCCCACGGTCGAGGCTGATCTGGAAACGCGCTTGCGCCCACTGATGGGCGCGCAGCTTGACCGCATTCTGGATCGTGAAGAAACGCTCTTTCCGGCGCTGGAAAAAACCATCGCCCGCTATCACGACACCTCAGAGGGCTCGATGTTGCAGGTGGCGATCGGCCCGACCAGCGTGACCTACCTGCGGCCGCAGTTCATGCGCCGTTTTGCCGATCTGGCGCGCGCCAACGACTGCGGCCTGCACGTGCATTTTGATCCGCGCCCCGATGAGCACGAGATCATGCGCGCGCGCGGCGGCAAGCCGATCGAATTTTTGCGCGATTCGGGCTGGCTGTGGGAGCGCTCCTGGTTCGCGCATGCGACGCTGCTCGACAGCGAAGAGATGACGGCGATTGCTGGCGCCGGTGCCAGCATCGCGCACTGCCCGCATTGCATCATCCGCCTGGGCAAAAAGGCCGCGCGCCTCGGCCACTGGCGCGCCCACGGTATCAACGTCGGCCTCGGCGTGGACGGTCCGGCCAGCAGCGACACCAGCAATATGCTCAACGAAATGCGCCTTGCGATGATGCTGCACCGGGTCGGCGGCTATGAGGACGGCGAGGGCGCCGAACAGTGGCTGACCCCGGCCGACGTGCTGTGGATGGCGACGCGCGGCGGCGCGCGCGCCCTCGGCCGCGATGACATCGGCCAGCTTACGCCGGGCAAGGCCGCCGATGTCGCGGCGTTTCCCTTGCGCCGCCTGTCGCTCGCGGGTGCCGTGCTCGACCCGTTGGGCGCGTTGCTGATGGCCGGTAGTGATCCCTATGCCTCGCTCACCATCGTCAACGGCAGGATTCGCGTGCGCGACGGCCATATGGTGGATGTGGACGAAATGCGCGCCTTCGAAGGCGCCAATGCGGCTGCTAGTCGCCTCATTGACGCGGCGCAAAAGCGCACCGGCCTCGATTTCAGCCGCCACGCGTAAGTTTTTGGGTTAATCGAGCCCGGGTGGGCAGGCCGCGCCGCAGCTGTGGTGTCTGGCGGTCACGCGGATCCTTAGCGGTGCTGCGCGATACACTGGAAACCCCCGCCTGGAGCGGCTTTCCAGCCGGTCAGCGTTTCGGCGCCATGCGCGCCAGACGCGCCTCCAGCCGCGCCACATCGTCACGCAAGGTCTCGACGTCACGGCTGAAGCGCGCCACTTCTTCGGGGCGCGCGAGCAGCGGCTGTTCCTCGGTCCAGTACTCGGCAAGGTTTTCGCCGGTGCGCAGCAGCGCGTCTTTTTGCCACGCCAAAAAATCGCGCGCGGTGTTGGCGATGCGGTGCGCCGCGATGTCGCCCACCAGGCGCGACAAGTCGTCCTCGAAATCCCACTTTAGGTTGCGGAACAAGAATTGCACCGTGCTGGCGAGGTCGGCGTTGCCGCTGATCTCGACATGCTGTAACAGTGCGTCGCTGCCGCTGAGCAGGTGCGGCAGCGCCCCCGGCTTGATGGTGAGCGTGAGATCGAAGGTTTCATCGACGCCGGCTGCGGCCACCAAGCCCTCGGCGCCGACGGCAAGGCGTAGTTCGGGCAGCGGCGCGGCGCGAAACAGTACGCGCTTGCCGGCAAACGGCCTAAGCCGATCACGCGCCCAGTCCTCAGACTGCAGCAGGTGGTTGATGGCGAGTACGGCCGGCTGCGCGTAAAGCGCACTGCCCTGGGTGGATGCGGTTTCCATGGGTGCAATTATCGTCCAGCTTGGGTCAGCACGCAGGGATTCGGCAGCGGTCCGTGCCGGGTAAGTTGGCGGGCAAAATTATTGGCTCATTTAGCGAATGCTGTTGGTGGCTCATCTGGTGAGCCTGTGGGGGCGGAAACTGGCCGTATGGCGCAGAGGCGCTGGACCAGGAGACGCGAAATGAGGACGAGGGAATTGGCAAGGTTGATAAGCACTCTGGG
>JANXRV010000063.1:0-14869 GCA_025356665.1 Pseudomonadota bacterium
GCGGTGCAGGTGCTCGATCAGCAGGTCACGCCGCCGCGGCAACGCCGTTGCGCCATCGCCGATCAGCGCGCGCACCTCCGCCACTGCCCTCGGATCGACCACGCGACCTCTCATCGTTGGACGAAATTTGATTTGCTTTACCGGAATGACCTGCGGGACGCCCATTCAGACTCTCTTAACCTAGAAAATTTACAACCAACGCATGGCATACACTGCGAACAGCCCGAAAAACGACGGCACACTGGTTGCCAAACGAAACGCGCGCGCATGGACTGCCACGGCGTTCCGTTCATAACGAAACAACGGCGTGTATATTTCATCGCGCCAAGGAGAATCAGCAAACTTAATGCCAGAGCAGAAAGCACCGAATCCTGAGCCAGCCCCGTCCGATGGCATAAACGTTGCGTTTATGGATAAAAATCCACCCCTTATTTCACCTGACTCATGCCCAGACTTCCAATACTCAGTTGGTTACCAGAATTCCGCAGACCGGGCGTGATCCGGGCCGATGCGCTCGCCGGATTGACCGGGGCGATTGTCGTTTTGCCTCAGGGAGTTGCGTTCGCCACTTTGGCGGGCATGCCGCCACAATTCGGCCTTTACTCGGCAATGGTGCCATGCATAGTCGCGGCGTTGTTCGGTTCGAGCAGATTGATGGTCACAGGCCCCGCCAATGCGATTTCGCTGATGACGCTTGGGCTCATATCGCCGTTCGCCGATCCCGGAACCCCCGACTACATTTCACTGGTACTGACACTGGCCTTCATGGTTGGCGTTACGCAATTGCTGCTCGGGATGGCGCGTGCCGGTCGCCTCGTTGAAATGGTGCCCCACTCTGTGGTGGTCGGCTTTACCACGGGCGCCGCTGTTTTGATCATCAACAGCCAGCTCGGACCCGCGCTAGGCATAGATCTGCCAAGAGGACTATCCATACTGGCCAACCTTCAAGCCCTTTTCAGCCAAGCAGGAACGTACGCTCCTATCGCGCTCATCACCTGCATCACGACCGGCGTGCTGTGCTTTCTGTGGCACCCCCTGAATCGCGTCATTCCCGCCCTGCTGATAGGGATCGTTGGCGGCACCGCAATCGGCCACGCCTTGACGTATTTCATGACCGATAGTGCGACCCTCAAAATGGTGGCACCCATACCTAGCGGATGGCCGCCACTGTCGATGCCGGTACTATCTGCTGCCACAATCACATCACTCGCCATTCCGACCCTCATCATGACACTCATCGCCCTGACCGAGGCAATGGCAATAGCGCGCTCTGTCGCGCTGAAAAACAATGACAAACTGGATGGGAACCAGGAAATGATCGGCCAGGGCTTGGCCAATCTTGCCGGATCTTTTTTCTCGTCCTATCCATCAAGCGGCTCATTCAACCGCTCTGGCGTAAACGTCTATTCCGGCGCACGAACACCGGTATCGGCGATATTTGCCGCGGTCTTCCTTGTCCTGATTCTGATGCTGGTCTCCCCCTTTGCCACATTGCTGCCCCTTTGCGTGGTCTCGGCCTTGCTGTTTGTCGTCGCCTGGGGACTGATCGACCTGGAAGAAATAAAACGCATCTGGCGTTTCGAAAAACACGAGCGACTGCCGCTCGTCGCCACCGGCATTGCAACAGTGACCATCTCCCTTGAATGGGCGATTCTCCTCGGCGTTGCGGCAGCGATATTCCAAAAACGCTTTCTGACAAACAAGTGATAAGGGGCGCTGAAAAAATGCGCCATAAGGGAGACGCCCCTTTTCCTCACGCCCTTATCGCGTAGGGCCGCATCATCTCATTGTCTTCGTGCTCGAGCAGATGACAATGCCACACATAGCCTGGCGCGGCGGTGGCATCAAAGGGGAAGGCCCCGCCCGAGGCCGGCGCAAAACGCACCATAAAACGCGTCACCTCGCCCGGGTTGGCGCGCAGCGTGTCCTTCCAACCGCGCTCATTGGCGTCCGGTAACGCCGGCTTGCCTGAAAGAAATTTCGCCAGCTGCCGCTGCGCCTTGGGTGCTTTTGTATAGGCCTTGACGCGCAGCGCCTCGCGGTTGAGTGCCTGAAATTGCACCAGGTGCAGGTGTATGGGGTGGGTGTCAGCCGTGAGGTTGACGATCTCCCACAATTCGGTGCTGCCCAGGCGCGGCGTTTCACTCACCGGGTCGGACCAGGCGCGTCCGTCGAGCAGCATCCGATGCGGCCCCTTGTGGCCGAAATGCTCGTCCAGGGTCAGGGTTCGCGTCAGCGTTGGTGCACCGAGAGCCGGCACATCGACCAGTTTTGCCGGAATCGCACTGGCATCGGCGCTCGTCAGCGGCACACCGCGAAACTGAATGACAACACCGGTGGAACGCGGATCGGTTTTATCGCCCACCGGAAACGGCGCCACAGCATCGTTGGTGACCACTATGGTCTTGCCCTGCCCTAGTCCGGAAAAATCAACAATGACATCGGCGCGCTCACCCGGCGAAAGCATGAGCGTCTTCACCTCAACCGGCGCCGCCATGAAACCACCGTCCGAGCCGATCTGCACAAACGGCCTGCCGTCGGAAAGACGCAGACGGAAAAAGCGCGCGTTCGACCCGTTGAGCAGGCGCAAGCGGTATTTGCGCGGCTCGACGTTCATATAGGGCCAGGCCTTGCCGTTGACGACAATGGCATCGCCGAAGGACTCGGGGTTCCAGAACGGATGCACCGCCGGATCGTTGCCGCGCTGCGGATAACGCAACTGGCCCTTGAGGTCGAAACTGCGGTCCTGGATGAGGATTTCGCGTTCGTAGTCGCCCGCGGGCAGATTGAGTGTGCGCTCCAGTTCCGGTTCACGCAGCAAGTAAAAACCGGCAAGCCCGGCGTAAACGGTGATGCGCGTGGCACCCATGACATGGTCGTGGTACCACAGCGTTCCAGCCGGCTGCGCGTTCGGGTAATCGTGCCATTCGCCGGCGAAAGCGGCGCCCTTGCGCTCGAAGCCCGGCGTGTACCAGGCATCGGGATGACCATCGCTTTGCGCGTGCACCTCGCCGCCATGCAGGTGGGTGATGATGGGCACCGGGCCGGCGTAGCGTTCGCGCGGACCACCGCCATGGTGCGTATGAGCGCCCTGCTTGGCACCCAGCGGATCCGCCCAGTGCAGCGTCTGGTCGACGGGCAGCGCCGCAAGCAGGGTCTGGTTTTGCAACGCGTTGCGAAAGCGCGCGCGCAGCGGCTTGCCGCGCTCGGCCTCTATGGTCGGACCAGGATAACTGCCGTCATAACCCCATAACACGGTCGGCGGAAGGTCGGCGTGCAGCTTTTGCCGGAACTCGGTGACGGCAAGATCCAATGTCGGACCCGACACGCGGCGCGGACGCGGCAGTTCATCGACAAATTTGCGCAGGCGGCGCGCGTCCAGCGCTGCGGCGGAGGCGGCGAACACCGGCGCAAAGGGGACGCACAAACCGCCTGCGGCGAGCACACTGCTTTGCAGGAATTTTCGGCGGGTAAAGGGGTTCATTGCTTCGATCCGTTTGAAATCCGATTCTAGCAGGCGGGTGGCGGGACGGGTGCCGCATCACGCAGCTCGCTTGGTGCGTCGCCTGAAAACCCGCGCCAGATGGGCGTTTCCAGTCGACGATGCCGGTCGATTCTGCTGATCGATTGCATCAAAACGGTAGCCAGTGCGCGACAGTGCCGGCACAATGGCGCATGGCAAAAAACCTCCTGCTGCACAAACGCGCCGCAACACGCGACGACCTCGAACTCACGCCGGCCGAGTTTGCCGTGCTGCGCCGCCTCAATACGCCGGAAAAAATTCAAACCTACGTTAACGCCATTCCGCACAACTGGGAGCTGGGCGGCGAGACCTGCCTGTCGGTGCGCACCGTGCTGCATGAAAAGCGCGCGCTGTGCATCGAGGGCGCGATGCTGGCCGCGGCGGCGCTGTGGGTGAACGGCGAGCCGCCGCTGATCATGGACTTGCGCGCCACGCGCGACTACGACCACATCGTCACGCTGTTCCGGCGCAACGGCTGCTGGGGGGCAATCTCCAAGACCAACGGTCCCTATCTGCGCTGGCGCGACCCGGTCTACCGCAGCTTGCGGGAACTGGCGATGAGCTATTTTCACGAATACGCCAACCGGCGCGCGCAAAAAACCTTGCGTGAGTATTCCGCCGGCTTTGACCTGCGCCGCCTCAAACCCGAACAATGGGTCACCAACCCGAAAAGCTGCTGGGACGTGGGCTGGGCGATCGATGCCGCAAGGCACTACCGCATCGTCACCAAACGCCACGAAAAAACCCTCAGGCTGCGCGACCCGGTGGAACGCGAAGCGGGCAAGCACCGCGTCCACCATCCGCCCAAAAGCAAAGCCTGAAAGACCGGGTAAGCCGCGAGAACCCGGGCTTTCCAGCCGGGCCGGCCCTGCCCCGGCAACGCCGCCGCCCCGTCAGCGCGCCCTACTCGGCTTTGATGTTGGCGTCCTTGATGACTTTTTCGTACAACACGAGATCGGCCTTGAGCACCTCGGCAAAGCGCTCAGGCGTACTGGTCACGATATCGATGCCCAGCGGGGCGAGTTTTTCAGCGACGATTTGCGGATCGCGCAGGATGCGATTGATCTCGGTATTGAGCCTGGCAATGATGTCTTTGGGCGTGCCCTTGGGCGCAAGAAAACCGGCCCACACATCCATGCCGTAGCCGGGCGCGGGCACCGCCTCGGCGATGGTCGGCACATCGGGCAGGAAAGCGGTGCGCTTGGTGCTCGCAACAGCCAGCGCACGCAGCTTGCCGCTGCGAATATGCGGCAGCAGTGAATTGATCGCACCAACAGTGAAGTCGATCTCGTTGCCGACCAGCGCCGGCACGATGCCGGCCGCGCCCTTGTAGGGAACGTGAATGAAATTGGCCCCGGTCATGGACTTGAGCCACTCGGCGCCCAGTTGATGCGGCGAACTGACACCGGCGGTGCCAAAAGTCAGGCCCTTTTGCCGCGTGCGCGCCAGCGCGATGAAGTCCCTGGCATTGGTCACAGGCAGTTCGGCATTGACCGTCAGCACAAAGGGCACGACCGCAGCGAGGGTGATAGGCTCGAAATCCTTTATTGGATCAAACGGCAACTTGGTGACGAAGTGCTGCTGGTAGGCGTGTGAGGAGGTGGCGATGAGAATCGTATAACCGTCGCCGGGCTGTTTGGCGACATAGTCGGTGCCGACAATGCCACCGGCACCGGGCCGGTTCTCGACCACCACCGCCTGCCCCAGCACCGGCGTCAGGCGATCGGCGATGATGCGCGCCAGCACATCGTTGGAACCGCCGGTGGTCAGCGGCACGATGATGCGAATCGGACGGCTGGGATAGGCCGACTGGGCCAGCGCCTGCGACGCGCCCGCCAGCAGGGTGGACAAAAACAATCCGTGCGCCGCCAGGCGCAAGAACCGGCGTGCGATAGGGTTTGCTTGCATGGTGTTTCTCCTTTTTAGATACGCTGCCGCCGGTTTGCAAGCGGGCCTTAATCAACCCATAAATACGGCAATAAAGGCGCCGGTCAAGGTGGCGTAATTTGTGCCAAATTTGGCTTGAAACCCTTTTTCAGTGCGGGTTCTCATTGTTTATATTTGTTGATTTTATATTTTATTTCACCATCATCACCGTCACTGTCGCGCTCACTCTGGCTGCAGCCCCGCGGCTTGAACGACCTTGGCGGTGTTGGCGATGTCTTTTTGCAAAAATGCGCGAAACTCGTCGGGCGTTGTCGTCGTCACTTCGGCACCCTGCGCGGCCATGGCTTCGCGCACGGCGGGCTGGGCGAGCGAGCGCATCAATGCCGCGCGCACTTTTTCGATCACAGTTGCGGGCGTGCCGCGCGGCGCGATAAGGCCGGCCCAGCCGCTGTAGTCGTAGCCGGGCACCGCCTCGGCGATGGCCGGCATGTCCGGTAACAGCGCCGAGCGGCGCGGCAGGCTGTGTGCGATAGCGCGCAGGCGCCCGCCCTTGACCAGAGACATGGCATTGGGCGCCGGAGTGACGTACCAGTGTGTTTCGCCTGCGATCACCGACGCCACGGCGGGGCTGCCACCCTTATAGGGCACATGCAGCGACTCGAAGTGGCCGAGCGAGGTCAACAGCACGCCGGCAAGGTGACTGGCCGCCCCCGGCCCGGCCGAGGCAAAATTGACCTTGCCCTTGTTGCTATTGGTATTGGCATAAGCGATTAGGTCCTTGACGCTGTTCACCGGCAAGGAAGGGTTCACCACCAGCACGTTGGGCAGCACGGCAAACAGCGAGACAAAGGAAAAATCCTTGAGCGGATCGTAGCGAATGGATTTTTGCAGCAAAGGCGCGCTGGACATCGAACTCGCCGAAGCGAGGATGAGCGTGTAGCCGTCGGGCGCCGCCGCCTTGCCTATGTCCATGCCCAGGCTGCCGCCCGCGCCGGCCTGGTTCTCAACAACCATGTTCTGGCCCAGCGACTCGGCCAGTCGCACCGACAAAATGCGCGCAAGCGTGTCAATGGAACTGCCGGGGGCATTGGGCACCAACAGGCGCACCGGCTTTGACGGGTAGTCCTGCGCCAGCACCGGCGTAGCGAGAAACACCACCGGTAAAGAAAATACGCTAACCGCAAGGGCGGCGCGAATTGCACAGCTGCCAAAGCTACCAAGGGGACCAGGGGTAGCAAGGGTAGCAAGGCGGCGCATGGCAAGACGCAATAACAAACTGATCTGTTTTTTCACCACAACCACTCCTTGGACAGGTTTGCGCGTTTGCGCGTTGTCGCGTCTTGTCAATATCGATGCCCTGGCCGCGCTTCCCGCACCAACCGCCATGCCGCAGCACAACAGGGCATGGCGCAGGCGGAAAATAGCACGGCGCAGGTCGCCAGCGTATACGGTATAAATGTCGGCCGTTAAAAAATTCATCAGGAGAGCAAAGCATGCAGTCGTCGTTGATCACCGGTCTGCGCAGCGTCGAGCTGGGCGTTGTCGACATCGCAGCAAGCGAGGCGTTTTATACGGGAACATGGCGCCTTTCGGTTGCCGCACGGGACGGTGCCTCCGTCTACCTGCGCGGAAGCGGCGCCCCCCACCACTTGCTGTCGCTGCACCCGCGCAGCAGCACGGAACTGCTTGCGGTCACGCTCAATGCCACGTCGCGTGGCGCCGTCGATACGCTGGCGCAGCGCATCGCCGACCAGGGCGGCCGGCTGCAAGCACCGCCTGCCGCAATCACCACGCCGGGCGGCGGTTACGGCTTTGCCTTCCGCGACGCTGAAGGCCGGCGTTTTTGCATCGTCTCCGATGACCTGCGCCACACCGACGCCTCAGCTGTTCGTGACAAGCCGGAGCGGCTTGCCCATGTGGTGCTCAATTCGAAGGACGCCGATGCGGCGATGAATTTTTTCACCGAGGTGCTCGACTTCACACTCTCGGACACCACACGCATGATGCATTTCATCCGCTGCAACAGCGACCACCACAACATCGCCTTCGCTTTTTCCAAGGAGACCACGCTCAACCATATCGCCTTCATGCTGCCCGACTGGGAATCGGTGATGACAGGCGGCGGCCGCTTGCGTGACGCGGGCTATCCGATCGAGTGGGGTGTCGGCCGCCACGGTCCCGGACATAATGTGTTCGCCTATTTTATCGGCCCTGAAAATCTGGTGATTGAATACACCGCCGAGGTCCAGCAAGTCGACGCCAGC
Organism: Pseudomonadota bacterium; assembly: GCA_025356665.1. Classification (GTDB taxonomy): domain Bacteria; phylum Pseudomonadota; class Gammaproteobacteria; order Burkholderiales; family SG8-39; genus CAITSH01. The sequence continues at coordinate 7,675 of JANXRV010000063.1, forward strand.
TATGTGGCAGGCAAGCCCGAAGACTGGAAGTGGCTGCCTGGACGCCTGGACCAATGGGGCATTTCAGATGCGCCCTCGCCCCGCCTGAAGGAGGCGCAGACACAAATCCGTTTTGCCGCAGAATAAACCCTGACTTACGTTGCACCGCACAACGGCAGCCTGCGCAGACATGGCACTGTTGCAGCCGGAATCTATAGAATATAGCGGCACGCAAGCTCAAAAAGAAGTGCCTCGATTAAACCGATCCAAGGAGGAGCAAACATGACGTACCAAAAACCCAAGTTGCTGTCGGGGCTGCTCGCTTGCGCGATCGCCTTGTGCAGCGGCGCCGCGTCGGCGCAGACGATCAAGATCGGCCTGCTCAATTCAACCTCGGGGGTATTCGCGACCCTGGGCGATCAGATCGACAAAAGCGTCAAGCTGTATATGAAAGAGAACGCCGGCAAGCTGCCGCCGGGCGTGAAAGTAGAATTGATCGTGCGCGATGACGGCGGCCCCAACCCGGATACCGCCAAAAGACTCACCCAGGAATTGCTCACCCGCGACAAGGTCGATTTCCTCACCGGCTTTATCTGGACACCCAACGCCATGGCGGCAGCGCCGATGCTGGCCGAGACCAAGACACCGCTGGTGATCATGAACGCCGCGGCTTCGGTGATCACCACGCGCTCGCCGTATTTTGTCCGCGCCTCGCTGACATTGTGGCAAAGCGGCTACCCGATGGGCGTGTGGGCGGCCAAAAAATACAAAAAAGCCTACACCATGGTCACCGACTTCGCGCCCGGACACGACGCCGAGGCGGCTTTCATCAAGGGCTTCAAGGAAGGTGGCGGCGAAATCATCGGCAGCGTGCGCATGCCGATCAAAAACCCCGACTTCGTCGCCTTTATGCAAAAGGCCAAGGACGTCAAGCCCGATGTCGTGTTCAACATGGTGTCGGCGGGCGCGCCTTCCACGGCCATCCAGAAGGCCTACGGCGATCTCGGCCTGCGCCAGGCGGGCATTCCCTTCGTCGGCACCGGCGATTCGGTGACGGAAGAAGAATTGGTCAACATGGGCGACGCCCCGCTTGGCTACATCTCGGCCTGGAATTATTCGATGGCCGGCGACCGCCCCGCCAACAAGGCCTTCGTCGGCGCATGGGAACGCGATTACGGCAAGACCATCCCGCCGGGCTTTATCGCCGTGGGCGCCTACGATGCCATGGACATGATTTACACCGCCATCCGCGAGCAAAAGGGCAAGGTGGACGGCGATCAAACAATGAAGATCCTGTCCAATTACAAAAATCCAAACAGCCCGCGCGGCCCGATTGCGATTGATCCGGCGACACGCGACATTGTGCAGAACATTTACATCCGAGAGACACGCAAGGTCGGCGGCCGCAATATGAACGTCGAGATAGAGACGATCCCGAACGTCAAGGATCCGTGGAAGGAATTCAACAAGCCGTAACGGCAGTTGCGGCACTGGCGCACCACTCTACGCGCACTCCACCCACTCGACGCCCACTCGACGCGCCAAATAAAAAAAGTGGACTTCGGTCCGCTTTTTTATTTGCTTTGTTTCTTTGTTTCTTTTTTCGTAACTATTCAGCCTACCCGGATGGTCGCGGATTGGGAGGGTTGCCGTGAAATGCGAGAGTGAGGACATGGACGACGTTGCGGCCCTGTTTGCGCGCCGTAGCAAGGTAGGAGCGGATGGTGCAGAAGGACTCGGCACCATTGAGGGTACGGAAACACCCGGAGGTCTTTTGCTTGAGTTTGGGCATGCGGATATCGCGTTCGGCCAGATTGTTGTCGAAGGGCACACGCGTGTCGGTAAGAAACCGCAGGACATCGTCCGCGTGCTCGCGCCGACGCAACAGGAGATTAGCCGCAGGGGATTGCTTGATACGGCCACGCTGCTCGCGCCTGCGCGCATAGATGATCCGCTTCAAGCGGTGTTGCCGCGAAATACCGCACCAACTAACTCGGATGGTTTAGCGTTCTCGACCGGTCGCCCCGCTTCAGCCCCGATCCCGCACAGTTGCTCACCCTCGCGGTCAGCGCATGAGTTCAACAACATCATTCGCTAAATGAGCCAAAAGAATAAACCCTTGTCCGCCCTGTTTTGTCACAGACGCATCCGCTAGGCTATGGCTCTAAGCTCCCCCTGCAGGAAAGCATCGCATGGTCTGGACTCCGCCTTCATGGCAATCGATCAAACTCCGCGTTGCCACTTTCACGCTATGCGTTTTTGCGACCAGCCTTTGGTCCCTGGCGCTTTACACCGGCCACATGCTTCGCGCGGACATGGCGCATACTGGGTGACCAGCAGACCACGACAGTGGGCATCGTCGCCGCGCAGATAAACGAGCAACTGCGCGTCCGGCAGCAGGCCTTGGAACTGATCTTCGGAATCGGTAATCACGCCAAAACCCGCATCAACGTTGGATTACAGCCAAGTGACAAAAAAATCTACCGGACAGATGTGATGAAAAAAGTATTGCTCGTCGATGACAATTCAGACATCCGCCGCATGATGCGGATTGCGTTGCGCAAGAGCTTCGAGGTGCTCGAAGCGGAGGACGGAAAGACCGCCCTCGAAGTGGCTCGCCGTACGAATCCCGATCTCATTGTGCTCGATGTGATGATGCCAGGAGCGCTCGATGGTCTGCAGGTGCTCGACGCCATCAGGAGCGACCCGCAACTCATGCAAACGCGGGTAATCATGGTCACCGCGTGCGGCCAGGCGCACGACTACGAAACTGGCATGGCCCGCGGGGCCGACGCCTACTTCGTCAAGCCTTTCAGTCCGCTGCAACTGGTTGCAGCGATCAAGGAACTCAGTGCGCGGGTGAGGGCGGCATGAACGACGTTTTCGAACCTCTCGAAAAATCAGCCCCGGCCGGAGGCCAGACGCAGCGCCTGCCGGGCAGCACCCGCGATGCGGCCCTCCACGATCAGCTCTACCGCTACGCCGAAGACCCGCAGCAGATGGTCGAGCGCCACGGCGCACTGGAGATGCAATACGAAGCGCTGCGCGAATCGAATGCCCGGCCGGTAGACAGCCGCGCGGTGCTCGATGGGCTGATGCAAAGCTCGTGCGACATCCACATCGTCACCGACGGCGCGGGCAGGATCCTGATTTGTAATTCGGCCAGCGCAGTGCTCGCGCCGCAGCAGCAGCTGGCAGAGGGCAACCTGCAGGACTGGGTGCTGCCTGCGCATCACCAACGAGTTCTCGCGCTGATGTCTTGCGCCGGACAGAGTGGCAGCGTCACTGGCCGCGAATGCGAACTGCGGCTGCGTCGCGAAGGCCACGCTGCGCCACCGCTGATTGTCTCGGCTCAGGCGCGCGCTGTTCTCAGAGAAGGAGAGGCGCCCCATCTGCATTGGATCATGCGCGACATTACTTTGCTGCGTGAAGCTAAATTCGAAGCCCTGATTTCATCAGTGGTATTGAAGCGTATCGCCGAAGGGGTGATGGTATCTGGCCTATTGCGATACGCTGATGCCGCCGGCTTGTGTCGACAGGCTCAGTGAGCGCCAGCATGGCAAGTAAAGCACAAGTGCCAACCGGCATTGACCCGGACTCGATGGGGCGTTCGATGTGGCGTCGTAATCCCGTGCCAGGGTACGGGGCCGCGCTCGCGCTCATCGTGGTGATCGTCGCCAGTTTCGCCAGCTACCTTTATGAGCAACGCATTGACGCCCTGGAGCAAGCGCGTTTAGAACAGGAAAGTGCGTCAAAGTCGGTCGCTTTTCACGTCGAGCAGAGTCTTCTGGCCGTCGACCTTGTATTGCGCTCGGTCATAGAACGTGTTGCCGAGGAGCGCCTATCGACTGCCGCTCAATTGCGCAAAAAGATGGGCACGCCTGAAATATTCGACTTGATGACGCGCCGCAAAACTGGCTTGGCGCAACTGAGCGTGGTCTCGATCGTCGAAAAAAATGGCGACATGGTGAACTTTACGCGCAACTATCCCCCGCGCTCCGATCAGGGCAAGACCATCAACCTGGTCGAGCGCGATTATTTCAAGGCGCACCTCGCTGAGGCCACCCTGAAACTGTTTATTTCCGCGCCGGTGAAGAACAAAGGCACCGGTACATGGACGTTTTACCTTAGCCGCAAGATCCAGAACTCCTCTGGGGAAATGATCGGTCTGGTGCTCGCGGGTATCGAGAGCGCTTACTTCGAGGACTACTTCCGCACAATCGCCCAGGCGGGCAAGAACTACACGCTTTTTCTCGATACCGGCATTAATATCGCGCGCTTTCCGGCAATCGACGCTGCCATAGGCAGGGGTTCCACGGACACGCCATTGTTCAAGACGCTCCGTAGCGGCTTGCCTTCGGCTGTTATCCGGCCCGAGTACGATGCGCGTCTCGTGTTGAATTCACGCGAGTATAGAGTCGTCGCGCCGTCCCGGGTCAGCGGCTATCCTCTGGTGGTCAACGTGCGCGCTGGGGAGTCGGTCATTTTTGCCGTTTGGAACAAGGCCCTGATTTGGGTTGGGGCCTTTGCGCTATTGCTTTCGGCGCTGATCCTTTACGCTGCCTGGAGTTGGCAGCGCGCCCTGCGGCAACGCAAAATCACCGATTTAGAACAGGCGAGCGCACGGGCCATGCATGATGCGCTCGTCTCGAGCTCGACCGATGCGTTCATTGGTATCGACGCAAACGGCCGTATCGTGGCGTGGAGCGCTATGGCGACGCAGATGTTTGGCTGGAGCGCCACGCAGGTGATCGGCCAGCTTTTGACCGACAATATTATTCCGCTCCAGCACCACAAGGGCCATGCGCAGGGTTTGGCTCGCATGCTGCAAGGTGGCGCAGCTCGCATAATCGGCAAACTGATCGAATTGCCTGCCTGCCGGGCAGATGGCGCAGAGATTTTCGTCGAACTGCAGGTGACTCGCGTGAACCTGCGGGGCACACAGCATTATGTTTCATTCGTGCGCGATATCACCGAGCGGCGCGCGGCCGAGGAGCGCATCCGCGACTACAACGAACAGTTGAATGGCATCTTCGCCCTGAGTCCGGACGCTTTCGTCTCATTCGATTCCGCGCGCCGCGTCAAGTATGTCAACCCGGCGTTTGCGAGAATGACCGGTCTGGACCCTGGCGAGATGATCGGCCTTGATGAAGCTGCGTTTTCTGAACGACTGTCCGGTAACTGCCTGCCGCAGGGAAACTTCTCCGGCACGGTGGCGCTACGCGCGATGCAGAAAGAGACAGCCGGCGCGGGGGGCACGGCGGCGCCTGCGGTGAGCGCGCGAAGCCAGAGGATCGAGATGGCGGGCGCCGGCAGCCGCGTGCTCGAAGTCGCCCTGCGCGAATCGCAATCGAAAACTATCTCGCAGATTCTCTACCTGCGCGACGTGACGCATGAAACCGAAGTGGAACGCCTGAAGAGTGAGTTCGTCTCGACCGCCGCGCATGAATTGCGTACGCCGATGGCGAGCATCTACGGGTTTACCGAACTGATGCTGGCGGATGAGCTCAGCGACGAGGAACGGCGCGATTTTCTGGAGACGGTCTTCAAACAGTCTGAACTGATGATATCGATCATCAACGAGCTGCTCGACCTCGCGCGCATAGAGGCGCAAGGCGGCAAGGATTTCACCTTCGAACGCGTGAGTGTCGAAGGCCTTGTGCACGAGATTATCGCCAGCTTCAAGACGCCGGCCGGCCGCCCGTCGCCCGAAGAGCCGGCCCCCGACGAGGCGCTGTGGGTGCGCGCCGACCGCAAAAAGCTGACCCAGGTGTTGACCAACGTGCTCGCCAACGCGTACAAGTATTCACCCGCAGGCGGCCCGGTAGGCATTGAGTTTGTTCATTCGGCGCCCGGCACGCCGCTGGTTGGCATCCGCATCACCGACCAGGGCATCGGCATGACCCCCAAACAGCTCGGCCGTATCTTCGAGCGCTTTTACCGTGCCGACACCTCCGGCAAGTTTCCCGGTACCGGTCTGGGCATGAGCATCGTGCATGAGATCGTCCTGTTGCACGGCGGTGAAGTAAACATCGACAGTAAACTCGGCGCCGGCACGGCGGTGACGATATGGCTACCCGCCGCCGCCAACGATCTCGTGCTGTAGAGGCAGAGCTTAAAGACCGCGGTACTGTGAAGATAGCCCCAAGCCGACGTGCTCGATCGGCTCGCCGCGCGCGCTGCCTGTTCACGCGATGGCCGAAAGAGCCCAAAGCAGCAGAAGGCGCCGGATCGGCTGAAAGATGATCAGGCTGATGCTGGTGGACGGTCACACGATTTTGCCGCTGCCATCCGCATAGGCCCAGCGCCCGGCGACTTCACCGGTGTAGTTGGGTTCGGCTTCGATGAGCGGCATCTCGGATGCTGATCATGCGTACGATCTCGGCCGAGGGCACGACATCGTTCATGCGCCAGACGTTGGAGGAGCGCACGCCCATAAATTCGATGAAGCGAACGATGTCGCCGCTGCCCTTGAAGCGCCGCGCCATCGCAACGGTGTCCTGCCCGTTGACGCCTTTCTTGACCACCACGTTGATCTTGATGGGCGCAAAGGCCGCGTCGTGCGCGGCGTCGATGCCCTGCGACACATCGGTCACTGGAAAATCGACGTCGTTCATGGCGCGGAATACAGTTTCATCGAGCGAATCGAGCGAGACGCTGACGCGCCGCAGACCCGCGGCCTTGAACGCCTGGACTTTCCTGGCCAGCAGCGAGGCGTGGTGGTGGGGGTCAGATAGAGTGGTTTGCCGCCAGGCGTCTTGAGGGCGGCCAGCATCCCGATCAAGACCACGCAGTTTTTGCGCAGCAGGGGCTCGCCGCCGGTGAGGCGGATTTTCTCGACGCGGTGCGCGATGAAAAGGCGCGTCATGCGCGTGATTTCCTCAAAGCGCAACAGTTCGGATTTCGGCAAAATTGTGACTGTCTTGGCGCAACTGCACTTCCAGCTCGGCTTTCTGAGCAACGCTCAGTCTGGACAGGTCAGGCAATTCATGCCTGCCATGCAGCATCACCCTTTATCATTCTGTTTACAACCGCAACACTGACCTGAATAGTTACCTTTTTTCTATATGTCGCGCCAGTAGTGTCCGGTTAAATGGGTGTTAATTTGCTTGAAAGCCAATACTGGCGCGGCTTTACAGCCGATTTTGCTTGGTGCCGATTTGAACCTTGAATCCTCATTTTTGTGTAGTTTCCCTCCGGTGAAATCCCCGGGGGT
>JANXRV010000064.1:0-5119 GCA_025356665.1 Pseudomonadota bacterium
ACCCCCGGGGATTTCACCGGAGGGAAACTACACAAAAATGAGGATTCAAGGTTCAAATCGGCACCAAGCAAAATCGGCTGTAAAGCCGCGCCAGTATTGGCTTTCAAGCAAATTAACACCCATTTAACCGGACACTACTGACTATTTACCATTTACCATTTACCAGCAACTAACAGCTAGTTGCCTTGCGCCCAGCAACGCAACAGCATCTCGCGCGCCTCGATGACGTCGGCGCGTTCGGCGACCAGCGCAAAACCGCCATCATCCCTCGGCTGCATCACCTTGCGCAGCTTGACCGATCGCACATTGGCTTCGTGCACGGTCAGGCCGGATTGCTCATAACGCTGTCGTTCCACAATGGTTTCCTCCGGCGGGCTGGCGGCGAACCAGATCCATTCGGTACTAAGCGCGGTGGAAAGCCGCTCCAGTTCCTGGTGCAGACGCGTGTCAATCGGTTCGCGGTCGCCCAGTTCGGCGTACTGTGCGTGCCCCCCGGCGACGATCCAGCGTTCGGCCCATTCCGCCTCCATGCCGTCGCTGGTCGTCAGCGTCACATCAGCGCCATTGCGACAGAGGTGAAACCACGCGTGCTGATTTGCGCTCAGCGCATAACCAATCAGTTCATCCTTGCGCCAGCCTCGCGCCGCCAGGGCAAGGCTTAGCCGCCCATCGGCCTTCACCTGCAGGTCATAGCAGGCCTGATCGCGACCATCCGTGTCATCGGCGGTGACGCCCTGCTGCGTCACACTGCCATTCTGAATAATCGCGACACCCCTCTGGCCCTCCCCCGAACGGATCCATTCAACATGCACCTGCAACTCGGGAAACGCGATGGAACTGTCGACAAAGGCCGGAAAAGGAACACCCCCTTTGAACTTGAACCGCCAGTCGAGCTTGTCGATCGTATGGAGCTCGCGGTAATCATCCACGCCCTCACTAACGAGCAGCTCACGCACCCGCAGCCTGTACCCTTGCAAGGAAGCAGGATCACCCGCTACGGTGACAGTAGCAATGACTATAGCGACCAAAAGCATTCCTTATTTATATTGCGATGAGATCGCAGACGTGACGCTTTTCGAGCTAATAAAAAAATCTTCCGGGTCAACGCTCTGTAATGCCTTGCCCGATCGTGTCCGATGCGTCCCGCAGCCTATTCGATATGGATCCCGGCCTTCTTCACCACCGTGGCCCAACGTGCCATATCGGCATTGATGGTGGCGGCAAATTGTGCCGGGCTACCGCCAACCGGTTCGATGCCAAGGGCGGAAAAACGGTCCTGGATGTCTTTTTGCGTCAACGCTTCAACGATCTCGCCATTGAGTTTTTGCACCAGATCCGGGGGTGTACTTGCGGGCGCCAGGATGCCATACCACGAAGTGACATCAAAACCGGGAAAGCCAGACTGCGCCAGTGTTGGCACATTCGGCAGTCTGGCCACGCGCATGGCCGAGGTGAACGCCAGCGCGCGAAGACGGCCGCCGGCGAGGTAGGGCTCGGCAGTCGGTAGCGCGGTGATCAGCATTTGTATTTCCCCCGCCAACACATCCTGCATCGCCTGCCCGCCACCTTTGTACGGGATATGCGTCATATCAATGTTAGCCCTTGCCTTGAGCAGTTCGCCTGTAAGGTGCCCGGTGCTGCCGTGTCCGGCCGAGGAATAGTTGATCCGACCAGGCGAGGCTTTTACCAGCGCAATGAACTCCTCGATGGTATTGGCTTTTAGCGATGGATGAACGACGATCAGCAGCGGTACCTGCGCGATGTTGGCCACAGGTGCGAGATCTTTTTTCGGATCAAATGGCATATTTTTATAGATATTGGGGTTGATCGCCATCGTGCCGTCAAAACTCATCACCAAGGTGTAGCCGTCACCGGGTGATTTTGCCGCCACGTCGGTGCCTATGTTGCCGTTGGCCCCTGGCCGGTTATCGACGATGACCGACTGGCCCAGAGAAGTGCCGAGCTTTTGCGCAATGATGCGCGCCAACACGTCGGTGGTGCCGCCAGGGGCAAAGGGAACTATGAGCCGAACGGGTTTGCTTGGGAAGGCTTGGGCTTGGGCGCGGGCATCCACATAGCCGGACAGAAGCGCGCAAAACACAACGGCGCAACCTATAAATTTCAGACGGTTCATTCTTGGCGCCCCTTACGTTGATCAACAGGTAAAAACAAATCCATCCTAACTTGACCTATTTAACTTGACCTATCTAACCTGACCCAGGGATTCACTGAACAAGGGGGGGGCAAGATCCCTTGTTCGTCCCCCGCTTCCGACAGAAGCTTGTCAAGCTGCCCCCATTTGCAGGACTCGATCAGCGCTTCCCTATTTATTGTGCATCCTTACCGCGCTGACATCACGGCTCAGGCTGCGGCATCGCGTTCCCTTTCGGCCTCGACAAGCGCAGCTAATGAGCGATAGCGTTCACGTGCCGTCTGGCGAATCACCCGAGGGTTCTTGCATCCGAGACCGGCAAGGAATTCACGTTCAACCTGCTCGTCTCCGCTCTCGAGCCACCACGCCTTGGGGGTACTAAACTTTCCGTCGTTCCAGTGGTAACCACGCGCCCTGGCGCTATCCTTGCTCGCAATATCCAGACCGATGGCATGCACACGCCAAGACGGTGTCCTCGCCGACTGCAGAAGCACCGAAAGCACGCCGGTCTCACCACCGGGCACACGCTGGGACAGGATCGCGATGAGCATATCCACATCGGCCCGTGCGCGATGCCCCTCGTGAAACAGCCCGAACTTAACACCCAGGTAATCGAGCTTGGAGCTGCCGATACCCCATTCGCTCCAGGGCAGCTCTTTATGGGAACAACCGAAGTGCCTGTTCACAAAGGAAGGTAGACGTGCCTCCAGAAAAGCACGGTCAAACCGCGCATTATGGCAGACGACCAATCCCACTCCATCCATTACCTGAGCCACGCCCGCCTCGACGATGCGTTGTCCGCCAACCATTTCGTCGGTTATTCCCGTCAATTTGGTGATCTCTGCGGAGATCGGCATCTCTGGATCTTCCAGGCTCTCATAGCGATCCACAACACGGTAGAGCGTGCCCGTCTCCCGGCCGTACTCGCAGACCGCAATGGCAAGGTCGATAATTCGGTCGCCATCATCGACTTTAAATCCGGTCGTTTCGGTGTCAATAACCGCGACTCGGCCAACCGGTTCATCGGCTGCATTTTCAGCAAAAATATGCTTGTCTGCGATGGCGACCCGGCGCAGAACCCGGTAGTCCACATTGGCGGCCAGGCAAGTCGCGGCGGCTTCGTACTCCACTACAGCAACCCCCTCACAGCGATGCCATTGACGGGGTAGATCATTGCCCCCACGGCCTACCCCTTCGTCTTTAAGGCCGCATCGTTCGCAGCGATAAACGAGCGGATCGCATCGGACATATCCAATAGTTTCAGCCACTGCTCCTTGTAGAGCGTGATTGGGAACCGGCCCATACCGTAAACAGACAGCCCACCCTTCTCGCTGACTTTCATACTGATGCCGGTGGCGGCACCTTTTTTAAGCGCTGCGTTTTCGTTGCGCAAGCGGTCAAGTTCGGCCTTCATTTCTTCGTCGGACATGGGGGATTCTTTCCAAATATTTTTAAAAAAATAGCTCAGCCTAAGCGTACGCGGGCGCCGCGATAGCCCTTCAAGCACTGCCACAACCTCAGCGACGCTGGCCACACGGGCCGCGGACCGCGGACCGTCAGCCGCGCCGATATTTTTCGCAGCGCCACATCCTGCGTCAACGGATATCAAATACGCTCAATCGCCTTATTGCCTGCTATCGGACTTCGCACCACAACTTGGCCTGTAGCACCAAACAAGTGCAAGCAGTGGCCAGGAGCATCGCAGATGGGAAATATAATACATCACTATCAATAAGTTAGATGCATGCACTTATTCGTGGCATAGGCATTGCTAAGCATTGAGAGGAGTACTTCACTGTGGTGACCGCCGAGGTCAGCAGTCAGAGCCCCCCACCCATGCCGCAGGTCAACGAAACGAGAATCACGTAGCCGCTTACATGTCACAAAACCAATCTCAAACCACGAACAACCCCGCCTTTTATGACGAGATGCGCGGGCACGATGGCACGGTGCGCCAGCATTACCGTACCTACAATGATTGGCTGCAGGGAATGCCGGCAGAACAGATCGCCCAAAAACGGGTCGAGGCCGAGCTGCTGTTTCATCGGGTCGGCATCACGTTTGCGGTTTACGGCGAAGACTCGGGCACAGAACGCCTGATCCCATTCGACATCATTCCGCGCATCCTTTCGGCCGGCGAGTGGCGCACGCTTGAGGCGGGTCTCAAACAGCGGTTGCGCGCACTCAACCTGTTCCTCAACGACGTCTATCACGGCCAGGACATACTAAGAGCCGGCATCGTGCCGTCCGAAAAGGTGCTCAACAACACCCAGTACCGCCCGCAAATGCAAGGGCTCAACGTGACCGGCGGCGTGTATGCGCATATCGCCGGGGTCGACATCGTGCGCGCCGGGGAAGGCGAGTTCTTCGTTCTTGAGGACAACCTGCGCGTGCCCTCGGGGGTGTCCTACATGCTCGAGAACCGCAAGATGATGATGCGGCTGTTTCCCGAACTGTTCGCGACACAGTCGGTGCTGCCGGTCGAGCACTACCCGGGCCTGCTGCTGGACACCCTGCGCGCCGCGGCGCCGCACGAGATGCGCGAGCCCACCGTCGTGGTGCTCACGCCCGGCCAGTACAACAGCGCGTATTTCGAGCACGCCTTCCTCGCGCAGCAGATGGGCGTGGAACTGGTCGAGGGCGCCGACCTCCTCGTGAAGGACGGCTACGTCTACATGCGCACCACGGGTGGCCGGCAGCGTGTCGACGTCATCTACCGGCGCGTGGACGACGCCTACCTCGACCCGCTTGCGTTCCGGCCCGACTCGTTCCTCGGCGTGCCGGGCCTCCTTTCGGTGTACCGCGCGGGAAACGTATCGCTTGCCAATGCGCTGGGCACCGGCGTCGCCGACGACAAGTCGACCTACCCCTACGTGCCGGACATGATCCGCTTCTACCTGCACGAGGAGCCCATCCTCAAGAACGTGCCCACCTGGCAGCTCAAGAAACCCAAGGACCTCGCCGAGG
>JANXRV010000065.1:0-4083 GCA_025356665.1 Pseudomonadota bacterium
TTGCCAGGAATTCGGCGATCAGCAGGTGTTGGTTCATGGTGTATCTCCCAGTGCAATCAGTGATTGAGTCAGTCCTGCCTCATCCAGCGGGTGGGCGCTGATCGCGTGCGCCCATTGCGCTGCACGGTCAGGTGAGACGGCCAGGGCCTCGGCGATCAGCGCGATGTCTTTGTCATCAATCGTTCCGGCGCGACTGATACGGCGTGCCCAGCGTTCGGAGGCGCTTGCCACCACTGCACGGAAACGTGTGGCGGCGGCATCGTCTGGATTTACGTTGGCCGCGTCCGGCAGGTTTTCTGCAGCACCTTCTTCAACCATGTTCAAGGGGCGTAGCGGCTCGTCCAGCCCATCGAGCGGGTTCAAGTTTTCTGCAACGCGCGCTTCGTTGCGCGTCAACCAGCCGTTCTGAATACCGCTTTGGTAGTAGCTCGACCGACTGGCCGCATCGCCTCGCATCAGGTTGGCAAAGTCAAATTCAATCTCGATGTCGTCACTCTCGAGCAGCAACTCGGACTCGATGCTGGCCTCCCAACGCTCGGCCCAGGGCGTCATGGTGTGCATGACAAACTCGAGGCTTTGCTGCTCAATGTTGGAGAAGGTGGCGCGCTCAAGGTCAGCAATCATGTGTGGCGGCACGCGAAAGAGGCGTGCAATGTCGGTGATCTGAAACTTGCGCAGCTCCAGAAACTGGGCATCCTTATTGGTGACGCCCACTTCGTGGAACTTCATGCCGTTTTCCAGCACCAGCACCTTGCCCCGGTTGGCGCCGGACTGCGCCTGCTGGTACGACTCACGAAACACCTTCTTGGCATCAGAGTCCTTGAAGGAGCCCGGAAATTCAATCCAGCCGCCGGTCGGCTTGGCGTCGTTGGCAAAAAAGCGTGCGCCGTAGTCTTGCGCGGCCAACGCCATCCCGAGGTTCTCTCGGGCGAGCTCAATCGGGCTCATGCCGATCAGCCCGTCTGAGGACAGGCCGCGCAGGTGCCACACGTCACCGCGCGGCATGATGACTTCGGTGCCCGCCCGGTCAGTGACGCGGTAGCGGTATTCGCCGGAAGGCAGCAACTCGATCTTGACCCGGTCCGGGTGGATCGGCATGAGTTCGATGATCTCGCCACGCGCGTTGGTGATGATCTGGTTGTAGGCGTTGCCTCGTAGCGCCAAGTGTCCCTGCAGCATCTCGCGCCATTCGAAAGGGTTTTGAAAGCGGTTCGGGCGTTTCGCCATCAAGCGATAGAGCCAGTGGTCGGTGACCTTGTCCTTGCCACCATCGGCGCGGCGCTGGTAGATCACCAATGGCAGCGACGCCATGGTTTCAGCCAGGATGCGCACACAGGCGTAAACCGCTGCCAGACGCAGTGCGCTGTCAGGGGAGACACGCATGCCGCTACCGGTACGGGCGGAGACCGGCTCAAACCAAAATTCGCCATACGGACTGCGGTCTCCACTGGAGGCGCCAGGACCACGGAAGCGATCGAAGAAGTTTAAAAATCCCATCGGTTCAGAGCAGCATCAATTCGTAGTCGGACCCCAGCACCACCGAGTCCCCCGGTAGAAAAGCGCGCGACAGCGCCATGATCAGTGCCACGACGCCGTCGATCTTGTTTTCTGCTCGCTCCTTGCGTGGGTAAATGTTGTCTTTGGCGTCCAGGTGGGCCACCACGTTGCTAACCATCCAGCCGAGCACCGGGCAGCCGTTGTGCAGCAGCTTCTTTTGCAGCACCAGGGCCTCTAACATCTTCATCGGCTCCGAAAAATTCAGCACCGTGGCCCGCACTTCAATCATCGGCAGGCCCTCACTCATCATGCGGGTCGAGAGTTGTGTCGCCTGGAACGGATCAAAGGCGACGGCCTGCACCGCAAACCGCGAGGACAGATCGTTCAGGTCAGCCTCAATCCAGCTGAAATCAATCACATTGCCTGGCGTGACCGTCAACCGTCCGGTGTGCATCCAGCCCGGGTACTGGCTGTTGCCGTTGGCGTTCACCGTGTCCTCTGGCAGGTAATACTTGCCAAAGACCGCATACCCGTCCGTGATCTCGGGGTGGGCAAAGACCATCACCAAGGCAGCGATGTCGGTCTTACTGGCCAAGTCCAGACCCACCCAGCAGGGCTGGCCCACAAAGGACTCGATGTCCAGGTCCTGATCAGCACAGGCGTCCCAGGAGCGCATGTCCATCCAGGCGGTGTCGGCGTTGACCCACTCGTTCAAGTGTTTGGTCTTGAAGTTGTTCATGGCACTGGGGAGTTGCATGGCCTTGGCCTGCAGCGGTAGCAGCACCTCGGGGCGCACCGAGATGCCCCAGTTCGGGTTGGCCTTGATCAGCGACGCTTCGGTGACCCAGTCGTCCCCGTCATCCAGGCCGTAGACGATGCCAAACTGGCTGTCGTCCTCGAACACGCCATCGAGCAGCCGGGTCACAAAGGTGCGCACCTCGTAGCAAATGCCTGAGCGGTTGCTGCCGGCGGTGGTGATCACCCACAGGAGTGAGTTGTCTCGCTTGCCGGTACCGGTCTCCACCACGTCGTAGACGGTGCGCGTTTTATGCGCATGCAGCTCATCGACGCAGCCAAAGTGGATGTTCAAACCGTCCAGGGTCGAACCCTCGGCGGAGAGCGCTTCGAACTTCGAGCCACTGGCCATGACATGCATGTTGTGCGCGCCGACCTCGACACCGAAGCGGGCGCGAAAGCCCTGCGACCTGCGCGCCATGGTTTGGGCATCACCAAACACGATGCGCGCCTGGTCGCGTGTTGTAGCCAGGGAATAGACCTCGGCACCGCCTTCGCCATCAGCGGCCAGCATGTACAGCGCCAGTGCAGAGGACAGCGTCGACTTGGCATTGCCGCGCGGAACCTCGATGTACGAGCGCCGAAAGCGGCGGTTGCCGTCGGGTTTGATCCAACCAAACACGGCGGACAGGACGAACACCTGCCAGGGTTCCAGTTCAATCGGCTGACCAGCCAGTGGCCCCTTGACGTGGGGCAACCGCTCGATGAACGCGCACAGATTGTCGGCCGGATGGAAACTGCGGCCCAGCTTGTCGGTCAGCTTCGGGTTGAACCGGTAGGGGCTGTCCTTGCCCTTGAATCGATCCAAATCATCGAGTTGGCGCTGGCACGCCGCACGCACCCATTTGCAGGTGAGCACTTTGCCGGCCACGACATCTTTGGCGTACTGGCGAGCGGCACCAGCATAACTACGTGTTGCCATCAGCCCGCAATCTCCAGCCAAGGGTCATTATCTTTTGGCGACTCCGTTGGCATCGATATCCGTGAGCGCGCCGCCGGGCTGAAACCCATCTCCGACTCATAACCCTTCATCTCCAGCGCCAGATCGCGAATCACATCCATCAACGGTGAACGCCGCAAGATGCCGCTGGGCGTCTTGACGAGCATCCCGGATACGCCGGCGCGATTGATCTTGGAGAGCGCCTCGCGGTACAGGCCCGAGCAATTGGCCCAGCGCTCCAGCACCGCACCATCCAACGCCGACAAAAGACCGGGTGGTGAATGGGTCAGGGCGTAGTTCCACGCCTCCTTGGCCCCCTCGCTCATGTAATCGGGCGGCGTGCACAGCGCACCCGTTGGGCGTGGTGCGCGCGGGTTGGTGCGGCATTTCTGCAAGGTGCCTTTGATCTTCTTCACTGCCAAGGGCAGCGGTTTGCGTCCTGCCATGGCGGGGGATTCCTTGCGGTTTGAGCCTGTGGAGATTCGGGATTTCAAAGGCGTTTTGCGGTAAAAAAAGTTTTTCAATTTGCACGCGCAAAAATCTGTGCACGCGCACGCATCTTGCTTGCGACGCTGGAGAGATTCACCCCCCCTGGGGGGGTAGGTGGGTCAGCGCCGGGCAGCGGTCTCACGCGCGGTCTTGCGGTTGTGGCAGGAGATGCACAACGATTGCAGCCCGGCCGCATCAAAGCGTGCGCCGCCGTCCTTGACCGGCACCACGTGGTCTGCCACCACGGCCGCCACAACGCGCCCACGTGCCGCGCAGTGCATGCACACCGGGTGCTCACGCAGGAACGCGGCACGCACGCCACGCCACGCGGCTGACTGATAGAAGCCCACCTCGGCATCAAA
>JANXRV010000067.1:0-4540 GCA_025356665.1 Pseudomonadota bacterium
AGGCCGCGAACTCCTCACCAGCGAAACCCTCGACACCATGCAGCTGACCAAGATGGCGGCAACCATGGATCGACCGCAGGCCTTCCAGTCCGGCGACAAGCTGCCCGCCGGCTGGCACTGGTTGTTTTTCAACCAGCTCGAGACACAGTCCAAACTCGGGCCCGACGGCCACCCCATGCGCGGCAACTTCCTGCCGCCAGTCGAGCTGCCCCGCCGCATGTGGGCGGGCAGCCGGCTGCACTGGCACGCGCCCTTCATCGCCGGGCGCACGGTCACGCGCACGGCGCGCGTGCTCGATGTCACCGAAAAGACCGGCAAATCGGGGGCGATGATTTTCGTCAAGGTCGGCTACACCTATGCCGAAGCTAGCGCTGGTGGCAGCGGCAAGCTGCTGCTCGAGGAGGAGCACGACATCGTCTATCGCGACGATCCGCCCCGCGACGACAAGACCGCGCCGCTCGCCGCCACGGCGCCGGCTGCGCCGGCCTTCGAGCGCGAAGGCGCGCACTTGCGCAAGGTTACGCCCGACCCGGTGTTCTTGTTCCGTTACTCGGCGCTGAGCTTCAACGGCCACCGCATCCATTACGATTACGACTACGTGCGCAATGTCGAGGGCTATCCCGGGCTGATCGTGCACGGGCCGCTCATCGCCACCCTTGCGCTCGACTTTGTCGAGTTCGATCTCGCGCCCGGCCGCAACATAGAGAGGTTCAGCTTTCGCATGAAAAAACCAACCTTCGATTACGCCCCCTTTCACCTGCACGCCAGCGCGTCTGCCGACGGCAAGACCTTTACCGCCTGGACCAGCGACAACAGCGGCCAGGTCGCGCTTGACGGCGAGATCACACTGACATGAGCGCATCCCCCTCTTTGCCAGTCAGCTACCAGTTCGTCCCGGCGACACGCATGGATCGCGTGACCAAGGCCTGGCAGGCCGGCGCCGATGCGGTCATCGTTGACCTGGAGGACGCCGTCTCCGCCGCCGACAAACCGGCGGCGCGCACCGCGCTCGCCGCGTTCCTGCAACAGGGCGAAACGCCGGTGTGGGTGCGCTGCAATGCGGTGGGCACCGCTTGGCATGGCGACGATCTCGCCGTGCTGCGTTCCGCCGGCAAGGGCCTCGCCGGCATTGTGCTGCCCAAGACCGAATCATCGAACGACGTGGCGGCGCTGGGCATGGCCGTGCCGGTGCTGGCGTTGATCGAATCGGCGCGCGGCATCGCGCAACTGGCCGACATCGCCGCCAACAAGGCGGTACAGCGCCTTGCCATCGGCACGGTCGACCTGGCGCTGGACCTCGGTTGTGTCGATTCCTGGGAGACGCTACTGCTGGCACGCTCACAAGTGGTACTGCATTCGCGCCTCGCCAATCTCGCCGCGCCGGTGGACGGCGTGACCGTCACCATAGGCCGGCCCGAAGATGCCGAGCGCGATGCGCGCCGCGCGCGCGAGCTGGGCTTTGGCGCCAAGCTGTGCATACACCCGTCGCAGATCGGGCCGGTACACCAGGGTTTTGCGCCGACCGCGGCGCAGGTCGCCTGGGCGGAAAAGCTCGTCGCCCTCGCCGGTGACGGCGCCGCCATCAAGATCGACGGCCAGATGATAGACAAGCCGGTCATAGACCGCGCACGCGCACTGCTGGCGCGGGCGCGGCGAAACTAATCAGCAAGCTCCAAAACGTGATTCCTGCACTTTTACGATTCATTACCCCCTCCCCCTCGTCGGGGGAGGGTTGGGGAGAGGGTGAATGCCTGCAATGGCGAACCAGCTGACATCCCCCTCCCCCTGTCCCTCTCCGGCAAGGGAAGAGGGAAGCTTCTGCTAATCTGCCTGTTAATTCCAACACCAGTCTGTGCGTCAATGCCAGCACCAATCCACCATGACTGAAGCACCGGACTACCTCGAGCGCCTCGCACGCTTCGTCAGCGATACCGCCTACGAGGCCATTCCTGCAGCGGTCATCGCGCGCACCAAGGAAATCCTGGTCGATTCCTTTCCGGTCATCGCCAGCGGCATGCGCACGCCTGAGCTCGAGGCGCTGGCCGGCACGCAAATCGACGAGGGCGTGCCCGGGCCCTGCTGGGTCATAGGCACAGGCCGCACCGCCGGACGCTTTGACGCCGCCATGCTCAACGGCGTGGCCGGCGCATGGCTCGATTACGACGAGGGCAATTTTTCCGCCAACGGCCATCCGGGCATGCAGGTGCTGCCGGCGGCACTGGCGACGGCGCAGGCCACCGGCGCCAGCGGCAAACAGTTTCTCGCCGCCTTTGCGCTGGGCTACGAGGTGGTGGCGCGCATCGGCGCCGCCTCCAAACTCAAACTCATCGTCAATCCGCACGGCACCTTCGGCGTGGTCGGCGCGGCGCTGGCCACGGCGCGCCTCATCGGGCTCGATGCCTCGCACGGGCGCGCCCTCGCCAGCATCGCCGCCTCGAGCTGCATGGCCACCAACCGCCACACCATGCGCGACGGCGCCACGGTGCGCAACTGGTATGCCGGCCACAGCGGCAGCATGGGGCAGATGGCGGTGCGCCTGGTGCAGTCGGGCTTCACCGGCCCGCAAGACGGCGTCAGCACGACCTTCAGCATGGTGCTGGGCGAGGGCTTTGATCCGGATGTCGCGGTCGCGCGGCTGGGCGAACACTGGATGCTGCCCGAGGGCTATCTCAAGCTCTACCCGACAGCGCGCTACGCCCACTCGGCCATAGACGCGCTGTTCGATGCACTGGCCAAGGCGCCCGGCGGGCGCATCGCGCCGGCCGATATCACGCGCATAGACGTGCGCGCCTACCGCCTGGCCGCGCTGCTTGCCAACAACGCGCCCGCCGGCTGGTTCGGCACGCGCTTCTCGATTCCGTTTGCCGTGGCCACGCTGATCGTCGGCGGCCGCAACGGCCTTGACGCCTTCTCCGACGCGGCGGTGGCCGACCCGGTGGTCAAGGCGCTGGCGCTGCGCGTTCACATCAGCGAAGAGGCCTCTTACACCACCCGTTACCCCGAACGCCAGGAAGCGGACCTGGCCATTCACCTTGTCGATGGCCGGCGCTACGACGGCCGCTGCGTCATCACCAGCGGCGAACCGACGCGCCCGCACGCGCCCGCCGACCTCGAGCGCAAATTCCGCGACCTCGCCGACCCGCTATGGGGACGCGCCAGGGCCGACGCCTTGCGCGCTGCGCTGCTCAACATCGAGACCTGCGCCGACATGCGCACACTCACCGGCTTCAATCCCTGATTCAATTTCACGCGGAGACATCATGAAACTATCAGCCATCGCTTCACTCGCAGCCGCGCTGCTGCTGCAGGCGCTGCTCCCGGCCACGGCCCTGGCGCAGGCCTGGCCGTCCCGGCCGGTGCGCTTTATCGTTTCGCAATCGGCCGGCGGCAGCATAGACATCGCGGCGCGCCTGATCGGGCAAAAGCTCGGCGAGTCGCTGGGCCAGACCTTCATCGTCGACAACCGCGCCGGTGCCAACGGCATGATCGCCGGCGAAGCCGCGGCGCGAGCGACGCCAGACGGCTACACCTTTCTGATGACCTCGCCCAGCACGCTCACCATCAACCAGCACGTTTATAAGAAAGTGCCCTACGACGCGCTGCGCGACTTCACCGCGGTGACGCAGACCACCTCCATCGTCTTCGTCATGACCGTCAACGCCGCATCGCCGTACAAGAACGCGCAGGAGTTGATTGCCGCGGCGCGGGCCAAACCCGAATCCATACGCTACGGCTCGGCCGGTGCCGGCAACCAGAGCCACCTCGCCGCTGAAATGCTCGCCGGCGCAACCGGCGCGAAGTTCCTGCACGTGCCCTACAAGGGCGAGGCGCCGGCCATCACCGATCTTCTGGGCGGGCAGATCGACATGATCGTGGGCACCATGCCGGCGCTGCTGCCGCACGTCAAAAGCGGCAAGCTGCGCGCCCTCGCCGTCTGCCAGCCGGACCGCTCCCCCGCCGTGCCCGATGTCGCGACCATGCGCGAGCTCGGCTACCCCTCGGTGGTCGTCACCGGCTGGACCGGCCTGGTCGCCCCAAGCGGCACACCGCCCGAGATCATCCGCCGCCTGCGCGACGAAGTACTCAAGATCCTCGCCATGGCCGACGTGCGCGACGCCCTGTCCAAGGCCGGCGCCGAACCGGTAGGCAGCACGCCGGAGGAGTTCGGCGCCTTCATCCGCAGCGAGTCGGTGAAGTGGGGAGCGGCGGTGAGGCAATCGGGATTGACACCAGAGTAAGCGGCGCGGCGGCGCGCAGCGCCGGCGTGATACGCGGGCATGGGCTGGAAAGCCACGGCTGGCGGGCGTTTTCAGGCGATGTGCGAATTTTGTCTCATGCGGCGATACGTGCTGCGTTCTTTGTCGCTGCGCTAGCGTAGTCGCTATTCTTTCGTTGGGTAGTTTCGCCCCCTTGCGGGGGGCGACTTACTTTCTTTGCTTGTGCAAAGAAGAGTAAGCAAAGAAAGCACACCCCCGACCCCGCCCCTTCGGGGTGCCCTCGGCTGCTCGGGCAAGCGGGCCGGTCCCTGAACTCGCCCCTT
>JANXRV010000074.1:0-3552 GCA_025356665.1 Pseudomonadota bacterium
CGCGTGCTGGAGATCGCAGCCGATTTGGTGGGCCGTAGCGCATCGATGCCGGTCAAATCCTCACGCAAGGCACAGCGGGAAGCACCGACAGACGACCTGGGCAAAGCCACCGCCAAGTGGGACTACCTCGACGCCGCCGGCAAACTCATCGCCGTGGTCTACCGCTACGACCCGCCGGGCGGCAAGAAGGAATTTCGGCCCTGGGATGCCAAGCGCAGAAAGCTCGCCCCGCCGGATCCACGCCCGCTCTACAACCAGCCGGGCATAGCCAAGTCAGACACGGTGGTGCTGGTCGAAGGTGAGAAATGCGCCCAAGCGCTGATCAGCGCTGGCATTTGTGCCAGCACCGCGATGCACGGTGCGAATGCCCCGGTGGATAAAACCGACTGGTCACCGCTGGCCGGCAAGTCGGTGCTGATCTGGCCGGACAACGATGCGCCGGGCATGCATTACGCTCAGGCGGCGGCACAGGCTGTGTTGCAGGCAGGCGCTGTCTCCTGCGAGATTCTGATGCCGCCTACGAATCGCCCGCAAGGCTGGGACGCCGCAGATGCGCTGGCTGAGCGACTGCAACCCATCTCGCCGGATGTGCCAGCCTTTGATGTCACCGGCTTCTTGAACGCAGGCGCTCGACTGCAGGTCAAGCCAGAGCCTGCCGGTGCAGGCGTAGACTTTAACTTGCCTGACGCACCTGACGCACCTGACGCAGTGTCTTGGGGAACCGAGGACGGGCTGGCGGCGGCCTTCACCCGGCGCTTCAGCAAGGACTGGCGTTACGTTGCGGCGTGGGGCCGATGGCTTGCCTGGAACGGTCAGCGCTGGAACGAGGACATCGTGCTGTACGTACAGCACCTCATTCGCGGTTCCTGCCGATCCGCCTCGGCCCGTGCCGACAGTCCTCGACTCAAGGCCAGGCTGGCAAGCGCTTCGACCATCTCGGCCGTGGAGCGCATCGCGCGCAGTGATCCCAAGCACGCATCCACGGTCGAGGAGTGGGACGCCGACATCTGGCTGCTCAACACCGCCGACTGGGTTGTGAATCTGAAGACCGGCACCATGCGGCCGCACGACCGCCAGGACCGCATGACCAAGATCACGACCGCTACGCCGCGCGGGCCATGTCCCCTGTGGCTGACGTTCCTCGATCAGGTCACCGGCGGTGACAAGGAGTTACAGAGCTATCTGCAGCGAATGGTGGGCTATTGCCTGACCGGCTCGACCCAAGAGCACGCGATGTTCTTTCTCTACGGAACGGGCAGCAACGGCAAGTCGGTGTTCGTGAACACGCTCGTCACCATCCTCGGGGACTACGCCGCCAACGCCCCCATGGAGACCTTTATGGACAACCGCAGCGACCGGCACCCGACCGATCTGGCAGGACTGCGCGGGGCGCGTGTGGTGACGGCGACAGAAACCGAGCAAGGCCGGCGCTTGAATGAGTCGCGCATCAAGGAGATCACGGGCGGCGACCGGATCACGGCGCGCTTCATGCATAAGGACAACTTCACCTACCCGCCGACCTACAAGCTCCTCATGTCGGGTAATCACAAGCCGGCCATTCGCAATATTGATGAAGCCATGCGACGGCGCATGCACCTCATCCCCTTCGAGGTCACCATTCCCAGAGAAAGGCGCGACCCCCAGCTTCAGGACAAGCTGCTCAAGGAGCGCGACGGCATTCTGGCCTGGGCTCTGGAGGGCTGTCTGTTGTGGCAGCGCTCGGGACTGTGTCCGCCGAAATCGGTGCAAGACGCCACCTCGGAGTACTTCGAGGGGGAGGACGCCATGGGCCGGTGGATTGAGGAGCGCTGCGTCCTTGCCACCAACGCCAAGGCGCTCACCGCCGAACTCTTCAACGACTGGAAGCAGTGGGCCGAGTCTGCCGGTGAATTCGTGGGCTCGCAACGGCGCTTCGCTGACCTCTTGATCACCCGCGGCCTCGAGAAATGGCGCAACAGCGTGGGACTTCGCGGTTTCAGAGGGATCGGACTGAAGGTCAGCCCACCTGTTCCTCAGCACTACTCAGATCTTTGAAATGCGCCGCAACAGGAAACACAAATCGATGCTGACTGACGCATTCGTCATATCAATACGTATTTATCGCTATACGCGGGGGTCACGAAACATATGTGTTTCGTGGGTCGGATACGTCAGTGCGTCAGTCCAACCAAGGAGATGACATGCACACGAGGATTCTCGCCCTGGACCTGGGCACCACCACCGGCTGGGCGCTGTGCGCACCGGAGGGCCAGATCGCCCACGGCTTCGTGAGTTTTAAATCGCAACGCTTTGAAGGCGGCGGGATGCGCTACCTGCGCTTTCGCCACTGGCTCACCGAGATGAAGGCCACCGTGGCTGCACCACAGGGCCCGGGTGCCATTTATTTCGAGGAGGTGCGCCGACACATGGGCGTGGACGCTGCGCACGTCTACGGCGGCCTCTTGGCCACGCTGACCGCCTGGTGCGAGCACCACCAGATCCCTTACCAAGGTGTGCCCGTCGGCACGATCAAACGTCACGCCACTGGCAAAGGTAACGCGAGCAAGGACGAAATGATCGCCGCCATGCGCGCGCTGGGTCACGGCGTCACGGACGACAACGAGGCCGATGCGCTAGCGATTCTGCACTGGGCGATCGATACGCAGGAGCCCGCATGAAAATCCCCCAACACCCCTACCGCTGCCCGCTCGGGCGCTTGCAGCCCAATGCGGTTGATGCCGATGCCGTAAAGCGCGACGGCTGGCGCGAGCAGCACATCCTCGTGGTCCACGAGGCCGACGAACGGCTGGACTTCGTCGAGCGTGAACTGGTGCGAAGGCTCGGTGAGCGCCTGTACGGGCCCGGGCGGACACGCCATGCGTAAAGTGCCCCGCGTGTGGACGCTAGAGGACGTGGCTGCCTGGCTCGATGAATCGGTCGGCACCAGCCGCCGCCTGCCGCCGGTGCGCGTGCAAGGCTACTTCAGCGTCTGGCCCGCGTTCGCACGACGCGAGTGGGAGGCTTTCTCAAACGACGAGCCGGTCTACCGCCCCTTCCCGCCCAGCCCGGATGCTATCGAGCGGATGCTGGAGACCATGCGCTGGATGCAGTGGCTCGAAGTTGAGCAACGGCACCTCGTGTGGATGCGCGCCAAGCGCTACGGCTGGCGCGAGATCGGGATTCGCTTTGCGTGTGATCGCACCACCGCGTGGCGGCACTGGCAGAAATCCCTGCAGGAGATTGCTGACCAGATCAATGGCGGCGGCAGTCGCGCAAGCGCCTTATGACATGTTTTGGCGTGCAGCAGCGCCCATGGGATGCAATCAGCGGCAATGACGGCTTTTTGAGCGTGCAACACATTGCCTTGTTTCGGGTAGTATTTCGGCTATCTTCTGGACAGACGAGCGACCAACACGGTTGACGTCATCCAGGCCTCATTTTTCGAACCCACCCGGCGTTATGCGCTTGGTGGGTTTTTTCATTTCCGGACACCCCTCATGACCGAACTGCAGATCGAGTATCGACCGATCGAATCGCTGACGCCCTTTGCCCGCAACGTGCGCACGCACAGCG
>JANXRV010000094.1:0-87159 GCA_025356665.1 Pseudomonadota bacterium
TGCCACGAAATACCTCACCAACTACCTCGGATGGTTTAGAGTTCTCGACCGGTCGCCCCGCTTCAGCCCCGATCCCGCACGGTTGCTCGCTCTGGCGGTCAGAGCATGAGTTCAACAACATCATTCGCTAAATGAGCCAACAAAAAACTACTCAAACCCATGCCGCCGCGTTCATCCGTTCATCGCTTCCCGGAATCACTGTCCGGGAGGCGGGGGCATGCGGCTTGATCCAAATCAACCGCGCTCAGCCTTGCAGCACGGCCTTCACAGCCCGGACCACATTTTCAGCGGTAAAACCGAAATGCTTGAATAACTCACCACCGGGCGCCGATTCGCCGAAGCGGTCAAGGCCTAGGGCAACCCCGTCAAGACCAACATATTTGTACCAACCTTCGGTGACGCCCGCTTCAACAGAAACGCGCGGCAGGCCGCGCGGCAGGACATCGCCCCGATAGGCCGCGTCCTGCCGGTCGAACAGGCTGGTGGAGGGCATGGAGACTACGCGCACGGCGATGCCCTCCTCTGCCAACTTGTCCTTTGCCATCATCGCCAGTTGCAACTCGGAACCGGTGCCTATGATCACCGCCCTTGGCGAGGCCGCGTCGGCAAGCACATAGCCGCCGCGCCGGATGTTGGCGATGGCCGCGGCGTCGCGCCGCTGGAAGGGCACGTTCTGGCGTGTGAACAGCAGGCAACTCGGGCCGTCCTTGCGCTCGGCCGCAGCCACCCAGGCAACCGCGGTCTCCACCGTGTCGCAGGGGCGCCACACGTCCATGCCGGGAATGAGGCGAAGGCTGGCGGCCTGTTCGACCGATTGGTGGGTGGGACCGTCTTCGCCAAGACCGATGGAGTCATGCGTGAAAACAAAAATGTTGCGAATTTTCATCAGCGCCGCCATGCGCAGCGCATTGCGCGAATAGTCGGCAAACGTCAGGAAGGTTCCCGCCTGTGGCAGGTAGCCGCCGTGCAGGGTGAGGCCGTTGGCAATGGCCGCCATGGCAAATTCGCGCACGCCGTAGTTGATGAAATTGCCGCCCGAGGACGGCTTCACCACCACCGCTTCGGGCCAGTTGGTGAACACGCTGCCGGTCAGGTCTGCGGCGCCACCGATCATTTCGGGCAATACCCGCGCCAGCGCGCCGATGGCGTTTTGCGAGGCCTTGCGCGTGGCCAGTGTCTCCGCTTTCACATTCGTCTGCTCAATCAGTGCTGCGGCGGCAGCCGGCCAGGCTTGCGGCAAGTCGCCGGCGATGCGCCGTTTATATTCGGCCGCCTCAGCCGGATACGCCTTGGCATAGGCACGTGCGACACGTTGCCATTTTTTCTCCAGCCTGGCACCCTCCGCACGGCCATCCCATGCGTCATAAACCGCCTGCGGAATTTCAAACGGCGGGTGGTTCCAGCCTATGGCGGCGCGCGTGGCGGCGACCTCGTCCGGCCCCAGTGCCTCGCCATGCGCCTTGGCCGTGCCCGCACGCTTGGGCGAGCCCTTGCCGATCACGGTCTTGCAGCAGATCAGGGTCGGGCGGTTCTTCTCACGCCTGGCCTTCTTGATCGCTGCGTCGACGGCGTCGATATCATGGCCGTCGACATTACGGATAACCTGCCAGCCATAGGCCTCGAAACGCTTCGGCGTGTCGTCGGTGAACCAGCCGGCGACCTGGCCGTCAATGGAGATGCCGTTGTCGTCGTATAACGCAATCAACTTGCCCAGTGCCAGCGTTCCGGCGAGCGAGCAGGCCTCATGGGAAATCCCTTCCATCATGCAGCCATCACCGAGGAAGCAGTAAGTGAAGTGATTGACCAGCTCGAGGCCCGGCTTGTTGAATTCCGCAGCGAGCAGCTTTTCCGCCAACGCCATGCCCACGGCGTTGGCGATGCCCTGCCCAAGCGGGCCGGTGGTCGTCTCCACGCCCGGCGTGACGCCATGTTCGGGGTGTCCCGGCGTTTTGGAGTGCAGCTTGCGAAAGTTGCGCAACTCGGACATCGGCAAGTCATAGCCGGTGAGATGCAGCAACGAATAAATGAGCATCGATCCGTGCCCGTTCGAAAGCACGAAACGATCGCGGTCAGCCCAGGCCGGGTTGGCCGGGTTGTGGCTAAGGTGGCGGTTCCACAGCGCGACGGCGATGTCAGCCATGCCCATGGGCATGCCCGGATGGCCGGAATTGGCCGCCTGGACGGCGTCCATGGCCAGGGCGCGAATGGCGTTGGCGAGATCTTTGCCCGCAACGCCGGGCTCAACAGCAGGATTGGTCATGATGGCAGGGTGCGGGCGGTTACAAGAGTTTGCGGTGGATGGCGCGGGGAAATTTATTCGATATGTCATGCGGCACAACTTATAATTATCGGTCAATTGAGGGGCTTTGGCTATCGGGCCAGAACACCACCCCGCATCCGTACGGCATTCCCACGCAAGGAGAACAAGATGGCAAAACTGGCATTCATCGGACTGGGCGTAATGGGCTTTCCCATGGCCGGGCACCTGGTCGCCAAGGGCGGGCACGAAGTCACTGTCTTCAACCGCACCCGCGCCAAGGCCGATGCCTGGGTGGCCAAATTCGGCGGCAAAGCCGTCGCCACGCCAGCTGAGGCGTCCAAGGGCGCTGAAATCATTTTTTGCTGCGTCGGTGACGATCCTGACCTGCGCGAAGTTATGTTGGGCACGAACGGCGTGTTCAGCGGCGCCGGCAAGGGTGTGATCATTGTCGATCACACCACCGCCTCGGCCAAGATCGCGCGCGAATTGTCCGCCGAAGCCGAGCAACGCGGCTTCAAATTCCTGGACGCACCTGTCTCGGGCGGCCAGGCCGGCGCGGAAAACGGCGCGCTGACGGTCATGGTGGGCGGCGACAACGCGGCGTTCGAGATTGCCATGCCGGTGATGATGCATTTCTCCAAGGCGGTGACGCTGATGGGCGCGTCCGGATCAGGGCAGCTTGCCAAAATGGTGAACCAGATCTGCATCGCCGGGCTGGTGCAGGCCCTGTCGGAGGGCATCAACTTCGCGCAAAAAGCCGGGCTCGACGCCAAGCTGCTGATCGATGTCATCTCCAAGGGTGCCGCGCAGTCGTGGCAAATGGAAAACCGCGGCAAGACCATGGTTGATGACAAATTCGAATTCGGTTTCGCCGTCGACTGGATGCGCAAGGACCTGCGCATCGCCATGGAACAGGCGAAAGAGATCGGCGCGCCCCTGCCGGTTACGGAGCAAGTGGACCGGTTCTATGGCGAAGTGCAAAAGCTCGGCGGCAACCGCTGGGACACTTCCAGCCTGATCAGGCGTTTCCGGAAAGCCTGACCTGCCCGCGCGGCCGGCAGCAAACCACCATGATGCCCTTCTCAGCACCGCAATCCTATGTGGCGGGCATTTGCGCGCCGGAACAGCTTTTGGACAAGGTGCAATGGTTTGTCTTTCGCAACACGGAACTGCTCGTGGCCGAGGCGCATTTCTCGCTGCCGGCGGAACCGCAAGCGCTGGGCCTTGAACTGCTGCGCAGCCAATACCTTGGCCTTCTGGGCGACAAACACTGTTTTTCCTGCGAGGTGCAGGCCGAAGCCGCGGCGCCTGCGGGCTGGGCGTTCAGTGGATTGCGCGCCCTGTTCGGGCAGATCGACGACGCCTGCTTTGCCCTCGCCGGACGCGCCCTGCAGATTGTCGACTGGGATCGCACCCACCAGTATTGCGGCAGCTGCGGCACGCCGACGCTCATGCGCACCGATGAGCGCTCGCGCCAGTGCCCCGCCTGCCAGCTGACTTTTTATCCGCGCATCGCCCCCGCTGTCATGGCACTCATCAGGCACGGCAACAGCATCCTGCTGGCGCGCTCACCGCGTTTTCCCGAAGGCATGTACAGCGCGCTTGCCGGTTTTGTCGAGCCAGGCGAAACACTGGAGCAATGCCTCGCGCGCGAGGTATTCGAAGAGGTCGGCATCCGGATCGGCAACCCCCGTTATTTCGCCAGCCAGCCCTGGCCCTTCCCGCACTCGCTAATGATCGCTTTCGTCGCCGACCACGAAAGCGGTGAAATCGCCATCGACGGCGTCGAGATCGTCGCCGCAGAGTGGTTCAATATCTCCTCTTTACCGCGACTACCTGCTAAAATAAGCATCGCTCGAAATCTGATCGACGCGGTGGTTGAAGAAATGAAGCGGGAGATGTTCGCATCTCAGTCGTAGAGCCGGCACAAATACAGAATCGGAAAGATTCGCAGCAACACGGGCTCGCCAACATTACGGGGATTTATGCAAATTGAAGGGTCTCCATCTTGTCGCCAACCTGTACCGCTGCGAAGGGGATGCGCGGTTCCTCACTGACTCGGCGCTGCTGCGTCAGTTTTGCCTCGACACTGTCATCGAATCGGGTCTGACCGTAGTCGGAGACCTGTTCCACCAGTTTGAAGGTGGCGGCGTTACCGGGGCGGTCGTCCTCGCCGAGTCGCATCTCGCCATCCACACCTGGCCCGAACTCAACAGCGTCACCCTCGACGTTTACGTCTGTAATTACACGCAGGACAACGGCGCAAAAGCGCGTGCCGTGCTGGATGCGTTCATGACCTTGTACGTGCCCGGCGATTACGTCCGCCATGACGTTCCGCGCGACGAGCAGTTCCTGTACGAGTGGCTGAACAAGGATTACGGCTTCTTTCTGCGATCCTCTGGCCGTATCGCCGAAAAGCGTACGGCATTCCAACACCTGGAAATTCACGACACACCGCAATTTGGCAAGCTGTTCCGCCTCGACGACTGCTTCATGACATCCGAGCGGGACGAATTCTATTACCACGAAAACCTTATCCACCCCGCGCTCACCACGCACGATGCGCCCAAGACCGTACTGATCATTGGCGGCGGCGACGGCGGATCCAGCGAAGAGGCACTTAAGCACCCTTCAATCGAACAGGTGACGATGGTCGAACTCGACGAAAAAGTCGTCGATATCGCCAAAGAACATCTGCAAAAAGTCCATAACGGTGTATTCGATAATCCCAAGTTGCGCGTCATCATCGACGACGGCCTGAAATTCGTCACCCGGACACGGCAAAAATACGATCTCATCGTACTCGACCTGCCCGACCCCATAGGTCCGGCTGCGGCCCTGTACGAAGCGGCGTTTTTTGCCGACTGCAAACGCATTCTGGCGCGAGGTGGCGTGCTCACCCTGCACATGGGCTCACCGGTATCGCGTCCCGAGCATGTGCGCGACATTTACCAACGCCTTGCCGCCGAGTTCGCCATCGTAAAGCCCTGCGTGATGTTTATTCCGCTTTATGGCACACTCTGGTCAATGGCTGTGTGCTCCGACACGCTGGACCCGACCGCCATTGCCGGCGCAGAAATTGACAAGCGCATCCTGCGCCGCGGAATCGACCAACTGCAGTACTACAACGGGGCAACACACCACGCCGTGTTCGCCCTGCCAAATTTCGTTCGCGACCTCACCGTGGGGCAGCGCACATCGCCGACCTTAGTTGGCAGGCAACGGGCGGCTGGCGGCAAGTAAGCGCCGCATCCCCTGCGGCTGCCACGCTATTTTAGCCAGCCGCCACCACCCGCTTTGGTGGCAGCAAACTGGTGGCAGCGACAGGCTTTAGCAAAAGTCGAAACCTACCTGTGGCTGACGACCGCTGATGATATCGGCAAGCGCGTGCCCAGACCCGCACGCCATGGTCCAACCGAGCGTGCCATGCCCGGTGTTCAGAAACAGGTTGTCAAACCGGGTGCGGCCGATTAGCGGTCGGTTCGAGGGCGTGGCCGGCCTCAACCCGGCCCAGCACTGCGCCTCGTCGGCGCGTCCGGCTTGCGGAAACAGTTCCTGGGAGCGCTTGATCAAAGCCTCGCAACGCACCCTGCTGATATCGGTATTGTAGCCGTTGAGCTCCGCTGTTCCGGCCACCCGCAGGCGGTCTCCCAGTCGCGAAAAGACGATTTTTCGTTCGTGATCGGTCAGGCTGAGTCGCGGCGCCACATCGGCTTCGGCGAGCGGCAGCGTGATCGAATAACCCTTCACCGGATAGACCGGCAGGGAAAGGCCGAGCGGCGAGGCCAAGCTCGGCGAATAGCTGCCCAGCGCCAGTACGTAGCTGTCGGCGTCGAAAGTTTTCCGCCCCCCCTCCACATGCACCTGCACGCCGGCAATTTTTCCGTCCTCCGCAATCAGCCGCTCAATGCTGCAGTTCCAGTGAAAGTCCACCCCGCGCGCAGCCGCCATCGCCGCCAGCGATTGGGTAAAGGCGAAAGCGTCGCCGGATTCGTCCGATGCGGCATACATGCCGCCATAAAGACGCGCGCGCGTCTGCGCCAACGCCGGCTCGATGGCAACGCATTCATCCGGAGCAAGCAAACGAGCCTCAAGACCCAGTCCGTTTAGCAAAGCGGCCTCATCGCGCGCGCGCTCAAACAGTCGCGGCTCGGTGTAAAAATGCAAAATACCCCGGGTATTCTGCCCGTAGGCTATTCCTGTCTCGAGGCGCAATTGCTGCAGGCGCTCGCGGCTGTAAAGGGCGAGTGCGAAGGCCTGCCGGGTATTTGAGCGGCTGCGCCAAGGCAGGCATTCCAGCAAGAAACGCGCGCCCCACAGCCATTGGTCAATATCGGCGCGCGGACGGAACAGCAGCGGCGCATCCTCACGCCCCAACCACTGCATAAGCTTTAGCGGCGCGCTGGGATTGGCCCAGGGTTCTGCATGACTCACCGATATCTGGCCGCCATTGGCGAAGCTCGTCTCCATCCCCGCCTCGGGCTGACGGTCAAGCACAGAAACCTTATGGCCGGCCGCCGCGAGATACCAGGCGCTCGCAACACCGACAACCCCGGCACCCAGCACAATGACCCTCATAACTTAAGCTTCCAGTCTCCCGGCGAGTGTGCGTCGCCATGCATAAAAATGAAAAGGGGCAGCACCTTTCGGCCTGCCCCTTTGATCTGACAAACGGCGAAAAATTATTTCGCTGGCACGACCTTCTGGCGCTGTTCGCCGAGCCCCTGGACACCGAGGGTAACGATGTCGCCGGGCTTGAGGAACTTGGGCTCGGGCTTGATGCCAAGTCCAACGCCCGGGGGCGTGCCGGTGGTGATGATGTCGCCGGGCAACAAGGTCATGTAGTTCGAGACGTGCGAAACAATTTTCGCGCAGTTGAAAATCATCGTGCGCGTGTTGCCCGTCTGCATGCGCTGGTCGTTCACGTCCAGCCACATTTCGAGCGACTGCGGATCGCTTATCTCATCGGTCGTCACAAGCCAGGGGCCGATCGGACCAAAACTGTCATTGCTCTTGCCCTTGTCCCACTGACTGGTAACAAGCTGGAATGCGCGCTCAGAAACGTCATTGACAATGCAGTATCCGGCGACATAGTTGAGCGCCTTTTCCTCGGATACATATTGCGCCTTGGTGCCGATGACGATAGCCAATTCGACCTCCCAGTCGAGCTTGGTGGAGTTGCGCGGCTGGATGATGTCGTCGTTAGGGCCGGAAATGCAGGTGGTCGCCTTCATGAACACCACCGGCTCCGAAGGGATCGGCATACCGGCTTCCTTGGCATGGTCCGAATAGTTCAAGCCGATCGCGACAAATTTTGAAATGCCGGTGTAGGGCACACCAAGGCGCGGCTCGCCTTTTACCAGCGGCAGGGTCTCGGGCTTGATTTTTTTCAGCTTCGCCAGACCCGCCGGCGACAGCGTTGCCTGGTCAATATTGGGCAACACATGGGACAAGTCACGCAACTGTCCCTGCGCATCGATCATGCCTGGTTTTTCGAATCCACTCTTGCCATAGCGACACAATTTCATATTTTTCTCCGAATTTTCTGCTCCCACGGACAGCCGAGGATTATAGCAATCGCGCCCCGGAATCTGTAGCTAAATCGCTCATAAATCGTGCCTGTTCAGCGCAAGTTACTGTATATAAATAGTATTTTTAGATAAGCTCGCGCTACAGCAATGCCGTATCCCGCCATACCGATAAAAGCCGGCTGCACCGCCTCCTAGATCGTCATTCCACCGTCAACGGAAAAGGCCCCCCCGGTGGCAAACAACGATTCGTCCGAGGCGAGATAGATAAATATAGGCACCATATCCTCGACCGTGCCCAGACGCCCCATCGGCTGGCGCTCGATGAAATCCTTGCGCGCCTGGACAGGATTGGCAAACGCGTTGATCCGCCCCTCAAGCGAAGGCGTTGCGATGGTGCCCGGACACACTGCGTTGCAACGCACACCCTGTTTGACATAATCGGCGGCAATCGCCTTGGTCAGCCCGATGACCGCCGCCTTGCTCGCGCCATAAGCAAGGCGGTTGGGCAGCCCCTTTATGCTCGACGCAATCGACGACATATTGATGATGCTGCCCTTGTTCTTCTTCAGCATCCCAGGCAAGAATGCGCGGGTGGTGAAAAACATCGCTCGCACGTTGATATCGAAACTTTTGTCCCAGTCCTCCGGCGTGCAATCAAGGGCGCTGCCATGCGCAACCCAACCGGCGCAGTTAAACAGCACGTCCACAGCACCAACCTCGTCCGCGATGCGCGCGATCGCTGCGTCATCGGTCACATCAAGCTGCCGTGTCTTTATACCGGGCACGCCTTCCAGCTCGGCCAGCAATTTCGCGTTCACATCAGTCGCCCAGACGCTGGCGCCCTCCTTGGCGAACGCCACCGCAGCCGCGCGTCCCATACCCTGCGCCGCCGCCGTAATGAATGCAATTTTCCCTTCCAGTCTGCCGCTCATCCCATCCCCTTTCAATGTTGATGTTTCTCGATGTTTTTTGTACAAACCAGACCGGACCAACAAATCACACAGACACGAACACAAACGAACACAAATGCAATTTACGCAGTGCATTTGTGGTGCGCCGCAGCATCCGATGCGCATTACAAATTGGTCTGACCACTTGACCAAAGTGTAACGCGCTCGTTAAGCTGACGTCCACCCCTCGCAGACAGCCCATAAGAATTCCAAGACTATGCCGCTGCAAACCGTAGAGACACGCCGCCTATACCGGCAGATCGCCGACCAGATTCACGCGCTCATCGTCGGCGGAGAATACGCCCCCGGCTCACGCCTGCCGCCCGAGCGCACCTTGGCAAAGCAGCTTGGCGTGTCAAGACCGTCGGTGCGCGAAGCGCTGATCGCTCTTGAAGTCGAGGGCATGCTCGACGTGCGCGTTGGTTCGGGTATCTATGTGACACAACCGGGCGAGCGCGGCGGGCACGAACCCCTGAATGACCCCACCGGCCCATTCGAGGTCATCAGCGCACGCGGACTGATAGAAGGCGAGTGCGCCGCGCTCGCGGCAAAAAACGCCAGCACCCTGCAGATGCGCGCCATCCGCGGCGCCCACGCCGGCATGCTGGCGGAGAGCAAAAAGCACCACAACCCGCTTGATGCCGACCGGCTTTTCCATGTGCGCCTCGCAGAGGCAAGCGGCAACAGTGCTCTGGTGCTCGTTGTGCAAACGCTGTGGGACCAGCGCATCGGCCCGCTATACCGCAGCCTCGAACGCAAGCTCGAATATCCCCGAATGGCCGCTGAAACCATGCGCGAGCATCAGTCCATAGTCAACGCAATCGTCAAGCGCGATGCGCGCGGCGCAAGGGCCGCAATGCGCCAGCACATGAAAAAAACCCACCAACGCTACATCAAGGAATGGAGTGCGGAAAGCTAGCATGGCCACAGTCACGCTCAGAGATGTACGCAAGTCCTTTGGCAGCACGCCGGTGGTGCATGGCGTCGATATCCTCATTGAGGATGGAGAATTCTGCGTCCTCGTCGGTCCTTCCGGATGCGGCAAGTCGACGCTGCTGCGCATGATCGCGGGACTGGAAGAAATATCCGCTGGCGAGATCCTGATCGGCGAGCGCGTGGTGAACAATGTCGCGCCAAAGGAACGCGACATTGCCATGGTGTTCCAGAACTATGCGCTGTATCCGCACATGACCGTGCGCGACAATATGGCATTCAGCCTGAAGCTCGCACGCACGCCGAAAGAACAGATGCAGCAGCGCGTGGCCGAGGCTGCGAGCATTCTCGGGCTGACCGATTACCTTGAGCGCTATCCGCGCCAGCTCTCGGGCGGCCAGCGCCAGCGCGTGGCCATGGGTCGCGCCATCGTCAGGAAGCCCCAGGTGTTCCTCTTCGATGAACCGCTCTCCAACCTGGATGCCAAGCTGCGCGTATCGATGCGCACCGAGATCAAGGCACTGCACCAGCGGCTCAAAACAACTTCGGTTTATGTCACGCACGACCAAATCGAGGCAATGACCATGGCCGACAGGATCGTGGTTATGAACGCGGGCAGGGTCGAACAGATCGGCTCGCCGCTGGACCTTTACGACAACCCGGCCAACCTGTTCGTCGCCGGTTTCATCGGCTCGCCGGCAATGAACTTTGTTCCCGGAAAGGCGACCGGGAACGGCAGCATTTCGGTTGCGCAAGGCCATGATATCCCGCTGAACGCGGGAGTGAGGGTCGAAGCCGGCCGCGACGTCATCGTCGGCGTGCGTCCGGAGCACCTCGCGGTGTCGGCAAGCGGCCTGCCGGTGGAAGTTGTGGTGGTCGAACCCACCGGCGCCGACACCCAGATCTTTTGCAAGCTTGCTGGCGTCGACATCACCGCTGTCGTGCGCGAGCGTCATGAGTTCCATCCCGGCGAAACGATCCGCTTGGCGCCCCAACTGACGTTCCTTTTCGACCCCGCGAGCGGGGCAAGGCTCGCCTGAGAACTTAAATCACCAAAGGAGGAAAACATGAGCATGATGAAACGCAGGGATTTTCTGAAAACCACCGTCGGTATCGCCGCTGGGGCAGCCGCTCCGGTGGCCTTGATGAAGGAGGCGCAGGCCCAGCAGTGGACCGGCCAGCCCGAGAAGGGCGCAAAGCTACGCGTACTGCGCTGGAGCCGCTTCGTGCAGGGCGACATCGACCAGTACATGAAGAACGTCGCCGCCTTCAGCCAGAAATACGGCATCGAGGTGCGTGTCGACAACGAGGGCTGGGAAGACGTGCGTCCCAAGGCTGCAGTCTCTGCCAACACCGGCGCGGGCCCGGACATCATCCTGTCGACCAACGACGATGCCAACCTCTACCCCGATAAACTGCTCGACGTAACCGACCTCGGTGAATACCTGGGCAAGAAATACGGCGGCTGGTTCCCCGCCGCACAGGCATTCAACCGCCCCGACGGCAAGAAGTGGATCGCCATCCCGCTCGGCTCAGCCGGCGCGATGATGGTCTACCGCGAGAGCATGCTCAAAGCAGCCGGCTTCAACAGCTTCCCGAAGACCACGGACGACTTCCTGAAAATGATGAAGGCGCTGCACGCCAAGGGCACTCCCGGCGGCTTTGCCCTAGGCAACGCGACCGGCGACGGCATGTGGTGCAACTGGCTGATCTGGGCCTTCGGCGGCAAGCTCGTCAACGAGAAAAACCAGGTCGTGATCGACAGCCCGGAAACACTGAAGGCGCTCGAGTACGGCAAGGAACTCTACGCCACGTTTATCCCGGGCACGCTGTCCTGGCTCGACCCGAACAACAACAAGGCCTTCCTTGACGGCCAGATTTCGGTCACCAACAACGGCATTTCGATCTACTACGCAGCGAAGAACGCCACGGATCCGAAGGTCAAGGAATTGCAGGCAGACATCCAGCACGCCTCGTTCCCCATAGGGCCCGTGGGCGTAGCCACCGAGTCCCACCTGTTCTTCAACCAGATGATCATGAAGCACACCAAGTACCCGAAGGCGGCCAAGGAGTTCCTGCGCTTCATGATGGAGAAGGAACAATTCGAGCCCTGGATGACGGCCTCGGGCGGCTACACCGCCCCGCCGCTCGCCGACTACACGAAAGCCGCGATCTGGACATCTGACGTGAAAAACACGCCATACCGCGACGCCGTGAAAAATCTGCGTCCTGCGGGCTTTGCCGGCAAGCTCGGCTACGCCTCTGCGGGTGCAGCAGCAGATTTCATTGTTATCAACATGGTGGCCGAAGCTATCAGCGGTGCGAAGACACCGAAGGAAGCCGCGGAGCGCGCGCAAAAACGCGCCGAGCGCTACTACAAGGTGTAAGCAGGATCTATCGAGTGAGTCGCTGGCTTAACAACAGGAACGTCCTCGGGCTGCTATTCATGCTGCCCGCGGGCCTCCTGTTGCTCGTTTTCCTAACCTACCCGCTCGGTCTGGGCACCTGGCTGGGCTTTACCGACGCCAAGGTCGGGCGCTCCGGCGAGTGGGTGGGCACGGAGAATTTCGAATTCCTGTTCGGCGACAGTGTCGCGCGCCTGTCGCTCTTCAATACCTTGTTCTACACCGTCGTCGCGAGCATCATGAAGTTCGCGTTCGGACTGTGGCTCGCGTTGCTCCTTAACAAGGACCTGCCGGTCAAGGCCTTCCTGCGTGCCATCGTGCTGCTGCCCTTCATTGTCCCGACCGCCCTGTCGGCGCTCGCGTTCTGGTGGCTTTATGACTCGCAATTCTCGGTCATCTCTTGGGCGTTCATGAAGATGGGCCTCATAAACCAGTACATCGACTTCCTCGGCGATCCCTGGATGGCGCGCCTTGCCACCATCGCCGCC
Source organism: Pseudomonadota bacterium (assembly GCA_025356665.1). Taxonomy (GTDB): domain Bacteria; phylum Pseudomonadota; class Gammaproteobacteria; order Burkholderiales; family SG8-39; genus CAITSH01. The sequence continues at coordinate 12,568 of JANXRV010000094.1, forward strand.
AACGTCTGGCGCGGCGTCCCCTTTGTCGCCATCACGCTGCTGGCCGGACTGCAGACCGTGTCGCCCTCCCTGTACGAAGCCGCCTCACTCGACGGCGCCACAGAATGGCAGAAATTCCGGCACGTCACGCTACCAATGCTCACGCCCATCATCGCAGTAGTGATGACCTTCTCGGTGCTGTTCACCTTTACCGACTTCCAGCTGATCTACGTGCTGACCCGTGGCGGCCCGCTCAACGCCACCCACCTCATGGCGACGCTCTCCTTCCAGCGCGCCATTTCCGGCGGCGCGCTAGGCGAAGGTGCGGCGCTCGCCACCGCGATGGTGCCATTCCTGCTCGCTGCAATCATGTTCAGCTACTTCGGCCTGCAGCGCCGCGCCTGGCAGCAGGGCGGAACCGATAAATAGAAATGCAGGAAAACCCGTGAGCCAAAACGAAACCCAGGACTCCGCCGGAATGGCCTATCTCGACTCGCGCCTGCGGCGCTGGGTCACGGTCTACCTCCCCCTGCTCGCCTTCCTGTTCGTACTACTGTTCCCTTTCTACTGGATGGGGATGACCGCGTTCAAGCCGAACGAGGAACTCGTATCCAAGGCGGCAAACCCGTTCTGGATTAACAACCCGACAATCGTCCATTTTGAAAAACTGCTGTTCCACACCTCCTATCCGCAGTGGATGTGGAACACGGTGGTGGTCTCCGTTATCGCCACATTCACCTCGCTCGCCGCAAGCGTGTTCGCCGCCTATGCCATCGAGCGCCTGCGCTACAAGGGATCCAGGCAGGTCGGTCTGGCCATTTTTCTCGCCTATCTGGTGCCCCCGTCCATCCTGTTCATTCCACTGGCCGCGATCGTGGTCCAGCTCGGCCTGTACGACACCAGGTGGGCGCTGATCCTCACCTACCCGACCTTCCTGATTCCGTTCTGTACCTGGCTGCTGATGGGGTACTTCCGTTCGATCCCCTATGAGCTGGAGGAATGCGCGCTGATCGACGGCGCAACGCGCTGGCAGGTGCTCATCAAGATCATCCTGCCGCTCGCTGTGCCAGGGCTGATATCGGCGGGCATATTCGCCTTCACGCTGTCGTGGAACGAGTTCATCTACGCGCTAACATTCATCTCCTCCTCGGAAACCAAGACGGTGCCGGTTGGCGTAGTAACCGAACTGGTGGAAGGCGACGTCTATCACTGGGGCCCGCTGATGGCCGGCGCGCTACTCGGCTCGCTGCCAGTGGCGGTGCTGTATTCCTTCTTCGTCGAGTACTACGTATCGGGCATGACCGGGGCGGTCAAGGAGTAGGCCCGGCCCGTTGGGTTCGCAATTTTCTATGCGCGCATGGATACCACACGCTGTTTTAGCTCATTCACAAACAACCAAAGGTTTTGCATATGAATCAACTTGATTTTAAGGACCGCACGGCCATTGTCACCGGCGGCGCGACAGGCATCGGCCTCGCCATCGTCAAACGTCTGCTCGCCTCTGGTGCCAAGGTTCGGATCTGGGATCGTGATGCGCAGACATTGCAACAGACGCTGACATCGCTGGCCAACCCCGGCGCAAGCGGTGCCAATGTCGATGTGTCCGATGCGCAGTCGGTGGCCAAAGCCACAGAGGATGCCGCCGCCACGCTGGGCAAAATAGACGTCCTGGTCAATAACGCCGGCATCGCCGGCATCAACACCCCGGTGATCGACTACCCCGTCGATGAATGGGAACGCGTGCTAAAGGTCAATCTCACCGGCCCGTTCCTGTGCTGCCGCGCCGTCGCTCCACACATGGTGAAAAACAAGTACGGTCGCATCGTCAATATCGCATCCGTCGCCGGCAAGGAGGGCAATCCCAATGCGGTCGCCTACTCCGCCTCAAAAGCCGGCGTGATCTCGCTCACAAAATCGCTCGGCAAGGAGTTGGCGCAAACGGGTGTGCTGGTCAATTGCGTCACCCCGGCGGCGGCAAAAACGGCGATCTTCGACCAGATGACTGAGCAGCATATCAACTACATGCTGTCAAAAATTCCCATGAACCGGTTTGTACAGGTGGATGAAATCGCCGCGCTGGTCGGCTGGCTCGCATCACAGGATTGCTCGTTCTCCACGGCGGGCGTGTTCGATATTTCCGGCGGTCGCGCGACTTACTGAACCTGATTCTCATATGGCAAAAAAACCCATCAAGAAACTGCGAAGCCAGGCCTGGTTCGGACGCGAGGATATTTACGGTTTTATCTACCGATCCTGGACGAAAAACCGCGGCATCCCTCATGACCAGTTTGACGGCAGGCCGGTTATCGGCATTTGCAACACCTGGTCTGAACTGACCCCGTGCAATTCTCATTTCCGCGCACTTGCGGAGCACGTGCGCAACGGGATTCTGGAAGCGGGCGGGTTTCCACTCGAGTTCCCTGTAATGTCGTTGGGCGAAACATTGCTGCGTCCGACGGCGATGATGTTTCGCAACCTCGCCAGCATGGATGTCGAGGAATCAATTCGAGCCAATCCCCTCGACGGCGTCGTTCTGCTGGTCGGTTGCGACAAGACCACCCCTGCCTTGCTGATGGGCGCGGCCAGTGTCGATGTGCCGGCCATCGCCGTTTCTGGCGGCCCGATGCTCTCGGGAAAATACCGTGGCACCGACATTGGGTCGGGCACCAACACCTGGTCGATGTCCGAGGATGTGCGCGCCGGCAAGATGACGCTCGACGAGTTCCATGAGGCGGAGTCATGCATGCACCGCTCCCACGGCCATTGCATGACCATGGGCACCGCCTCAACCATGGCGAGCATGGTCGAGGCGCTTGGCATAGGCATGCCGGGCAACGCCGCTTTCCCCGCCGTGGATGCCCGGCGCAATGTGCTCGCACGCATGGCCGGCCGGCGCATCGTTGACATGGTCAAAGAAGACCTGACCATATCGAAAATCCTCACCCGGCAGGCGTTTGAGAATGCCATCCGCACCAACGCCGCCATCGGCGGCTCGACCAACGCGGTGATTCACCTGATCGCCCTTGCCGGCCGCCTCGGCGTCAAGTTGGACCTCGACGATTGGGACCGCCTCGGCAGCGGCGTACACACCCTGCTCAACCTGATGCCCAACGGCAAGTTTCTGATGGAGGATTTTTGCTACGCCGGTGGCCTGCCCGTGGTGCTGCGCGAACTGGGTAAGAACGGCCTGCTGCACAAAAAGGCACTGACGGTAAATGGCCAGACAATCTGGGAAAACAACAAGAACGCCGAGTGCTTCAATCGCGACGTCATCACCCCGTTTGAAAAGCCGTTCAAGAAAAACACCGGTATCGCCGTACTGCGCGGTAACCTGTGTCCTGACGGCGCAGTCATAAAGCCCTCGGCGGCGACCCCCAGACTGATGAAGCACAAAGGCCGCGCCGTGGTATTCAAGAGCATCGACGATTTCCACGCGCGCATTGACGATCCGAAACTCGACATCGATGAGAACTGCGTCATGGTGCTGCAAAACTGCGGCCCCAAGGGCTATCCGGGCATGGCCGAGGTGGGAAACATGCCCCTGCCTCCCAAGGTCTTGAAAAAAGGCATCACCGACATGGTGCGCATCTCGGACGCCCGCATGAGCGGCACGGCTTACGGCACGGTTGTGCTGCACGCGGCCCCGGAAGCGGCGGCCGGCGGCGCGCTGGGCCTGGTGCAAGATGGCGACATCGTCGAACTGGACGTGGCAAAGCGCAAGCTCCACCTGCATGTTTCCGACGAAGAACTCGAACGCCGGCGAAAGAAATGGAAAGCACCAAAAGCACCGATGCAGCGCGGCTACTACAAACTGTATGTGGATCACGTATTGCAGGCCAATCAGGGGGCCGATCTGGATTTCCTGGTCGGGAAAAGCGGATCAGATATCCCGAAAGACAACCACTAAGCGTCAAAGGCGGGGGGGGTAGGGCTTTAACCCGCATCGATTGAAACGGCTGGGAAAAGCCGTTTAATCCGCACAGAGATACTAGAGGAGGGGACATGGCAACACATGCGCCGGATCTGGACAATCGTGACGAACACGTGCTCGGAGACGACGGGGAGTTTCACGTCACAGATGAGCCAGTGGACCTTTCGATTTACCGTCTTGAGGACTGGATTGCGTTCGGCTTTTTCTGGGTGCTTGCGGCCACCGTTTTTTACCAGTTCTTCACCCGCTACGCCCTTAACGATTCGGCGTCCTGGACGGAGGAAATCGCGCGCTACCTGCTGATCTGCCTGGTATTCATCGGCGCGGCAATAGGCGTGCGCAAAAACACCCACATCCAGGTCGATATTTTCTACCGCTTCATGGCGCCGGCTCTGGCGCGCACTCTCTCAACCCTCGTCGACGTGGTACGGGTGCTGTTCTTCAGCTACGCCATTTACCTCACCTATTCCCTGATGCAAAAAATAGGCAAACAGCCCATGGCCATCGTCGACTGGCCGATCGGACTGATTTACGCCATGGTCATGCTCGGTTTTGCGCTGATGTGCTTTCGCGCCGTGCAGGCCCTCATCGGGCACTGGCGCCAGGGCTATAGCGTGCTCGAGCGGCCTGAAGTGGCCGGGGAGGAAGGCGCATGACCTCGGCCCTGCTCGCCTCCTTCCTCGCGCTAATGTGTGCGGGGCTGCCGGTTGCCCTGGCGATGGCCTTCGCATCGCTGCTTTACGTCATGCTTTCGGGCAACGTGCCCGATTTTGTGGTGATCCACCGCGTGGTCAACGGCATTGACTCGTTCCCGCTGCTGGCCGTACCTTTTTTCATCATGGCTGGCAACCTGATGAATTCGGCCGGCATCACCAACCGCATTTATAACTTCGCCCTGGCGCTGGTCGGCTGGCTCAAGGGCGGACTCGGCCACGTCAACGTGCTCGGCTCGGTCATTTTCGCCGGCATGTCGGGCACCGCCATCGCCGACGCTGCGGGCCTTGGCACCATCGAGATCAAGGCAATGAAGGATCACGGCTACAGCACCGAATTTGCCGTCGGCGTGACCGCCGCATCGGCCACCCTCGGTCCGATCATCCCGCCATCGCTGCCCTTCGTCATTTACGCCATGTTCGCCAATGTGTCGGTAGGCAAGCTGTTCCTCGCCGGCATCCTGCCCGGCGCTGTCATGGCGCTGCTGATGATGTGCACCGTCGCCTATTACGCCCACAAAAACAAATGGGGAAATGACGTCCCGTTCAGCTGGCCCAAGCTCAACAAGGCGGTGCTGGAACTGATCGTGGTCGTGGCGTTCCCAACAGCGATCTGGGCCGCCACCGAAATGGGCACCGACCCGGCACCGACATTCTTTGCCGCAATGGCGGTGCTGCTCGCCGCCGACCGCATGTTCCGCTTTAACGCGGTCCTGCCGATCATGACGCCGGTGCTGCTCATAGGCGGCATGACCTCCGGGGTTTTTACCGCCACCGAGGGGGCCATCGCCGCCTGCGTCTGGTCCTTGTTCCTCGGTCTGGTCTGGTACCGCACCATGAACTGGAAAATGCTGATCAAGGTGTCGATGGACACCATCGAGACGACATCTACGGTACTGCTGATCGTCGCCTCGGCTTCCATTTTCGGCTGGCTGCTGACGGTGACCAAGGTCACCGACGCGGTAGCCGCCCTCGTGCTCTCGTATACCCACAACCCGGATATGTTCCTCTTGCTCGCCAACCTGCTGATGCTTTTCGTTGGCTGCTTTCTTGAGCCCACGGCGGCCATCACCATCCTCGTGCCCATTCTGCTGCCCATCTGCCTGCAACTGGGCATCGACCCGGTGCATTTCGGATTGGTGATGGTACTCAACCTGATGATAGGCCTGCTGCATCCGCCTATGGGCATGGTGCTGTTCGTGCTGGCGAGGGTGGCGAAACTTTCGGTCGAGCGAACGACCGTCGCCATATTGCCCTGGTTGTTTCCGCTGCTGGCCAGCCTAGTCCTGATCACTTACGTGCCGAGCATTTCGATGTGGCTGCCGCGGACGCTGATGCCCTGAGCCAAGGTCAGGCGCCGAGAGTAGAATAATCCGCGCGGCCTGATGAAGCTTAGTACGTTCCCTCCCCCGTCGAGGGGAGGGGGTAAATTGGTCACGGTTTAGAAGACGTCATGATTCACGAAAGAGACCTCACCATGCTCCAAGCCGCCGACATAACGATTCGCCTTCACCCCGATGACGATGTGGTCATCGCACGGGTGGGGATTCCGGGCGGGACCACGCTGCCCAAAGAAGGCAATATACGCCTTGCCGGCGCCATCCCCGCCGGACACAAAGTCGCCGTTCGCGATGTGGCGGCGGGACAACCGGTGCGCCGCTACAACCAGATCATCGGCTTTGCCACCCGCGACATCAAAGCCGGTGAGCATATTCACGTACACAACCTCGGCATGGGCGATTTTGAACGCGATTACGCCTATTGCTCCGATGTCAAACCAACGCAATTTGCCCATCCGCAGGCCAGCTTCGAGGGAATCGTGCGCGCCGACGGCCGTGTTGCCACGCGCAACTACATCGGCATCCTCACCAGCGTGAACTGCTCAGCCACCGTGGCGCGCATGATCGCCGATCATTTCCGCGCCAGGCTGGATGCCTACCCCAACGTCGATGGCGTGGTCGCGCTGACGCACAAATCCGGTTGCGGCATGGCGAGCGAAGGCGAGGGCATCGACATGCTGCGCCGGACCATGGCCGGCTACGCGCGTCATCCAAATTTTTTCGGCACCCAGTTGGTGGGGCTAGGCTGCGAATCCAACCAGATCAACAGTCTGATGGCTGTACACAAACTGCAGCGCAGCGATAAGCTCGCCGCTTACACCATCCAGGAAAAAGGCGGCACGATGAAAGCCGTGCGCGAAGGCATTGCGCGCATAGAGGCCATTCTTCCAGAAGCCAACAAAGCCAAACGGCAAACGGTGCCGGCCTCACACCTCACCCTTGCCCTGCAATGCGGCGGTTCCGACGGTTATTCGGGTATTTCAGCCAACCCCGCACTCGGGGCTGCGGTGGATTTGCTGGTCAGGCACGGCGGCACGGCGATCCTGTCTGAAACACCGGAAATCTACGGCGCGGAGCACCTTCTGACCCGCCGTGCCGTAACACGCGAAGTCGGGGAAAAGCTCGTGCGCCGTATCAAGTGGTGGGAGGACTACACCGCGCGCAATGGCAATGAAATGAACAATAACCCGTCGCCGGGCAACAAGGCAGGGGGGCTGACGACCATTCTTGAAAAATCCCTAGGCGCGGTCGCCAAGGGCGGCACCACCAATCTGGTCGAAGTGTATGAATACGCCGAACCGGTCACGGCACGCGGGTTTGTTTACATGGATACGCCGGGTTTCGACCCTGTCGCCGCGACCGGTCAGGTCGCCGGCGGGGCCAACATGGTCTGCTTCACCACCGGACGCGGCTCGGCCTATGGATGCAAGCCGGCACCCTCGCTCAAACTCGCAACCAACTCCGCGCTCTATGCCCACCAGGAAGAGGATATGGACTTTAACTGTGGCACGATTGTCGACGGCAAGGAATCGATCGAAGAGTCTGGCCACAGGTTCTTTGAGCTCATGCTCAAAACCGCATCGGGCCAAAAGACCCGTAGCGAACAATGGGGTTATGGTGAGGATGAATTCGCGCCGTGGATTGTCGGCGCCACTATGTAGGAGCCGGACATGAGGGGATTGCGCGTAGTCCTTTGCATCGTCATTTCGATGGCGCCCTTGTCGTGCGCAATGGCCAACGCACAAAAATTCAAGTCCACCAAGGCCAACGGCGCCATTGCCTATCATCGTGCATCGGGCAATTATGGTTACGCCATCGACAGAGTCAGTGCGCGTGACGCCAAGACAGAAGCCCTGCGCCAATGTGCTCATGCAAAATGCGAAGTGGTGACCAGCTTTCGCAACGCCTGCGGTGCCGTCGCCAACGGGCCCAAGAAATTTGCCGCGATGAGCGGAATGACAAGGCAAGAGGCGGAGACAAAGGCGCTGCGAAAATGCGGCGAAGCCTGTGAAGTCACCGTATGGGCCTGTACCAGATAGCCTCGTAAAATCCGGGGCCAAAAGCTGAAAACCCGCGACTGACGCGGGTTTTCAGCTGTTATGCAGGTTTATTCCGGCCACCGCATCGCGGTGGCCTCACCGGTACTAGGCGGCGATGCCTGACTCCGAGCGAGAAGCGCGCTTGCGATCATGCTCGAGAAGATGGCGCTTGCGAATGCGTATGCACTTCGGGGTGATCTCGACCAACTCGTCATCGGCAATAAACTCCACCGCCTTTTCCAGTGTGAGTTCGACCGGCGGCACCAGACGCACGGCTTCGTCGGTACCCGAAGAGCGCACGTTAGTCAGCTGCTTGCCTTTGATCGGGTTCACCACCAAATCGTTGTCGCGCGAATGGATGCCGATGATCATGCCCTCATACAGCGCCTCGCCGGGGGACACGAACATGCGACCGCGATCCTGCAACTTCCACAATGCATAGGCGACCGCGGCGCCATCATCCTGGCTGATCAGCACGCCGTTGCGGCGGTCTTCCATATCACCCTTGATCGGACCGTAGTCGTCAAAAATGTGGCTGGCCAGTCCGGTTCCGCGCGTCAGCGTAAGGAACACGCCCTGGAAACCGATCAGGCCGCGAGCCGTGATACGGTACTCAAGACGAACACGACCCTTGCCGTCGGGCTGCATGTCGGTCAAATCACCCTTGCGCCGGCCCAACTCCTCCATCACCGCGCCCTGGTGCGTATCTTCTACGTCGACCGTCAGCAACTCGTAGGGCTCCTGTTTCACCCCGTCAATTTCCTTGAGCACCACGCGTGGCCGACCGACCGCCATCTCGTAGCCTTCGCGGCGCATATTTTCGAGCAGGATGGTCAGGTGCAATTCACCGCGACCCGACACGATAAACGTGTCCGAGTCAGAGGTGAACTCGACCTTGAGTGCCACGTTACTTTTGAGTTCGCGCTCAAGGCGCTCGCGCAACTGGCGGCTGGTGACAAACTTGCCCTCACGGCCGGCAAGTGGCGAGCTGTTGACCATGAAGTTCATGGTCAAGGTCGGCTCGTCCACGCGCAGCAGCGGCAGCGCATCAAGGTGCTCCGGGTGGCAGATCGTCGAACCGATGCCAATTTCATCAATGCCGTTGATCAACACGATGTCACCGGCGCGTGCCTCCTCGGACACCACGCGCTCGAGTCCCTCGAATGTCAGCACCTGATTGATACGGCCCTTGATGGGGGTCGAGCCCGGGCCGTTCATCACCACCACCTCCTGCAAGGTGCGGACGCGGCCGCGGGTGATGCGGCCGATGCCGATTTTGCCCACGTAGCTTGAGTAGTCGAGCGAGCAAATCTGCAGTTGCAGCGGACCGTCGGCATCATCGTCACGGACTGGAACGTACTTGAGAATGGCATCAAACAAGGGACGCATGCTGTGCTTGCCCTCGATGACCTCCTCGGCTGATGTCGGTGCATCCTTGAGATCAGAAACCGCCCAACCATTGAGTGCGGAGGCATAGACCACCGGAAAATCGAGCTGCTCCTCGGTGGCGCCCAGTTTGTCGAACAGGTCAAAGGTGTGATTGACCACCCAGTCGGGCCGCGATGCAGGACGGTCGACCTTGTTCACCACGACAATGTCTTGAGGCCAAGCGCGAGTGCCTTGCGCGTGACGAAACGCGTCTGTGGCATGGGACCCTCCACCGCATCAACCAGCAGCAACACACTGTCCACCATCGACAACACGCGCTCCACTTCGCCGCCAAAATCGGCGTGACCCGGGGTGTCGACGATATTGATGTGCGTGCCCTCGTAGGTCACCGCGCAATTCTTGGCCAGGATGGTAATACCGCGCTCCCGCTCCAGGTCATTGGAATCCATGACGCGCTCGGTCATTTGTTGGTGCGCGGCGAAGGTGCCCGCCTGCTGCAGCAACTTGTCGACAAGCGTGGTCTTGCCGTGGTCGACGTGGGCAATGATGGCGATGTTGCGGATGGCGCGTGACATGAGGTATTACCGTTGACAAAAGGTGGCGAATTCTACAGCAAATACCATCCCGGGCGCCGTTTTTTTGTGCAGTGCATCAGCGACTGGCAAGCTCGCACGAATCGACGTCCTGATAGAATTCCTTCATGAAATCAGTTAAATCCAGCTCCACGCCCCGGCTTTACATCAGCCAGTGCTTGCGCCAAGGCAGCGAAATCGCACTCCCTGAAGACGCCCGCGCCCATGCCGCTGCGCTCAGGCTCAAGGCGGGCTGGGCGGTGCGCCTGTTTGACGGTAGCGGCGGCGAATATGCCGCAGTACTGGTTCAGGACGGTCGCAAGCTGCGCGCCAGCATCGGTACATTCACCAATTCAAGCCTTGAGTCACCCTTGCGTGTACGCCTGGCCCAATGCCTGTCCAGCGGCGACCGTATGGATATCACGCTGCAAAAGGCCACGGAACTGGGTGTAACTGCGATTCAGCCGCTGCAAAGCGAACGAAGCATCATTCACCTGGATGACGAGCGCATGGCACGCCGCCTGACCCACTGGCAGAACGTCGTGATCTCAGCCTGCGAACAATGTGGTCGCAACAGCGTGCCCACGGTCGCGCCAACGGCAGATTTGTTGCCTTGGCTGGGCGGCGCGTCAAACGACGGGCTGCGGCTGATGCTATCTCCGGAGGCGACGACCGGACTACGGGACCTTGAGCGCACAACTGCGATCACGCTGTTGGTCGGCCCCGAGGGCGGTCTCTCGCCGCAAGAACAACAGGCAGCGCAGGCCGCCGGCTTTATCGGAATCCGCCTTGGGCCACGGGTGCTGCGTACCGAGACCGCGCCACTGGCCGCAATGGCCGCATTGCAGTCGATGTGGGGGGATTTGTAATTGCGGCAACGCACACCCGCACGGCCCGGCACCTGCCGCGCATATTGCTAGCGTCCCCATTGGCGTAGAATCGCACCCCATGGCCACGTCACCCAACGCACAGTTTGTCGCCTGGTTCCGCTCCGCGGCGCCATACTTTCATTCGTTTCGCGGCAAAACCCTCGTCATCGCGTTCGGCGGCGAAGTCGTCGAGGAGGGAAAATTCGCTGTACTTGCGAACGACATAAACCTGCTTTACAGCGCTGGAATACGGCTGGTACTGGTGCATGGTGCAAGGCCGCAGATCGAAGCGCAGTTGCGCCAGCGCAAGGCACGATCCCGATTTGCCAACGACGTGCGCATCACCGATCCGACGACTCTCGAATGCGTCAAAGAGGCGGTCGGCATCCTGCGCATGGACATCGATGCGCTGCTGTCGCAGGGGCTGCCAAACTCGCCCATGGCAGGCGCTCCGATCAACACAGTGTCGGGAAATTTCATCACCGCCCAGCCAATGGGGGTGGTCAATGGTGTTGATTACCAGTACTCGGGAACGGTGCGCAAGGTCGATACCGCGGCGATTGAATCCTGCCTCGACGGCGGCAATATCGTCATTATTTCCAATGTCGGTTACTCGCCCACCGGCGAGGTATTCAATCTTCAGATGGAAGACGTGGCGGTTGTCACGGCGCGGGCGTTAAAGGCGGAGAAACTCGTATTCATGACTGATGCGCCGGTCGAGGACAACCGCGGTCGGCCGATTGTTGCGCTGTCGGGCGACGAAGCCGACAAATTGCTCGAAAAAAGCAAAGGGCTGACCGACGACACAAGACTCTATCTCGCCCATGCGGTCGAGGCTGTGCGTGGCGGCGTGGCGCGCTCCCACTTGATCACGCACAAAGTGGATGGCGCGCTGCTGATCGAACTGTTTACACACGCCGGATCGGGCTGCATGATTACCTCCGACAAGGTGGAGCGGTTGCGTCCGGCCAATATCGATGACATCGGCGGCATTCTGCAATTGCTTGAGCCGCTGGAGGCTGACGGCACCCTGGTCTATCGCGGGCGGGAACGCCTCGAGCGGGAGATTCAGCGTTTCTTTGTGCTTGAATACGACAAGCTTATCGTCGGCTGCGCGGCACTTTACCCGTTTCCGGAGGGAAAATCGGCGGAGCTGGCGGCGGTCGCGGTGCGCCCCGAATTCCGTCGCCTCGGCCATGGCGACAAGCTACTCGAGCACGGTATGACGGTGGCAAAAAAGCTGGGCTACCGGAAAATATTTGTCCTCACCACACGCACCACGCATTGGTTTATCGAACGCGATTTTTCCGAGGCCGGCATCGAACAACTGCCTGAGCCAAAACGCTCGCTTTACAACTGGCAACGCCGTTCGAAGGTCCTGGTCAAGCCAATCTAGGCGCCGGCACCACCGCCCACACTTTCAGGAGAATCACATGGCACGCATGGTCAACTGCATCAAACTGGGAAAGGAAGCCGAAGGGCTCGACCTCCCGCCCTATCCGGGCGAGCTTGGCAAAAAGATTTTTGAAAGCGTATCAAAGGAAGCCTGGCAGGGCTGGATCAAACATCAAACCATGCTGATAAACGAGAATCGACTGAGCCTTGCCGACGCCCGTGCACGCAAATACCTCGCCGAACAGCTGGAAAAACACTTTTTTGGCGATGGCGCAGATGCGGCGCAAGGCTACGTTCCACCAACCAAGTAAGTCTGCTCAAAAGCCGCAACAAAAAGGGCCGCTCGAAGCGGCCCTTTTTTGTTACTGCAAGCGCCAGGGCGCCTAAGCAAGCTGTTTGGCCAATCCGTCCAATGAAAGGTGGCGCACATCGCGCCCCTCAACCATGTAAATGACATATTCCGCCATGTTCTTGGAATGATCGCCGATCCGCTCCAGAGCCTTGGCTATAAACAACATCTCAAGACAGCGCGAAATAGTCCGCGGGTCTTCCATCATGAAGGTGATGAGCTGGCGCAAGACCGAACGGAACTCGTCATCCACAAGCTCGTCGGCAACAACAACCTGGCCAGCCGCCGTGGTGTCAAGCCGGGCGAACGAGTCCAGTGCCTTTCTTAGCATCGAAACCGCGTGGCCGGCCATATGCTTCATCTCAAGCCGGGGCATGTGCATTTTTTCTGCCGAATGGATCAGCTTGGCCATGCGGGCAATTTTTGCCGCCTCATCGCCGATGCGCTCTAAGTCGGTGATCGTCTTGATCACGGCGATGATCAACCGCAAATCACTTGCCGCCGGCTGACGTCGCGCGATGATATGGCTGCAAGCCTCATCAAGCTCCACCTCAAGTCTATTGACGCGATGGTCGTCTTCGATAACGCGCTCGATGCTTGCCATGTCGCCCGCGCCCAGCGCGTCGATCGCCTTGACGATCTGCTCCTCGACAAGCCCGCCCATTTGCAGCACGCGCGTGCGAACCGCCTCCAACTCGGCGTCGAACTGTTTTGAAATATGCTCGGACAGGTTCATTTCATTAGCGTATCACGGCTTTATGACAGCCACATGTCAATTAGCCCTTGGCCTTAAGCGTTTTGACGCCTTGCGCCGTGCCAAGCAGGGCGATATCCGCGCCACGGCGGGCGAACAGGCCGCAGGTGACGACACCGGCGATCTGATTGATCGCGGATTCAAGCTCCATCGGCTTCAGGATAGAAAGGCCGTACACATCGAGAATCAGATTGCCATTGTCCGTGGTGAAACCCTGGCGCAGTTCGGGACGACCTCCCAACTTGACCATTTCACGACCGACATAGGAACGCGCCATGGGCAGCACCTCAATGGGCAGAGGGAACTTGCCGAGCACCCCAACCAGCTTTGATTCATCGGCGATGCAAATGAATTTACGTGAGACGGCGGCGACAATTTTTTCCCGTGTCAGCGCGCCGCCCCCGCCCTTGATCATCGCCATGTGCTCGGTGATCTCATCCGCGCCATCCACATAAACCGGAATCTCGCTGACGCTGTTCAGGTCAATGACACGAATGCCGTTGGCCTTCAGGCGTTCGGCTGACTTTTCCGAACTCGCCACGGCGCCGTCGATGCGCCCCTTTATTTTTCCCAGTTCATCGATGAAAAAATTCGCCGTCGATCCGGTTCCCACTCCAACGATGGAATCCTGCACGTACTTGATAGCCTCGCGCGCCACCGCCTGCTTGAGTTCGTCCTGGGTCATGATGGTTTTCTCTTGACTGCGGGAAGATCGGTGCATACGCCTTCATAAAGCTCGGCGGCCATGCCCACCGACTCCCCGAGCGTCGGGTGCGGATGGATCGTCCTGCCTATATCAGTCGCATCGGCGCCCATTTCAATCGCCAACGCCAGTTCGCTGATCAGGTCACCCGCTCCAGTACCGACGATCCCGCCGCCAACCACCCGGTGCGTCTCCTCGTTGACGATCAGCTTGGTGAAGCCCTCGTCACGACCGTTGGCAATGGCACGCCCCGAAGCGGCCCAGGGAAACTTCCCGACGCCGACCTTGATACCCTGATTTTTCGCCTCCTCTTCGGTGAGCCCAACCCAGGCGATTTCCGGATCGGTATAAGCCACAGACGGGATGACAGAAGCATCGAAAAACGATTTTTGTCCGGCTGCCACCTCGGCCGCCACATGCCCCTCGTGCACCGCCTTGTGCGCCAGCATGGGCTGGCCGACGATGTCGCCGATGGCAAAAATATGCGGCACATTGGTGCGCATCTGGCCGTCCACCGGGATGAAGCCGCGCTCACTTACGTTGATGCCGGCGGCGGCGGCGGCTATTTTCCCACCGTTGGGCACGCGACCGACCGAAACCAGCACGAGATCGTAAAGCTTCGGCTCCGCCGGCGCGTTTTCGCCCTCAAACCACACCTTGATCCCCTCCCTTAACGCCTCGACCTTGGTGGTGCGGGTCTTGAGCATGATTTTATCAAAACGCTTGGCGTTGAAAGTCTGCCAGACCTTCACGAGGTCGCGGTCGGCGCCGGCCATCAACCCGTCCATCATCTCGACCACGTCGAGGCGCGCACCAAGCGTCGAATAAACCGTGCCCATTTCCAGGCCGATGATGCCACCGCCTATCACCAACATGCGCTTGGGCCTGGAACGCAACTCCAGCGCCCCGGTCGAGTCGACAATGCGCGGATCATCGGGCATGGTCGGGATTTTCGAAGCCTGTGATCCGGCCGCGATAATGGCATTCTTGAACGCGACAAGCTTGCGCCCTTCTTTGGTCTCGACCGTCAGGTGCTTGGGGCCGGCGAAGGTTCCCAAGCCCTGCAACACGGTGACCTTGCGCGCCTTGGCCATGCCGGACAGCCCGGAAGTGAGCTTGCCCACAACCTTTTCCTTCCAGTTGCGTAATTTGTCGATGTCCACCTCAGGTTTGCCAAAGACAATGCCATGCTCGGATATGTTCTGCGCCTCGTCCATCACTGCGGCAACATGGAGCAAGGCCTTGGACGGAATGCAACCCACGTTGAGGCACACGCCGCCAAGCGTGGCATAGCGCTCGACCAGAACGACAGACATGCCAAGATCGGCTGCGCGAAATGCCGCCGAATATCCGCCTGGGCCGGCGCCAAGCACAAGCACATCGCAACTCAGATCTGCAGGGCCGCCGAAGGCCGCGACGGCGGGCGAGGGTGCCGGGGATGATGACGGCGGCGCCAAGTTCACAGGCAAGGCAGTGGCCGGGGCCACGGCACCGCTCGATTCCTCGAGCATGAGCACAGTCGCCCCTTGCGACAGTTTGTCCCCGACCTTGACACGCAACTCTTTGACCACGCCCGCATGGGGTGAGGGAATTTCGATGGTCGCCTTGTCCGATTCGAGCGAAAGCAGGGACTGCTCTTTCTCAACCTGGTCACCAGCCTTTACCAGCACCTCGACGACGTCGACATCCTTGAAATCCCCGATATCCGGAATTTTTACTTCTATGAGGCTCATGACTTTGCTTTCAGTTTGATCGAGTGCACATGCAGCGGTGCACCTGAGTTCTTGTCAAATTCAATCCCCGCCATGACGCCGGCCCGGGCGACTTCAGCCGCGCTTTTTGCACGCCCCCAGACGGTGTACATGGCGCCGAGGGAAAAATTACGCCCTGACCCAACCGCCCAGAACCGTTCGAAATCGAACACTTCCCGATAAGAATAAACCGCATATATACCGCTCGCATTGGCGATCACCGCGGTAATCTGCGAAGACTCATAAGGGTCGTCGTCGTCTTCCTTTGGATTCAAAAAAGCCTGCTCCTTGAGCAGCGGGTGCAGAACCCTGAAAGACTCATAGACCTCGGCGCGGCTGCCCAGCTTAAGGTCCCTGTGTTTGGCGAATAGATTTTCGAGCACAAGGTGATGCGCAGAACTGCCGCACACGCCGACATAAGAGCCGTTGTAACGCAAAACCTTGTCATGGACCCGTTTATACGGGTCCGCGACCCGCGTGTCGCCGAAGGTCGTCAGCGTGTCGGCCGCCATGGCAACCGATCCGTTCCTCCTGGCTATGCAGATGGTGGTCATTTGTTGGTGAATGGGAATTGGGAAATGGTGAAAAGGAGATCGCGATGGGCTATCGGCGGCCGATCACCATTTACGATTCACCATTTTCCATACACCGATTATCGATTGTTAGAGCAGGGAGCGCCTGATGTCGGAGAGCACCGACGCCAGATACGATGTAAACCGCGCCGCCGATGCCCCGTCGATAACACGGTGATCATAGGACAGGGACAAAGGCAGCATCAGCCTTGGCACAAACTCCTTGCCATTCCAGACCGGACGCATCGCCGCCTTGGACACCCCGAGTATCGCCACCTCGGGCGCGTTAATGATCGGCGTGAAGGCGCTGCCGCCGATACCGCCGAGGCTGGAGATCGAAAAACATCCGCCCTGCATGTCACCGGGCTTTAATTTTTTATCCCGCGCCAGCTTGGAAATTTCTGACAACTCGCGAGCCAGGTCGAACACCCCCTTGCGGTCCGCATCGCGAATCACCGGAACCACCAAGCCATCGGGCGTGTCGACGGCGACGCCGACGTGAAAATATTTTTTCAGGATCAAATTTTCGCCCGTCTTGTCGAGAGAGGCGTTGAAGTCCGGATAGTGCCGGAGGGCGGTGACGCTGGCCTTGATCAGGAACGCCAACATGGTCAGTTTGAACCCCTGCTTTTCCGTCTCGGCGGTGTTCGACTTGCGGAACGCCTCAAGATCGGTAATGTCGGCATCATCAAATTGCGTCACGTGTGGGATGCCGACCCAGTTGCGGTGCAGATTGGCACCGGACAGCTTTTTGATGCGCGACAGCGGCTTGGGCTCGACCGGACCGAACTTGGCAAAATCGACATTGGGCCACTCAGGCAGGTTAAATCCGTAACCACCCGGCACGGTTGCACCGGAGGCAAGCGCCGGCGTGCCGTTAATGACACCTTTGACAAAACCGTGCACGTCCTGCTGCGTCACCCGGCCTTTGGGTCCGCTGCCCCTTACCTTGGCCAGGTCAACACCAAGTTCGCGCGCGAATTTTCGAATGCTGGGGCTGGCATGCGGCTTGAAGGTGGCCGACTCAAACACCGGCTCGAACGGTACCGGTGCGGGCGGGGCGATCAGCGCAGGGGTCGGGGCGGTGGCGGGGGCGATTGTGACCGGCGCCGGCGCAGCCGCGGCCGCAGCCTTGGGCGCGCTTGGCGCCGCCACGGCTAAGGCAAGCTCACCGCCCCCAGTCTCGTCGAGCAAGAGCAACAGGCTGCCCTCGCACACCTTGTCGCCGACTTTTATTTTTAATTCCTTGACCACACCCGCGGCGGGCGAGGGAATTTCCATGGTGGCCTTGTCCGACTCGACCGAGATCAGCGACTGCTCGGGCTTTACGACATCGCCTACGCTGACCAGAACCTCCACAACATCAACTTCCTTGAAGTCACCGATGTCGGGAACATGCACCTCTCTGATACCAGCCATTTATTTTCCTTGCTTGTTGTTGCGTCGCAGGTACATCGCGGTTGCGTCAGCGGAGGCGCAGGCCGCCCCTCCAACTTCCAAATAGTCAGACTTGTTTCAAACCGATAACGGGTTCGGCTTCGAGGGGTCGAGGCCGTATTTCTTTATCGCATCAGCCACCACAGACGGTTTGATCGCGCCCTCATCGGCAAGCGCTTTGAGTGCCGTTACCACAACCCAATGCCGGTTGACCTCGAAGTGGCGGCGCAACTGCTCGCGGGTGTCGGAACGCCCGAAACCATCTGTTCCCAGTACGCGGAAGCTGCGCCCCTTGGGCATAAACGGGCGGATCTGGTCGGCAAACGCCTTCATGTAGTCCGTCGACGCAATCACCGGGCCATCGTGTTTTTCCAGACTTTGTTCGACATAGCTCTTTTTTGCCGTTTCTGTCGGGTGCAACAAATTCCAACGCTCCACATCATGCCCTTCGCGTCGCAACTCGGTGAAACTTGGGCAACTCCAGATATCGGATGCGACATCCCATTCCTTCTCCAGCAGATCGGCGGCCGCAATGACCTCACGCAGGATGGTGCCCGAGCCCATCAGTTGCACCTTGTTCTTTTTCTTACCCGCCTCCTTGAACAGATACATACCCTTCAAAATACCCTGGTTCGTACCCGGAGCGGTCGGTAGCGCAGGGTGGATGTAGTTCTCGTTCATCACGGTGATGTAATAGAACACGTCCTCCTGGTTGGTCACCATGCGGCGCAGGCCGTCATGAATGATGACCGCAAGCTCATAGCCGAAGCTAGGATCGTAGGACACGCAGTTGGGAATGACTGACGACAGCACATGACTGTGGCCGTCCTCATGCTGCAGTCCCTCGCCATTCAGCGTGGTGCGGCCGGCGGTCCCGCCAAGCAGGAAACCGCGCGCACGCTGGTCGCCCGCCGCCCAGGCAAGGTCGCCAATGCGCTGCATGCCGAACATCGAATAAAAAATATAAAACGGCACGGTGACGACGTTGGTTGTGCTGTAGGAAGTGGCGGCGGCAATCCATGAAGAAAAAGCACCGGCCTCGTTGATGCCTTCTTCAAGAATCTGTCCCGCCTTGTCCTCGCGGTAATACATCACCTGGTCTTTGTCGACCGGCTCGTATTTCTGCCCCTCAATGGAGAAAATGCCCAACTGGCGGAACATGCCCTCCATACCAAAGGTGCGCGCCTCATCCGGGACGATAGGCACGATGTGCTTGCCGATGTTTTTATCCCGCACCAGCGCGGTGAGAATGCGCACGAAGGCCATCGTCGTGCTGATTTCCCGATCTGTCGCCTTGAGCACCTGATCGAACGCGGCCAGCTCGGGAACCTGCGGCACCGCCTCCGACTTGCGCCGGCGCTGCGGCAGGTAGCCGCCCAGCGCCTTGCGCCGTTCCTGCAGGTAAATCATTTCGGGCGAATCGGCGGCCGGTTTATAAAACGGCAGGGATTCAAGCTGGTCATCCGGAATCGGGATGTTGAAACGGTCGCGAAACTGGCGGATGGACACCAGGTCCATTTTTTTCTGCTGGTGCGTCGTGTTCTTGCCCTCGCCGATTTTGCCCATGCCGTAACCCTTTACGGTCTTGGCGAGAATGACCGTGGGCTGCCCCTTGTGCTGCGTCGCAGCGGCATAAGCGGCGTAAATTTTGTGCGGATCATGGCCGCCACGATTGAGGCGCCAGATGTCGTCATCAGTCATGCGCGACACCATCTCCAGTGTCTTTGGATTCTTACCAAAGAAATTCTTCCTGACAAATGCCCCATCATTGGCCTTGAAATTCTGGTACTCGCCATCGACGGTCTCCTCCATGATCTTGAGCAGCACACCGTCCTTGTCACGGGCCAGCAGCGGATCCCAGTATGAACCCCAGATCAGCTTGATGACATTCCAGCCGGCGCCACGGAACTCACCTTCGAGCTCCTGGATAATCTTGCCGTTACCGCGCACCGGACCATCTAGGCGCTGCAGGTTGCAATTGATAACGAATATGAGGTTGTCGAGCTTTTCGCGTGCGGCCATGCCGATCGCCCCGAGTGATTCGGGTTCATCCGTCTCTCCGTCGCCAAGGAAGGCCCAGACCTTGCGGTTGGACGTGTCAGCGAAACCGCGGGCATGCAGATACTTGAGGTAACGCGCCTGGTAAATCGCTTGCAGCGGTCCGAGCCCCATCGACACCGTCGGGAACTGCCAGAAATCGGGCATCAGCCAAGGATGCGGATATGAGGTGACGCCCTTGCCCTCGACATCGCGGCGAAAATTGGTGATCTGCTCCTCGGTCAGGCGCCCCTCGAGAAAAGCGCGCGCATAGACGCCGGGGGCGGAGTGGCCCTGGAAATAGATAAGGTCGCCGCCATGCCCCTCGTGAGGCGCATTCCAGAAATGATTGAATCCGATCCCAAAGAGCGTGCCGACCGATGCAAAGCTGGCAATGTGGCCACCCAGGTCACCTTCGACCTTGTTCGCCTTGGCCACCATGACCATGGCATTCCAGCGCGCGTAGGAGCGAATGCGCTCCTCCAGGGCATGGTCGCCGGGGGAGCGCTGCTCCATGTGCGGCGGTATGGTATTGAGATAGGCAGTCTGCGCGTTATAGGGCAGATACGCGCCAGAACGACGCGCTTTATCGATGAGTTTTTCCAGCAGGTAGTGCGCGCGGTCTGCGCCCTCACGCTCGAGTACGGCCTCCATTGCGTCGAGCCACTCCTTGGTCTCAAGCGTATCGGGGTCGTTGGCGGCGGGAAATTCGGGGATTGCGGACATGATTACCTCATCGACGGCGGGATACTGGAAACAACACCGGAATCAGCGTGCATTCAAAAGTAACTCAATACGCGGCCAGGGGCGCGGCATACTCATGGCCGACTTGGAAAAAGCGCGGAAAAAGCGCTTTTTCACGCTGCAAAACAACAAGCACATCATACAATCAACCTCCAAGCTCGTTCAAGCCTTGTCCTTGTATCCTTGTAAAGGGCCTTGCCCTTGGCAAATCAAGCGCAGCCCTGCTGGTACAATGCCCGCCCCTCTCCCTTCTCTCCGGTTGCTTTCCCTCGGTTGCACCAAATTTTTTCAGGCATGCAGACTCGAATTATCGATGGCGCCGCGATTGCGCGCGCAATTCGCGAAAAGCTGAAACTGCGCGTGATGCAAATGGCCGCGGGCGGGTGTGTGCCCGGCCTTGCCGTAATCCAGATCGGAGAGAACCCCGCATCCGCCGTTTACGTGCGAAACAAATTCCGCGCCTGCGCCGAGGCCGGGCTGCATTCGCAACTGGTTGCGCTGCCCCTTGGCGCGACAACGGAGCATTTACTCACCCGTATCGCAGACTTGAACGCCGATCCAAAAATTCACGGCATCCTGCTGCAACTGCCCTTGCCCGAGCAGATCGACGAGGACGCCGCCCTGCGCGCCATAGACCCGGCCAAGGATGTGGATGGATTTCATCCGCAAAACGCCGGTGCGCTTCTGGCGGGGAAACCGGTTTTTCTCCCTTGCACCCCCTATGCCGTGATGAAATTGCTTGAACACGAGGGCATTGCGGTCGCCGGCCGACACGCCGTTGTCATCGGCCGCTCCACTCTCGTCGGCAAACCAGCGGCGCTGCTGCTCTTGCAAGCGGGCGCAACCGTCACCGTATGCCACTCCCAGACCCCCGATCTACCCTTGTTCACGCGCCAGGCCGACATTTTGGTGACCGCGACGGGCAAGCTGAACCTGCTCGACGGGGCCATGATCAAACCCGGGGCGGTCGTCATCGACGTCGGCATCAACCGCACAGCGGAGGGCAAACTGGCGGGGGACTGCGATTTTGCCAGTCTGCTCGGCAAGGCCGGCTGGATAACGCCGGTTCCGGGCGGGATTGGACCGATGACGGTGGCCATGCTGTTGCTCAACACACTCCAGGCGGCGGAGCGCAGCCTGCACAACGCAGCCTAGCCGGAAGAAAATCCCGCAAGAGTCTTGTTAAACCGTGAACCGGCCCGTTACGTTAGAGGGTCTTACCGTTGACTGGAAGGAAAAGCATGAGCACCAACCCGCTACTCGATTTCAACGGCCTGCCGCGATTTGCAACAATCCGCACCGAGCACATCACGCCCGCAGTGGAAACCTTGCTGACAGAAAATCGCGCGCTGATCAAACGCCTGACAGCCACGTCTGTCGCCGTCACCTGGGACAGCTTTGTCGCGCCCCTGGAGGACGCCAACGAGCGCCTTGGCCGCGCCTGGGGTGTGGTGGGCCACCTGCACGGCGTGCTCGATTCGCCCGAATTGCGCGAAGCCTACAACGCAAACCAGCCCGGCATAGTCCAGTACTGGACCGAGCTTGGCCAGAATCTCGCGCTGTTTGAAAAGTACAAGGCCCTCCGGGCCTCGGCTGGATTTGCCTCGCTCAAAGGCCAGCAACAAAAAATCATCGACAACGAAATTCGCGACTTCCGCCTGTCCGGCGCCGAACTTTCAGAGGAAAAAAAGCAACGCTACGCCCAAATCATGGATGAACTGGCGCGGCTGTCGACGAAATTTTCGGAAAATGTACTCGACGCCACGAACGCTTTTTCCACCACGGTGGAAGACCTGGCCGATGTCGCGGGCATCCCCGAAGACAGCCTGGAACTGGCCGCGCAAGCGGCGCAAAAAGCCGGGGCAAAAGGCTGGAAATTTACCCTCCATGCCCCCTCCTACATGCCGGTCATGCAATATGCGGATAATCGCGACCTGCGCGCAAGGATTTATCGCGCCCACGTCACCAGGGCAAGCGAGTTTGGCAAGCCCGACTGGGACAACACGCCGTTGATCGCCCAAATCCTCAAACTGCGCAATGAAGCGGCGCAACTGCTCGGCTACAGCAGCCACGCCAAAGTCTCGCTGGCGACGAAAATGGCCGAATCGCCACGCCAGGTTGTCGACTTTCTCGAGGATCTCGCCGCCAAGGCCAAACCCTTCGCACTAAAGGACTGGGATGAGCTCAACGCCTTTGCCGCAAACGAACTTGGCATCGCCCAGATGCAGGCTTGGGATAGCTCGTATGCGTCCGAGAAACTGCGCCTGCGCCGGTATGACTTCTCCGACCAGGAAGTAAAACAATATTTCCCGGAACCCAAGGTCATGCAGGGCATGTTTCGTGTGATCGAAACCATTTACGGCCTGCACATCGAGTCCGAACAAGCCGAAGCCTGGGATCCGAATGTGCGCTTTTATCGCATCAGCGAGAAGGATGGCACCGTCATCGGGCGCTTCTATGTCGACTTGTACGCGCGTGAAACCAAACGCGGCGGCGCCTGGATGGATGAGGCGATAACGCGCCGCTTGGTCGGTGCCACCGTACAAACTCCGGTCGCCTACCTCAATTGCAATTTCCCATCGCCGGCAGGCGACAAGCCGGCAACCTTCTCGCACGATGACGTGATCACGCTGTTTCACGAATTCGGTCATGGCTTGCACCACATGCTCACGCGCGTCGATTACCTCGGTGTGTCGGGCATCCGCGGCGTTGAGTGGGATGCCGTCGAACTGCCGAGCCAGTTCATGGAAAATTTCTGCTGGGAATGGGATGTGCTCTCGCACATGACCGCCCACGTCGATACCGGCGCCCCGCTACCGCGCGCGCTGTTCGACAAGATGGTCGCGGCAAAGAATTTTCAGAGCGGCATGCAAATGGTGCGACAAGTCGAATTCTCGCTCTTCGACATGCTGCTTCACGACGAGTTCGACCCGGAAAGCGGCAAGACTGCACAACACCTGCTCGATGAGATCCGCAGCAAAGTCGCGGTGTCGGTGCCCCCCGTCTGGAACCGCTTCCCGAATAATTTTTCGCATATTTTTTCCGGCGGCTACAGCGCAGGCTATTACAGTTACAAGTGGGCGGAGGTGTTATCAGCCGACGCCTACAGCGCGTTTGAAGAGAGCGGCGTGCTGGATCCGGGCACAGGCGCGCGGTTTCGTGAAGAAATTCTCGCTGTCGGCGGCAGCCGACCGGCCATTGAATCGTTCAAAGCTTTCCGCGGGCGCGAACCCTCGGTGGATGCCCTCATGCGGCACAGTGGTATGATTTCCGCATGATGCTTCGGTCAACGGGGAACAGATGACAAGACTTCTGGTTCTTGTACTTATGCTAGTGGCCAGCAGCGCATCGGCGCAGTTCTATCGCTGGATCGATCAGGCGGGAAAGGTCCATTACACCGATGCGCCACCGCCCCCGTCCGCCGCCAAAAGCGTGGAGCAGAAAAAGCTGGGCGGTAGCGTGATCGAAACCAGCCAGGCGCCCTATCAGCTGACCGAAGCGGTGCGCATTTACCCGGTGGTTCTATATACCTCGCCGTCTTGCAAGGACGGTTGTCCGCAGGCGCGGGAACTGCTGGGCAAGCGCGGCGTTCCGTTCCGCGAGGTCAGCGTAGCCGATGATGAAAGCAACGCGCTGCTCAAAAAAGCCTCCGGCACAAACCAGGTGCCGACCCTGACCGTGGGCTCGCAGGTGCAAGTCGGCTATGAACCGGGGGGCTTCAACAGCCTGCTCGACACGGCGGGCTATCCCAAGAACGCGATCAACCTGCCGGGCGCAACCAAGGCCATGGCACCGGCAACAGCCGCAAAGCCACAAGCCCCCGCCGCGACAGCCCTGCCGGGCAACGTCAAGACCGCGCCGTAAAAATTTCAACCAAGGTCTTGAATCCGTGCCGCAGCCGGGGTACGGAACACATGAAACGAACCACCCATGAAACTCGCCACCTGGAACGTCAACTCACTCAAGGTCCGCCTGCCGCATGTGCTCGACTGGCTGGGCAAAAACCAGCCGGACGCGCTGTGCCTGCAAGAGCTGAAAATGGAGGATGCAAAATTTCCGCTGGCGGATATCCAAGCCGCCGGCTACCACGCGGCCTTCCTCGGACAAAAAACCTATAACGGCGTCGCCATTCTTTCGCGCATCCCGGCCGAGGATGTCGTGCACAACATCCCAGATCACGCCGACGAACAAAAGCGCGTCATCGGCGCGACGATTGCCGGCGTACGCGTCATTTGCGCCTACGTTCCCAACGGGCAATCGATCGGCTCCGACAAATACGCCTACAAACTAAACTGGTTGGCGGCATTTCACCGCTGGCTGGCGCAAGAGGCGGAACGCCACCCGCGCATCGCCGTTCTGGGCGACTACAACATCGCCCCGGAAGACCGCGACGTACACGACCCCAAAGCCTGGGAGGGCCAGGTTCTGGTGAGCGAACCGGAACGCGAGGCCTTTCGGGGCCTCATCGCGCTCGGTTTCACTGACAGCTTTCGCCTCTTTGATCAACCGGAAAAATCCTTCACTTGGTGGGACTACCGCATGAACGGATTCAAGCGCAATCTGGGTATGCGCATCGACCACATTTTATTATCAAAAAAACTGGCAGAACAGTGCGCGCACTGCGCGGTTGATCTGGAACCGAGAAAACTTGAGCGTCCGTCAGACCACACCCCACTGGTGTGCGAACTGCGCTGACCGGGGCGCCCCGCACGAGGGACTCTCCAACCTCGAGCGCATACCCTTGGCGCTTCGAACTTAAATCGAAAATAGCCTGGAAACCCACGCCAGTAGGCGCTTTCCAGCTTATCGCCTAGAGCGGGCTATGGCCTGTTTTCACGGCGAACGCACTACGCAATCACTTTGCGCACCCCTACAAAACGGAAGACGGCCTTCCCCGCGACGATTCCACTGCCGGACCTGCGCGCGCATCACACATCACCCCGCAGCATTTATGCCGCGTATTGGCAGTTATTGGCGGCTAACAAAGGGAATAATATTTCACGATACGCTTTATTTTCCATATTATGAAATTTACTGTCATTAATTTCCATATTATGAGATTGAATTCCTGACGATAAAATCCTGTGCTAGTCTGCGTTTTCTGTCTTTGGTCCGGCAAACATCCAAGCCATCGCGACCCACGCCGCGCAAACCTGGCAAAGACAGCACAAACGGAGGATTCAAATGAACAAGACATACAAAATATTAATTATGGGTGCGTCCTACGGCTCATTGCTCGCGACCAAACTCGTGCTCGCCGGACACACCGTAAAAATGATCTGCCTCGCAGCCGAAGCCGAGGTATTCAACAAGGAAGGGGCCATCGTGCGCCTGCCGATCAAAGGGCGCGCCGGGCTGGTCGAGATCGATTCACGCAAATTGCCCGGCAAGCTCTCCGCCGAGGCCCCCGGGACGGTCAAGCCCGCCGACTACGATCTCATCGCACTTGCCATGCAAGAGCCGCAATACCGTTCACCCGGCGTGCGCGAATTGCTCGAGGCCGTTGCGAAATCAAAAGTCCCGTGCATGTCGATCATGAACATGCCGCCATTGCCGTATGTGGCGCGCATCCCCGGAGTCGACGTCAACGCCTGCCGCGGCGCCTACACCGACCCCACCGTCTGGGACAGCTTTGATCCGGCACTGCTCACACTTTGCAGCCCGGACCCGCAGGCATTCCGCCCGCCGGAGGAAAAAGTCAATGTGCTGCAGGTCCGCCTGCCCACCAATTTCAAGGCGGCACGCTTCGATTCGGACGCACACACCGCCATCCTGCGCCAGCTGGAAGCCGATATTGAAGCGGCGCGCTTCGACACGCCGGAAGGAAAGATTGAATTGCCGGTGAAACTCAAGGTGCATGACTCGGTGTTCGTGCCGCTAGCCAAGTGGAGCATGCTCATGGCGGGCAACTACCGCTGCATCACCGCCAAGGGCATGCGCCCCATCCAGGAAGCGGTGCACTCGGATATTGAAGCCTCACGGGCCGTCTACAGTTGGGTGGCCAAACTTTGCATGTCCTTGGGTGCCGCAGAGAAGGATCTGGTGCCTTTCGAGAAGTATGCCAATGCCGCGCAAGGGCTCGCCAGTCCGTCGTCGGCGGCGCGCGCACTGTTTGGCGGTGCCCAGAACATCGAACGCGTCGACCGGCTGGTGCAGACGATCGCGGCGCAAAAAGGCATGCGTTGCGCCGATATCGATGAGGTGGTGGCCCTGGTCGATGCAAAACTCGAATCCAATCGCGCGGCCGCTGCAGCGGTAAAGTAGGCAACCCTCCTGCGGGGACTTGCGCCTTTACGCGCGCCGTCCTCGCAGGACTACCGGCAGAACAGCACCCAACAGCATCAGGCCTCTTCGGCCCGATTGCCCTTGTCTTCCAGACCGAGCTCCTGAATTTTGCGCGTAATGGTGTTGCGGCCGATGCCCAGCAAATTGGCCGCTTCAATGCGCCTCCCGCCGGTATGTGCCAGCGCCTTGGCGATAAGCACTTTTTCAAATTTTCGCGACAACGAATCCATGATGCCCGACTCGCCGCGGGCGAGGGCTTTTTCCGCCTCGCGCGACAGCGCGCCAATCCAATCAGAACCCTGCACACGCGAAGATTCTTCACGCAACTCTGGCGGCAGATCGTTGATTTCTATCGACTGCCCCGCCGCCATCACCGTCAGCCAGTGACAGACGTTCTCAAGCTGGCGCACGTTGCCCGGAAAGTCATGTGCGCTCAGATAATTCATTGCCGCTTCGGTAAGACGCTTGGCCTCCATGCCAAGATCTTTCGCGCTCTTCGCCAGGAAATGACGCGCCAGCAGCGGAATATCCTCGCGCCGTTCGCGCAGTGACGGCAGGCGCAGACGAATGACGTTCAAGCGATGATAAAGGTCCTCGCGAAATTGTCCGTCCTTGACCCGCGCCTCAAGATTCTGGTGGGTCGCGGCAATGACACGCACATTGGACTTGATAGGTTGATGACCGCCGACGCGGTAAAAATTGCCGTCTGAAAGAACCCGTAACAGCCGCGTCTGCAAATCAGGTGGCATGTCGCCGATCTCATCGAGAAACAGCGTCCCGCCTTCGGCCTGCTCAAAACGGCCACGGCGCATGGCTTGAGCACCGGTGAACGCGCCGCGCTCGTGACCAAACAGCTCGGACTCAAGCAGGTCCTTGGGCATTGCCGCGGTGTTGATTGCGACAAACGGCTTGGACGCGCGCGCACTATGTCGGTGCAGAGCTTGGGCGACCAACTCTTTGCCAGAACCCGATTCGCCGGTGATCAGCACCGTCGCATTGGATTGGGAAAGCCGACCGATGGCCCGAAACACTTCCTGCATCGAAGGCGCCTGGCCGAGAATTTCCGGCGAGGTCTGAGCAACCTCAGCCACCTCGTCCTCGCGCATCGATTCATCGATTGCGCGCCTGATCAACTCGACCGCCTGGTCGACATCGAAGGGTTTGGGCAGGTACTCAAACGCCCCGCCCTGAAACGCCGCCACCGCCGACTCCAGATCAGAATACGCGGTCATGATAATCACCGGCAGCGTCGGATATCTTTGCTTGATGTTTTGCAACAAATCCAGGCCGGAAGTGCCCGGCATGCGAATGTCCGAAACGAGCACCTGCGGCGCCCCCGAGGCGAGCGCATCGATTGCATCCTGGGCAAGGGCGAAAGTCTTGTAGGGAATGCCCTCGCGCGTCAGCGCTTTTTCGAACACCCAGCGTATGGACTTGTCGTCATCAACGACCCAGACTGGTTTCATATTCATTGGTTCTTTCTCATAATTCCGTCAGGGGAAAGGCAGCACGATGCGAAAACACGTTCTGCCAGGCTGGCTCTCCGCTTCGATGACGCCGTGATGATGCTGCACGAAGGTTTGCGCCAGCGTGAGGCCCAGGCCGGTCCCGCCTTCCCGACCGGAAACGAGCGGATAGAAGACTCGATCACGGATTTCAGGAGGAATTCCCGGCCCATCATCGATCACTTGCAATTCTAATGCCAGCCGATAACGCTTCCTCGCCAGCGTGACCTGCCGCACGACACGCGTGCGCAGCTCAATCACCCCGGAGCCCGAAAGTTGCGGCCACGTGGCCGGTTGTGCTGCAATCGCCTGTGCTGCGTTACGTGCGATATTCAGGATGACTTGAATCAGCTGTTCACGATCTCCCTGGATCTCCGGCAGGCTGGTGTCATAGTTACGACGAATCCGGATGCCGTTTGGAAACTCGGCCAGGATCAGGCTGCGCACCCGCTCGCATACCTCGTGAATGTTGAGCGGGCCGATATGCGGCGGCCGGTGCGGCGTGAGCATGCGATCCATCAAGGACTGCAGCCGGTCCGCCTCCTTGATGATCACCTGGGTGTATTCGCGCAGTTCGGGGCGATCGAGCTCGCGTTCAAGCAACTGTGCCGAACCGCGCAAGCCGCCCAGCGGATTCTTGATCTCGTGCGCCAGATTCCGGATCAGCTCGCGATTGGCCAGATGCTGGTTGAGCTGCTGCTCCTCGCGCTCGATACGCAGCTGCTGCTCAATCGGGCGCAACTCCATGATCAACTGAAAAGACCCGTTGTCCACCGGCGTCACAATGCAGTTGAGCGCAAGCGGCTCCAGTCCGGCGCGTCCGAGAATGCGCTCCTGCTCGGCAAACCCCCAACCGCTACCAATCGACTGACGCAGCTTCGCCTCGAATTCACCGGCATCTGTAAAGAGGTCAAGGAAAGGCTGGCCGAGAATGCTCTTCTGGCCAACGTCAAAGAGCGCCTCGGCCGCAGGATTGAGGTATTGGACCGACAGACGCCCGTCTAGCGTCACCACCGCCGTGGCGAGCAGATCGAGTCCCGCATAGGACGGAGCAAGCATGCGCTTCAGCAACAGGCCGCGCAGCGACGCGCAGCGTTGCTTATTTGAGGGTGGAAAGTTCCTTTTGCAGCGCCTGGATGTTTTTCTGGTGCTGGTCTACCCTGTCCTTGAATGGCTGCAAACGTTCCGTCACCTTGGCGAAATTGCGCTCGTCGCCATTGCGCACCTGCTCCTGCTCGACGAGCTTCTGCTGCGCGTCCTTGAGAAACTGCTGCTCTGCGCCGAGTTCGGTTTGCAGTATCTTTCGTCTGCCGTCGTCGCGCGATTTTTGCGTCGCGACATCCACGCGCGGAAAGCCCGCCGGCGTCGTGGCAGCACGTGACGTCTGGCCGGCCGGTGCCGCCGGTATCGGTGGCACCACCGAAACCTCCCGGCTTACTGCCGTACATTTTTTGCCCGACATCTCTTCCTTGACATTGGTGTAAGTCGAACGCCCGTTTTCGTCCTTGCACAAATAAGTTGTGCCGGCACCTTGTGCCATCGACCAGGAGCTGGCGCAGATCAGAACCAAAACACTTGAATAGCGCATGACATTCATCAGGAAATCGCCCGAGCGACACATCATCAAAAGAGTGCATGAAGTCTAGGCCAGAACCCACGTGATTTCAAACCTTTTACGGCTGCATTAATGAAAACGGGGGCAGCAATGCCCCCGTTGGAAAAAACATCCAAACGATTGATTACAGACTGTAATACATATCAAACTCGATCGGATGCGTGGTCATGCGGAAACGCGTGACCTCGTCCATCTTGAGTGTGATGTAGGCATCGAGCATATCGTCGGAGAACACACCACCCTTGGTCAGGAAAGCGCGATCTTTGTCGAGTTCGGCCAGAGCCTGATCGAGCGAATGGCAGACGGTCGGAACCTTTGCCGCTTCTTCCGGCGGCAGGTGATACAAGTCCTTGTCGATCGGCTCGCCCGGATGGATTTTGTTCTGCACACCATCGAGGCCTGCCATCAACAACGCGGCAAACGCCATGTAGGGGTTGGCAGTGGGATCCGGGAAACGAACCTCTACACGACGCCCCTTGGGATCCGTGACATAGGGAATACGGCAAGCCGCCGAACGATTGCGCGCAGAGTAAGCCAGGTTGATCGGCGCCTCGAAGCCCGGAACCAGGCGCTTGTAGCTGTTGGTACCCGGGTTGGTGATGGCGTTGAGCGCTTTGGCGTGCTTGATCACACCTCCGATGTAATACAGCGCGAAATCCGACAGCCCTGCATAACCGTCGCCGGCAAACAGGTTTTTGCCGTCCTTCCATACCGACTGGTGCACGTGCATGCCCGAACCATTGTCACCCACAACCGGCTTGGGCATGAAAGTGGCGGTCTTGCCATAGGACGCGGCAACCATGTGGACCGTGTACTTTAGAATCTGGTTCCAGTCGGCACGTTTTACCAGGCTGTTGAAACGCGTGCCGATTTCGCACTGGCCGGCCGTGGCGACTTCGTGGTGATGCACCTCGACTTCAACGCCCTGCGCTTCGAGCGCAAGCGACATCGCGTTACGGATGTCCTGCAGCGTATCGGTCGGCGGAACGGGGAAGTAACCGCCTTTTACCGGGGCGCGGTGCGCCATGTTGCCGCCGTCGTACTCGATGCCGCTCGACCAGGGCGCCTCTTCGGAACTGATTTTCACGAAGGATCCGGACATGTCCGCGGCCCAGGTGACGGAATCAAAAATGAAAAATTCCGGCTCGGGGCCAAAGTAAGCCACATCGCCCAGTCCGCTGGACTTGAGATAAGCCTCGGCACGCTTGGCAAGCGAGCGCGGATCGCGGTCGTACCCTTTGCCGGTGGACGGCTCGATCACATCGCAAGTGATGTTAAGCGTGGTTTCATCGGTGAACGGATCGATGCGCGCCGAATCCGGATCCGGGTACAGCAGCATGTCTGAAGCTTCGATGCCCTTCCAGCCGGCGATCGATGAGCCGTCGAAGGCATGGCCGCTGTCGAACTTGTCCTGGGTAAATTGCTTGGAGGGCACCTGAACGTGTTGCTCCTTGCCCCGGGTGTCGGTGAATCGGATATCAACGAACTTGACTTCCTGATCCTTGATCATCTTCAGTACATCGGCGGCAGACAATGCCATTTTTTTCTCCTAAAGTACGGGTTACGTGAAAATCGTCGGACGGGGCGTGATTGGGCGTATGCGCAAAGTCACCAAACATCATCTGCGAACGGACTCTGCCTGCGTATATTTCCAAACACATTGTGAGTAAGTGGAATAGAAATCAGCAGAAAGCATGCCATCGTCAAAAACAGGGGCAATCATTGTGCCACAAGCCTGCATGCTGAATTAGCTCCCAATTTACCGCACCATTATGGTGCTCTTGTGTTGAATAATGCAATATTACGGTGCGGACGTGGACAGTCGCACCATACAGGTTCATTTTTACAACCTACAGAAAGACTCAAGTTTTTTATGGAAACGCCTGAAGCCCTGTTTGAAAAAGCCCGGCAGCGCGCCCTTGAAGCGCGCTTGCCGTATGCCGGCGCCTTGCTACCAGATGAAGTACAAGCGCTGTTGCAATCGAATGTCGGCGCGCGCTTGGTGGATGTGCGCACAAAAGCAGAACTCGAATGGGTCGGCCGCGTGCCGGGCGCAATCGAAATCGAGTGGAACAGCTGGCCCGGCAGCCAACCCAATGCCAGCTTCATCGCGCAATTGCAGGCCGCGGTTCCGGCCGGTACCCCCTTGCTGTTCATGTGCCGCAGCGGTGTTCGCTCACACAATGCCGCGACTGCCGCAACGCAGGCCGGATTTGCGCAGAGTATTAATGTGCTGCAAGGATTTGAGGGCGACAAGGATCCGCTGGGCCAGCGCAACAACATTGGCGGGTGGCGCAAAGCCGGCCTGCCCTGGACGCAGTCATAAATACCTGAACGCCTGAAAATCCGGACGCGCGTCCCTTGCGCTATTCCTGCAACACAAGTAGGCGAAGGCGCTCGATGACCGCCTGAGCAATGCGCGAGGGAGTTTTGACGCCGCCTGCTTCGCCCAGGAATGGCGCGATGACGCCGGCACCTGGTTTCGCTCCGAGGACAATGAGAACTGGTAATGCGACGCGTCGGACCTGATGCGCCGGCGCATCGCCAGCATCGGCGACCCGCGCATCAGCGCCGCTTAACACCAGTGTCGTTGTCAATGGCAGCCGGGCCACCGCCACGATGACCATCCGCGGCTTTCCAACCTCCGCTTGCAAGCCCGTCAAAAATAGTCCGCCCCGCGCCGGTGCGCGCACGCACCAACTCGAACGCCGGTAGCTTGGTTTGCAGCCAGTCGCGTTCGCGTGAATGTGTTTCACAATATGACAAACTTCAACGAACCCGTTATCGCACAAGCACTTATCCGTCCGACAAGCGGAAGCGCAAACGACTTGGCACGGTTGATGCGAAGCCTCAATGACATACATAAAATTATTGAGGAGAAACAAGGTGTCGGCATTTGGCAATCCATTCAATTCCAAAGTGCGCCTCGGCGCATCCGCCTGCACTTGCGGCCGGCATGCGAGCCAGTCTGAGCACGAGTTCGAGGCACCGGCGATCGACGAGCCGCAATCAAACGACATCGACACGCTCAACCACCGGGTGATCGAATCAGCGTTGATGCGCGCGCTCTTTCCGCAGGACGCCACCCGTCGGCGTTTTCTCGAGGCCGTCGGCTCGTCGACCGCAATGGCCGCGATCGCCAGCGTACTGCCGATAGGCGCGCTCTCGGCCATGGCTCAGGACAAGGGGCCTCTGGAAAAAAAGGACCTCAAGATCGGCTTTATCGCCATCACTTGCGCCACGCCACTGATCATGGCCGATCCGCTGGGCTTCTACAAAAAGGAAGGCCTCAACATCCAATTGATGAAAACGGCCGGCTGGGCGTTGATTCGCGACAAAATGCTCAACAAGGAGCATGACGCCAGCCACTTTCTTTCGCCCATGCCGCTTGCCATCTCGATGGGGCTGGGCTCCTCGGCGCAAGCTATGAGCATCGCAACCATCCAGAACGTCAACGGACAAGCGATCACGCTGCACAACAAGCACAAGGACAAGCGCGACCCCAAGCAGTGGAAGGGCTTCAAGTTCGCCGTGCCCTTCGAATACTCGATGCACAACTTCCTGTTGCGCTATTACGTCGCCGAACACGGCCTCGATCCGGATACCGACATCCAGATCCGCGTGACGCCGCCGCCGGAGATGGTGGCCAACCTGCGCGCCGGAAACATTGACGGCTTTCTTGGACCCGATCCCTTCAACCAGCGCGCCGTGTACGACGAGGTGGGCTTCATCCACATGCTTTCCAAGGAACTGTGGGATGGCCATCCCTGCTGCGCCTTCGGGACATCGGAAGCCTTTATCAAGGAAAATCCCAACACCTTCGCCGCCCTCTACCGCGCCGTGCTCACCGCCGCCGCCATGGCGCGCGAACCGCGCAACCGCTCGCTCATCGCCAAGGTCATCGCACCGCCGAACTACCTCAACCAGCCCGAGACGGTGATCGAGCAGGTGCTCACCGGAAAATTCGCCGACGGCCTGGGCAACATCAAGAATGTGCCCGACCGCGCCGACTTCGACCCCTTCCCGTGGCAATCGATGGCAGTGTGGATGCTGACGCAGATGAAGCGCTGGGGCTACGTCAAGGGCGATGTCAATTACAAGGCCATTGCCGAAAAGGTCTTTCTTGCCACCGACGCAAGAAAACGCATGGCCGAGCTGGGCCAAAAGGCGCCGGCCACCAGTTACGCCAAGTTCAAGGTCATGGGCAAGGAATTTGATCCGGCGTCCCCGGACAAGTACCTGGCAAGCTTCGCCATCAAGAAATCCGCCTGAAGCGCGCGCCCTAGCCGATGTTCTCGTCCACCGCTTTCAAGGCAGCGCTGCTGTCGCTGCTGTTCCTCGTCATCCTGCTCGGCGCATGGCATCTCGCGACGCTGCCCAAGGCGGAGGCGCAAGGCGCCAACGACGAATACGCCAAGCTGATGGGCAAGGGCGCGAAAAAATCCGATGGGTTCCCCACACCGGCGCAATTTGGCGATGCCATCGCCAGGAACCTCGCCGAACCGTTTTACGACCGCGGCAGCAACGACAAGGGCATAGGCATCCAGCTGGGCCACTCGCTCGCCCGCGTCGGACTTGGCTACCTGCTCGCCATGCTGCTGGCGATTCCGCTTGGCTTTGTCATCGGCATGTCGCCGCTGATTTATCGCGCACTCGATCCGTTCATCCAGATCCTCAAGCCCATATCCCCGCTGGCCTGGATGCCGATCGCGCTCTACACCATCAAGGACTCCTCCTTGTCGGGGATATTCGTCATATTCATCTGTTCGGTCTGGCCGATGCTGATCAACACCGCCTACGGCGTCGCCGCAGTAAGGCGCGAATGGCTCAACGTCGCCAAGACGCTGGAAGTGCGGCCATTGCGCAAGGCCTTCCTCGTCATCCTGCCCGCCGCCGCGCCGACGATTCTCACCGGCATGCGTATTTCCATGGGCATCGCCTGGCTGGTGATCGTCGCCGCCGAAATGCTGGTCGGCGGCACCGGCATCGGCTACTTTGTCTGGAATGAATGGAACAACCTCAATCTCACCAACGTGATGTTTGCCATCCTGGTGATCGGCGTTGTCGGCATGGCGCTCGACCTGGCCATCGGCCGGCTGCAAAAATTCGTCACCTACGTCGATTAAGAACGGACCCGTGGCCTTTCTCGAAATCCAGGACTTGAAAAAAACCTATCCGACTGCGGATGGCAAGGGCGTCACCGTGTTCGAGAACGTCAACTTCAACATCGAAAAGGGCGAGTTCGTCTGCATCATCGGCCATTCGGGCTGCGGCAAGACCACCATACTCAACGTCCTCGCCGGCCTCGACCAGGCCAGCGACGGCGTGGTGGTGATGGACGACCGCGAGGTGTCCGGTCCATCACTGGAACGCGGCGTGGTCTTCCAGGGCCACGCGCTGATGCCCTGGCTGTCGGTGATGAAGAACATCGCCTTCGCCGTAAAGAGCAAATGGCCCGAATGGAACGCCATACAGGTGCAGACACATTGCCAGAAGTTCATAGAAATGGTCGGGCTCACCGGCGCCGAACACAAGAAACCGTCGGAACTTTCAGGCGGCATGAAGCAGCGTGTCGGCATCGCCCGCGCCTTCGCCATCCAGCCCAAAATGCTACTGCTTGACGAGCCCTTCGGGGCGCTTGACGCGCTGACGCGCGGCACCATCCAGGATGAGCTGCTGCGCATCGTCCAGGCCACCCACCAGACGGTGTTCATGATCACGCACGATGTCGACGAGTCGATTCTGCTCGCCGACAAGATCATGCTCATGTCCAACGGCCCTCGCGCCGCGATTGCGGAAATCGTCGAGAACACCATGCCGCGCGACCGCACGCGCACCGACATGCACCACAACCCGCAGTACTACAAAATCCGCAACCATCTGGTCGATTTTCTCATCAACCGCTCAAAGCAATTTCAGAGCGGCTCGATCCAGAAGGGCGAAACCCAGCGCCCGTCACAACCGCTGGTCGTGCGACCAGGACTGGCCGCGGATGACACACCCGATGCGGGGGCCCGACTCGCAGACAACGTGGTCAAGCTCAGACACTGACATCACATTTAAAGGAGAACACAATGAAAAAATCCACCAGCCTGATGAAACCGATGAAACGCGGGGACATCACCGACCTCATCGCCTTTCGCAAGGTCACCCTGGGCATCAAATGGGCCGCCGTGGCCAAAAAAGTCGGCCAAAGCAAGGAATGGGTCACCGCCGCCTGCCTCGGCCAGATGCAAATGACCCAGAAACAGGCCGAAACGGTGGGCAAGATTTTCGACCTGCCCGAAGAGGCCGTGCTTATACTGCAGACAGTCCCCTACAAGGGTTCCCTGCCCACGGCTGTGCCGACCGACCCGCTGATTTACCGCTGGTACGAAATCGTCAGTGTCTACGGCACCACCATCAAGGAACTGATTCACGAGGAGTTCGGCGACGGCATCATGAGCGCGATCGACTTTTCCATGGACATACAGCGCCAGCCCGATCCGAAAGGAGACCGGGTGCATGTCGAACTGTCGGGCAAGTTCCTGCCTTACAAGACGTATTGAAGCCGGACGCGGCTTGCCCGCGCCGGTTTAATTCCGCACGAATGGGTGGACAGCCTTCGGGCCACTGCTCATCGCGCGGTGATTGCATGCCACAAATGCTGTTTTCTCATCATTCTTTCCCGGAGGCTTTATGAATCGCAGAAAATTCCTGACCCAAGCGGGCGCCGGCGTTGTTACAGCCACGGCCGCAGCGCAAGCCGTCGCCCAAACACCAGGCTTGCCCGAGGTACGCTGGCGCTGCGCTTCGAGCTTTCCCAAAAGCCTCGATACCATTTACGGCGGCGGCGAGACTATCGCCAAGCGCGTTGCTGCCATCACCGGCGGCAAGTTCCAGATCCGCGTGTTCGGTGCGGGCGAGATCGTGCCGGCCTTCGGCACGGTCGACGCGGTGCAGCAGGGCACGGTCGAGTGCACGCATACGGCGAGTTATTACTTCGTCGGCAAGAACAAGACCTTTGCCTTTGACACCACGCTGCCCTTCGGCATGAACCAGCGCCAGCAAAACGCCTGGATCTACTACGGCGGCGGACTGGAACTGGTGCGCGAATTCTTCCGCGAGTTCAACATCATTTCCTTCCCGGCCGGCAACACCGGCTGCCAGATGGGCGGTTGGTTCAGGAAGGAAGTGAAGACCGTCAAGGACCTGAAAGGCATCAAGATGCGCATCGCCGGACTGGGCGGCGAGGTCATGGCCCGCCTGGGAGCGGTTCCGCAGCAGCTGCCCGGCGGCGACATTTACCCGGCGCTTGAGCGCGGCACCATCGACGCCGCTGAATGGGTCGGGCCTTACGACGACGAGAAACTCGGCTTCTACAAAATCGCCCCGCATTACTACTACCCCGGGTGGTGGGAAGCCGACTCGATGTATTCCCTGTTCGTCAACACCAAGGAATGGGAAAAGCTGCCCAAGGAATACCAGGCCGCCATCGAGGCCGCCTCCTACGAAGCCAATACCGACATGATGGCCAAGTACGACTTCCAGAATCCGCAGGCACTGCTGCGGCTTGTCAAGAACGGCGTCAAGCTGCACGCCTTTTCGCCCGAAATCATGAAAGC
Source organism: Pseudomonadota bacterium (assembly GCA_025356665.1). GTDB lineage: Bacteria > Pseudomonadota > Gammaproteobacteria > Burkholderiales > SG8-39 > CAITSH01. The sequence goes on from JANXRV010000094.1 coordinate 50,151, forward strand.
GGCACACAAGGCCTCATTTGAACTCTATGAGGAAGAGGCCGTCAAGAACCCATCGTGGAAAAAGATCTACGAACCGTGGAAGAAATTCCGCCAGGACGAATTCCTCTGGCACCGGGTGGCCGAACAGACGCTTAATACCTTCCTGCTTAACAACCCGGATCCGATTCCAGGCAAGAAATAGCCGGTGCGGGTGATAAAAAGGCCCCGTAATCGGGGCCTTTTTATTTAGCATGTTTCCCGGAGCTACTTCTGCTCCTTCATCATGCGCTCGATTGCCGCGGCAGGATCCTCTTCCTTTTTCGTGGCGGATGTCTCCTCCGCCTTGGCCGCCTCTGATTCAGACGCATCGGCGGGCACAACGGACAGGTCGAGCTGGCGGCGGACCTCTTCGGCACTCGAACCGCTGATACCGCCTTTCACTTTGGACACGTTACTGGTCACGATGCCCGGGAACGCGATGACAATGGCCACCATCAGTACCTGGATGATGACGAAGGGAATCGCGCCCTTGTAAATATCCATGGTGGTGATTTCCTTGGGCGCGACACTGCGCAGGTAAAACAGCGCAAAGCCGAAAGGCGGGTGCAGGAAGGAGGTCTGCATATTGACCGCCAACAACACGCCGAACCAGACCAGATCGATGCCGAGCTTTTGCGCCACCGGTGCGAGCAATGGAACGATGATGAAGGCGATCTCGAAGTAATCGAGAAAAAACGCCAGGATGAAGACGAATATATTCACCACGATCAGGAAACCCAGCGCACCTCCGGGCAGGTCGGAGAGCAGGTGCTCCACCCACAAGTCGCCGTTGACGCCGCGAAACACCAGGCTGAACACGGTCGAGCCAATCAGGATGAAAATCACGAAGCTGGTCATGGTGGCGGTCGATTCGACCGACTGCTTCATCAGGCCCCAATCGAGCTTGCGCCGCATCAGCGCCAGAATGATGGCGCCGCTCGCGCCCATGGCGCCGCCTTCGGTCGGGGTCGCCACGCCAAGAAAAATCGTCCCTAGCACCAGGAAAATCAGCACCAAGGGCGGAATAAGCGTGACCAGCACCTTGAACATCAGTGCCCTGCCTTTTAACGTGCGCGCCTCCGGTGGCAGCGCCGGAACCGCTTCGGGCTTGACGATGGAAACAATGAACACGTAAAGCGCATAAAACGCGGTCAAGGTCAGGCCGGGGATCAGCGCCCCTTCGTAAAGATCGCCCACCGACGCACCGAGCTGGTCGGCCAGGATGATCAGCACCAATGAGGGCGGAATGATCTGCGCCAGCGTCCCCGAAGCGGCGATCACGCCGCAGGCCAGCGGCTTGGAATAACCGTAGCGCATCATCACCGGCAGCGAGATCAGGCCCATGGCGATCACCGAAGCGGCGACCACACCGGTGGTGGCGGCGAGCAGGGCGCCGACAAAAATCACCGCATAAGCAAGCCCGCCGCGCACCGCCCCGAACAACTGCCCTATGGTATCGAGCAACTCCTCGGCCATGCCGCTGCGTTCAAGAATCAGGCCCATGAAGGTGAAAAACGGGATCGCGAGCAAGGTCGAATTGCCCATGATGCCCAGCACCCGCTCGGGCAGGGCCTGTAGCAGGGACGGTTGCAGCAAACCCATCTCCATGCCAACAAAGCCGAAAAACAAGCCGTTGGCGGCAAGAGAAAAAGCCACCGGATAGCCGGCCAGCAAAAACACCACCAGCCCGCCGAACATCAGCGGTGCCATCAAGTCGGGGGACATTACAACGCCTCCTTCTTGTGTTCAGCCGGATTGGGAATCAGGCCTTGCAAAAAAGCCGCGCGCTTGATGATCTCGGACACGCCCTGCAGCGCCAGCATGCTGAACGCGACAGGAATAAGCAGCCGCACCGGCCAGCGAATCAGGCCGCCATTATCTGAGGACATTTCACTGATTTGGAACGAATTGACCAGCGTCGGCCAGCTGTACCAGATGATGATTAACACCATAGGCAACAGGGCGAACAGGCTGCCGACAATGTCGATCCATGCCTGGACCCGCGGCGACAAGCGCCCGGCGATGACGTCGATGCGCACATGATCATTGCGCTTTAGCGCGTAGGCGGCCACCAGCAGAAACATCGCCGAATTGAGATACCACTGGATCTCCAGCCAGCCGTTGGAACTCAGATTGACGGTATAGCGCACCAGGGCGTTGGCGGTGCAAATGACCACTGCAGCAAGAATCAGCCAGGCCGAGGCCTTGCCGATACGCTCGTTGACAAGATCGATAAAACGCGAAAAGCGCAGAAGTGAGGACATGGATGGCAGACCAGGTTAAGGGCAACAAATCATGCTTGAAGCTTAAGCAATCAGCATGCCGATCATACCCGTTTCCCTGTCAGTAAAACCCAACTAAGTGGGGAGTGCACACCTGCTGAAAAGGCGCGCCAATCGGGCATTTCCAGCTTATCCACTGCATCTGCCTTACAATTCCGGATCCCTCCTACTGTTGGCGTCATCATGATCAATTCAATCCGCGGTACCCGTGGCATGGCCGTCGCACCCCATGCCCTCGCCAGCCAGTCCGCCCTCGCCGTGCTGCGCGAAGGCGGCAATGCCATCGAGGCCATGATCAGCGCTGCCGCGACAATCGCAGTGGTCTATCCGCACATGAACTCGATTGGCGGCGACAGCTTCTGGTTACTGTCGACGCCGGGCAAGGCACCGGGCGCCATCGATGCCTGCGGCGCCGCCGCGCAGGCCGCCTCCATCGACTGGTACCGCGAGCGCCAAGTCACTACCAGCATCCCGTTTCGCGGCGGCATCGCCGCCAACACTGTGGCGGGCACCATTTCGGGCTGGGGCGCGGCGCACACGCTGTCGAGCGAATCCCTCAATGGCCGCATGCCGCTGTCGCGCCTGCTCGAGGATGCGATTCACTACGCCGAAAACGGCATACCGGTGACGCGCAGCCAGATGATGAACACCACGGGCAAGAAAGCCGAACTACTGCCGCAACCGGGCTTCGCCGAAACCTTCCTCGTCGATGGCAAGGTTCCGGCCACCGGCAGCCTGTTTGTGCAAAAGCGCATCGGCGCCACCTTGCGGCGCATCGCCGAGGCCGGCACCGATGACTACTACCGCGGCGAACTGGCGCATTCCATCGCCGCCGACCTCAAACGCGCCGGCAGCCCGATCGCACTGGCTGACCTGAAAAACCACCGGGCCGGCCTGCGCGACCCCATGCATCTCGCCCACTCCGCCGGGGACGTCTACAACATGACGCCACCGACACAGGGCGTGATCTCGCTGCTGATCCTGGGCATCATGGACGAGCTGGGCGTGCATCGCGTCGATGCCGCGGGCGCCGATTACGTCCACCTTTGCGTCGAGGCCACTAAACAGGCCTTTCGGGTGCGCGACCAATACGTAACCGACCCGGCCTTCATGTCCGTCGACCCGCGCGAGCTGCTGCAGCCCGGACACATCCGTGAACTGGCGGCCAAGGTCGACCGCAACCGCGCCGCGCCCTGGGGCGCGGGCAAAGGCCCGGGCGACACGGTCTGGATGGGCGTCATCGACGGCGAGGGCCGTATGGTGTCGTTTATCCAGAGCATTTATCACGAGTTCGGTTCAGGCGTGGTGCTCAAGGAGTCGGGCATCAACTGGCAGAACCGTGGCTGCAGTTTCGCGCTCGATCCGGCCAAGCTCAACAGCCTGCGCCCCGGGCGCAAACCCTTTCACACCCTCAACCCGGCGATGGCCCGCCTCAAGGACGGCCGCAGCATGGTCTACGGCACGATGGGGGGTGACGGCCAGCCGCAAACCCAGTCGGCGCTATTCAGCCGCATCGTCGGCTTCGGCATGGCGCCGCAGCAGGCGGTCAGCGCGCCGCGCTGGCTGCTTGGACGCACCTGGGGGCAGGTGAGTGAGACGCTCAAACTCGAATCGCGCTTTCCCGCCGAGCTCATCGCCAAACTCAGCGCCATGGGCCACGACACCGAAGTACTGGGCGAGTACGATGAAACCGTTGGTCACGCCGGCGCCATCGTGCGCCATCCCAACGGCGTGCTCGAGGGCGGCGCCGATCCGCGCAGCGACGGCAGTGTGGCGGCCTTCTAGCTGGGCGGCCGGCGCTGCGCCTCCTGCGCGAAACGGCGCCGGAAGAGTACACTCGCCGAGTCATGGACGAGACCACCCGCATCCTGATCGACGCCGACAAAGTGCTTGCGGTGGTTACCGCCGTGGCCAAAGAAGCGCGTCCGCACGTCGCGCTGCACGCCACGCTCGACAGCTCGCTGGAAAAAGAACTGGGGCTCGATAGCCTGGCGCGCGTCGAGCTGGTGCTGCGCCTGGAAAAGGAGTTCGGCGCCAGCCTGCCCGAACAGGCGCTGGCAAGCAGCGAATCAGCGCGCGACCTACTTCGCTTCCTGTTCGCCTCGGTCGGCCATGCGCCGCGCGCCGCCGACACCCGTGTCGCCAGCCTGGTGCAGGAGGGCGGCGTGCGCCCGCCCTCGGAGACGCAGGCGCGCACCCTGGTCGAGGCGCTGGAGTACCACGTCGAGCACCAGCCCGACCGCCTGACGGTGTTCATGTACGAGGAGCGCGAGGAGTTCCCGCTCAGCTACCGCGCGCTCTGGGACGGCGCCGCCGGCTATGCCGCGCGGCTCGCCGACGCCGGCCTGCGGCCGGGACAAATGGCGGCGATCATGCTGCCCACCTGCAAGGAGTACCTCTACGCCTTTTACGGCGTGCTGCTGGCCGGCGGCGTGCCGGTTCCGCTGTACCCGCCGGCGCGGCTGACGACCATCGAAGACCACATGAAGCGCCACGTCGGCATACTGCAAAGCGCCGGCGCGGTGATGATGATCACCATTGCCGAGGCGCGGCCGCTCGCCTACCTGTTGCGCGCCCAGGTCGACTCGCTGCAAAAGGTGCTGGTGCCGGCCGACCTCGCCGGCCCGCCTGACGCCAACTTCATTGCCGCGCGCGGCAAGCCCGGCGACACCGGCTTTTTGCAATACACCTCGGGTAGCACCGGCAATCCCAAGGGTGTGGTGCTGTCGCACGCCAACCTCATGGCCAACGTGCGCGCCATGGGCGCGGCGGTCAATACCAACCGCGAGGACGTGTTCGTCAGCTGGCTGCCGCTCTACCACGACCTCGGCCTGATCGGCGCCAACTTCGCCTCGCTGGTGCTGGGCTTCCCGACGGTGCTGATGTCCCCGCTCGCCTTCCTGTCGCGGCCCTCGAGCTGGATGCGCGCCATCCACCGCCACCGCGGCACCCTCTCCGGCGGGCCGAATTTTTCGTTCGAGCTGTGCCTGCGCCGTATTCCAGACGAGGAAATGCAGGGCATAGACTTGTCGAGCTGGCGCTTTGCCTTTAACGCCGCCGAGCCGGTGAGCCCGGACACCATCGTCGCCTTCGAAAAACACTTTGGCCGCTACGGCCTGCGCAAGAACTGCCTGTCGCCCTCGTATGGCCTCGCAGAATCCTCGGTCGGCGTGGCGATCACCACGCCGGGCACGCCCTGGCGCGCCGACCGCCTCGACCGCGAGCGCTTCACGCGCAGCGGCGAGGCGGTGCCGGCGCCCCCCGACGACGCGTCGCCGCTGCGGGTGATCGGTTGCGGTACGCCGATTCCCGGCCATGACCTGCGCGTGGTTGATGCGGCGGGCCTCGAGCTGCCCGACCGCCAGGAGGGGCAACTGCAGTTTCGCGGCCCCTCCTCCACCTCGGGCTATTACCGCAACCCGCAGGCGACGCGCACCCTGTTCGACGGTGACTGGGTCAACACCGGCGACCGCGCCTACCTGTCGGACGGCATCCTGTTTATCACCGGGCGCGAGAAAGACATCATTATCCGTGGCGGCCGCAACATCAGTCCCTATGAGCTCGAGCAAGCGGTGAGCGACCTCGCCGGCATCCGCCGCGGCTGCGTCGCGGTGTTCGGCAGCAACGACCCTGCCGCCGGCACCGAACGCGTGGTGGTGCTGGCAGAAATGCGCGACAAGGACAGCACCCGCCACGATGACTTGAAGCGCATGATCAACGAGCTCGCGCTGCGCCTGATCGGTGCGCCGGCCGATGACATCGTGCTCGCACCCGCCGGTACCGTGCCCAAGACCTCAAGCGGCAAAATCCGCCGCGTCGCGGCGCGTGAATTCTACGAGCGCGGCCCCACCGCGGTGAAACGCCACGCGGTATGGCTGCAGTTCGCGCGCCTGCTGCTCGCCGGCGCCGCGCCGCAACTGCGCCGCGGACTGCGCGCCTTCGGCGGTGTGTTGTTCGCGCTGCGCGCCTACCTGGCGCTCGCCGCGCTGCTGCCGCTGGCGTTTTTCGCCGCGCTGCTGCTGCCGGTGAAACCGTGCTGGAACACCGGCCGCATGGTGGCCAGGCTGTTCCTGAAATTTTCCGGTATCGCGGTCGCGGTGCGCGGCCTCGAGCACCTGCACGCGGGCAAGACCGTCGCCCTTGCGGTCAATCACACCAGCTACCTTGACGCGCTGGTGCTGTTGTCCATACTGGAATACCGTGGCTACGCCTTTGTCGCCAAACGCGAGTTCGAAAGCAATATGCTCATGCGCACTCTGCTCGAGGGCTTTGGCACGCACTTTGTCGAGCGCTTCGACGTCGCCAAAAGCGCGGAACACGCCGGCGACCTGACCACCGCCGCCAAGCGCGGCGTCTCGCTGATCGTGTTTCCCGAGGGCACGCTGGTGCGCAATTCAGGACTCATGGCGTTTCGCACCGGCGCTTTCCAGGCCGTGGCCGAGGCCGGCATCGCGGTGGTGCCGGTCGCGCTGCGCGGCCTGCGCTCGGTGCTGCGCGACGGCACCTGGTACCTGCGCCGCGCCCCGGTGACCGTGACCATAGGCGCGCCGCTCCTGCCCGAGGGCAGCGACTGGGCCGCGGCGGTGAAGCTGCGCGACGCGGTGCGCGCCGAAATCCTCAAGTCCTGCGGCGAACCCGACCTTGCCGGGGGCAAACACTAGGCCGGTACAACGCGCAACCGGCATAGCGATGCATTCAGGCCTGCGCGATATCCCGGCAAGTGCGGTTGCCTAAGCGCCGGCAAGGCGTACGCGCAAGGCCCGCAGCGAGCCCAGAATCAGCCGTCCCACCGAACTTTCTTCCGCCGTCACTTTTTCCACGCTGTCAGGCTTGTCAACCTTCTGTTGCAGCAGCAACTTGGGCTGCGCCTTGTATTTCTGGAATTGCGCCATCGCGGCGGCAACGTGCTGCTGCAAGGTCGGCAGCTTCAACGGTTTGTTCAGGAAGCGGAAAATCTGCGCCTGGTTGATCAACTCGATCACCAGATCCGAGTCCGAGGCGGCGGTCATCGCGATGGTAAGAATCTGCGGATGTTCGCGCTTGAGCATCTTGAACAGCGTACGGTTGTCCTGCTGGCTGCCCTCGATGTCGGCCACAAGGACGGCGACCGATTCGTCGCGCAATACGTCGAGCGCACTCAGCAGGTCCGGCGCGTGCAGTATGCGATATTGCGTTCCAAACAAGTCGCGCGCGGCCAGATAGATTTCCCGGTCGTCATCAACGATCAGCACCGCCTCGCCGGGCTTCGCGCCGCCAACCACCGCCGCCGGCGCGTCCTCGAGCGCAAGGCCGATTGCCGCCGCGTCCGACAGCAGGGTACGGATTTCAGCCGTGTTCCAAGGCTTGTTGGCAAAGCGGTAGACCTCGCCTTCGTTGATCGAACCGATGATTGCCGCCAGATCGGAGTATCCGGTCAGCAGGATGCGCACGGTATTGGGCGAGGTCATCTTCGCCTTGGAGAGCAGCTCGGTGCCATTCATGTTGGGCATGCGCTGGTCGCTAACCAGGACGTGAAAATGCCGCTCCTTGAGCCACACCAGCGCCTGTGCCGCATCGGTCGTGACGTGCACGTCGTAATGCTGCTTGAACAGCAGCTTGAGCGCCGAAAGAATGCGCTCGTCGTCGTCGACAAACAGCACGCTGGGACGCACCGTCTGCGCGCCTGCCGCGACACCGGGCAGGGTGGTGCGCGCAGCAGAGGTGTCGATCTTGCGTGTCACCGAGGTAAAGTCGATTTTGCGTATCGCCCCCGGCGTCATCACCGTACGCAGCGGCAGCGGCGTCATATGCGTCATATGCGTCAGCTGCACGGTCTGATCCGGATCGGCGATGCCATCCCAGATCTCGCCGTCAAAAGCCGCATCCATGGCCCTGGCAAAAGCCTCCGCGTCAATGAACCGATCGACTGATTTGACCGCCAGCGCCTTGAGCAACACCGCGTCGAACGCGCTGTGCAAATCAGGATTAACCTCGCTCGGCGGCACCGGCGGCGTATGCAGCACCGCGTGCATAAGCGCGCCGAGCGAGTCGCCGATGAACGGCTTGCGTCCGGTCAGCAATTCATACAGGGCGACACCGGCGGAAAAAATGTCCGCGCGGGCGTCGATGGCCTGCCCCTGAAACTGCTCGGGCGACATGTAACTGGGGGTGCCCAGGACCGTACCCATCTGCGTCAGTTTTAACGAGTCGATCTGGGCGATGCCAAAGTCGGACACCTTGACGCGCCAATCGGTCGTCATCATCAGATTGGAGGGCTTGATATCACGGTGCACCACGCCTTGGCCGTGCGCAAAAAACAGCGCCCCCAGGATCTGCCCGACCAGCGGACGCGCCCGGTCGGCGGCCAGCGGCACGCCCGGCGTGAGGTATTCGTTCAGCCCGCGCCCGTCGACGAACTCCATGGCGATGTAGGCATGCTCGCCATCTTCACCGTACTCGTACACGCTGACTATGTTCGGGTGCAGCAGCCGGCCGGCCGCCTGCGCTTCCCGCTTGAAACGATCGAGCAGGTCCTGCGCTTCGGCCGGATCGAGCAGGCGCTTGATCACCGTCTTTAGCGCCACCGGGCGCTGGATTACCGGGTCGAGGGCGCGGTAGACGACGCCCATGCCGCCGCGGCCCAACTCGCGCTCGATGGTGTATTTGCCGATTTTTTGCGGGAGGGTCATGCGGCGAGCTGCACGGTTTTCGCCAGCTCGGCCTGCTGCGTGACATCGGCGGGCAGCGTGATGGTAAAGCGCGTCCCCCGTCCGATCACCGAATCCACTTCAATACGGCCGCTGTGCTCGGCAATGATCTTGTAGGCAATCGACAATCCCAGTCCGGTACCTTCGCCGACTTTTTTGGTCGTAAAGAACGGGTCGAATATTTTTGGCAACACCTCCGCGGGTATGCCGCTGCCGTTATCCTCTATTTCGACGCATACGCTGGCACCACGCAGCACCGTGCGCAGCGTAATGACGCCGTTGTCCCCGGTTGCCTGCGCTGCATTGGAGATCAGGTTGAGGAACACCTGGTTGATCTGCGACGGGGAGCCGGTGATGTGCGCATACGGCGCGAGTTCTTTCTTGATAATTTTGGTCTTGACCAGGTTCTTGGCAATGACCAGCGTGCTCTCAAGGCCTTCATTGAGGTCGAATCGCGCGGTTTTGGCGCGATCCGGGCGGCTGAAGTTTTTCAGGTTGAGCACGATTTCCGAAATCTGGTCGATGCCGTACAAGCCGTCCTTTACCAGGTTCGAAAGTTCGGCGGCGCCGTGGCCCTGCTCCGCTGCAAGGCAAAGATCCCGAACGCGCGCAAACTGCGCGGAAATCCTGTCCTCGGACGCCTCGCCCGAACTGAGCAGATCAAGCAGTTGGCGCGTTTCGACAGCCATCTCGGAGGCGTGCGGCAGTTGCTCTTCCAGCACCTCAAGCCCGCTGCGCACGTAGGCCAGCGGCGTATTGATTTCATGCGCCACCCCGGCAATCATCTGTCCGAGGGAGGACATTTTTTCCGACTGGATGAGCGCGCTCTCCGAGTCCTTGAGGTGCTGCAGCGCGTCAGCCAGTTCCGTCGTGCGCTCGGTCACGCGATGCTCAAGATTCTCGTTGACCGACGCAAGCTCGGCGTTCTTTCTCTGGATGAGCTGGTAACTGTGCGCCAGCCGCCAGGCCAGCCAGACCATCAGCGCGAGCACAATCGCCGAATAACCGATCAACAACGTACGGTAAAAGTTCGTCGCCTCGGTTATCTGCTGCTTTTCCGACTCGAGCGCCCGCTCAAGCGCGACCAGGCGCTGCTGCGTCGGCAGCGCGGCAATCTCGTTGAGGATGCCGTCTTCGATGGCTTTTTGCTTTTGCACGCTGCGAAACTTCTCTATCAGCGCGGTTACCGTGGGTCCGACATCGCCCGGAGAGGCGGCGACCTTGCCGCCAAGGTCGTTCAGGCTCGAATCAATGCGCGGCAACGCCGATGCGTCGTTGAGAAGGTTGTACTTGAGCGTTTCGGTGAGCAACTCGTTGATGCGCAGCCCGAGCGTGGAATACGACTCGGCCATTTGCACGCCCTTGGGGCCCTTTACCTGCGCCGCGTCACTCTGCAGTTCGCGCAATTGGGCCAAAAACTCCTGGCTCTCGTCGGTAACAAAGCGCAGCGACTCCTTGAGAATCTTGTTTTGTTCAGCAAAGCGCGTGGTGACCGCCTTTTTCTGTGCAAATACTTCAGCCAACCCGGCGGCGCCGTCGACCGCAGCGGACAACCCAAGGGCAGCGGCCGCCGCGCTCAGCTTGACGGTGGATTCGCGCACCCGATCAGCCGGCGCCTGGCCGGCGGCGTAGTTGCGGTTGATACCGGTCTTGGCACGCAGGGAATCAACCGTCCATTCCGCATCGAGGGCCTCCAACTCGCGCAAGTCGGCAATGAGCGCATCTTCGCGCAGGAATTGGGTGGCCTGGGTCTTGGCATAAAGAAACCAGAGCACTCCGGCAAGCGCCAGGACGAGGCCGAAAGTCGCCAGTTGGCGAAGTTTTTTCATCACGCTCCCTTTTTATGGCGCTCCCGCCACCGGCCGCCACGGCCGGGGGAACGGGGGCGAGTGAATCAGGACTTGGGAGCAGGCGCCGAGGCCGGGGTCGCCGCAGCCAGTTTACCGCCGACTTTCAGGCAGGTTCCTTTGGCGACATAAGACCATTCGTCGGGAGCATTATCGGTTTTGGAGTAACCGGCACAGGCGTGCACCGAATTGGCGCACGAATTTTTACCGGCCTTGGATACACCGAAACATTTTTCCTTGGCGGCTTTGTCATCGGCCGCAGAGGCGGCAGAAACAACACCGAGGGCAAGAAAACCGGCAAGGGCGGAACGGATGATCAGATTGTGGTTCATGGCTTTGGATTCCTTATTCGAGGACGAGGACGAGCTTGGTCAAGGATGATTCCGACTTCTGACCGTTGGTCGCATCCGGCCGCCATGCATTACAAAACTTTATAAAAATAGAAATTTTTATTTCTGAATAACCACTTGTGCGTCAAATGTGCGTCAAATGACGCTTCGCACCGGGAGACCGGTGGCCATTGGCCGTGCCTGACAATGGGCGGGATGGGGCGGTGCTACCCCTATAAACACTCGAAGGTGATGGCGTCAGCCGCACCGCTACCCGGAACGCCCAGGCTGACGCTGCCACTGGCGCGCAACAGCACCGAATCGCGGCGGATCATGAGTTCCTGCTCCGACCCGATTGATACATAAGTGCCGTTGGTCGAATCGTCCACAAGAAAGAACTGCACGCCCCTGCGCTCTATCCGCGCGTGCTTGCGCGAGGCCGTTTTTTCGTGAATCACCAGTTCGCAGCCCTTGTCGCGCCCCAGCCACAGCGCCGCCTTGTCCGGGGGAAACTCCATGCCCGCGCCGCCATGCGTCAGCTTGAGCCGGCCCTGCGCCTGCGGCCCGCGTACCGGTCGGAACACCTGCGTTGATTCCAGATCGTCCTCCCAGACAACCTCGAAAATGCGCAACGCGTCCTGCTTGCCCTTGACGTTAAGGGCGTCAAGGTCGCGGGTCGCTGCACGCAATTCCGGCCCAAGGGCATCTACGCTGGCGCCACTGGTGAGGATCTGCCTGCGGCGGGCGAGGCCGGCCAGCCGCGCCGCCGTATTCACCCCGTCGCCCCAGAAGTCGTTCTTGTCTTCAAGGACCTGGCCGTAGTGAAAGCCGATCTTGATCGCGAGGCTCACGCCCCCGGTGATTGGCAGCCCGTCCACCGCTGCCTGCATCGCCTTGGCCGCCTCACAGGCCGCATCTGCGCTGGGAAAGGCCGCCATAATCTCATCGCCGATGGTCTTGACCACCGCTCCCTGCCAGAGCGACACGTGCCTTGCGAGAACCTCAAGACAGGCGTCGATGGCCTGCGCCGCCGGTTTGTCGCCCAGCAATTCGTACAACGCGGTGCTGTCAGTGACGTCAGCGAACAAAATCGCGCGCTGTTTGGAGACAAGCGTCATGATCTACTCAAATACAGTTGGCAAGGCAACCGGCACATCAGCGAAAAAGTCTGCGGCGCTTTCCTTGTGCTATTTCATTTTTGAATAGGAGGTCGGCGCGAGCATGGAGTTTTCCACGCGCACAACGATCTGGCCGTCTTCCTCGGTTTTGGCACGCGCCTTGTGCCAGGCCGGATCGGCCGCAAACTTGTTCCACTTTTCCTCGCGCTCGGCGAGGCTCTTCCATTCAAGGATGTAAGTCAGCTTGTTGTTGCAGTTGTCGCCGATGTAGTCGGTGAAAAACCCGACCTGGCGGATGCCGTGCTTTTTCCACATCTTGAGCGTGACATTGGCAAAGCGCGCGTTAAGCGCGGCCAGGCGGCCCGGAAGGGTATGGTAGATGCGCATTTCATAAATCATGACGGGCTTTCCTATAGCGGTGTGGTGGGGATGCTCCGATTTCCGGGGCGTACATCAATCAATTGCAGCTGCGGCCTGCAAGTCTAGCGCAAGGCTTGGGTATGGTATGCCTAAAGTCACCGTCAGACCGGAGACTCAATCCCCCGTTGCGCCGCAGCCGATGCACTAACATCAGGCATGCGCCAAAAGCAGGAACCTCTCGCCATGCAACAAAGTCCCCGGTTCGCAGCCGCCGCCATGCGCCGCATCTTCTTGCTGATCACGCTCGTGTTGGTTTGCGCGCCGCAGGTCCGCGCCGACGCCATCGCCGATGCCGCGCGCAGCGGTGGGGTGGCCCTGTTGATGCGCCATGCCACCGCGCCGGGCACCTTTGATCCGGACGGCTTCCGGCTGAACGATTGCCCGACCCAGCGCAACCTTTCTGACGCCGGACGGGACGAGGCGCGGCGCATTGGCGCCCACCTGAAGAAACGCGGCATCATCCCCGGCGAAGTACTGACCAGCCAATGGTGCCGCTGCCGGGAAACCGCCACGCTGGCGTTTGGCGCGGCACGCGACTGGCCGGCGCTGAATTCATTCGTGAGCAACCGCGACAGCGAGGCGCAGCAGGTTGCCGAAGTGCTCGAACGCCTCGCCAGAATGAAACCGGGTGACAAGCCTCTGGCGTTGGTAACCCACCAAGTCATCGTAACGGGGGTCAGCGGCGTATATCCGGAATCGGGTGAGGTTATCGTGATGACGGCCGCGCGCCAGGACGGCAAGGTAGTCGTGAAGGTAATCGGCAGCATCAAGCCGAACGAGGCGAAATAGGCAAAGGTTTGCCCCCGATCAACAGGCGCGGCCAGCGCGAGAAAAGTTACCCGGTTTTCCCACTACAATGCCCCCACTTTCTCCAATCCGCAGCCCCACCTTGAAAGCGCATAGGCCATGTTGAAGTACTACTACAACGCCTCACCCAACCCGATGAAGACCACCCTGATGCTCGAGGAGCTGGGTCTGCCCTATGAGGCGATCGCCATCGACACACGCAAGGGCGAGCAATTCTCCGCCGAATTGCTCAAGGTCAACCCTAACGCCAAGGTGCCCGCGATTGTGGACGGTACTGTTCGCGTGTTCGACAGCAACGCCATCCTGCTCTACCTCGGTGACAAGGAAAAACGCTTTGTCGCGCCGGTCAGCGACAACGCCGCGCGCGGCGAGATGCTGTCCTGGCTGATGTTTATCGCCACGGGCGTGGGCCCGTTCTCGGGGCAATCGGTCCACTTTCGCCATGCCGCCCCCGAGCCCAAGGAATACGCCCTCAACCGCTACGACTTCGAGGCGCACCGCCACTGGAAGATTGTCGAGGAGCGCCTCGGCGCTTCGCGCTACATGGCGGGCAAGGAATACTCGATCGTCGACATGGCCTGCTGGGGCTGGGCACGCATGATGCCCTACGTGCTGGGCACCGGCGACGCCACCTGGGCCACCTACCCGAACATCAAGCGCCTGCTCGATGAAATCAACGCCCGCCCCGCCATGGCGCGCGTTGAAGCCCTGCGGACGCGCCAGGCATTCAAGGCCGAAATGGACGACGAGGCCAAGCGCTTCCTGTTCCCGCAAAACAGCCGGCTGAAGAAGGGCTAAGCCAGCACGAATCGTCGCGCTCATCCGGAAATCGGCTGGAAACGCCCTCTGGCGCGGGTTTCGAGGGGCTAAGCGGGCCGGCTTTCGTGGTCATGCGCGTGAAACCGACGACGTCGCGACCCGTACTCGTCAGCCGGGTTATTTTTTCGCCGGCCGTTTTTTGTATTCCTCGATGTCTTTTTTCAGGTCACGATACTCCTCGCAACTCAGAAAACAGATCTTGTCGAGCGCGGCGAGGTGCTCCTCGGCCTTGGGCAGGTTGTTGACCAGCAGGTAGGCCTCGCCGACATACTCGTGCGCGCCCTTGTGCTTGGGGTCGAGGCGCAAGGCCTCAGCGTAACTCTTGAACGCGGCGTCCAGATTGTCCGACTTGCGGTAGGCATAGCCAAGATAATTGTGGATGTCGGCGTTGCCAGGGTCACGCGCCGCGGCCCGGCCAAAGTAATCGAGCGCGGACTTCCAGTTTTTTGACTCGATGGCTTTTTTCCCGGCGTCGTAGTCCGCGTCGCGCGCTACCGCCGCCGGCGGGTCCCCGGCCGCGAGCGCAACAGGTGCCGTCGGAGCGGCAAAAAACAAAAACAGCACGGCAATCAATAGCGTGGCTTTCATCGTCTGCTCCTTGGGGTGAATTGGCGGGCGGGCGCTCTGCGACAAGCCGGGGCGCGATGTCATTAACGACTACGATGCTAACACTCGGGCAGGACGCCCTATTCCAAGCCCGCAGTGAATCCGGCGGGGATTACCTGTGGCGCTTCGGCTTGCTCCGCGCAATGACAATCCAGATCCAGCGCCAAATTCACCCTGCAATGGAACGCCCCCTTGCAGGACGCGGCCGACACGCCGAGGCCATGGCTTTCCGGCCTGTCACGCCGTCCAGTTCACCGCCCCGCTCCAGGCCGTGCCCAGCACCACCAATCCAAAGGCGATGCGGTACCAGGCAAAAATGGTGAAATCGTGGGTGGCGATATAGCGCAGCAGCCAGCGCACGCACAGGAACGCCGAGGCGAAGGCGGCGACAAAACCGACCGCCCACATGCCGATGTCGTCCATCGAGAGCAGCGCCCGTTCCTTGTACAACTGGTAGCCAGTGGCCACGAACAGCGTCGGGATGGCGAGAAAAAACGAGAACTCGGTCGAGGCCTTGCGCGATAGGCCGAAAAACAGGCCGCCGATGATGGTGGCCCCGGAGCGTGATGTGCCGGGTATCAGCGCCAACGCCTGGGCGAACCCGAGTTTGAGCGCATCGCGCCAGCCGATGTCATCAACGCTTTGTACCGTGATACTGTGCTCGCGCCGCTCGGCCCACAAGATGATGAAGCCCCCGACAATGAAGGCGAGCGCCACCGGCACCGGCTGGAACAAGTAGGCCTTGATGGTCTTGCCAAAAGCGAGGCCCAGCACCGCCAGCGGCATGAAGGCAATGGCGATGTTGAGGACAAAGCGCCGCGCCGCCGGCTGCGAACCCAGGCCGCCCAGAACGGAAAGTATTTTCACGCGGTATTCCCAGCACACCGCGAGGATGGCGCCGCACTGGATGACGATTTCGAACAACTTGCCGCGCTCGTCGTTAAAGTCGAGCAGGTCGCCGGCAAGGATCAAGTGGCCGGTGGAAGACACCGGCAGAAATTCAGTCAGCCCCTCGACGACGCCGAGAATGAGGGCTTTGAGCAGGAGGGGCATATCCATGTAGTAAGAAACCAACGGGCGGGTTTGCAATCGCGCCGCGCGAGCGGCGCATTAAACAGTGCCCCGATTATAGTGGAGGAACGGCGCCACACCCCCGGTTGGTCGCCGCTTGTCCCCTTTGGATGAAGCCTGCCGCCTCAGCCGCCCTGCTCGAGCAGATGCGCAAGCTTCGGATCCGCGGCCAATTGTGCGAGGTCCGCCTCTTCATCCACGTCCCAGCGTACCGGCAGCTCCAGCCAGTCCCAGGCGAGTTCGCACAGCCGTTCACGCGTCTGCGCCATCACCTGCGGCGTGCTCCAGGCAATGCTCTCGAACAGGCGCGGATCATGCCGGCGCAGGCCGATCAGGGCATAGCCGCCGTCTAGCGTCGGCACAAACACCGCATCGCGCCCAGCCGCCAGCGCCGCCAGCGCGGCAGTAATGTCGTCCACCGTGATTGACGGCACATCCGAACCGATGAGCAGCACGGCATCGGCCTCCCCCAGCGCGGCGCGCAGGGCGGCACTCATGCGCAAACCTATATCGCCGTCCGCTTGCGCATGCAGGCTCACGCCCCATTCGGCCTGCGCCTGGGCAAAAAACGCATGCGTCACCCCGGGGGCACACCACAACTGCACCGCACCCGACAGGGCTTGCACGGCGGTCGCAATGCACTGCCGCGCCATGGCGCCGTAAAGACGCATCGCACCCTCTGCGCCCAATGCGGGGATCAGGCGCGTCTTGACCTCGCCCGCCACCGGTGCCCGGGCGAACACCAGGATACGGGATGCGATTTTGCCACTGCGGTAAGCGCGCGCCAGGCGTCCGGGCGACACGCCGAAAAAGTATTGCAGGCGCAACCACCACATCAACACTACGGTGCGCAGCACGCCGTTTTTCTCCCAGCGACGCCCGGAAGTGGTGACCCTGTCGTAAAGGCAAAGCGGCGGCGAAATCCGATTTAGCCTGCCGCTGACGGCAATGTCCTCCATCAGCTCAATCGGCGGAAAGCCGCCGACCGCATCAAACGCCGCACGCGTCATGAACAAGGCCTGGTCGCCGGTGGCAATGCCGCTCCAGCGCGAGCGCAGGTTCATCATGCCGGCAACCACCCTGAGCAGGGGATGCCGCCCCTCAATGCGCACATCAAAGCGGCCCCAGGCACGGCCGCTTGCCGCGAGCCCTGCGCGGATCAGCGCGTCCGCCTTTTCGGGCAGGCGCGTGTCGGCGTGAAGAAACAACAATATGTCGCCCTGGGCCGCCGCCGTACCGGCGTTCATCTGGCTGGCGCGGCCGCGCGTAGCGACCAGCACCCGGTCTGCCGATCCGCGGGTAAGTTCAGCCGTGGCATCGCGGCTGCCGCCATCTACGACCAGCACTTCGCAGCCGCGCGCGCGAAAGTCGCGCAAGGCCGCCAGCATGCCGGGCACCATGGCCGCCTCGTCAAGGACCGGGACGATGATGGAAATCGGGGCCGCGCGGCTATTTCCCGGCATCGTTGAGCGACCAGTCATATTCGGCAAACGCCAGCATGGCCTGCTGCGCGCTGATGCGCCCTTGCTGCAGCGGGTCGTCGGTGAGCAGGCCGGCGTAGCGCCCAAAATACTGTTCGCGTGAGTTGATGCCCTTGAAGCCGCTTGTCCAGTCCTCTTTGTACCAGTCAAAAATTTTCGATACCACGAGCTTGTCGGCGGCGGCATCAAAGCGGTTGCGCGTGCGGTCGGAAAGAAAACGCCGCGCCTGCTCCTCGATTTGCGCCTCAAGGCGCGACGCCACGTACGCCTCCTCGCGCAGCATCGGGCAGCCGATCGACGCGCAATTGACGGCAAAATGCACGCGCGGTTCGTCGAACACGCCTTTCGCGCGCAACCTGCCGTGCTCGAGGCCGTCGAGCGAGGCTTCGGCGCCGAGCAGGCGGAAGAATTTGTCCTTCCAGGGATTGCCGAACACCGTGCCAAAATCGCGTATGGACTTGAGATCGGGATAACGGCCAAGCACTTTTTCGACGGTAAACGCGTTGTAGGCATTGATGAGAAAGGCCATCTGCTGCGCGCGGCTCCAGAGGCCGTACTCGGTCTCGTCGACCGCCGAGAGCGCGGCAAGATAAGTTTTGAGCGCGACCCGGTCGGCGGCAAACCCGGCATAGCGCACCTGCGAGGCCTTGCCGCCGTCCAGCAGCACGATGTGCTTTTTCAGCAGGGCGTTCCAGGCGGCATGGGCATGGTCGAACTGCGCCTTCGCCTGCGACCAGACGAGCAGGCAAAACAAAGTCGCAAGCAACCGGCCGGCGATGCTTTTCACGACCTACCCGCGCATCCAGGCATTAAAACGGCCGACCCAGGCGAGCAGTTTTTGCGGCGCGTGAGCGCGTTTCCAGTTGCCCGCCGCGTATTTGTTCGCTTCGGCCATGGTCGGGTAGATGTGGATGGTGCCGAGGATCTTGTTCAAGCCGAGGCCGTGGCGCATCGCCAGCACATACTCCGCGATGAGGTCGCCGGCATGCTCGCCGGCGATGGTGACGCCGAGGATGCGGTCCTTGCCCGGCACGGTCAGCACCTTGACCAGCCCGTGCGCCTCTTCGTCGGCGATGGCGCGATCGAGGTCGTCGATGCCGTAAGTGGTCACCTCGCAGGCAATGCCTTTTTCCTTCGCCTCGGTTTCATTCAGGCCGACCCGCGCCACCTCGGGGTCGGTGAAAGTCGCCCAGGGAATGACGGAAAAATCGGCGCGAAATTTCTTGAACGACCCGAACAGCCCGTTGACCGCGGCATACCAGGCGGTGTGCGCCGCGGTGTGGGTGAACTGGTAGGGGCCGGCGACATCGCCGCAGGCAAGGATGTTGGGGTAGATGGTCTGCATGTATTCGTTCACTTCGACGGTGCGCGCCTTGGTCACCGGAATGCCGAGGTCCTCAAGTCCATAGCCCGCGGTGTTGGCGACGCGGCCGACCGCGCACAACAGCGCGTCGAAGGCAATGCGCACTTCGCCGCCGTCGCTTTCGGCATAGAGGACTTTTTCACCGGCCTCGACGGCAAAGCGCACCGCCTTGTGCCCGACCAGCACCTCGACGCCCTCGTCGCGGAATTTCTGCATCACCATGGCGGAGAATTCCGCGTCTTCGCGCATCATCAGGCGCGGCAGCATTTCCACCTGCGTGACCTTGCTGCCCAGCCGGGCAAAGCATTGCGTCAGCTCACAGCCAATCGGCCCGCCGCCCAGCACCAGCAGGCGCGCCGGCAACTCACGCAGGTCCCAGACCGTGTCAGAGGTCAGGCAACCGACTTCTTCTATTCCAGGAATGGACGGCACAAAGGGGCGCGCGCCGGTGGCAATAACGATGGCGCGGCTGGTCAGGCGCCGCGTGACGCCATCGGCCTGTTTGATCTCGACCTCCCAGGGCGTGAGCATGCGCGCCTCGCCGGCGACGCACTCCACCCCCAGTTCGGTGTAGCGCGCCACCGAATCGTGCGGCTCGACCGTGCGCACCACGCGCTGCACGCGTTCCATGACATCGGCGAAATCGAAGGTCGCACCGGCCTGGGCGATACCGTATTCCTTCGCCCTGCCGATTTGCGACAGCACGCGGGCGGTCTTGATCAGCGCCTTGGACGGCACACAGCCGGTGTTGAGGCAGTCGCCGCCCATCTTGTGTTTTTCCACCAGCGTCACTTTGGCCTTGACCACGGCGGCGATGTAGGAGGTCACCAGCCCGGCCGAGCCGGCGCCTATCACCACCAGGTTGCGGTCAAAAGTCTTGGGCTTCAAGTGCGCCCAGCGCACGTAGACCCGCCGCACCTTGACCACGTCGACGATTTTCTTGGCGATCAGCGGAAACAGCCCGAGCAACACGAAGGAGCCAAGCAGCAGCGGCGAGAGAATGCCGCGCGGTGAATCGATTTGCGCCAGCTGCGTGCCGGCGTTCACAAAGACCAGCGTACCGGCCAGCATGCCAAGCTGGCTGACCCAGTAAAACGTCCAGGTTCGTATCGGCGTGAGGCCCATCACCAGGTTGATGACAAAAAACGGGAACGCCGGCACCAGCCGCAGCGTGAACAGATAAAATCCGCCCTCGCGCTCGACACCCTTGTTGATCGCGGCTATCTTGTCGCCGAATTTTTTCTGGATCAGGTCGCGAAACAGCAAACGGCTGGCAAGAAAGGCCAGTGTCGCGCCGATGGACGAGGCAAAAGACACCAGCAGCGTTCCCCAGCCCAGGCCGAATATCGCGCCTCCGGCCAGGGTCAGGATCGCCGCTCCCGGTAGCGACAGCGCCACAGTGACGACATAGATGACAAAGTAAAGCAGCCCCGTGGATACCGACGAAGACGCCCGATACGCCGCAATCGCCGCCTGCTGCGATTTGAGATAGTCCAGGTTCAAATAGCGCCCGAGATCGAATGCGAAGTAGGCACCAACGACGCAGGCAATCAGCGCGATCAGAACGATTTTTTTCATGATGCCGCGATCCCTTCCTCACAGATGCAGTGAAGCAAATCGGTCGGCGATTGCAATACCGCGGGGCCGCTTGGAATGTAATCGCGCAGTCGCTGCGCCTGCTCCATCCGGTAATCGGGACCGTTTTCAATCCGCTCCCGGTAGGACAGGGCCGCGGCCGATCCGGCCGGCCAAAAACGATCGAAGTGGGACAACCAAGCCCGATGATCGTAGTCGATGGCGATCGCATCCACGTGTACGCCGCGAAGAACGGTGCCATAAAGCGCTTTGGGCGCGGGGCGCGTCGAAATGCGCGTCGCGAGCCCAAAGTGCGTTCCGGCGAAATTCGGCATGCCCGCGGCGCCGTTGTTGAATAAAAGCCCTGCGCCCTCGTGCAAGCCGAATACTCTCGCCACCGGCAGGCAGGTGTGGCTGGACGCGAAAATATCGACCCCGCTTCGAACGAATGCCTGTTTTATGCTTTCTTCACGTTCCGGCAGTGTCTCTTGCGAAAAACCCCATCCGGCAAGCGAGTCAGCATCACCGTGCACGACGCCAATCCGCACGCCGCCCACCTCTGCCACCATGGTCATCGGCAATGCCGCAAGTCGCTTCGTCAAGAGGGGAGCACCTTGCGCCGTGGCACGCAGTCGGCTCATGATGTGATTGGATCGATCCACATCCGCCTGATCCACCCATTCCGGATAGCCGCAGCCACAGCCGGCATCCTCCGCCGCCGCGAACAATTCGGTCTCCACATTGCCGCGCAACGCGGCGTGGCGCAGCACCTCGGTATTGATGGCCTCAAAGTCCCCGGCGTCGATGTCAAACCAGTTGAAGTCGCCATTAAATATCAACCGCACCTCTCCCGGCTCCGATGCTGCAATTTCGAGAACACGCCGCAACGCAATGGGGTTGCCGTACAACCCGCCGATGACGTAGACGGTCTTGGCGCACACATCGGGTGTGCGGCGAAGGCTCGCCGCCCCATAGGCGTAGTGAAGCGGGCAGTTGCGCCCGGGACCGCCCTGCATGAGACCACCATCCGCATCCATCGGCTATTGCCTTCCAGTCGGGTTTAGGGACATTTCGCGCTCACAGAATATCGTGTCGTATTTTCCGGCTTGCCATGTCGAACAATGCGACCATGGCCACTATCGCGATCAGCAGCGTTGCCAGCCGGCCCCACTGGAATAGCGACACCGCCTCAGACACCAGCAGTCCTAGTCCACCCGCGCCTATCAACCCGAGTACGGTGGAGTCACGCATATTGAACTCCCATAGGTACAAATGCACCGAAAGCCAGCGCGGCAACATGGTTCTGCCCAGGCCAAATACCAGTGTCTGTAGCGGCGACATGCCCAACGCCACGCCGGATTCGATTAGGCGGTGGTCGACCGCCTCAATGGCCTCGGCGTAGAGCTTGCCGTAGCTGCCGAAGGAGTGTGCTGCAATCGCCAACACACCCGCCATTGGACCCAGTCCGATAATGCCAACCAGGATAAGGCCGAATACCAGCGTATGAATCGATCTCGCCGCGTTCAGGACCGAACGCGCCGACCGGGCCAGCCAGACCGGCATGTTCATGCTCTTGGCGGCGGCCAAGCCAAACGGAAATGCGACAATGGCAGCCAGGAATGACCCTAGTGTCGCAATCTTGAACGTGTCCCATGTCGCGACAATCAACGCCCCGATGAATTTTTTCTCCGCTTCTCGCCGGTTTTCAACGCGCAACACCCTTCCGTCATCGGCGACATATTCGAGCCGGGGATTGCCGAACCAGATATCCACAAAGCTCGGGCGCGCCAATTCCGCTGCTGTTTTCTCAAGGTTCTCCCACGGCCGCCGTCCAAATGAAAAGTCTCCCGCCGCAATAAAGCTGGTCGCCACAATCATTAGCATCAGCGTGCATGCGATCAGGTAGTACCGTGTTCGATCGGGATGGGTTGCATGTGGCATGCGTTACCTGGCTGTTACCGGCGCCAGCTTCCCCGTCGCAAGGCCGGCGTCTCGGATCGGCGCATAGTATGCGTTATCCTTTTTGACGAAGCCCGTATAGCGGGCGGGCAACAGCGCAGGATTGGACTTGAGTTCGATCGCGACATCTTCAAGCGCTTTTTGCAGGCGCGTGACGAACACCGTGTCCTTGTGCAATCCGGCACTGACGGCGACCGCGTCGTTGGGCAGTGCGGGAGAGGTCCAGAAAATCCTGCTGTCCTTTTCCTTGATCAGCCCTTCGGCGATCATGGAATCGCGGTTGCGGTTGTAATCGGCGCCCGCATCCAGCTCGCCGCGGGTGACCTGGGTTTCTATGGCCTGGTGTTTGGTGTAGATGACCTTGCTGAAAAACCGCTCAGGATCGATACCCATTTTCTGAAACTGGTAAAAAGGAACGAGATAGCCCGAGGTCGATCCCTTGTCGCCGAATGCGAAGCTTTTACCCTTCAGGTCCTCGATGCGATTGATCCCGCTCCCCGGTCCGGTCACCATGATCGCAAAATATTCGGGCTTGCCCTCATACAGGATGGTGGCCACCGCCTGCGCGCCGGCCTGATGATTGGCAATGACGTAGCCCCAGGGCCCGAGAAGTCCGATATCGGTTTCGCCGCTTGCCAGCGATTTTGCCAGCCCCTCCCAGGTGTCGACGGTGCGCAATACGACCTTCTTGCCCAGCTTTTTGGCAAGATAATCGGCCAGCGGCCGGTAGGTGGCGTCATTTCTCTCCCTGTCAGGCTGGAACAGGCCGACCCCAAAATGCAAAACATCCGGAGCGGCCGATACCGGCAGACTTCCCGCGAGCGCAAGGGTAAAAAGTCCAAATGCAGCAAACAAGCGAACAGAGTTTTGCATGGAAAGCATCTCAACAATGACGAACGGCAACGGACGGAGGCACGTATCTTGGCGCACCGGCCCCGGCTAGGCCAGCGATCCGCCGCAACTCGACCCCTGGCCGGCGGTGCAACCGTAGCAATGGTCCTTGACGATGATGGCGTGGCCGTCCAGGTTGCGACCCACCAAATCCGACAGGTGGATCCGCGGTTTGCCCTCCAGCCTGACGGGCAGATCGAGCATCTGGTTGAAGTCGCAGTCGAACACGAACCCGCGCCAATCCACCGAGAGCAGCGAACGGCACATCACACCGTCGAGATTTTCTTCCCGGTAGCTGTCGCGCAGCAGGTGCATATAAGCATTGAACTGCCCTTTCGATACCAGCGTCGAGCCAAAACGCTGTATCGGCATGTTGGCGAGGGTGAAGAGGCGGTTGAAGCTGATGCCAAAAGTGTCGCCCAATACGCGCTTGTATTCGGCCTCGAGCGCCTGCTGTGGCGGCGGCAATGATGCACCTTGCGGGTTGTAGACGAGGTCCAGCGTGAGACCCGATTCCGCCATGCCGTAGCCGAGTGCATTGAGCCGCCGAATGGCGCGGATACTGGTTTCGTACACGCCCTTGCCGCGCTGGCGGTCGACCAGTTCCTCGGTATAGCAGGGCAGTGAGGCGACGATCTGGACGCCTTCGGCGGCAAGGAACTCGGCCAAGTCCTCATGCCCGGGTTCCTCCAGGATGGTGAGATTGCAGCGATCGATAACGTCCACGTCGAGCCGGCGCGCGGACGATACCAGGTGGCGAAAATGCACGTTCAGTTCGGGGGCGCCGCCGGTAAGGTCAAGCTGCTTCACGCCAGAGGCCGCAACAAACTCCAGCACCGTGTCGACGGTGGCCTTGTCCATCATTTCGGTGCGGGTCGGCCCGGCGTTGACATGGCAATGCACGCAGCTCTGGTTGCACTTGTAGCCGAGGTTGACCTGCAGCGTTTCCAGGCGTCGGCGGGCGATCGCGGGAAAATCGGAGGCAACGAGAAGCGGCAATGTGGCATGCATGCGGACGGGTTCCCAAAACGGTGGTCAAATTTTGGACATACGCGGATCTATCTGACTTGGTCGGGCGAACGCGCAAATACTTACGACTAATCGCAGAAATTCTCTGCTGCAGCGATTTTTGCACAGATTCATTGCATTCCGCTATTGTGGACTATATAGTACAGAATAACTTTCCCGAACGCCTGCCCGTCGCTTCAATCGTTAATCTATGGCCCGCCCACGAGAATTTGATACCGACCTTGCGCTGGAACACGCCATGCAGGTGTTCTGGCTGAAAGGCTATGAAGCCACGTCGCTGGATGATTTATGCAATGCAACCGGACTGGGGCGCTCCAGCCTGTATGCGGCCTTTGGCAGCAAGCAGTCGCTCTACCTGAGCAGCCTTGACCGCTATGAGGACGCGTCGGCGAAACGCATCGCCGCCGCGCTGGCGCGCCCGCTGCCGTTTCATGCGGCCACGGCAAATTTTCTTGCCGAAATGATCAATGACATTGTCGCCGGCCCCGGACGACGCGGCTGCTTTATCGGCAACTGCACCGCCGAACTGTCGCGTCACGACCGTACCGCCGCGGCACGGGTAAAACGCAGCCTGGCGCGCATTGAGGCGGCGTTTCGTGACGGCCTTATCCGTGCCCGCGAGCGCGGGGAAATCGCCGCGTCAGCCGAAGTCGCCGCGCTGGCGCGATTTTTAACCGCGGGAATACAAGGCCTGCGCCTGGTGGGCAAAGCCAATCCCGATCGCGACGCCCTCAACGACATTGCCAGAACGATGCTCGGCTGCATTCCAAACCAATCAGCCTGTAAATCAAGCTCAAAACGAGGTCTTTAAGACACCAGCCCGGAACAACAGAACCATCCACTGCATAACGAAAGGATCAAACATGAGCGTTAAACCCCGCACACCCGTTCCCGCCCTTGAATGCGACCTGGTCGGCGGCGGCCACTGGTCGCTGGCGGCGCAAAAACCGCAGAATTTCACCATGGTCGTCGTCTATCGCGGCCTGCATTGCCCGGTATGCCGCAAGTACACCAGCGAACTGAACGGCATGATCGACGAGTTCGCCAAACGCGGTGTCACCACCATCGTCACCAGCACCGACCCGGCCGATCGCGCCGAGCAGGCCAAGACGCAATGGGGGTTGCCGAAGCTTGATATCGGCTACGGCATTTCCATCGAGACGGCGCGGCAGTGGGGTTTATTCATTTCAACGAGCCGCGGGCTGACCTCGGCCGGCATTGAGGAGCCGGCGCTGTTTGCGGAGCCCGGACTGTTCCTCGTAAAACCCGACGGCACGCTGTACTGGTCGTCGGTGTCGACCATGCCCTTCGCGCGACCGCATTTTGGCGAAATTCTCCAGGCCATCGATTTTGTCGTGAGCAAGAACTATCCGGCGCGCGGCGAAGCCTGATCCAAACCCTTTCCAAGAGAGCCCATCATGAACAAACGCCAGTTACCCACCCCGCGGATGCAGCCGCTGCCCGAATCGCACACGCCGGAACTCAAGGAGCAATTCGAGACCTCGCGCAAGAACCTCGGCTTCGTCCCGAACAGCGTGTTGATCATGCAGCGAAAGCCCAAACTGGTAAAAGCGTTCGCGCAGATGTATGCCGCGGTCTGGGACCCGGAGAGTGAAGTCGAAGTCGGCTTCAAGCGGCTGATCGCCCACATGGCCAGCCGCGCCGCCGGCTGCCAGTACTGCATGGCGCACACCGCGGGGGGCGCACTGCACAAGGGCGTCGATGAGGCAAAAGTCGCCGCCATCTGGGAATACAATTCCAGCCCGCTTTATTCCGCAGCCGAACGGGTGGCGCTGGATTTTGCCCTCGCCGCCGGCGCCGTGCCCAATGACGTCACCGACGAAATGTTTGCGCAACTGCGCCAACACTGGTCGGAAAACCAGATCGTCGAAATCGTCGGCGTCATATCAATGTTCGGTTTTCTCAACCGCTGGAACGACACCTTCGCAACGCCGCTTGAGGCCGAACCGGTGGCGGTCGGCGAAAAATTTCTCGCCGCCCACGGCTGGGATGCGGCAAAACACCATCGCGAACCCGCCTAGGCCGCCCAAGGCATAGACTGCGCTTTCATGACTGGCTGAAAGCAGACCCGTGTCCCGCCTGTTCTCCAACAAGGATCGCCCGTTTGACATGGGCATCCTGCCGACCGAGTTGATTGCGCGCGACGCCGCCGCCCCGGTCGCGGATGCGCGCATGCCCGGCGACGCCCTCCCGGCCGGCGCGCATTCGCTCGCCGGCGCCCTGCCCGAGTACCGCGAGCTGTTCGCAAAATACCTTCGTGGCGTTCCGGCGGCGGCACGCGCGCCGGTCCCCGACGACCTGCTGGCGCGCAGCCGCAACCTCAAGGCGTCGGCGTATTTTCTTGACGCTACGCTCGCCGGCGTGTGTGAAATCGACGCCACGGACTGGACTGCCCCGGAACACCCCGCCCATACCCATGCCCTGGTGTTCCTGGTCGAATTCGGGCGCGAACCGCGCGCCGGTGAATCCGGCGCCGACTGGATTTGCGGCAGCAACGCCGGGCGCACCGATTTACGCTGCGCAGAACTGGCGGTGGTACTCGCAGGCTATGTGCGCGCACTCGGCTGGCAGGCGCAGGGTCATGTCGCGGGTGACACGCTGGTTTCGCTGGAGCGCCTGGGCCAGCGCGCCGGCATCGTGCGCGCCGCCAAGGGCGTGCTCAAGGCGCCTTTTGTCAGCCGCGGTTTCAGGCTGGGTGTGATAACGACCGATTTCGCCCTCGCCGCAGACACCGCCATCGCTGCCGGGGCCGCGCTTGACTGGCCTGACGCCGACGCCTACATGGGCCGCATGGGCACGCGGCCGGGCTGGACCGACGCCGAACTTGCGTCGCGCCCGCTGCACCTGGGCCGCTACGCAATGGAAAAAATCAAACGCGTCGACAAGCCCACCACGCTGATCATCCCCGAAGAGGTACAACGCGTCCCCAAGCGCGCTGATTTGTTCACCCGCGCGCTGGCCGGGGACCTGGGCGAAAAACCAAAACACGAACGCACGCGTTTCGCTGTAAAGCATCCGCTCGCCTATGCCATGACACCGCTGATACGCAACATGGTGCCGCTGCAAGGTTCGCGCGAGCCGCTTCCACCAACCGGGTTGGGCGGCGACTTGTCGGACCCGAAAAAGAACGCCGAAGCCATCAAGGCCCTCGGTTACTACCTTGGCGCCGACCTGGTGGGCATTTGCAAGGCCGAGCCGTGGATGTATTACTCGCACGATGAAAATGAGGGCAAGCCGATCACGCCCTACCATCCCTACGCCGTGGTGATGCTGCTTGACCAGGGTTTTGAAACCATGGAGGGCGCCTCGGGTGACGACTGGATTTCTGGCGCGCAATCGATGCGCGGCTATATGCGCGGCGCCCACCTCGCCGGCGTGATGGCGGCACACCTGCGGCGCATGGGCTGTTCGGCGCGCGTGCATTCGAATGCGCACAGCGAGGTGCTACACATCCCGGCGGTGCTGATGGCCGGCCTGGGCGAGTTGTCGCGCATCGGCGAGCTGGTCCTCAACCCCTTTCTCGGGCCGCGCTCCAAGTCGATCGTGTTTACCACCGACCTCGCGCTCGAAACCGACAAGCCGATCGACTTCGGCCTGCAGGCCACCTGCAACATGTGTCTCAAGTGCGCGCGCGAATGCCCGTGCAACGCCATCCCGTTCGGCCCCAAGGTGATGTACAACGGCTACGAGATCTGGAAGCCGGACGTGGAAAAATGTGGCAAGTACCGGCTGACCAACATGAAGGGGTCGGCCTGCGGGCGCTGCATGAAAACCTGTCCCTACAATCGCGAAGACCTGGTCGAATCGGAGCGCCTGTTGTGGCTGTCTATCAACACGCCCTCCGCGCGCAAGGCCCTTATCGACTATGACGACAGCGTCGGCGGCGGGGTGCGCAACCCGGTGAAGCGCTGGTGGTTCGACCTTGAGATCGTCGATGGCGTCGCCGTCACCCCGCGCGGCGTGAACGAGCGCGACCTGTCGCCCGGTCGCGATGAAAAACTCGGGTCGACGCAAAAGCTGGCGTTTTTCCCGCCTGCGTTGCAACCCGCGGGCGGCACGAAAATGGACACCATCGTGCCGATGGACCGCCAGGCCGGCATCGCCGCCTACGCCGCGGCCGAGTCGCCGGCAATGGCGAGAAAGCGCGCCAAGACGACTTAGCGAAGGCACCGGCGTAATCCCGGCATAGCCGCAGCGCCAATGCACTAACATTCGCCTTTCGCGCATTTCGTGCGCGCGTCCAGTACAGAAAAAGGGCTTGGCAATGCAATCGCCGGATCAACCGGTTCTCAGGGATATCGTGCTCGTTGGCGGCGGTCACAGCCATGTCGGCGTGCTCAGGCGCTTTGCCATGCGGCCCGAGCCGGGCGTGCGCCTGACGGTAATCTGCCGCGATACCCACACGCCCTACTCGGGCATGCTGCCCGGCTATATCGCCGGACACTACAGCTACGACGAAGTGCACATCGACTTGTCGCGACTGGCGCGATTTGCCGGCGCGCGGTTTTTCCGCGACGAAGCGACCGGCCTGAATCGCACCGCGGGCAAAGTGCTGTGCCGCAACCGCCCGCCGGTGCCCTACGACCTGCTGTCCATCAACATCGGTTCGACACCGCAAATGGACAATGTGGCCGGCGCGGCCGAACACGCGGTGGCGGTGAAACCGATCAACGGCTTTGACGCGCGCTGGCGCCTGCTGCTCGAGCGCGTGCGCAATCACGCCGGGACGACGCGTATTGCCGTGGTCGGCGCCGGCGCCGGCGGGGTCGAGCTGACATTGGCCATGCAATACCGCCTGCGCAACGAATTGCGCGCGGCACGGCGTGATCCGGACGAACTCGTTTTTCACCTGCTGACCGCGAGCGCAAGCATCCTGCCGACCCACAACGCCGCGGTGCGCCGAACATTCGAGCGCGTGCTGGCCGAACGCGGCGTCAGCGTTCATTGCAATGCCGAGGTCAATCGCGTGTCGGCGACCAGCGTGCAGACGGCGGACGGCGAAACACTGGACGCCGACGAGATCGTCTGGGTCACCCGCGCCGGCGGCGCGCCGTGGCTGCGCCAAACCGGGCTTGCCCTGGACGCCGAAGGCTTCATCCAGGTCAACGATAGGCTGCAAAGCGTCACCGATAACAAGGTGTTTGCCGCCGGCGACATTGCCGCCATGCTCAACTACCCGCTGGAAAAAGCCGGCGTATTCGCCGTGCGCCAGGGCCCGCCGCTGGCGGAGAACCTGCGCCGCGCCGTGGCAGGACGGGCGCTCAAGCCCTATCACCCGCAACGCCGCTGGCTGGCGCTGATCAGCACCGGCGACCGTTATGCCGTGGCTTCGCGCGGCGGACTGGGTATCGCCCTTAAGGGCGCCTGGGTGTGGCACTGGAAGGACTGGATAGACCGCCGCTTCATGCGCAGGTTCAGCGAATTCCCGGACATGCAGGACAAGAGCACGCAAGCTGCGGCGCCGACGGTGAAACTCGACACGGCGGAGGCGGCGCAAGCCATTTCTGCCATCGCCATGCGCTGCGGCGGCTGCGGCGCAAAAGTCGGCGCCACGGTGCTCTCTCGCGCGCTCGGTGCGCTTATGCCGGTCGATCGCGACGATGTGCTCATCGGCCTGCACGCACCCGACGACGCCGCGGTGGTGCGCGTGCCACCGGGCAAGGCGATGGTCCATTCGGTGGATTTTTTCCGCGCCTTTGTCGACAACCCCTACCTGTTTGGCAAGGTCGCGGCCAACCACGCCCTGGGCGATATTTTCGCCATGGGCGCCGAGGCGCAGTCGGCCACCGCCATTGTCACTGTGCCGCCCGGCCTTGAAGCCAAGGTCGAGGACGAGTTGTTCCAGATGATGTCCGGTGCGATTGAAGTGCTCAATGCGGCCAATTGCGCCCTGGTCGGTGGCCACACCGGCGAGGGTCGCGAGCTGGCCCTTGGATTTGCCGTCAACGGACTCATCGACGAGGACATTGCCGCGGTGATGAAAAAAAGCGGTATGCGTCCCGGCGAGGTGCTGATCCTGACCAAGCCCATAGGCACCGGCACGCTGTTTGCCGCGCATGCCAGACTGCAGGCGCGCGGCCGCTGGATAGACGCCGCCCTCGTCTCGATGTGCCAGTCCAACCGCCTTGGTGCGCAATGCCTGCGCGAGCACGGCGCCAGCGCCTGCACCGATCTGACCGGCTTTGGCCTGCTCGGCCACCTGGTGGAAATGACGCGGCCCTCTGGCGTGGATGCCGAACTCGACCTCGCGGCCCTGCCACTACTCGAGGGCGCGGAAGAGACCAGCGCTGCCGGCATCCTGAGTTCGCTGCAGCCGGCCAATGTGCGCTTGCGCCGCGCGCTGCGCAACCAGGCCGAAGCGTCGGGCCATCCGCGCTATGCGCTGATTTTTGACCCGCAGACCGCCGGCGGCCTGCTCGCCAGCGTGCCGGCGGCGAACGCCGGGGCTTGCCTCGCCGCCCTTCGCGCGCTCGGTTACGTCCATGCCGCGGCCATCGGCCGGGTGCTGGCCGAGAGCGGGGCGCTCGAACCTATCTTACTGACCGGCCTGCATTAGGATGAACTTAAAATGGCACACTTGGCGCGTACCGCTCTAGCCACCCTAGGTGCATTGGTGCCATCGGACTATAAACCGGCTTGCCTTGGTTGAGTCCATGCGGCCGAACTAAAAGCCTTTTCGCGACACCGGGAAAGTTGTAAGGAATGCCAAACCTCCGCCGACCAACGGCCGGGAACAGCTTTCCCGCAACTACTTCGTCAATTCACAATCATTGGAGGCATCAAATGAACCAGCAAACCCTTATCCGCAGCGCCCTCGCCGGACTTATCGCTGTTGGCACGCTTGCCGCCGGCACCGCCACCGCCCAGGACAAGGCCGGGGCCAAGGAAAAATGCTTTGGTATCGCCAAAGCCGGCCAGAACGATTGCGCCAACGCCGCCGGCACCCACTCCTGCGCCGGCCAGTCCAAGACCGACATGGGTGCCGACGAGTGGAAATACACCGCCAAGGGCACCTGCGAAAAAATGGGCGGCAAGCTCACCAGCGCCATGAACAAGAAAATGGACAAGAAGTCCTGAAACGGCGTGATTGACGGGGCTTCAGGTGCGCGGTGCAATTGGCATGGTAGTCATCCCCCACCGCGCGCCCGGCCAACTCATGAATAAGCCCATCGAGGGCGCCGGCATCGGCCTGCGCGCCCGCCATTACCGCGACTTTATCGACGCACGGCCGCCGGCAGCGTGGCTGGAGGTGCATAGCGAGAATTATTTTGGCGACGGCGGCTATGATTTGTTCGTACTCGAGCATGTGCGCGAACACTATGCACTCAGCCTGCACGGCGTCGGCCTTGCGCTCGGATCCGCCGCCACGCCGGAGGACGATGCGCGCATCGAACGGCACCTCGGAAAGATCAAGCGCCTCGCCACGCGCATCGAACCGGCGGTGATTTCCGAACATCTGTGCTGGGGCGCGCATCGCGGCCGGCATTTCAACGACCTGCTGCCACTGCCTTACACGGATGAAGCGCTCGCGCACATGGCCTCGCGCGTGCACCGCATGCAAGAGACTCTGGGGCGGCGGATTCTCATCGAGAACGTCTCCAGCTATGTCGATTTTCGTGCCAGTGACTTTTCCGAGGGCGAGTTTCTCGCCGAACTGGCCCGTCGCTCCGGCTGCGGCATCCTGCTCGATGTCAACAACCTGTACGTCAACCAGGTCAATCACGGCAGCGACGCCCTGCAGGCCATGGCCGCATTGCCGCGTGAGAGCGTCGGCGAGATTCATCTCGCCGGACATCTGATTACCGACGACGGCCTCATCGACGATCACGGCTCGCCGGTCGCGGCGCCGGTGTGGCGATTGTACGAGGCGGCGCTTGCGCTGTTCGGGCCGGTCCCGACGCTGATCGAGTGGGACACCGATGTGCCGGAGCTGAGCGTGCTGATCGAGCAGGCGGCACAGGCCGCCGGACGGATGGAGCCGGCGCATGTCTGAACTGGCGGCGATCCAGTCCGGTTTTGCCGCGGCGCTGGCGCCCGCGGGCAAACCCGCTGCCGCGGCGCCGCTGTTTCGCGGCGACCCGGCGCGCAATGCGCGGCGCCTGGCAATTTATCGCGGCAATGCGCAGGCCAACGCCGTGAAAGCGCTGACGGCGATCTACCCGGTCATCGTGCAAATCGTCGGCACCGAATTCTTCGAAGCACTGGCGCGTACCTACGCAAAAGACTCGCCCTCATCGAGCGGCGACCTTAACGAGTATGGCGAAAACTTTGGCGGATTTCTCGCGAGCTTTGAACCGGCGCAGGAGATACCCTACCTGCCTGAGGTCGCCGCCATGGAGTGGCGCGTGCACCGGGCGCATTACGCGGCAGACCACGCCCGCCTGGTGCCCGCCCGCCTCGCGGCGATCGCCGAGGACGACTATCCGGCGTTGCACCTGAGCCTGCATCCGGCCTGCGCACTGCTGCAATCGATCTGGCCGCTGGCGCGCATCTGGGAGATACACCAGCCCGACTACGGTGG
Organism: Pseudomonadota bacterium; assembly: GCA_025356665.1. Lineage (GTDB taxonomy): Bacteria > Pseudomonadota > Gammaproteobacteria > Burkholderiales > SG8-39 > CAITSH01. Next base: position 82,994 of record JANXRV010000094.1, read on the forward strand.
CCCATTCGAGGTCGACATGAATGTGACGGACCCGGCCTATGCGCTGGTCCACCGCCCGGAACTCAAGGCCTGCGTCACGGCCCTGTCGCTGGGGGAGCACGCCTTCCTTGCCGGCGCGAACGCAGGGCACAACCTCGGCGAATGCCTCGACGCGGCGATGACCGTCGAACCGCAATTCATGCTCGGCGACGCCTTTTCGCGCTGGGTTGCCGGCCGCGTCATCATCGAATTCGATAGCCCGTAAGGTTCGGCGCCCCGCGACGACAAAATGTCAAAATATCAGTCGGTGTGCCGCGGGGCGGCGCACCAAATCGGATCAAACAGAATCGAGGACAACCAGATGAATCTCGCCAGCACCATCGCAACGCTCACCGGGCCGGCCCGCGCCTGCGCAAGCGCCGGCAGCCACCTGCTCGACCTTGGCATCCGGCTTTATGTCGCCAAGGTTTTTTTCTGGTCCGGGCTGACCAAGATCGCCAATTGGGAAACCACGGTGGCCTTGTTCGAAGACGAATACCGCGTGCCGCTGCTGCCACCGGAACTGGCCGCAGCCGCCGGCACATTCGGTGAACTGGTGTTTCCCGTATTGCTCGCGCTCGGGCTGGCCGGCCGCTTCGCAGCCGCTTCGCTTTTCATCGTCAACCTTGTCGCCGTGGCCTCCTACTGGCACGTACTCAAGGATCTCGAACCGGCCTTGGCGCAGCACTGGTACTGGGGCGTTTTGCTGCTGGTAAGCCTGCTGCACGGGCCTGGCAAGCTGGCCCTGGACAGCGTCGTATGGCAGCGCTGGCCGGCTCTCAGGCCGGCCTGAAGCAGAATCATCAATCGGCTGGAGAGCCGCGCCAGACATGCCTTTGCAGCCGCTTTCCCGGGGGAGACTGGCAAGTGCGCCGACATAGGAATATCGCCTACACGAACTAGGGATGGCTACCGACTTATGTTTTTGATGCCATGGGCCTACAGTCACTCTCAGCAGGCCGGTCAACCACAGGAGATGCGCATGAATACCACTTTTCATCCGAACCGCTATGCCATGATCCTCGACAAAGACACGATCAAATCCGCTCTCGAACATGCGGCGCAGTGGAAGCTCAAGCCGCGAGTGTGCCGCCCCCTGGACACCTACACCGGCAAGGCTTACAGCACTGAGCTGCAGAATTATGACCAAGCCATCGACAGTAGCGCCGTTGCGGAAGACGAACTGCCCGAGGACGATGCGCTGCAATGCGCCGCGGACGACCTAGCGTACGACCTCGATATCTGAGCACCAAACCACCGCCGGGCGCCGTACCCCGCGGACACCGACTTACTCGGGCTTGATGCCGGCGGCGGAAATGATTTTGCGATAAGTCTCGACGGTCCGCGGCCCCTGCCGGGAAAATTCCTCCGACGCCACCAGATTGACCTCGAACCCGGCGGCATCCAGCCGCGTGCGCACCGCGGCATTGTTCGCCGCCTTTTGCAATTCGGCATTGAGGCGCTCGACCACCGCCGGCGGCAATCCGGCCGGGCCGACGATACCTATCCAGGTGTCCGGCACCGAGAATCCGGGCACCCCGCCCTCCGCGATGGTCGGGACATCGGGCGCGGCCTTGGCGCGCGTTGCCTCGATCACGCCGATAGCGCGCAGCTTGCCCGATTTCACATGCGGCAGCACATTCGACAAAATCAGGATCGCCATCGGAATCTGGCCGCCGATGACGTCGTTCAAGGCCGGCGCGCCGCCCTTGTAGGGAACATGCACCATGTCCAGCCCTGCGCTCGTGTTGAGCAACTCGCCGCCAAGATGCTGGGAGGTGCCGGCACCCGAGGTGCCGTAAGACACCTTGCCCTTGTTCGCCCTCACATACTCGACCAGTTCCTTCGATGTTCTGACCGGCACCGCGGCGTTCACCACGACGGCTTGCGGCGCCTTGGCGACGATGGTGATCGGGGTGAAGTCCCTGACCGTGTCGTAGGGCACGTTTTTGGCCAGAAACGGCAGCGCGTAATGCGAAACGAGCGTGATCAGCAGCGTGTAGCCGTCGGCGGGTGATTTGGCCACATGGTCGGTGCCGATGAGACTGTTGGCGCCCGGGCGGTTTTCCACCACGACCGGCTGTCCCAGGCCGCCGGACAACTCCTGCGCCAGCGCCCGCGCGACGGTATCCACCCCCCCGCCAGCGGCGTACGCCACCACCAGCTTCACCGGCTTACTCGGATAGGTTTGAGCCAACACCATGGCCGGCAGGGCCAGCATGACTAAGAACAACAGACGCTGCATTAAATTATCCTTTTATTATTTGCGCGATTTACGCGCATGACCGACATGCCCGTATTTGGCAGCGGCGGTTTGGCAGCGGCGCCATGCCAGCGTGCGCATGGCGCTTGGCACTTGCCGATGACCGATGCTCAAGCGTGTTGTGCCAGCACCCGACGTGAGAGCGCATCGTGGCGTGCAAACCACACACCGGGAAAGCCGCGCATGTAGGTGAGCAGCTTGTGCAGCATCGCCGCGATAGGCGGCCGGGCGCCAAAATGTGCATGCAGCGTTAGATTGAGCAGGCCGCCCGGTTCGTTCTGATAGAGAAAATCAAAGGTGTCTTTGTACACGTCGTGGAAATCGCGCGGACTGCCGCGCAGCACGCGGTTGTCGGTGAAATCGCTGTGCGGCAGCGCCACCAGGCTTCCTGCCGATGTTTTAACGACATAAGGCAGGTCGGTGTCGTGGTAATCACCGTGCCATAAAAATCCCTGTTCGGCCAAAATCCTTGCCGTGTGCGGGCTGGGCGTCATGCGCGGACTCGCCCAACCGACCGGGCGCTGGCCTGAAATGGACTCGATGCTGTCGCAGCAGCGCTTGATCAAGTCCCGCTCCTCTTGCTCGGAGCAGTAGGGCATGAACATGTTCTGCGTATAAGAATGCCCGGCGATCTCGTGCCCGCCCTGCGCGATCGCCTTGCCCGCTTCGGGGAAGCGTTCGATGGCCATCGCATTGGCAGCCACCGTGGCGCTGACGCCAAAGCTCTCCAATAAGCGCAGCAGCCGCCAAATGCCGGTGCGCCCGCCGTAATGCGCCCAAGCGATGGACTGCAGGTCGAGCGTTCCCTCGCGCAGGCCGCTCGCCATCGGCCCGTAAGGCGGGCCTTTGCCCTCAGGCCAAGCCTCGAACATCACCGTCACCATCACGGCAATGCGCGCGCCCTCCGGCCATTGCATGGCCGCTTCGTGCTTGTTCGCCATGATCAGGCCTTGCTGTAAATCTGCGCACCCTTCTTGACGAACTCGATGGCTTTTTCTTCCATGCCCTTTTTCAGGGCCGCCTCCTCGCCCACCCCCTGCTTCGCCGCATAGTCGCGCACGTCCTGGGTGATTTTCATCGAGCAGAAATGCGGGCCACACATGGAGCAAAAGTGCGCCACCTTGGCGCTGTCCTTGGGCAGGGTTTCGTCATGGAAATCGCGCGCCTTGTCCGGGTCAAGACCGATGTTGAACTGGTCTTCCCAGCGAAATTCGAAGCGCGCTTTCGACAAGGCGTTGTCACGGATCTGCGCGCCGGGATGGCCCTTGGCGAGATCCGCCGCATGCGCGGCCAGTTTGTAGGTGATGATGCCTTCCTTGACGTCGGCCTTGTTCGGCAGCCCGAGGTGCTCCTTGGGCGTGACGTAACACAGCATGGCCGTGCCATACCAGCCAATCATCGCCGCGCCTATGCCCGAGGTGATGTGGTCGTAGCCTGGGGCGATATCGGTGGTGAGCGGCCCCAGCGTATAGAACGGCGCCTCGTGGCACTGCTCCAGTTGCAGGTCCATGTTCTCCTTGATCATGTGCATGGGCACATGACCAGGGCCTTCGATCATCACCTGCACGTCATGCTTCCAGGCGATTTGCGTCAGCTCACCCAAGGTGCGCAGTTCACCCAGTTGCGCCTCGTCGTTGGCGTCGTAGATCGAGCCCGGGCGCAGGCCGTCGCCAAGCGAGAAGGCCACGTCGTAGGCCTTCATGATTTCACAGATATCCTCAAAGTGCGTGTAAAGAAAGCTCTCCTTGTGATGCGAGAGACACCACTTGGCCATGATCGAGCCGCCGCGCGAAACGATCCCGCAGACGCGGCGCGCGGTCAGCGGGATGTAGCGCAGCAGCACACCGGCGTGAACCGTGAAATAATCGACGCCTTGTTCGGCCTG